>NZ_OY829375.1:2116875-2822500 GCF_963691765.1 Ekhidna sp.
ACATGCGCGGAATCCGCACGATACCCGAAAATGACGGAATCTTAACAACTTATGAGGCAATGAACTTAGACCTGAGTAAAACTCAGCTTGTCGTTTTACCGTCTTGTGAATTCGGGTCTGATTTAGCCGAAAATAACGAAGGAATATATGGCTTGCAACGTGCTTTTACAGTAGCAGGAGCAAGAAATATAATTACTAGTCTAATGAGAATTGATGATAAAATATCAAGTGAATTAATGATCTTGTTTTATCAAAAACTAAATGAAACCAACAAAGTAATGGAGTCACTGAAATATGCTCAGCTAAAAATGAGAGAGAAATACAGTGATCCAAAAATATGGGGTGCTTTTATTTTAACAGGAAATGGATAAAAAAAAATTTGAAGTTATGAGGAAGTATTTTTTTCTACTCGGATTTCTATTTGCAGTAATTGCATCTGGACAGGAAAATAAAATTATGGTCCGAAATCTCATCACAGTAGGTGATGATTATTTCAAAAATGCGCAGTATATAAGTGCAATCAGGTATTACAAGGAGGCATTATCCGAGAGCCCATCTAATATCAAAGCTCAATACCAATTGGCTGAGTGCTATAGACTGACACAAGACTATGAAAGTGCCGAATATCACTATGAAGCAATAGGATCAACACAAGACGCTAGGTATCCTTTAGCAGGATTCTACTATGCAACGATGCAAAAGCTGAAAGGTCGCTATGATCAGTCGCTTCAAAATTTTAAGTCCTTCAGGAAATTTTTGGTTGCTAACGAACTGCATGAAAGCGATAAATACAGATCATTCTATAAGCAAGCTAAAATAGAGATTGATGGATGCCAATTGGCTTTAAATCAAATTACATTGGTTCACCCTGATCATAAGTTTGCACCATTGATGGCTCCGCTAAACTCAGAGTACAATGACTATGCGGCTTTTAGTATTGGATCAGATGAAATTGTTTGTCTGACTAGTGCAAGGAGCAGTGGTAAAGGAAGCTTAGTAGACAATCAATATGGAGAGTCCTTTGCCGATTTATTCAGGTTTACTCAAGAAAATGGAGTTTGGAAAGAACTAGACGCGGGTGACAGATTTGAAAAGGTCATAAATACTAAATATGGAGATGGTTCAGGTTCTTTCAATAGGGATCGAAACAAATTCTATTACACCAATTGTGATGAAGATTTAGGAGACGTTTGCCACATCTACATGTCTGAATTAGTGGGTGGAAGATGGACGGAACCAAAAGCGCTAAACTTTAACATCAATGAGTATGGATTTAACTCTAAGCATCCAAATCTTACACCTGGAGGTGATACGCTTTTTTATGCATCTGACAGAGAAGGTGGCTTAGGGCAACTAGATCTGTACATGAGCATCAACGCTGGAGGAGACAATTGGGGTCCTCCAATTCACTTAGGTGACCAGATTAATACTCCATTCAATGAAGTTTCTCCATTTTATGACTTGAATGAGAGAGTGCTGTTTTTTGCATCCAATGGGCACAGAGGTTTCGGAGGCTTCGATATTTACATAGCGAGAGGAACTAAGTTTGAAAACGCAGAAATTTATAATGCAGGAATACCTTTCAATTCTTATAAAGATGACATCTTCTTCTTCATGGGCAAGACCAAAGGATACTTGTCCTCAAATCGAGATGAAGGGCCAGGGAAATATGATATCTATGGATTTAATGTCCGTTCGAAGAGTGAAATAATATCTGAGGTTTCTACTGAAGGGACCATAGCGGGACGAAATTCTTTGTTTACAGATGATTACAATTTTGATAGTAGTGAGACTGAAATAATCAATCAAATTATTTCAAGAATGCTCTCTTCATCTGTGTCTGAGGTGGATCTTATATTAACTGAGAGACAGTTAGCTGTATACAAATCACTAAGTGAAGATGATAAAGAACGTATAGACAAAATTGTTAATGCTAGGGTTAGAAAAATGACTAGCAATATGATTCGGTCTATCAGAACTGAAGATGACTACTATTATCAGCAACTCAGCTCTGACAAAAGGAGAAAGGTTGACAATATTGTTTCTTCTTACTTGGAACAACAAGGGATGGGCAACAGTGTGAATTTGGAGGATGATGTATTCGACTTTTACAGTGGTGTGAGCTCGGATGAAAGAGAGAAGATTGATATTTTAATTTCAGATCGCTTAAAAAATGCGGAAAAATTTCAGCCTGCTACCCCTACCTACAACTCATTTGACACCAAGGAACAAAAAAGCTTGGACGGAATTGCCATCAAGTATCTTAAAGAGAAGCGTAACTTGGGCAATATCTCTCTCTCATTATCAGAAAAGGTATTTATGAGAGATAATCAAGATGCTGTTGATGATGTAAATGCTGCTATTAGAGAACGACTTATTGGGTTGAGCAACGAAGAGAAGTATCGACTGCTCAAAGAAGACCGTGATTTTTATGAGTCACTTAATGAAGAGGATAAAGAGAAGTTGAAGTCGATTGCAACTACATTCATGACTTCTGATCTTACCAATTTTGATCAAAATGTAAGCAACTCAGATTTAGATGTTTATAACAACAAGAACTCCAAGGATCAAAGTAGGCTAGATAAGCTACTTTTGAAACAAATATCGAATCTTGCAAACTCAAGTATTTACTTAACGGAAACTACTTTCTCACAGTCTGAGCTTCAAGCTGCTCTAAGTGATACACCAGAAGAAACTGTGAATAGATTGCTTGAAATGAAGCCTGAATTGAATGAACTTCAAAAAGGAGCAGTTGAACGATTTGTAAAAACTGCTTATGATTCATACTTGAATGAAGCCAAGCCTATTTTCTTTGATACTACTCCTAAAGTAATAACTAGAGCAGGCGAATCTGTTGATGGCGCTGACCCAAGTGCTCGACTTACAAACACAGATATCAGTCAATATGAAGCATTAAGTGAAGGTAAAAGGAGTGCAATTGATAACATTATTGCGTTGGACTATATCGTCAGCGAGTACTCTGATAGAACAGTTAAGCTTAGTGATCAACAAAAACTGACTGAGCTTACAGGAAGAGAGAAAGTTCATATTGCTGCGCTAGCAAAAATGGTCTCAGGTGATGAACTAAAAAGTGGTGAAGAATCCTTAGTTCGAAATGCATTCACATATTACAATAATCTGGCACAGGATAGAAAAGCTTTTATCAATAGAGTAATCTTAGATAAAGGGCTTCCAAAAAGAAATGGTCGTTATGTTCTTCCTGAAGGAGACGCCCGAGTGCGAGGGTCTTTGAGTACTAGCGAGAATCAACTTTTAGAACGAATCAAAAAGTTCAGATTCAACAATGATCGAATTCTTACGGAGAATATTTCAATTGATGCAAAAGATGTGGATGAAGCACCGGTAGATATAATAGCACTTGCTGCAAGTACTAATATGGAAGCTGATTCTGGAAGCAAAAAGCTCCTAGGTGCAGAAGATATTCTTGCGTCAGAAGAACTTGATGAAATTAAGATTGCTCTACCAATTGATAAAATTGATGGATATGATGAAATCACAATTACAGGTAAGCTTGTAGGTGCCAATTCTGGCACACCACTTTCTTCTTATGCAATCACATTAATTGAATTTGACAACACAAAAACTGTAATTGAGGGATATACGAATAGAGTAGGCGAATTTGAGTTCAAAGTTTCTCCGGCCAAGTATGACCTTACATTCAAAAAGGGTAATGCGTCTGAATCAGTAGTGTTAGAAGATTTTAATGTTGAGGGAAGAATAGAAAAAGAAGCAGGAATTTTCACAAGCGCAACACGTGCATTCTTTAATGTAGGATCTTCAGACCTTAGACCAGAAGTTAAAATCTTGTTGGATGAGGTAATTGCTGCATATCGGGGTGGCGGTCAGAAAATTGAGATTGAATCACACACCGATGATACTGGAGGAGCAGAACTCAACTTAATATTAAGTAAGGATCGTGGCTATTCAGCTAGAGACTATTTAATTCAAAATGGAATTGATCAATCTAAGATTTCTGTGATATGGCATGGGTCTGAAAAGCCAATTGCTGATAATGGTAATCCATATGGTCGACAACTCAATAGAAGAATTGATGTAAGACTCATTGGTAAGAGAAGAGAATCATTCGGTAATTTTTATATCATAAGACCTGGAGCAACGGTTTCGAAAGTTGCTGGTAGTATGGGTGTTTCTGGAGACATAATTAGAAGACTGAATGGTCTTGGATCCAGTGAATTGACTGCATATCAACCGATTCGTCTTAAGAAAGATGGTGCTATCGAAGCTGACTTTAATTTAGTTGTACCTGCTGATATAAAAAGTGGTAGTGACTTTATTTATACGGTACAGCCGGGAGATAATCTTCAGATCGTTTCGCAAAAATTTAATGTACCGGAAGAGTTAATAATGGAGCAAAATGATCTTAGCTCAACTAGACTTGAGCCAGGTACAAGATTGATTATTTATCCTAAGAATTAATTTAGAATAACGGGTTAGAAATTTTTCTATTTCCAACGTTTTTGGAAAGGGAGTATTGAATCGAAATCTCAAACGAATTTTGTGCAAGATCTACTCCCTTTTCAGGAACAAATAAAGTACTATTCATATCGTAGCTCACTCTCACAGTTAATGATTGGACTTTAACACCTCCCATAAAAATGAAAGAGTCTCTCAGCCTGTACCAGGCACCGAAGAGAAGTTGAGAGCCTCTAGCTCTATACCTATCTGAATTAGGAACATATGCCATATTCAAACCAGCATTAAATTGTTGGTTTTGTCTTAGATATAAGTATAGAAGGCTAGGCGTTACGAATAGTTTTTTAAACTTGAACTCAATGCCGCCATTATATTTGATCAAAATAGGTGGCGTGTTTTCAGAGTCAATTGTGAAAGAGGTGTTAGGTCTATTCAAATTGGTAGCAGATACGCCAACGAATGCACTGTATTTATGGAGTAAATAGTTTCTTTCTGGATTGTAGTAATACATAATTCCAGCATTCACTACAGGATTCTGTTGCTGATCATCAAATTCTGTGACAGGTACAGGTAACGAATCATCAAAGCCATAGAATGAATTGTATTGAGACCCCCATTGTAGTCTACTAAAATTCAATTTTCTCATCTCATAACCTGCCTGAACCCCAATTGATATTAAATAGGAGGTGAGTAGGCCAAACTTAAGGTTGTGGGCGTAGTTTAGAAATATTGAATTTCGTTGATAAATACCTTGGAAACCACTTTTCTCATTGAAAGCCATGAGGCCCACACCACCCAGAGACTGCTCTAAGCTACCTTTTGGTTTAATAGGAAAAATAAATGAAACCTGAGTTAGCTCGTTAATAACATCGACGCTTTGCAATTGTCTTTTGTGATTCATATGGAATGAAGGATCATTATAGATCCCACTGAATGCAGGATTCAAATACAATGACGCCGCATAATACTGGGAGAATTGTGCATCCTGGCTCATCACTTTGAATGAGAGTATTATTAGCAGTATGGTGGTAAACTTTTTCATTTCACTAAATAGAATGCGCCTTTCTCTTGAACAGGAAGACCGGTATCAAATTGAAACTTAATAGTATAGTAATAAACACCTGCAGGCTCTTCCGCACCGGTTCTTTGGTTATCTCCATTCCATCCATTTTGATTGGCTTCTTCGAAAGAGTTGGTAGAATAAACCACTACACCAAGTCTATTGTAGATCTGAAGATCAAATCCTTCTTCAGAAATTTTTTGACCAAATATTTTGAAGGTGGCGTTATCCGGATCACTTGCTTGTGGTGAAAATGCCTCAGGTATAAAGTATAATCCTTCATTGGGGATACGTGGAGCTAGTCCTACTGCCACATAGAGTTTTTCACCAATAGTTGGTCTAATTGGCAATTCACTTACAATTGTGCCGAAAGTCACAGAGTCCGAATCGGTTATAGATTCTACGCCTAATGATCGATAGATGCCAGCTGGATCAGTTGCATATGCTATAACTGGTGCATTTACTCTATGTCTGATATTGTTAGGAACACGAAAATCAGTAAGATCTTCTTCGCTGAATTCCAATTCGAGTTTTGTAGCATCTGTGGCTCCATTTAAGAGTTCTAATTCCCATAATCCTCTGTGAGATACTCCTAAAAGGCTATCTCCAGGAACAGGATCTACCGAATTTCCTCTAACAAATCCAGCAGCAATTTCGGTATTCAAACCGAAGACACTTAAAAGAGTTATAGGTGCGAACAGCCCTTCTGATCCGATAGGGAAGGTTTTGATTCCACTTCCTTTAGCTATAAGTGTTCCATCGAAATAAGAAAGATTGGATCCACCAAAAACTTTAGCATCAGGTTCTAAGACAAATCTAGTATCAGGTCCAGGCTTTATTTTACCAAATTGGAATTCCAATCTATCTAGCACGATATATTGATCTCCAGGAAAAGAAACTTCACCTCCCTGATTAATTACCAACTCGCTAACAGTTAATTGTGGCGGTCCCACCACTTGTTCAGATCCACCTAAAAACTGAAGTCTACCTTCAAGTCCATTAAAGTTGGCATTGTTTATCCAGTCACCATAGAGTGATAATGTTCCTCTATTTTGGATAACACCATTATTATCAAGGTCACCACCAACTTCTAGATTGGCCCCATTCGCAATATGGACCAATCCATTTGATGGAATGTAAAGTTGTCCCAGAGCTAAGAATGGAGCTAGCCCTATTACATGTATAAGCTTTCTCATTCGTTCTCGTTTTTAACAGTTTTATCGCCCATTAACATTTTCTTGATTAAATCAAGATCACTCTTCATTTCCTTGTTATCAGTAGCTAGCTCTGAAAGCTTCGCCTCTTGACTAGCTACTTTATCATTCAGAGAATTAATCACAAGTTGTTGTTCTTTAATTGCCTCTATAAGAACGGGTATTAATCCTTGATAATTAACCATTTTATAACCTCGATCATCTATTGAAACTAATTCCGGGAACACTTCCTCTAGCTCTTGAGCGATTACACCTATTTGCTTTTTCTTCTCATTGTCAGCTTTATAGTTGTAGTTATACCCACCCAATTCGTCTAATTTACTGAGCGTGTTTTGAAGCAGTGAAATATTTTCTTTCAATCTTCTATCAGATGAAGAAACAGTCCCATCGCCATTTATAATAGAAACAGGCCCGTTTCCTAATGAGGTAACTTGGAGTGATGTAACAGTAGTTGCACCTGCTCCCAATGTTCCTGAAGTTGAAATGTTCTGTGTTCCAAAATTTGGAGAAATTTTAGTTCCAGCGATAGCCGCCGCAGCGTTGATATCGGCATTGACAATTTCATCATCTGTGATATTGGCGCTAGTAACAGCGGTTAAATAACCAACGTCATTGTTAAGTAAGCTTACGTTTTCACTTTCTACCATCACAGTAGACTGTAGTTTAGAAGCAGCAATGTTAGCCGTAGCGTTGATATCGGCATTTACGATTTCATCATCAGTGATATTCGTACTAGTCACAGCAGTTAGGTATCCAGCGTCATTGTTAAGCAAGCTTACATTCTCACTTTCCACCATCACAGTAGATTGTAGTTTAGAAGCTGAGATAGCTGCTGCAGAATTAATATCTGCATCTACAATTTCATCATTAGTAATGTTAGCACTCGTAACAGCAGTTAAGTATCCAGCATCATTAGTCAGCGTAGAAACATTTGCTCCAGATGCAATGTAGTTTGCATCATTAGTCAGCTGTGCGTTTCCTTCTCCAGCAACCACAACAGTAGATTGAAGTTTAGAAGCTGCAATGTTAGCCGTAGCGTTGATGTCAGCGTCAACGATTTCATCATCTGTGATATTGGCGCTAGTCACAGCGGTTAAATAACCAGCGTCATTGTTAAGCAAGCTTACGTTTTCACTTTCTACCATCACAGTAGACTGTAGTTTAGAAGCAGCAATGTTAGCCGTAGCGTTGATATCGGCATTTACGATTTCATCATCTGTGATATTGGCGCTAGTCACAGCAGTTAGGTATCCAGCGTCATTGTTAAGCAAGCTTACATTCTCACTTTCCACCATCACAGTAGATTGTAGTTTAGAAGCTGAGATAGCTGCTGCAGAATTAATATCTGCATCTACAATTTCATCATTAGTAATGTTAGCACTCGTAACAGCAGTTAAGTATCCAGCATCGTTAGTCAGCGTAGAAACATTTGCTCCAGATGCAATGTAGTTTGCATCATTAGTCAGCTGTGCGTTTCCTTCTCCAGCAACCACAACAGTAGATTGAAGTTTAGAGGCAGCAATGTTAGCCGTAGCGTTGATGTCAGCGTCAACGATTTCATCATCTGTGATATTGGCGCTAGTCACAGCGGTTAAATAACCAGCGTCATTGTTAAGCAAGCTTACGTTTTCACTTTCCACCATCACAGTAGATTGTAGTTTAGAAGCTGAGATAGCTGCTGCAGAATTAATATCTGCATCTACAATTTCATCATTAGTAATGTTAGCACTCGTAACAGCAGTTAAGTATCCAGCATCGTTAGTCAGCGTAGAAACATTTGCTCCAGATGCAATGTAGTTTGCATCATTAGTCAGCTGTGCGTTTCCTTCTCCAGCAACCACAACAGTAGATTGAAGTTTAGAAGCTGCAATGTTAGCCGTAGCGTTGATGTCAGCGTCAACGATTTCATCATCTGTGATATTGGCGCTAGTCACAGCGGTTAAATAACCAGCGTCATTGTTAAGCAAGCTTACGTTTTCACTTTCTACCATCACAGTAGACTGTAGTTTAGAAGCAGCAATGTTAGCCGTAGCGTTGATATCGGCATTTACGATTTCATCATCTGTGATATTGGCGCTAGTCACAGCGGTTAAATAACCAGCGTCATTAGTTAATGTTGATACATTATCTCCATTGGCAACATAGTTATTTGTAATATCAGTTTGAATACCAGCGATTGCTGCATCGAGTAGGTCATCGGCATTGTCAAGTGAAGTAGCCGCATCGATGTAGTTAGTACCTGTGTTGGTAGTGTATCCACCATTGGCAGCAAGTCCTGCACCGGTCTGCGAAGCATCTAGCTCCGATTGGATGGCCGCATCAGCGTTATCAGAATCTGTTTCGTTGCCATCTACATCTGCTTGTACTCCAGCGATAGCCGCATCGAGTAAGTCATCGGCCGCATCGAGTGATCCCGCAGCGTCGATGTAGTTGGTACCTGTGTTAGCGTTGTATGATCCGTCAGTAGCAAGCCCAGCACCAGTTTGTGTGTCATCGAGTTCTGTCTGCACCCCTGCGTTGCTGGTAGCAACGGTGTTGATTGCCGCATCGAGTAGATCATCGGCATTGTCTAGTGAAGTAGCCGCATCGATGTAGTTAGTACCTGTGTTGGTAGTGTATCCACCATTGGCAGCAAGTCCTGCACCGGTCTGCGAAGCATCTAGCTCCGATTGGATGGCCGCATCAGCGTTATCAGAATCTGTTTCGTTGCCATCTACATCTGCTTGTACTCCAGCGATAGCCGCATCGAGTAAGTCATCGGCCGCATCGAGTGATCCCGCAGCGTCGATGTAGTTGGTACCTGTGTTAGCGTTGTATGATCCGTCAGTAGCAAGCCCAGCACCAGTTTGTGTGTCATCGAGTTCTGTCTGCACCCCTGCGTTGCTGGTAGCAACGGTGTTGATTGCCGCATCGAGTAGATCATCGGCATTGTCTAGTGAAGTAGCCGCATCGATGTAGTTAGTACCTGTGTTGGTAGTGTATCCACCATTGGCAGCAAGTCCTGCACCGGTCTGCGAAGCATCGAGTTCTGATTGGATGGCCGCATCAGCGTTATCAGAATCTGTTTCGTTGCCATCTACATCTGCTTGTACTCCAGCGATAGCTGCATCGAGTAAGTCATCGGCCGCATCGAGTGATCCCGCCGCGTCGATGTAGTTGGTGCCTGTGTTAGCGTTGTATGATCCGTCAGTAGCAAGCCCAGCACCAGTTTGTGTGTCATCGAGTTCTGTCTGCACCCCTGCGTTGCTGGTAGCAACGGTGTTGATTGCTGCATCGAGTAGGTCATCGGCATTGTCTAGTGAAGTAGCCGCATCGATGTAGTTAGTACCTGTGTTGGTAGTGTATCCACCATTAGCAGCAAGTCCTGCACCGGTCTGCGAAGCATCGAGTTCCGATTGGATGGCCGCATCAGCAGCATCAGAGTCTGTTTCATTACCATCTACATCTGCTTGTACTCCAGCGATAGCCGCATCAAGTAAGTCATCAGCCGCATCGAGTGATCCGGCTGCGTCGATGTAGTTAGTACCTGTGTTAGCGTTGTATGATCCGTCAGTAGCAAGCCCAGCACCAGTTTGTGTGTCATCGAGTTCTGTCTGCACCCCTGCGTTGCTGGTAGCAACGGTGTTGATTGCTGCATCGAGTAGGTCATCGGCATTGTCTAGTGAAGTAGCCGCATCGATGTAGTTAGTACCTGTGTTGGTAGTGTATCCACCATTGGCAGCAAGTCCTGCACCGGTCTGCGAAGCATCTAGCTCCGATTGGATGGCCGCATCAGCGTTATCAGAATCTGTTTCGTTGCCATCTACATCTGCTTGTACTCCAGCGATAGCCGCATCGAGTAAGTCATCGGCCGCATCGAGTGATCCCGCAGCGTCGATGTAGTTGGTGCCTGTGTTAGCGTTGTATGATCCGTCAGTAGCAAGCCCAGCACCAGTTTGTGTGTCATCGAGTTCTGTCTGCACCCCTGCGTTGCTGGTAGCAACGGTGTTGATTGCTGCATCGAGTAGGTCATCGGCATTGTCAAGTGAAGTAGCCGCGTCGATGTAGTTAGTACCTGTGTTGGTAGTGTATCCACCATTGGCAGCAAGTCCTGCACCGCTCTGCGAAGCATCGAGTTCCGATTGGATAGCTGCATCAGCCGCATCAGAGTCTGTTTCATTACCATCTACATCTGCTTGTACTCCAGCGATAGCCGCATCGAGTAAGTCATCAGCCGCATCGAGTGATCCTGCCGCGTCGATGTAGTTGGTGCCTGTGTTAGCGTTGTATGATCCGTCAGTAGCAAGCCCAGCACCAGTTTGTGTGTCATCGAGTTCTGTCTGCACCCCTGCGTTGCTGGTAGCAACGGTGTTGATTGCCGCATCGAGTAGGTCATCGGCATTGTCTAGTGAAGTAGCCGCATCGATGTAGTTAGTACCTGTGTTGGTAGTGTATCCACCATTAGCAGCAAGTCCAGCCCCGGTCTGCGAAGCATCTAGCTCCGATTGGATGGCCGCATCAGCGTTATCAGAATCTGTTTCGTTGCCATCTACATCTGCTTGTACTCCAGCGATAGCCGCATCGAGTAAGTCATCGGCCGCATCGAGTGATCCGGCTGCGTCGATGTAGTTGGTGCCTGTGTTAGCGTTGTATGATCCGTCAGTAGCAAGCCCAGCACCAGTTTGTGTGTCATCGAGTTCTGTCTGCACCCCTGCGTTGCTGGTAGCAACGGTGTTGATTGCCGCATCGAGTAGATCATCGGCATTGTCTAGTGAAGTAGCCGCATCGATGTAGTTAGTACCTGTGTTGGTAGTGTATCCACCATTAGCAGCAAGTCCAGCCCCGGTCTGCGAAGCATCTAGCTCTGATTGGATGGCCGCATCAGCAGCATCAGAGTCTGTCTCGTTGCCATCTACATCTGCTTGCACCCCAGCGATTGCCGCATCAAGTAAGTCATCAGCCGCATCGAGTGATCCCGCAGCGTCGATGTAGTTGGTACCTGTGTTAGCGTTGTATGATCCGTCAGTAGCAAGCCCAGCACCAGTTTGTGTGTCATCGAGTTCTGTCTGCACCCCTGCGTTGCTGGTAGCAACGGTGTTGATTGCTGCATCGAGTAGGTCATCGGCATTGTCTAGTGAAGTAGCCGCATCGATGTAGTTGGTACCTGTGTTGGCGTTGTATGATCCATCAGTAGCAAGCCCAGCACCAGTTTGTGTGTCATCGAGTTCTGTCTGCACCCCTGCGTTGCTGGTAGCAACGGTGTTGATTGCCGCATCGAGTAGGTCATCGGCATTGTCTAGTGAAGTAGCCGCATCGATGTAGTTAGTACCTGTGTTGGTAGTGTATCCACCATTAGCAGCAAGTCCAGCCCCGGTCTGCGAAGCATCTAGCTCCGATTGGATGGCCGCATCAGCGTTATCAGAATCTGTTTCGTTGCCATCTACATCTGCTTGTACTCCAGCGATAGCCGCATCGAGTAAGTCATCGGCCGCATCGAGTGATCCGGCTGCGTCGATGTAGTTGGTGCCTGTGTTAGCGTTGTATGATCCGTCAGTAGCAAGCCCAGCACCAGTTTGTGTGTCATCGAGTTCTGTCTGCACCCCTGCGTTGCTGGTAGCAACGGTGTTGATTGCCGCATCGAGTAGATCATCGGCATTGTCTAGTGAAGTAGCCGCATCGATGTAGTTAGTACCTGTGTTGGTAGTGTATCCACCATTAGCAGCAAGTCCAGCCCCGGTCTGCGAAGCATCTAGCTCTGATTGGATGGCCGCATCAGCAGCATCAGAGTCTGTCTCGTTGCCATCTACATCTGCTTGCACCCCAGCGATTGCCGCATCAAGTAAGTCATCAGCCGCATCGAGTGATCCCGCAGCGTCGATGTAGTTGGTACCTGTGTTAGCGTTGTATGATCCGTCAGTAGCAAGCCCAGCACCAGTTTGTGTGTCATCGAGTTCTGTCTGCACCCCTGCGTTGCTGGTAGCAACGGTGTTGATTGCTGCATCGAGTAGGTCATCGGCATTGTCTAATGAAGTAGCCGCATCGATGTAGTTGGTACCTGTGTTGGCGTTGTATGATCCATCAGTAGCAAGCCCAGCACCAGTTTGCGTATCGTCAAGTTCAGTTTGAAGAGCTGCATCAGCGTTATCAGAGTCTGTCTCGTTGCCATCTACATCCGCTTGTACTCCAGCAACTGCTGCGTCAAGTAAGTCATCAGCAGCATCTAAACTACCTGCTGCATCAATGTAGTTGGTACCTGTGTTTGTGTTGTATGATCCATCAGTAGCAAGCCCAGCACCAGTTTGTGTGTCATCCAGTTCAGTTTGAAGAGCTGCATCAGCGTTATCAGAGTCTGTCTCGTTACCATCTACATCCGCTTGTACTCCAGCAACTGCTGCGTCAAGTAAGTCATCGGCAGCATCAAGCGATCCAGCAGCATCGATGTAGTTGGTACCTGTGTTAGCGTTGTATGATCCATCAGTAGCAAGCCCTGCACCAGTCTGTGTGTCATCAAGTTCAGTTTGTAAACCAGCTCCCACAGCTGCTACTCCAGCAACTGCTGCGTCAAGTAAGTCATCAGCTGCATCGAGTGATCCTGCTGCATCGATGTAGTTGGTACCTGTGTTTGCGTTGTATGATCCATCAGTAGCAAGCCCAGCACCAGTTTGTGTGTCGTCAAGTTCTGTTTGTAATGCTGCATCAGCGTTATCAGAGTCTGTCTCGTTACCATCTACATCCGCTTGTACTCCAGCAACTGCTGCGTCAAGTAAGTCATCAGCAGCATCTAAACTACCTGCTGCATCAATGTAGTTGGTACCTGTGTTTGCATTGTACGATCCGTCTGTTGCAAGTCCAGCACCAGTTTGTGTGTCGTCAAGTTCTGTTTGTAGAGCTGCATCAGCGTTATCAGAGTCTGTCTCGTTACCATCTACATCCGCTTGTACTCCAGCGATAGCCGCATCGAGTAAGTCATCGGCCGCATCAAGCGATCCAGCAGCATCGATGTAGTTGGTACCTGTGTTAGCGTTATACGATCCATCAGTAGCAAGCCCAGCACCAGTTTGAGTGTCATCAAGTTCAGTTTGTAAACCAGCTCCCACAGCTGCTACTCCTGCAACTGCTGCGTCAAGTAAGTCATCAGCAGCATCTAAACTACCTGCTGCATCGATGTAGTTGGTACCTGTGTTGGCGTTGTATGATCCATCAGTAGCAAGCCCAGCACCAGTTTGCGTATCGTCAAGTTCAGTTTGAAGAGCTGCATCAGCGTTATCAGAGTCTGTCTCGTTACCATCTACATCCGCTTGTACTCCAGCAACTGCTGCGTCAAGTAAGTCATCAGCAGCATCTAAACTACCTGCTGCATCAATGTAGTTGGTACCTGTGTTTGCATTGTACGATCCGTCTGTTGCAAGTCCAGCACCAGTTTGTGTGTCGTCAAGTTCTGTTTGTAATGCTGCATCAGCGTTATCAGAGTCTGTCTCGTTACCATCTACATCCGCTTGTACTCCAGCGATAGCCGCATCGAGTAAGTCATCGGCAGCATCAAGCGATCCAGCTGCATCAATGTAGTTGGTACCTGTGTTTGCGTTGTATGATCCATCAGTAGCAAGCCCTGCACCAGTCTGTGTGTCATCAAGTTCAGTTTGTAAACCAGCTCCCACTGCTGCTACTCCAGCAACTGCTGCGTCAAGTAGGTCATCGGCCGCATCGAGCGATCCTGCTGCATCGATGTAGTTGGTACCTGTGTTAGCGTTGTATGATCCGTCAGTAGCAAGTCCAGCACCAGTTTGCGTATCGTCAAGTTCAGTTTGAAGAGCTGCATCAGCGTTATCAGAGTCTGTCTCGTTACCATCTACATCCGCTTGTACTCCAGCAACTGCTGCGTCAAGTAAGTCATCAGCAGCATCTAAACTACCTGCTGCATCAATGTAGTTGGTACCTGTGTTTGCATTGTACGATCCGTCTGTTGCAAGTCCAGCACCAGTTTGTGTGTCGTCAAGTTCTGTTTGTAATGCTGCATCAGCGTTATCAGAGTCTGTCTCGTTACCATCTACATCCGCTTGTACTCCAGCAACTGCTGCGTCAAGTAAGTCATCAGCAGCATCTAAACTACCTGCTGCATCAATGTAGTTGGTACCTGTGTTAGCGTTATACGATCCATCAGTAGCAAGCCCTGCACCAGTCTGTGTGTCATCAAGTTCAGTTTGTAAACCAGCTCCCACAGCTGCTACTCCTGCAACTGCTGCGTCAAGTAGGTCATCAGCTGCATCGAGTGATCCTGCTGCATCGATGTAGTTGGTACCTGTGTTGGCGTTGTATGATCCATCAGTAGCAAGCCCAGCACCAGTTTGCGTATCGTCAAGTTCAGTTTGAAGAGCTGCATCAGCGTTATCAGAGTCTGTCTCGTTACCATCTACATCCGCTTGTACTCCAGCAACTGCTGCGTCAAGTAGGTCATCGGCTGCATCGAGTGATCCTGCTGCATCGATGTAGTTGGTACCAGTGTTGGCATTGTATGATCCGTCTGTAGCAAGTCCAGCTCCAGTTTGTGTGTCATCCAGTTCAGTTTGTAGAGCTGCATCAGCGTTATCAGAGTCTGTCTCATTACCATCTACATCTGCTTGCACTCCAGCGATTGCCGCATCGAGTAAGTCATCTGCCGCATCAAGTGATCCCGCTGCATCAATGTAGTTGGTACCAGTATTAGCGTTGTACGATCCATCAGCAGCAAGTCCAGCTCCAGTCTGAGTATCATCAAGTTCAGTTTGTAAACCAGCTCCCACTGCTGCTACTCCTGCAACTGCTGCATCGAGTAAGTCATCGGCTGCATCAAGTGATCCTGCAGCATCGATGTAGTTGGTACCTGTGTTAGCGTTGTAAGATCCGTCTGTAGCAAGCCCAGCTCCAGTCTGTGTGTCGTCCAGTTCAGTTTGTAATGCAGCATCAGCGTTATCGGAGTCTGTCTCATTACCATCTACATCTGCTTGTACTCCAGCGATTGCCGCATCGAGTAGGTCATCAGCAGCATCCAGACTACCTGCCGCATCGATGTAGTTAGTTCCTGTGTTTGCGTTGTACGATCCGTCTGTAGCAAGCCCAGCTCCAGTCTGTGTGTCGTCCAGTTCAGTTTGTAGAGCTGCATCAGCGTTATCAGAGTCTGTTTCGTTGCCATCTACATCTGCTTGTACTCCTGCGATTGCCGCATCGAGCAAGTCATCAGCAGCATCCAGACTACCCGCTGCATCAATGTAGTTGGTACCAGTGTTAGCGTTGTACGATCCATCAGCAGCAAGTCCAGCTCCAGTCTGAGTATCATCCAGTTCAGTTTGTAAACCAGCTCCCACAGCTGCTACACCTGCAACTGCTGCGTCAAGTAAGTCATCGGCTGCATCAAGTGATCCTGCAGCGTCGATGTAGTTGGTACCCGTGTTTGCATTGTATGATCCGTCTGCAGCAAGCCCTGCACCAGTTTGTGTGTCGTCAAGTTCAGTTTGTAGAGCTGCATCGGCTGCATCAGAGTCTGTCTCATTACCATCTACATCTGCTTGCACTCCAGCGATAGCTGCATCGAGTAGGTCATCGGCCGCATCAAGCGATCCTGCCGCGTCGATGTAGTTGGTACCTGTGTTGGCGTTGTATGATCCGTCAGTAGCAAGTCCAGCTCCAGTCTGTGTGTCATCCAGTTCTGTTTGTAATGCAGCATCAGCGTTATCAGAGTCTGTCTCGTTACCATCTACATCCGCTTGTACTCCAGCAACTGCTGCGTCAAGTAAGTCATCAGCAGCATCTAAACTACCTGCTGCATCGATGTAGTTGGTACCTGTGTTTGCGTTGTATGATCCATCAGTAGCAAGCCCAGCACCAGTCTGTGTGTCATCAAGTTCAGTTTGTAAACCAGCTCCCACAGCTGCTACTCCTGCAACTGCTGCGTCAAGTAAGTCATCAGCAGCATCTAAACTACCTGCTGCATCGATGTAGTTGGTACCTGTGTTTGCGTTGTATGATCCATCAGTAGCAAGCCCAGCACCAGTTTGCGTGTCGTCAAGTTCTGTTTGTAATGCTGCATCAGCGTTATCAGAGTCTGTCTCGTTACCATCTACATCCGCTTGTACTCCAGCAACTGCTGCGTCAAGTAAGTCATCAGCAGCATCTAAACTACCTGCTGCATCAATGTAGTTGGTACCTGTGTTAGCGTTGTATGATCCATCAGTAGCAAGCCCAGTACCAGTTTGTGTGTCGTCAAGTTCTGTTTGTAATGCTGCATCAGCGTTATCAGAGTCTGTCTCGTTACCATCTACATCCGCTTGTACTCCAGCGATAGCCGCATCGAGTAAGTCATCGGCCGCATCAAGCGATCCAGCAGCATCGATGTAGTTGGTACCTGTGTTAGCGTTATACGATCCATCAGTAGCAAGCCCAGCACCAGTTTGAGTGTCATCAAGTTCAGTTTGTAAACCAGCTCCCACAGCTGCTACTCCTGCAACTGCTGCGTCAAGTAAGTCATCAGCAGCATCTAAACTACCTGCTGCATCAATGTAGTTGGTACCTGTGTTAGCGTTGTAAGATCCGTCTGTAGCAAGCCCAGCTCCAGTCTGTGTATCGTCCAGTTCAGTTTGTAATGCAGCATCAGCGTTATCAGAGTCTGTTTCGTTGCCATCTACATCTGCTTGTACTCCAGCGATTGCCGCATCGAGTAAGTCATCAGCCGCATCGAGCGATCCGGCCGCGTCGATGTAGTTGGTTCCAGTGTTGGCATTGTATGATCCGTCTGTAGCAAGTCCAGCTCCTACTTGTGTAGCATCTAATTCAGCCTGTAGTGCAGATGCTTCACTTGCGATTTCAGTGTCTACATAATTTTTTGTAGCAGCATCTTGAGCTAATGAAGGGTCAGTAACATTAATCAGCTTGTTGTTACCCAAACTAACATCTGCTACAGCATCTCCAAATCCACTTAATGGAATGTTCGTTTTATCAAGGTCATTGTTTTGAACTTGACCGTCAGTAATGTTTTCAGTGTTGACCGAATTGTCCGCTAGCTTAGCATTTGTAACAGCATCATTCGCTAAATCAATAGTTTGTACATCGCCATTGTTGATTTTTGCAGATGTTACTGCGTCGTTAGCAATGTCAACACTTTCGACTCCACCATTTTGAATCTCAGTGGAAGTCACAACGCCTGATCTAAGTTGAACATCTGCAGCTGAGCCATTATTTGAAATTGTCACATCGCCGGTTACGGGTAGGCCTTCAGCAACTCCTGCTCCATTCCCAATGTAAATGTTGTCCGTAGCTAGGGCTGAAGAAGTAAATTCAGATCTGTCAGACCATACAACTTGGCCACTGCCATTTATTGTTAATACTTTATTTGTGTTTCCTTCAGAATCTATTTTTGAAATAGTTATTGTGCCATCCGCGATATCTTGATTGAGAATAGATAGGTCAGTAATATTCGCGGAAGTAATTAGAATGGGAGTTTCAACTATTCCAACAATTCGACCTTTGGAATCTGCGGTTAATTGAAGAACAGTAAACTCATTGCCATAAGTGCCTGGAGTAATTCCTACATCTTCCAATTTTTCTCCAGTGACGGCTTCATTGGCAATCTTGTCAGTAGTTACCGCTCCGTTGTTGATTTTTCCGGTCGTAACACTGCTATTTTGAAGTTTAGCTGTAGAAACTGCTAAGTCCCCAATTCTATTCTCTACAACTGCTCCAAGTTTAATTGTTGGATTAGGATAATTACCTGTCAGATCCCCACCTGCAGCTAATATATTCAGGACGCCAAGTCCAGCGCTCCAATTATTGTTGTTCCAGTAGTAGAACAGATTTAAATCTGTATCAAAAACCATTAGTCCATCATCCTGATTGGTTAATGATGGTTCCATCGAAACTCTTTGTGCTGTTGTAATTCTAGGAACAAGAAATCCTTGATCCGAATTGGGCGACACAAGTTCCAACACAGCGTTTGAATTGGGGCTGTTGGTATTGATTCCGACTGAATTATCTTGAGCTTGTACATAAGCACATGATAGGACAAATGCAGCAATTGCTGCGCTCTTAAAGTATTTCATGATGGGGATAAATTCGAATAGCTAAGGCTGACCTAAAAGACGGTCTTTTTGGTTTTTTATGGTTAACAAAATTGGGCGGTGAAACTCCTCCTAAAACTAATTGTAAAAATTAGAATATGTGGGAGTAATTTCCAAAAAATCAGCCAGTTATGACATCAACTTTAGATGAATGGCTTAATTTCTTTTTCTAAATTTTGTGAGATGAGAAAAATATAGTTTTTCTGGTCAAAAAAGAGGATTTGACATTTATGTTTTTTACTTTTGCAATTAATTACAAATTAGAATACCGAAAGAGGGGACGACAGTCCCCTCTTTTTATTCATGGAATTGTGGAAGAAGAGAGGAAAATCAAAGACTTAGCCGAAAGGGCCGTTACCAATTTTGATGATCTATTTCTTATTGATGTCAAAGTCAAGGGGAATACAGGAAATCAAAAGGTTCTTATTTTCATTGATGGAGATAATGGAATATCGATAGATCAATGTGGTAAGATAAGTCGTGAGGTTGGTGCAGAAATAGAAGAAGAGGACTTCATGCTTGGTAAATATACATTAGAGGTATCTTCGCCAGGCCTTGACTTTCCAATTACGCTGTTTCGACAATACGTGAAAAATGTTGGTAGGAATTTAGAGGTAGAATTGAAAGATGGAGTTATGGTTGAAGGGGAGTTAACTGAAGTTAAGGAGGATGCGATTGTTCTCAAGCAAAAAGCAGAGGATAAATCGCTGAATTTTGAAGAAATAAAACAATCAAAAGTAAAAGTATCATTCAAGTAAGATGGAAGCGTCAGTATTAATTGATTCGTTTGCGGACTTTGCCAGAGGCAAGAACATTGACCGCCCAACTATGATCAGAATTCTGGAAGATGTATTCAGAACTATGATTCGTAAGAAATACGAGACCGATGATAACTTCGATATCGTAATTAACGCAGACAATGGAGACCTAGAGATATGGAGGTTTAGAGAAATTGTTGATGACAATTCCGAAGATATTTGGGATCATGATAAAATCAGTTTTTCTGATGCGATAAAAATTGAGCCAGATTTCGAGATTGGAGAAGAAGTTGCCGAGGAGATTAAACTCGAAGATTTTGGAAGGCGAGCAGTAATGACTGCTAGACAGACGCTAATCCAGAAAATTAAAGATCTAGAAAAAGACATTCTTTTCCAGAAGTATAAAGATCTTGTCGGTGAAATAATCCAAGGTGAGGTTTACCAGGTATTGGGAAGAGAGGTTTTGCTAACTGATGGAGAAGGTAATGAACTCACTGTTCCTAAAGGTGAGCAAATACCAAAAGATAGATATAGAAAGGGGGATGCAGTAAGAGCAATCGTACATAGGGCTGAGATGGTTAATGGTAATCCAAAAATCATTCTTTCTAGAACTTCTCCAGTTTTTCTTGAAAGGCTATTTGAAGCAGAAGTTCCTGAAGTTTATGATGGACTTATTACTATCAAAATGTCGTCAGAGAGCCAGGAGAGAGAGCCAAAGTGGCCGTTGAATCATATGATGATAGAATCGATCCGGTTGGTGCATGCGTAGGAATGAAAGGTTCAAGGATTCACTCTATCGTTCGAGAGCTGCAAAATGAGAATATTGATGTAATAAACTTTACGGATAATTTGGAACTCTATTTAGCTAGAGCCTTAAGCCCGGCTAAGATTACGAGTATGAAAATAAGTGAAGAGAAGGATAGAGTCTCTGTTTATCTAAAGCCTGATCAGGTATCTTTGGCTATTGGTAAAGGTGGACAGAACATCAAATTAGCAAGTAAGCTTGTAGGGATGGAAATAGATGTCTTTAGAGAACTTGATGAAACATCAGATGAAGATGTAGATCTTGAAGAGTTTACTGATGAGCTTGAAGATTGGGTGATCGATGAGCTTAAGCGTGTTGGTTTGGACACAGCTAAGAGTGTGCTCAAGTTGGGTATAGATGATCTAGTTAGAAGAACAGATTTAGAAGAAGAAACAGTACAAGAGTTAATTCGAATTCTAAGCCAGGAATTTGAATAAGACTAATTTTGAAACGTTTATATGGCAGAATACAGATTAAGTCAAGTAGCAAGAAAGCTAAACGTAGGTAAGAATACTATCCTGGATTTTCTAAAGGAAAAGGGTCACGAAGTAGATTCCAATCCAAATTCGAAAATTCCTCAGGATCAGTATGATATGCTTGCTCGCGAATTTGCTGATTCGGCGCATGACAAAGAAGAGGCATCTGAATTGACCATCGGTGGAAAAACCGATAACCTGGTCATAAATGCAGAAAAGGTATCTGCGGAAGAGAAAAAAGAGGATGAGCGAATTCTCATCAAGGACAATGTTGGTGCGGAAGCTGAACCAGAGAAAATCTCTGCTAGAACAAAGTTGGATGGCCCCAAAGTCGTTGGAAAAATTGACCTTGACAAAAAGAAAAAGGAAGAGGAACCTAAGGAAGAAGAGCCTAAAGTTGAAGAGCCTAAGGTTGAAGAAAAAGAGGAAGCCCCAGTAGCTTCAGAGCCTCCTGTTGAAGAAGAAAAAGTAGTAGAGGAGCCACCAAAGGTGGAAGAAGAGAAACCTGAAGAAAAAGAAGAAGAGAAGAGTCCCGAAAAAGAAGAGAAAACTCCTGAAAAAGAGGTTATTAAGGCCAAAGCAGATTCCCTGAGAGGATTAAAGGTTTTGGATAAGATAGAGCTTCCAAAAGATAAACCGAAACCAGTTGCTTCGTCAGATTCTAATCAGGACAGGAAGAAACGTCCTAGAAAACGGATTCAGTCAGGTGGTGGCGTACCGCCACAAAGAGGTAGTGGTGGTGGAAATTCTGGGAATCGTAATGATAGAGGAAGAAGTTCGTCTGGAAGAAAGACAGAAGAATTATCTGACAAGGAAATTCAGGATAAAATCAAAGCCACACTTGCTAAACTTAGCGGAGGAAGTGGCAAGGGAGGATCGCAGAGATCTAAGTATAGAAAAGATAAAAGATCTGCAAAAGCTGAGGCTGAAGAAGAAAGACAGCTACAGGCTGAAGAAGATTCTAAAACACTAAATGTAACGGAATACATCTCAGCAAATGACCTTGCCTCATTGATGGATGTTACAGCCAATGATGTTATTTCTGCATGTATGTCATTAGGGATGTTCGTTTCGATCAATCAAAGACTAGATGCTGAAACAATAACAGTGATAGCTGATGAGTTTGGTTTTGAGGTAGACTTTACAGAAGCTAAAGAGGAGACGGATATTATTGAGGAGGAGGATGATGAAACTAAATTAGAAGATAGAGCTCCTATCGTTACAATAATGGGTCACGTAGACCATGGTAAAACATCATTACTTGACTATATCAGAGATTCTAAAGTAACGGAAGGTGAAGCGGGTGGAATTACGCAGCACATTGGTGCTTATGACGTGATGACTGAAAGTGGCAAGCGTGTTGCTTTTCTAGATACTCCAGGTCACGAAGCTTTTACAGCAATGCGTGCAAGAGGAGCTAAGATTACGGATGTTGCTATTATTGTTGTAGCTGCTGATGATTCTGTGATGCCTCAGACTAAAGAAGCAATAAATCACGCTCAAGTTGCAGGAGTGCCAATTGTGATTGCAATCAATAAAGTGGATAAGCCAAATGCTAATCCAGATAAGATTAAAGAAGATCTTTCCAATATCAATATTCTTGTCGAAGATTGGGGTGGTAAGTATCAGTGTCAGCATGTTTCCGCAAAAACAGGAGAAGGGATAGATGAGCTTTTAGATAAAGTACTCTTAGAGGCTGAACTACTGGAGTTAAAAGCAAACCCTAACAAAGCAGCAACAGGATCTGTAGTCGAGGCCTCTCTTGACAAAGGGCGAGGATATGTTTCTACTATTATGGTTCAAGCGGGAACCTTACAAGTAGGAGATGTATTACTTGCCGGACCATATTTTGGTAAGGTGAAGGCAATGTTTGATCACAGAGGCCATAAAGTTGCCAAGGCAGGGCCTTCAACACCTGTTTTGATGTTAGGTTTAGATGGTGCTCCTCAGGCGGGCGATAAGTTCAACGTAATGGAGAGTGATAGAGAAGCTCGGGAAGTTGCGAACAAAAGAGAGCAGATACTTCGAGAGCAATCTATACGAACTAAAAAGCATATTACTCTAGATGAGATTGGTAGAAGACTTGCGATAGGAAGCTTTAAGGAGCTGAATGTTATTGTTAAAGGTGATGTTGATGGTTCAATTGAAGCACTAGCTGACTCCTTACTGAAACTCTCTACCGAAGAAGTTCAGGTTAACATATTACATAAAGCTGTTGGTCAAATCTCGGAATCAGACGTGTTGTTAGCATCAGCATCTGATGCAGTAATTGTTGGTTTCCAAGTTCGTCCTTCAGGAGGTGCTAGGAAGCTTGCTGAAACAGAGGAAATTGAAATTAGACTGTATTCTATCATTTACGATGCCATCAATGATGTTAAAGATGCAATGGAAGGTATGCTCGAACCAACCAGTGAAGAAGTTATAACTGGTAATATTGAGGTTCGTGATGTATTCAAAATTTCTAAAGTAGGGACAGTTGCAGGATGTTATGTGACAGACGGAAATGTCAAAAGATCTAATCAGGTTCGTTTGGTGCGTGATGGTATTGTGGTATACACTGGAGAAATCAACCAATTGAAGCGATTTAAAGAAGACGTTTCAGAAGTTAAGAACGGATACGAATGCGGATTGAGCATTAAGAACTTTAATGACATCAAGGTTGGAGATATTATAGAAGGCTTTGAAGTAAGAGAAGTGAAAAGAACATTATAGTTCAGTTTCATAGAATGAATTTTGAATTGCCTGCCTAATAAGCAGGCAATTTTGTTTTAAAGTAATATTTATTCTTAGAATAGTATTATCTGAAGGT
The DNA here is from genome assembly GCF_963691765.1 of Ekhidna sp. GTDB lineage: Bacteria > Bacteroidota > Bacteroidia > Cytophagales > Cyclobacteriaceae > Ekhidna. Next base: position 2,140,518 of record NZ_OY829375.1, read on the forward strand.
TAAGTTTTGTAAAAAAATTAAACCTTCCGTACTTTATTTCGTTACTTTGGGGATTAAGATGAAATTCTTGAAAGATTTCAGGTACATATTATTCATTTTCGCATTGGTTTTTACCGTCAATGTTGGTTATTCTAACACAACAGAAAAAGAGAAAAAATCTGACGGTCAAGAGCAGGAGCAAGAAGGTAGACGAAAGTCTGATCAAGGTATGATGAGACCTGATTCTGGTTCTGCCACGGAAGCCATTGATCAAGAACTTCAAGAAGAGCCTGAAGAGGAAGTTGAAGATTCCAAAACTCCCGTTTATCAGTCTATTGAAAAGATCGATTCTGCAAAAGAAGAGTCTGTAAGTAAGTACAATTTCATCTTTTACTTTCTTTATAAATTCAAGTACGACGGAGAAGAAGCTCCTTAAGCTTCGATAGATTGATAATTGTCAATATCTTCTAATGATATTGTTCCCTCGTAGAAAGCTTTTCCAAAGATTACACCGTAAAGGCCAAGGTCTCTAAGCTTTTTTATATCATCCATACCTCGAACTCCTCCACTAGCGAATATGGATAGGTCTGGAAATTCCTTTAATAGCTTTTTGTAAAGTTCGAAAGAAGGTCCCTCCATAGCACCATCTTTTGAGATATCAGTGGTTTTCAAATACTTGAGCCCCCTATCATAGAAAAAAGAAATATGATCAAATAGGTCTTTGGAGGTGGCTTTTTGCCAACCTCTAATTCTAATTTTTCCTTCTAGACTATCTGCTGCCAGAGCTACCTTTTCTCTTCCATAGGACATCAACCAGTTGGCGAATTGTTCTTTGTTAGATACTGCTACTGATGCTGCAGTTATACTTTCTGCTCCGTATTCAAAAGCTTTTAGCACATCACCATCCGTATGTATTCCTCCAGTAAAATTTATTTTAAGATCGGTATAAGCCGCGATCATGTGCAAAATATCATAGTTGACAGATGTGCCTTTTCTTGCACCATCAAGGTCGATTAGGTGCACTCTTGAGATCCCATGATCTTCAAATTGCTTAGCAACATCAATAGGGGTTTCATCATAGACTTTTTCTTTGGAGAAGTCTCCTTGAGTAAGGCGAATGGTTTTGCCTTCAATAACTGATATTGATGGAACTAGAAGCATAATAAAATTTAGAAAGGTTCTTTAGTGGAATCGCTCCATTCTAAATATACACAATCCCTTCCAGATTTTTGTTAATTAACTTCTACTAATTTGAATCCTTCACCGTGAATTGTTAAAATCTTAAGACTGGGTTCACTTTGAAGGTACTTCCTGATTTTTGCGATATATACATCCATGCTTCTTGCATTGAAATAACTATCGTCTTTCCATATCTTTTTTAGTGCTACACTTCTTTCGACTGTCCTATTTACATTTTCAAAGAAGATCTTGAGCAATTCATTTTCTTTTGTGGTTAGGTTAATCTCTTTATCTGGCAGAACAAGTCTATTTTCTCTATAGAAGTAGGTAAGTCCAGCAATTTGAAATGGATTTGGGAATTCATCTTCTTCCTCTTTGGAGGATCGTTTTAAAATTGCCTGAATTCTCAATAGCAGCTCTTCCATACTGAAAGGCTTCGTCATATAATCGTCAGCACCGATTGTAAAGCCTTTGATAATATCTTGCTTCATTGACTTTGCTGTCAAAAAAATGATGGGAGTGTCTTCATCAGTCGAACGGATTTCTTTTGCAAGAGTGAAGCCATCCTTCTTTGGCATCATTAGATCTAGGATACATAAGTCGAAAACATCTTTTTTGAATGCTATCCCACCTTCTTCTCCATCTCGCTTTAAAGTGGTATCGAAACCTTTTAATCCAAGATACTCGCTAAGTATTTCGCCAAGATTTGGGTCATCTTCTACTATTAATAATTTAGGCTTCATTCGCTAATGGTATTGTAATTGAAAATTTACTTCCTTTACCGGGCTCACTGTCCACATGTATACTTCCGCCGTGCGCTTCAACTATTCTGTGCACGTATGCAAGACCCAGTCCAAAGCCTTTCACATCATGTACATTGCCTGTAGATACTCGATAAAATTTTTCGAAAATATGCTTTTGCTGCTCTCTTGACATGCCAATGCCTTTATCATGAATTGAAATGATAAAGTCTTCCTCATCCGAGGCAGTTCTCAATGTTATGTTTGGAGTTTCTGGGGAATATTTATTTGCATTGTCAAGCAGGTTAAGAACAATATTTGTCAGATGCATTTCATCTCCATTGACAAGATCATTTTCAGCCTTTTCAATCATGTTCAATCTTCCTCCCCTCTGCTCCACTTGAATAGAAATATGTTCTGCTGCACTTTTTACCATGTCACTCATTCGCAACATTTCATGCTTCAGGTTATAATCATTTCTATCTATTGCAGCAATCTGGAGAACTTTTTCTACTTGATCGCCCAGTCTTTTATTTTCTTCACCAATTACCTTGATATACTTTGTTCGAAGTTTGCTTTGCTCAATATCCTTATCATTCAATGCCTCTACTGCCAATGATACGGTTGCAATTGGAGTCTTCAATTCATGCGTCATATTATTGATAAAGTCGTTTTTCATTTCGGATAATTTCTTTTGTCTCACAATTGTTCTAATGCTGTACCCGAAACAAAAAAGTATTACCAATACTAGGAATCCCGAACTAACCATTGCAGACCAGACTTTGCTTAGTAAATAGCCTTGTTTACCTGGAAAGTCTACGATAATTAGACTGTCATTTCTGTAGATGTCATTTGGAAAGAGAGAAGCCTTTAATTCACTTCTTTCTATCTCTTTTTGTTTTTCTAAATCTGTTAAAATTAGGAATCGCTGCTGAAGTGGTTGCATTACACCATATTCATATTCGATATCAATTCCTTTTCTTAGGAGCTCGTTTTGTAGAAGAGAATCGAGTTGTTGTCGATGAAAGCGAGATGCCAATGGTCTATTTGGGCCCATCAGGTCGTTCATCACATTAAAAGTAATCTCATATCTCTTAGAGACTTTAGCAAGCTTGTTTTCCAATTGCTGAATTCTTACATCTCTTTCCTGGATCAATTGCTCCACCGTAGATCCAGGAGGTGGAGGAGTTTCTTCGAAAAAGAATTGATCTGCTACGCTTGAAAAATTCACAACAAATTCAAACCCTCCTTGATTTACAGTATCAGCAAAATAAAACATCTGTTGATTGCCATTTTCGACTATTTTGATGTTTTCATTTCTGTTTGCTCCGGGGGGCGGAGGCTTTCTAAAATGATTATTTTGATCTTCTTGGTTTACCCGTGAATTCAGGTATTGAAATTTTTGAAGCGCAGCAAAAGTTTCTTGTTTCTCAAGCTTATTTGCTACTGTATTTAATGCGTCCAGGACGTCTTTTTTGAAACGTTCTTCATTTGCAGCAACAAGCGAGTCTATCCAATAGAGTTGAAATGCAATAAGTCCCATCATGGCAAATCCCATGAGTCCTATAATCCATCTTAAAGTCTTCCGCTTCATGGTTCAAAAATACGACTAAGATGTGTCTACAGTTCGTGTTTAACCATTTTTAACAAGGATTAACGACTGATTAACAGAGAGATACAAAGCCTATTCGTACTTTCGATTAGCATTTAGGACTATTAAAATTCAAAGGATATGAAATCAAAATCAACAATTCTAGCTTTAGCATTCTTGCTATCAATGACCTGTTCCGCGATAGCTCAAGATGATGACAATAAGATCGTGGTAGAAATAACCAAAGAGATTAATGGCGAAAAGAAGACTTTTAATGGGGAGTACAACAGTACGGAAGAAATGAAAGCTGACCCGCAGTATCAGGAATTTGCTGGAGATGAAGATGGCTTTAACTTTTGGTTTGATAGTGATAGCGGATCGGATGTCTTTCTTCACTTAGACCAATTAAAAAATCGAAGTGGGTCTGGATTTAATTTTTTCCATGGAGACGATGATGAAGATGATAGTAACATTTTCTTTTTTAAAAACTTTGACAGTGATTCTTCAAACAGTTTTTTTGATATCCACCTAGATGGGATGGATTTAGAAGAGTATAAAGAAAAGATGAAGGAGCTAGGGATAGAAATGGATATGTTATTTGATAAGTTGGATGAGGCGAATAGTAGTAAGCGTTTTCAAGTCATTACTATGAAGCGAATTAAGATAACGGATGTGGGTGATGAATTTGGTAAAAAGGGAAGGGTAGATAAAAATGAAGAACTTGAGCTTGAAGATCTGGTTTTCTATCCTAACCCATCTCCAAATGGACGCTTCAAAGTAAGGTTTCAGCTACCTGAAGAAGGTGAGTTGAGCATCAAGGTGTCAAACTTGGAAGGTAAAGAAGTCTTCAGTAGATATTTTGAACGCTTTGGGGGTACTTATTCTGAGACTATTGACCTTTCTGGACAGAAAGAAGGAATTTATTTGCTTGAAATAGCTCAAGGTAAGAATAGAGTGACAAAGAAGGTAGTGATTAAATAGGCTAAACAAATAGCTGCCGGTTACAGGGTGATCGGCAGTTTAATTTATTCTTCAATGAGAAGTGTAAAGCCTACGCCGTGATGGTTTCTAATCTCGAGACAGGAATCATCTTTTAAATACTTTCTAAGACGTGTTACAAAAACATCAAGACTCCTGCCTTTGAAGTAGTCATTCTCTCCCCAGATTTTTTCAAGAATGGTTTCGCGTTTTATCAACTCATTTTTATTGGCAATAAGTAACGCAAGCAGGTTTGCTTCCATTTGAGTAAGTGATTGATTGTACTTCTGATAAGAATAAATCAGATTCTTGGTATCAAATGTTGAACTCCCGAATTGAATCAACTGGGTGGAAGTAATGTCAGAATTGTTATTGACTCTTCTTAGGAAGACCTCGATTCTGTAGGTAAGTTCTTTGATTGAAAAAGGTTTAGTTACATAATCATCCCCTCCGATTTCAAATCCTAATAGCCTGTCTTCTTCTTGAGATTTGGCTGTTAGAAAAATTATCGGCACGAGTTCATTCTTCCTTCTGATATTGGTTGCCAGCTCAAAACCATCCATTTTAGGCATCATTACATCTAGCAAGCAAATCTCAAAATCGGAGCTACCAAAGGCTTCTAATGCTTGCGTGCCGTCTTGACACCATTTGACTGAGTGACCTAAGGACTCAAGATTATCTTGAACCATAAATCCTAGATTTTCGTCATCTTCTGCTAGTAAGATTTTAGCCATTTGGTAAAGTTATAGTGAAGGTGCTTCCTACGTTGGGTGTTGAACTTAAAGCTATTTTCCCATGTAATTTTTTAACGGCTGATTGAACAATTTGAAGGCCTAGGCCGAAGCCTTTTTGATTGTGTTGATTATGAATTTCAGGTATTCTAAAAAATCTACTAAAAACTTTTTTGTGATACTTTTCATCAATTCCGACACCATTATCTGATACTGAGATTGTAGTCTTTTTGGGGCTTTGTACTACCTTAAAACTGATTTCTTTTCCTCCATATTTTATTGCATTATCAACCAGATTTCTAAAAATGTTTTCAAGTAATTTCTTATTTGATTGAATGATTTTTTCAGAATTTCCTTCTACCGACCATTCGATCATTTGGGATGAGTATTCACTTTTGAAGTTATCTACGAGATCTCCAATAAATTCCATTACTTCAATAGCTTCTTTTGTAAACGTAACCCGCGAGTCTAGTAACGATGAGTGCAAAATGTCTTCCACATTTTGTTGAAGTCGTGCTACCTCGGATTGTATAATTTTCACATACTTCGCATCTTTTTCTGCACCTCTGCTACCAAGCGTTGAAGATGCCAATGATAAAGTTGAAAGCGGCGTTTTAAGCTCATGACTAACGTTATTAATAAAGTCTTTTTGAACTTCACTAAGTCTTTTCTGCCTGAGAATGACGAAAAGAGCGTAGCCAAAAAACACGATCACGACTAGTGTGATGAGTGTAGTAAATTTCCATAGATCAAACCCGGAAAACAACGTTTTTGATTTGTCGGGAAAATACACACCAAAATAATATTCCTCATCTTCTAAGACAGGAATTACGTCAGCCCTTCTTTCGCCTTTCAAATCAACATTGTCTGCGTACACCATCTTATCATTGGCACAATCATAGACACCGTATTCGAAATCTTGAGAGATGGATCTTTTTTTGATTTCTGCGGATATTAAGTACTCAAGATTGGCAAGGTCAATGCGATCGTTTGTTCGAACTATGAAGTAATTCCCAGCAACTTGCTCGATTGGATTAACAGTAGGAAAATCTTTGCCATTTGCTTCACACAGTGATTCAACCACATTTCGAAGTGCAGTCTGAACGTTGTGGTTAAATACCTGATCTTGTTGCTCAATTGCACGGTTAAGCCATACAACCTGAGTTCCTACGATTCCAAGTAGCGTAAATATTGCCAGAACAATTAAAGCTCGTATGTGAGCACTTTTCATAGATCAAAATTAAACTGTTAAGTATTGATTTTTAGATGTTTAACAACTCGTTAACAATCATTATGAGCTTATTAACAGGTTCCTAAAATCGTCAAACACAGATTTGACTAAACTAAAAATTAAAATAATGAGAAAAGCGACTTTTATCGTAATGCTGGGAATTGCAGTAGCTGTAGTTGCCGGTGTGTCTTCGTTAAAATGGAAGACTACATACATTGATTTAGGTGAGGTTACTCAGAATGAATTGCAGAATCTAACCTTCGAGTTTACTAATATGTCAGGATCCTCTATTCAGATTTTGGAAGCCAAAGGTTCATGCGGATGCACCAATGTAAGATTTCCAAAAGGTGAAATTAGATCAGGGGAAACAGCTTCTATTACTGCTGATTTTAGATCAGGAAGCTTAGGAGCATTCAAAAAGAACATAAGAATCAAGACCTCTGATTCAGATGGGTACACTTACTTGCACTTTAAAGGGCAAGTTGTGAAGTAAATTCATCCCCCTTTCAAGGGGGATTTCTTTTAAAAGAAAAATGTCATTGCAAAAGTTGGGAGGTTTTCATCTTCTCCAAATGCATAATTGAGATTCAGGACTACCGTGTTGAGAGGACTAACCCAAATTCCAAATCCTTTTCCTTGATGCCACTCATCAGAGTTTTCACCATCTACCCAAACTCGACCAACATCGTGAAAGGCTACCAATCCAAATTGACCAGGGAATATGTAGCTTCTGAAAGATGCAATCTTTAATCTTAGATCCAGGTTATGATAGAATGATGTTTGTCCATAGAAGCGTGTTCTTCTATAACCTCTTAGGTTGGTTCTACCACCAAGGATATTGGCATTGAAGAAGTCAAAATCATCAGAAGTTATGTGGGCAACACCAAGTCTATTACCTATTACTAATCTTGAAGGAAGTTTTGCCGTCAAGAAAAAGGACCACTCTGCACTAAGACGGGTGGTGCTTTCAGAAATGTCCGTTATTGCCTCCAAATGTTCAACTTCGGCTTTTGCTGTCATTCCCGCTTTTGGTAAAACTTTGTTGTCTCGAGAATCAAAAGAAATTCCTGTGACGAATTTGTAATACTGATTAGGGTCAAAGACAGCTGGATCTGCCGTAGCATCTGATATAAATCGATTCGCAGTGTTCTCCACTTCGACAGATTTATAGCCTGTTCCAAAATAGAATTTAGCCTTTGCTCCAACATTTCTGGAAAGTCCAGCATCAACTTCAAATCGATCCATTCTTACTCTGTAGTAATCTATGTCATCATCATCTGGTGATACAAATTGGTTTGATAGAAATTCAGTTTCATTCCCTACTCCAAAAAAGTTGTTCACAAAAAATGGTTCTTGCCACAGCAGCTTTGTGTTTAGGTCCCACTTACCTAAGACATCCGTATAATCTCCAGAATAATTGAATTGGAAGGACCCCGTTGCAAATGCCCCAATTGCTGTGAAAGTATGCTTAGCAGCGAAAGGTTCTTTTCTCCAACCGTTTTTAGTGTAAACAAAGCCTGCTCCTAAGAAAAGACCATCATCAGGATTCAGTGCCCCAGTTATTAGCGGCATTAAAATGTCATATTTAAAGGCCTTTCTATCATACCTGTTGACTGCCGGGTCGTCACTAAGTTTGAGAATACCACGTGAATTACCTTCCACTTGGGTACTCTTCAATCTATCGTAAACTTTTAATTTAGAAAGCTTCTCGTCGCCATTGCCGTTGATGATGCGGTCTTTATCCGTACCTCCAATAATTCTGGTCTTTATTTTAGGATTGTTGCCTTTTACTTCAAAGACATCTTCTCCATCCAAGCCGTAGAGTCTGATTTCCTTAGTTTCATCTGGTTTGAAGAGACGCTCATATAATACTTGCTCCGTTTCTCCATCCTTCTTTCTTTTTTTCACAACGACTTTGGTTTGTCCAGTATCAAGGTGTTCGATAAGAAAGTATTCATGTTTATCTGAACCAATAATTTCTACTTCTTTGGAAAGGAATAGATATAATTCTCTCGCGTAAGTTTCCATATTTCCTCTGCGAGCTTTCAGGCCTGTGATTACTTTTTCACCTGTGAGTTTCTCTATTTGATCAGGCCACCCTGCAACGGCATTTTCGATCACTTGATCAGTTAAATTTTTCTGGAGAAAGTCGATCTGCTCCATCCAATCAGACCAGTCTGGTTCGTTCATAAAAGTGCGATCAAAGAAACGTGCATTTTGACTGATGCCTGGAGCCCAATCAACTTCTTCATCAAAACCTTCAATCTTTGGCAATGCCCACTTACGAGCGGCGATTTTTGGAATAATCCCCTGATTCATGAAAAATGCCTGATCACGATCTCGAGGAATTGGACGATACATTTTGCCCTTATCTTCATCAAATTCAGCCCATCGCCATTGATCATCATGTCTATCCCAATCCCCAATCCACATGTCGAAAAGTCTATTTCGGACCACAAACTTTTGATCCACTCTATTGTCATTGTCTTTTTTAAGTTTTTCCAAGACTTTAAGAGTGCCTTCAACATCATCAGCACCTCCAAAATGAGCATCTCCAGCCGCTTCTCCATTGGCTCTTTCCTCATAAAGTGCTAATGTGCCAGCAAAGGTTGTTTGAAATTGGCCTAAGCTTGGATCATCCGGAATGAATACTGGCTTTGGATTTGAATGATAAATATTTGCAGCCTCAGCTAGGGGAGGAATAATGAAAGCTCCATAGGGATGAGATGATGATATTTGATCTTCAACGATATCTTGCGCAAACGTTTTTTGCAAGGCTGGAGGGATTGCATTTTCAGGATATTTTTCAATGGATCTCAATACATACTGTTTGCCATCCTCGGCCTCTAATCGCAGCGATTTTGTTTGCATACCGCCACCTTTTTTCAATACTTTCAACCCTCCTTTTTCATTACTGATGTCCATTACGTCTACTTCAACAGGAGTACTCCAAACTTCACGATAGTTTTTTCCAAGCCAGGTATACTTGCCTTTGGTTCCTTCATATTTCTTGCTTGCGACGACCGTGATAGTACTATCAGAAAAATCAATAGGTGTTTGTTCTAAAGGGCTTTCTTTTAGTTCTTTTTGATAGATATCTTTTTCGTATAGTAAGCCACCATCAATTCCCCAGTATGCTACTGAAGCTTTGCCTGATTGATCCAAATCTAATACAGCAAATCCTTGTTCTTTTTTCGCAAACAGACTTCCCTTACCCTGTTTAACATGAGTGACTTTGGACCCTGATCCACTAACGATGAAGTGATGCCCTTCTCTTTGAAGAAATTGAAGTGAATGCTCGTGTCCAGCAGCATAAACTACGTCTTCTGCTTCGTTCATTGCTGCAAGTATTTGCTTCATGATTGCGCGATACTTAGGATGTGTATTATCCTGAATATTCCCAATGAACCTTCTGTAAAATGGCTGAAGACTCCCTAAGATAGGTAGCGGTAAAAGTTGCTCTTTAAAGCTGAAATTGCCATGATGTTCTCCATAGGTAAACATTGGATGATGGGCTGCTATTAGAATATGTTTACCAGCATTCTTTTCTATCATAGCCTTTAAATCAACTAAAGTTTCAATTGTGGATTTATTGCTACAATCACTTTGTTCGTCTGGTTTGTCCCAGCTATGAAGAAAATATTGTGTATTTAAAATGATAAGTGTTGACTTATCGCTCATTGGAATTTCAATGGGCCCCGGACATCCTCCAGTGGGTAATAAAACATCTTGTCCTTCAAAATATTCACGAATGAATACTTCCATCTCTAGTGCTCTTTCGAATCCATACTTTCTTCCTTGTGCCCAATCATGATTTCCTGGTATGATATAAGCTTTTCCAGGAAAAGCCTTCATCACTTCTAATTGTGGGGTAAGCTTTTTTTCTAATTCTTCGCGCTCAGGATCTTCTTTTCCTGGTAATCCTTTGGGATATAGATTGTCTCCAAGAAATATTAGGAAGTCGTCACTAGACGCCTCTTTAATTTTTTCCTTGAGCAGCTCTAAATTTTTATCAGGATTCTTGGGTTCTCCGGCATCACCAATAAGAAAGATCTTTTGTCCCCAAGTTATTGCTGGAAGCAGCAAGAATATGATTAATAACTTTCGCATCAGCTATGATTTTTTCATTTTGAATTTAATAATATACCCTCTATCACCTTCACCCTCACTGCTAATAAACATGTCACCATTAGGGGCAAAGCAAAGCCCTTCTGGTTGACCCAATATTCTTGGAGAAACAGGATATGTAGCTTGAATTTCACCATTACTATCGACTACTACAAGCATTTTACCTACCGATGAAAGTATGTACAGGTGACCTGTAATAGGATGTGCCGCAATGGCGGATGGTTTGAATTTGATACGATCTTTTTCGTAGTTGAAAGACCGATTTTCCTCCCAAAATGCTTTAAGCTCATTAGGGCCAATTATGAATGCTGGTTTTTCATTTAATTTCATCTTGTCGATATCGACGGAATAGAAAGCTCTGCCATCGAATTCACTATCTTCAATCCCGGCCTTTTCTTTACATGCAATCAGGAGTTGATTGGTTTTTGGATCATATCCTAAGCCTTCGGTATCGTTCTTAGAGCTCAATTTATTTTCAAACTTAATGGCTTTCGTTTGCTTGTTTTCGCCATATGGAAATTGGAATAAATCGCCATCACTCTTTAGAACGAATACTTCATTATTTACCATTTCAATTCCTTCATAGTCTCCGGATTTGTTGAAAGCAATAGAATGGATGATGTTCTTTTCTGAGATGTTGTATTCAAACATTTTTCCTGACTCATCATCAATAGCTAAGATGGTATTTGGTTGTTTGAATGATAAGCCGGAGATCTCCTCCAGAACATATGGCATAAAGTACTTTTGGTTTGGTACTTTCAGGTTGTATGTGAAGTCTACATGATCTGTAACCAAGAAAAGACTGTCTGCACGCTGACCGAAGGAGGGTGAAGTACAACTTTGATTAAAAGAAATCGCAAGCGCGAACAATAAAATGGTAATAATGTTCTTTAAGAAATGCATATGTTGGTCTAAAATGTCAACGTTACAACACTAAAATGCTTAATTTTTGTTCTATTTTGTGTAGGATTAGTAAGAATGATGATTTCAAGTTCAATTATTACTGAGGTTAAGGATCATGCAATCAGCGTGCTATCGAAGCATCTGCCTGATAATATGACGTATCATTCGGTTAACCATACCATAGATGTTGTTGCCTCTGCGGAGGAGATTGCTGAAAAGCAAGATCTTACAACAGACGATAAAGAGGTCGTACAAATTGCTGCATGGTTTCATGATTTAGGCTATACCAGAGGTTGTGAGAATCATGAAAAAGATGGAGCTGAAATGGCTCGTGAATTTCTCAAGGAAAAAGACTATCCTGCAGAAAAAATTGCAAAAGTTGAGGGGTGCATAATGGCTACACAAATGCCGCAAAATCCTCAGAATAACTTAGAGAAGATCCTCTGCGATGCTGATTTAATGCACTTAGCAGGTCGTGATTATTTTAAAAAGGCAGATTTGCTTCATAAAGAAATTGAAACAACTAAGCTTTGTAAAATATCGGAAAATGAATGGCTTCAGATGAATCAGGAATTTTTGGATAAGCATTGTTTCTTTACAGACTATGCAAAACAACATTACGAATCAGCAGTTAAGGAAAATTTAAAAAAGGTTCGAGACCGCCTTAAATCATGGAAGAAACCGAGAAAGTAGAAGAGCTGGAAGACAAAGTAACCAAGCTGAAAAAGAAGGTAAAAAAAGCAAAAGAGCTTACCCCTACAAGAGGTATTGAAACAATGTTTCGTACTACTTCCAAAAATCATATGGAGCTTAGTGCTATAGCCGATAACAAGGCTAACATTATGATTTCAATTAATTCCATCATCTTGTCTGTGATGGTGTCTGTGTTGATACGAAAACTTGAAGAATATCCTCACATGACTATCCCTGCAATAGTGCTAACGCTGGTTTGTCTTACTACCATCGTTTTCGCAGTGCTTGCAACTCGACCTAATGTATCCAAAGGAAAATTTGAGCATGAAGATATAATCAACAAAAAAGCAAACCTCTTATTCTTTGGCAATTTTCACAAAATGAAGCTTGAGGACTATCAATGGGGAATGCAAGAGATGCTTAAAGATGCTGATTATCTCTACGGTAGTATGATCAAGGACATTTACTTCTTAGGAGCTGTGTTGGGTAAAAAGTATCGGCTTTTGAGAATGAGCTATACGATCTTTATGTTCGGCTTTGTTTTGTCAATATTGGGATTCATTGTAGCCGAGCTATTCTTTAAGTCCCCTTATCCATATTGATCTCTTAGATACTTGAAAGTATCCATCTGAGCCCTGATTTCTTTTTCAACTTGTGGACGCTGGTTTTCTATTTTCTTGGAAAGCCATACGCCTTTGATATCATCTTTCCATTGGTATTTAAGAATGGTAAGAATATCTTGTTTCATTCTATCTTCTAATATTGGAAAGCAAACCTCTATTCTACGATGCAAGTTTCTATTCATCCAATCTGCAGACCCCAGGTAAATTTCCTGTTGTCCATCATTATGAAAATAGAATACCCTACCGTGTTCAAGATATCTATCTACAATCCGCTTCACCTTCAAGGTCTTGTTTGGTACTAGACAGCAGATACTTCTTACAATCAACTTGACATCTACACCTTTCTTATCTGCTTCATAAAGTTTCTTGATGAGTGTCGTTTCTTGAAGGTTATTGACCTTGACGATAATACGTGCTTCCTTACCCTCTTCAGCCAATTGAATCTCTCTATCAATCTTAGCTATAAATGCTTCAATGGCACCAAATTGAGAAACAATCAGATGGTTGAAGGGAGGAGGTGTATATCTGGTCAATAGGTGTTGAAAAACTTCTGAAAGCTCTTTAGTAAGATCTGGGTTTTTAGACAATAACCCATGGTCACAATATATTTCAGATGTCTTCTCATTCAAATTTCCCGTTCCAAAAAACCCATACATTCGATCCTTTTTCTTCACCAAAGCCACCTTGGCATGTACCTTCAGTCCAGGTAGGCTGTAAATAATCTTTATACCAGCAGCCCTCATTTTTCGAGCCCACTCCAAGTTGTTTTTTTCATCAAAACGAGCCTTGACTTCCATGAAGACGGAGACTTTCTTTCCATTCTTAGCTGCACTAATTAGTGCCTCTGCAATAATGGAATTTTTAGCCATTCGATAGAATGTAACATTTATCTCTACTACATCCGGATCAATGGCAGCTTCATTGAAAAATTGCAATACATGATCATATGATTGATAAGGAAAATGTAGCAATCGATCTCGTTCTTCAATGCTCTTGAAAATAGACCGCGACTCCATAAGTTCAGGGACCGGTACTACCTCTGATTTTTTATAGACAAGTGCTGGTTCCTTAATGTCAATTTGGAATAGATCATTGAGATTATGATACCGCCCACCCGTTATCATGTCTTCTGCCTGTAATTCTAGCTTGACTGCTAATACATCTATAAGAGCTGGGCTCATTTCGCTGTCAAATAGAAATCTGGATGGGGTACCTAGGTTTCTTTTTTGAATTTGCTTCTCGATTTTCTTAACCAAGTTCCCTTCAAATTCGTCATCGATTTGAAGATCGGAATCCTTGTTGAGTTTTATGGCATGTGAAGAGATAACTTTTTCTTGAGGAAAAAGTATGTCCAGGTGGATTCTGATAATATCATCTAAGAAAATGTAATAAGTCTTATCTCCGATGCTGTGCGACGAAAACCTACTGAGGTGAGCGGTAGGAATATTAAGAACATATACATCGCTATTCTTTAACTCTACGGTCAAGTATATGGCCTGATTGTCAAGAAATAGCGGGTCTTCTTTTGTAATCTTTATTGGCCTAATAAAAGCCGAAACTTTTGTCTTAAAGAAGTGAAGTAAGTCTGGCTTAAGTTCTTCCGGTATCTCCGAAGTGTCCATGCAAATGACATGATTCCTTTCTCCAAGCTGATGAATGATTCCTTTCAGCGCTTCCCCATATTGATTCAGTTGCTTTTTTACCTCTTGGTGAATATTATCTAGTAGCGCTTTAGCATCAAAGTCAATCTTCTTATTGATTTTCTTTTTATCTATTTGCTTGATGTTTCGAATATTGGCGACTCTTACTCTGAAGAATTCATCGAGATTGGATGAATAGATGGCGATAAAGCGTAATCTCTCGAGCAATGGAACACGTTCATCCATTGCTTCCATAAGAACCCTGTAATTGAAGGATAACCAGCTAAGGTCTCGGTCAAATAGCTTCACGATTATGCTAATTTTATTATTTCTATTTCTTGATCAATTCCCTTCAATTTAACATCTCCTAGCGAACTTCCATTTTTAGCTAGGTGCTTTATTTCATTATAAAAGTTAGATGATACTAACCACGAGCAATTATATTCTTTAGTAAGCTGCTCAAGTCTCGCGGCAGTTATTACTGGGATTCCAGAAATAGAAAATTGTTGTCGCGTACTATTTCCGATGTTTCCAGCGATAATCTCTCCATTGTGAATGCCAATTCCAACCTTTATTTCATCTGACCATTCAGACTTGTTCAATTGACTAATCTTAGATAAGATATCTCTGGCGGCCTTAAATGCACTTTCCGGAGCATCTCCTTCTTCTGATGCGAAAGATGCCATTAATCCATCACCCATAATTTGATTGATCATCCCTCCATTATTATGAATGCAATCCATGATCGGCCCAAAAAATCGATTTTGGAATGCATTTACATCTTCAGGAGACAGGCTTTGTACCCTTTGTGTGAAATTTCTAATGTCTAGGAAAAGTACTGATGCTTTTATCTTAAAACTCGCTCCTCCTGCTTCGGTAAGGGCCTGAACTACCTCTTTTGAAACCTGCTGGCTAAATAGTGATTCCATTTGATCTCGTTCTTCCTGAGTCTGAATTGAAATCGTAAGACGTTTGCTCAGCTCATTGGCTACCAATCCTGCACATACTCCTGCTATTAAGAACATAGTTGCTTTTGTATAAAAAACGATTGATGGGAGCATGTACGAAGTGTCATAGTTGTCAAACGTCCACAAGGTAATCATGGCGTATATCGTAGCTATTATTAAACCATTAAGAAAACTTAGCCAGAAGCTAAGGTGAAGAGCAGAAACTATAATAATAGGGAAGAATATGAAAATAAGTGGCGAGTCGAGGAATATGCCATTTTCTTCCCATTTGATTATAAAGAATAACCAAATGAACGGGATAACTGAATCTATTGTGATAGAATAATATTTATACCACGCAGGCAGCGGCTTTTCGCAGTTTGCGATTTTTCCTACCATCCACCGAGAGATTAATAGTAAAATGATGAAGCCGATTGAGGTATATATTCCAAGCTTCATACTCCTTTCGTCAATAAATACCTCAGAAATAGTGGTAGGGAAGAAAGTAATGTTCAGAAATAGCAGCAATAGACCGAATAAAAGAACTCCAAGAAAGATCTCCAACCTTCTTTTCTCCGTTTTTACAATCTCAAGATCAATACATTCCTCTAAATCAAGCTGCATATGTTTGTTTTCCTTTTGATCAGATAAGCGTAATTTTATTATTACCCAATTAATAAGACAAAATCAGTATTGGTTAGTTCCTTGTATAGGATATATTCTTATGGACATACGTTTGTTATCGGAAGAGGATTTTACCCCATTATACAACGCGTTTAAAATTGCGTTTACAAACAATGCTGTTGCATTTCAGCCAAGCAATGAAGAGTTTGATCATAGACTGCATTTCAAGTTATTTCTAGATAGAAGTATTTCTGCTGGAAGTTATGATGGTGAGGAAATGACCGGTTTTATTTTGCACACTGCTGGAATCTATCAAGGAATACCAACAGCATATAATGGAGGTACGGGGGTTCTGCCAGGCTTTAGAAACCAAAAGACTGCTGAAAATATCTATGAGTATCTGATTCCTAAGATTCAGCAAAAGTTTCTTGCGAGAATACTTCTTGAAGTGGTTGAGACGAACAAAAACGCGATAGCACTATATGAAAAGATTGGATTTACGTTTAAAAGACGATTCAAATGCTATAAACAGTTGAACCCGTTTAAAATGGAATCAAGAATAGCTATTGAGGAAGGATCGATTGCTGACGTTAATTTCAATTTCAATGACTTTGAGCCATCATTTATTGATAGCTCGGATCATTTGAAGAAAGGAAATGAAAAAGTTATTGTTTCGAAAGATGGTGATACAATCACTGGATATGTAATTTTTCAACCTCACTTGGCTCGTATATCTCAGTTGGCAGTAGATCGTATCCACAGACAAAATGGAGTTGGAGAAGCACTGCTTAGTCATTTGCAAAACCTTGTGGATAGACCGCTAACCATAATGAATATACCTGAAGATGAGTTTGGCTTCGACAAGTTTCTAAATAGGTGTGGCTTTGAAAATCAAGTCAATCAATATGAGATGGAATTGATAATTTAGGCCGATGCTTTTCTCACATCTCAAAGACGTAACTGGCGGTCAGGTTTATCTTACAGAAGATATTGACATAACACATTTTTCCGTAGATACTCGGACGTTGCTAGGAAATAACGGAGAGGTATTTATCGCTATTGAAGGGAAAAGAGATGGACATGATTATGTTCGTGCAGCAATAGATAAGGGAGTTAGAAATTTTATTGTCAGTAAAGAGCTGGAACTTAAAGGAGTAAACCAGCTGATAGTAAAGGATACTGTTCTTTCTTTTCAGAAGATTGCGACTAATCATAGAAACTTATTTGCAATACCTGTCATTGGCATTACAGGAAGCAATGGAAAGACTACCGTAAAGGAATGGCTTTCTACTATTTTATCTCAGGGAAGATATGTAGTAAAAAGTCCTAAAAGCTACAATTCGCAAATCGGAGTCCCTCTTTCTATAATGGAGTTGCGACAGCAGCATGAAATAGGTGTTTTTGAAGCTGGAATTTCTAAGGTTGGAGAGATGACTAACCTCCAGAATATTATTAAACCCACATTTGGAATATTTACCAATCTAGGAGAAGCTCATGATGACGGCTTTGATTCAATGGAGCAAAAGCTAAATGAAAAGCTCAACTTGTTTAGTGATAGTGAGAAGGTGATTTGCAACAATGAAAGTTTGTACTATGACCAAATTCAAAAGAGGTTAGGCTCGAAACTTATTACATGGGGAAGTAAGCAAGCCAATTATTCGGTTTCCAATGATAGCGGTATCATAAACGTAAGTGGGCGAAAGTTTGAAACTGCTTTTGATAGTTCTACCCAGCTTGAAAATCTGACTCATTGCATTGTGAGTGCTCTTGAATTGGGATTGAGCCCTGAAGAAATTCAAAATGGTCTAAATCTGGTAGAAGGGGTACCGATGCGTCTTGAGCTCAAAAAAGGAATTAATGGTTGTTATATCCTTGATGATACATATAACAATGATGAGGCAGGTCTCCGTGTGGCCATTGACTATCTTGAATCACACAGACAGAATGAAAAACGTACGCTGATACTTTCAGATATTCTCCACTCAGCAAAGTCAGACAAAGAATTATATAAGACTATCAACCAAATAATAGTAGGTCGTGGATTTAGTCGGCTTATTGGGGTTGGTACAAGGATTTCGTCAAATGCTAACTGTTTCTCAATACCAAGCAATTTTTATGATAGCACTGACGACTTATTGAATCAAATGCCGGAATTCAATGATGAAATGGTCTTAGTAAAAGGCGCAAGAAATTTTGAGCTGGAAAGGGTTGTCCAAAGAATAGAAGAGAAAAGTCACGGCACCATTTTAGAAGTCAATTTTGAGGCGTTACACCATAACTTAACGCAATATCAGTCATTGCTTAATGGGAAGACACAGCTCATGGTCATGGTAAAAGCCAATGCCTACGGTGCGGGTCTTTTGGAAGTTGCGAACTTCATGCAACATCAACAAGTGGATATGCTGGGTGTTGCTTATGTGGATGAAGCAATTCAGCTAAGGAAGAATGGAATTTCGATTCCAATCATGATCATGAATCCATACATTGAAAGCTTCGACCAATTCGAAAGGTATGATTTACAGGCAGAGATTTTTAGTATTACCCACTTTAAACGAATGCTTCGCGATACCGTCCGACGGCCAGGTATTCACCTGAAAATAGATACAGGGATGCACAGGTTGGGTTTCAAGCCGAATGAGCTTGATGATTTAATTACGCTTCTAGAAGCTAATCGTGATGTCAAGGTTGAGGGAATTTTCACTCACTTTTCAAGTGCAGAGCAAACTGAGGAAGATGAGTTCACGATCGAGCAGGCTGAGCTTTTTGAAGCCGCTTATGATAGGTTATCCCATGTGCTTGGATATAATCCATTGAAGCATGCGTGCAACTCTGCTGGGATTGTAAGATGGCCACAATATCACTTTGATATGGTTAGGCTAGGGATAGGCTTGCATGGATTTGATCCTGCTGAAAGTCTAAAGTTGAGATATCCAGGTCAATTAAAAACTGTTATCTCTCAAATTCAGCATTTGGATAAGGGGGCAACCGTAGGATATTCTAGAAAAGGGCTAATTACAAGAAAGAGTAGAATAGCAATACTTCCAATTGGTTATGAGGACGGGTACTCAAGGATATTTGGCAATGGAAATGCTAGCGTTTCTGTCGGTGGTAATTTATGCCATACGGTTGGTAATGTATGTATGGATATGATAATGGTTGATGTAACCGATACTAACGCAAAAGAAGGAGATGAGGTAACTGTGTTTGGGAGTAACCCGACAATAGAGGATTTGGCAAAAATCTCTTCTACTATGCCCTATGAGATATTGACTAACGTAAGTAGTCGTGTTAAGCGAATATTTGTTTCCGAATAGGATGTTTAACCCCCACAGCCAAGAAATTTCTTGAAATCAATATTTTCAGGGAAACCACCATTCTCGTTTTCACTCTCCTTGTTTTCTTCTTGCTGGCCTTTCTGTTTTTCCACTTCCTTTTCTTTATTGTCCATATCTAAATTTACTTATGTCATAATTAATTCTCTGAGGCGTGACTGGACTATCTTTGCACCATGCCTGAAAAAGACATTACTGACCTAAAAATAGGCGTTCTTGGAGGTGGTCAACTTGGCCGTATGATGATCCAGTCTGCCATTAACTATAACCTAGATATCTCTATTTTAGATCCCGATGAAAACGCTCCATGTGCTCATCTGGTTAAAAACTTCACTGTAGGTAAGCTTACCGACGAAGAATTGGTTTATGACTGGGGAAAGAATTTTGATCTAATAACAATCGAGATAGAGAATGTAAGCGTTTCGGCGTTGAAGAGGCTTCAAAGTGAAGGCGTGCGAGTATTTCCTCAGCCAGAAATTATTGAGTTGATTCAGGACAAGAGAAAGCAGAAAACCTTTTATAAGGCCAATCGCATTCCTACATCAGATTTTATTCTGACTGAAAATGCATCTGATGTTGCTTCAAATAAAGAAATGCTCCCCGCGGTTAATAAGCTTGGAACGGAAGGATATGATGGTAGAGGAGTGCAAATGATAAGAACAGAGGCGGATTTAGAGAAGGCATTTGATAAACCGGGATTACTAGAAAAATTGGTTGATTTTGATAAGGAGCTAAGCGTTGTAGTTGCTCGAAATTTAAACGGGGAAATGGATTGTTTTCCTGTCGTAGAGCTTTCTTATCACCCAGAGCAAAATTTGGTGGAGTTTCTTTTTGCTCCAGCTCAAATTTCAATGGAAGCTGAAGACAAAGCTTATGCATTAGCTAAAGATGTTATTGAAAAGTTAGATATGGTTGGTTTGCTGGCTGTTGAAATGTTTTTAACTAAAGATGGTGACGTTTTGGTTAACGAAGTGGCACCTCGAACCCATAATTCAGGTCACCATACCATTGAAGCAAATACGACTTCTCAGTTTGAACAGCATCTTCGAGCTGTCATGAATTTCCCATTAGGCTCAACTCAACTCATTACTCCAGCAGCGATGGTGAACTTGCTAGGTGAAGATGGTTTTACAGGAAACGCCAGATATGAAGGTATGGAAGACTGTATGAAGATGAATGGTGTTTATGTGCATCTTTATGGAAAGAAATTAACTAAGCCTTTCAGAAAAATGGGGCATGTGACAATCACTGATGAGTCAATTGAAGAATTAAAGAGTAAGGCTCGAAAAGTAAAAGAAACATTAAAAGTAAAAGCATAATGGCGGCATCTAAAGTAGGAATTATCATGGGTAGTAAGTCTGACCTACCAGTAATGCAACAGGCTGCAGACGTACTTAATGAATTAGGCGTAGCATTTGAGTTGACCATTGTTTCTGCACATAGGACTCCCCATCGAATGTTAGAGTATGCAGAATCGGCCCGAGACAATGGTTTGAATGTGATTATTGCTGGAGCTGGTGGAGCGGCACATCTTCCTGGAATGGTGGCTTCTTTAACTACACTCCCTGTAATAGGTGTGCCTGTCAAGTCAAGTAATTCAATTGATGGCTGGGATTCAGTTCTGTCTATTCTACAGATGCCTGGAGGTATACCCGTGGCTACTGTCGCACTAGATGGTGCTAAGAATGCCGGAATTTTAGCTGCAGAAATAATTGGATCTACAGATGATGGAATTGCATCTAATCTTCAGAAATATAAAGATGGCCTTAGGGACAAGGTAATGGAAACTGTAAAAGAAGTAGAGAAGTAATTACTCAGCTTTCACTTCTTCTTCAATTGCTTCAGGCTCTTCATCTTTCGGGAAAACCAGTGATAGTACGATAGCGAGAACTAACGCACCAATGATTATGCTGAACGAAAGGAAGATAGGAACATGAAGATCTATTATCTCAGCCAGCATTTTAGCTCCGATAAAGATCAACACGACAGAAAGTCCTTTTTGTAGTAAATAGAATTTATCCAAAACATTGGCGAGCAAGAAAAACATCGCTCGTAATCCCATTACTGCAAAAATGTTTGAGGTGTAGATCACAAACTCGTTTTGGGTAATTGCGAATGCGGCTGGAATTGAATCTACTGCGAAGATCAAATCAGTGGACTCGATAAGTATAATCACCAAGAAAAGAGGAGTGAAAAGGAGTTTGCCATTTTCTCGAATCCAAAATTTTCCACCTTTATCAGTTGTGCTCATTGGAAGGACTTTCTTGGCAGCCTTTAGGAGTGGATTTTTTTCGGGCTCTATCTCCATGTCATCTTCTTCGCTGAAAAGCTTAATTCCTGAGTAAACCAGAAAGATGCCGAATACATAAAGTATCCAATGGAATTCAGCAATTAATAGCGCACCCACAAAAATGAAAACTGCCCTAAAAACAATTGCTCCTAATATGCCCCAGAAAAGAATGTTGTGATAGTATTCTTCTTTTACGTTGAAGTATCGAAGAATCAAGAGGATCACAAAAATGTTGTCGACGGAAAGTGCTTTTTCAGTAACGTATGCAGAGAAAAACTCTAAAGTGGCACCTGGGCCTTCACCATAAAAATAAATGAGAGCACCATAGGCGCATGATACAAGTACCCAAAAAATGGATTGTTGAAGTGCTTCCTTTTGAGATACCTTTTGATGTTTTTTATGAAATACTCCTAAATCAACAATCAGGAATAGAATAATAACCACTCCGAACACTCCAAAAAGCATTCCTTCGTTCTGTCCTCCGAATATATTAAGCAGCATTATTAAGGCGATGTTAAATGATCAGGGTAAATCAAATTAATTAATTAACCGCAAATAAAGAAAAATTTATTCGATATAGAGCTATTCAAGTATCTCAGTTTCAGTGACCCTTGAAGAAGATAAACCATATTATTATTAATACTGGAAGCAAAATTGGGATCGAGTACTTGATGATATAAGAAAAGAATGAAGGCATTTTAATACCTACTTGCTCGGCAATTGACTTAACCATGAAATTTGGTCCATTTCCAATATATGTAAAGGCACCAAAGAATACTGCTCCAAGTGATATTGCCATTAAATCAAGTAGAGAGTCTTTATACTCATTATTAGCAAATGCAATTACTTCCTGCATTTTGTTGACATCAGCTCCAACACTAGCCATAGAAGCTGTTAAAAAATTGACATACGTAGGAGCATTATCTAAAAATCCACTCAGCACACCAGTTCCCCAATACAAAGTGCTTGGTCCTATGAGTTTTGTTCCTTGCGGTGACTGTGCAAATTCACTAACCAGCTCTAAGGCTGGCATCATGGTGAAGAAAATTCCTATAAATAAGAACGCGACCTCTCTGATAGGTTCAAAACTGAATTCATTTCCTTGAATTGCTTGTAAATCAGAAAAATGATAGGAACCAAGTGCGGCAAGAAGCATGATTATTTCTCTTAGATAAGAGAATTTTTGACCTTCATAAACAATGCCTGGAACCCACTCAAATACATTTGGGTCTAGAAATACAGCAGCAACCACAATGGCTAGCCATATGAAATTTCTTTTCCCTTTGAGAGAAATTGAACCAGAAGGAGGCACCTCTTCTTCTTCATCTCCACGCATAAGCGCATAGTTGCTTTTATTCCTTATGTCAAATAGATAAAAGAACACTAGCAACAAAATGCAAGCTATTGCCCAAGGAACAAGGTTGTGAACCACCGTCCATTCGAATGGAATACCTTTTAGGAAACCAAGGAATAGAGGAGGATCCCCAATAGGTGTGAGTGAACCTCCCACATTACTAACAATGAAGATGAAAAATACAATGTGATATGGCTTTATTCGGTTTTTATTTAATCGAATAAATGGTCTTATCAAAAGCATCGAAGCGCCAGTAGTACCTATTATGTTCGCGATTACAGCACCTATTGCCAATATTATCAGATTGGTAAGTGGCTTTGCTTCTTTGTCAACTATGATAAGTATTCCTCCAGAAGCAACAAACAAGCCAGTCAAAAGCGCAATAAATTGGATATACTCTGCTGCTGAATGCACTGGACTGTGCTGATTATGTAGGAAGAACAAATAGTATGTGCAGACCAGAAAAGCCAGTATTATCGCTATAACGGGGTAGCTTTTATGCCAAAAGTGTGGATAAAAGAGAGGTCCCGTAGCTATCATCACCAAAAGGAGCACAAAAGGGATCACACTCCAAACAGCTGGTTTTTCGGAGGAGTGGGCCTTTTCATCGCTATGATGATCAATTGATTGATGTGTCTCTTGCTGCTCTTGTACAGGCGTATCGCTGGCGTAAGACACCACAATTACGGTCATTAACAAAATGGCAACAAGGATTCTCCCGATCATTAGGCGATACTGATTTATACTAAAGATATCATTAGCTCAGACAAAAACAAACCTACTACTTATCAAACAAGCTTATTTAATGAAATAGTAAAGGCGGTCTCAGCCAAATTTACACGGCTATTATTTTGGTTATGTACCTCTTGGAGTGCATTACCGATGGTTGTTGAACAATCATTAAATATGTCCGCATCAGTCAGAACTTCATCTTTATCTGGATCCATTAAAAAGGCAAATGTCCGGGCCATGCCGCAGTTTGCTATGAAATCAGGTAAAAGAGAAACCTTCTTATCAACGAATTCGGCTATTGGTCCATAAAAAATTTCTTCATCTCTAAATGGAACATTAGCACCACATGAAACAACTTCAAGATCGTTGTTGATCATTGATTCTGCTTGATCTTGAGTTACTAATCTTGATGCCGCTGCTGGAATAAAAATTTCAGCACCCATAGACCATATCTCTTCATTAATCTTGTCAAATGGAATTAAGTTGTCTGCAACAAGTTTATTTCCATCCTTGTCGTGGAAAAGCTGTTTGATTTCGTCAAGGGTGAAGCCTTCGGTTTTCATAAGTCCTCCAACCTTATCTATGATACCCACGACTTTAACACCATACTTAGCAAGGTAGAGAGCGGCGGTAGAGCCTACATTACCCCAACCTTGAACGATTGCTCGTTTTTCAGCAATATTTCCTCCCCAAATTTCATAATAGTGGCGAACTGCCTCGGCAACTCCGTACCCAGTTATCATATCGGCAACTACGTATTTCTTTGGAGAATTTGGGATGTACTCCTGATCTTCTAGAACTTTTGATACACCTTGCCTCAGGCGACCTAACATGTGGATTTTTTTTGGCTTTCTTGGGTTGAAATGGCCATTAACTATACCTTCTTGTGGATGCCATAATCCAAAATCTTCAGTAATAGGAATTACCTCATGAATTTCATCAACATTTAAATCTCCCCCTGTTCCGTAATAATTTTTCAATAATGGATAAACCGCATGGTACCATCTCTTTAGAACCCCTTCTTTACGCGGATCGGTTGGATCAAAGTTTATTCCAGATTTAGCCCCGCCTATCTGAGGTCCTGAAACTGAGAATTTGATCTCCATTGTCTTGGCTAAAGACTCTACCTCTCTCTTATCTAATCCAACTCTCATACGTGTTCCACCGCCTGCTGCTCCGCCTCTTAGTGAGTTGATTACTACCCATCCTTTCGCTTCTGTTTCAGCATCGGACCATTCAAATACAATTTCTGGGGTTTTTTCTTCGAATTTCTTTAGGAGTTCTTTCATCTGTCGTTCAATATTTTGAGGGCGCAAATCTAATCATTCGGGAAGATGAATCACACCAGATGAGCTGTCTTTACTTGAACCGGTTACAGATGAGAGTACGTTTGTTTCATTTCTTAATCGTTTGAGAGCAAGAAAGGCAAATATCAACGACTCTTTAAATGAAATTTCTTTTGGGCTAGGCACATCTAAAGCGACATTATCAAGTCTGTTGCTAATTTGCTCCATTAGATAATTGTTGAAAGCTCCACCACCGGTTACTAATACCTTCCTGCATGAATCTGGTATTGATCCTGCTATTTGTTCAGCAATTATTCTTGAATAGGTGTAAAGCCCGTCATGTGGATCAATATTGTTTATGATCTCCAGGCTTATATAATTATTAGGCAATGACTTAGGAGCAGGTTCATGAAAGAAAGGAAGTGACAAAATCGAAGTATACAATGGCTCACTAAATGAACCTTTTTTAGCAAGTAGGCCTCCTTGATCGAATTCAAAACCTAATTTCTCTGCAAAAAAATTCAAGACTTGATTGCATGGACAGATATCCCAAGCAGTCATATTTTTCTTCACGGAGATATTCGCTATTCCACCTAAGTTTATACAAGAGTCATATTGCTTGAATAAATTAAAATCGCCAACAGGGACGAGCGGAGCACCCTGACCTCCTAGTTCAACATCTTGCGTACGAAATTCAGTTACTGTGGAAACTTCCGTACTGTTTGCAATTATCTCTCCTTTTCCAAGCTGCCAACTAATTGCATTGTGTGGTTCATGAATAAGGGTATGACCATGTATTCCAAGTAAGTCTATTTGTTCAATGTTTTTTTTGAATAGATTGATTGTCTCGGATATCCATTCACCAAATTCCAAATCCAATTGGTGATTACTTTCATTTAACTCTTTAGCGGCAAGCTTTAGCTTAGCGTGTAGCTTTTCGGGATACCTGTAAGTTTTGCAATTCTTTAATTCAAATGTCCAATCACTATTTTTTTTAGAAAAGATGACATGTGCTAAGTCAAGTCCATCCATAGAAGAGCCGGCCATACCTCCTATTACGGAATAAGTTGTTTTCTTTTGTAGAGCCATGAATAATAAGTTGGAAGTAATATTAATTGATATTGGCAATAGCTCAATCAAAACTACAGAAGTGATTGATGGGGAATTTCAGGAAACCGTAATCTGGGACCAGCTGGATTCTGTATTAACCAAATATGAGGGTGTTCCAATTATGATTTCCTCAGTTAAGAAAATAGATAGCGACCTTCTTAACAATGGAGTTGGTAAAATTCTCGATTACAAGACTAAAATGCCTATCAAGATCGATTATGATACGCCGGAAACATTAGGTGCTGATCGTATAGCTGCTGCAGTTGGTGCAAATGAATTATTTCCAGATCAGGATAATTTGGTTATCGATTTGGGGACTTGCATCACCATGGACCTGGTCGATAGAAACCAAGTATTTCATGGTGGAATTATATCACCTGGTCTCACTATGAGGATGAAAGCAATGGCTGGTTATACGGATCAACTTCCTGACATTTCAGAAGAATGGAGGCAAATAAATTCTGGAGAACTAGGAAAAACCACAAAAGAATGCCTTTTCAGTGGATCATACCATGGAATTGTGCATGAAATAAATGGCGTTTTACGGACACTAGAGAGGGATTTCACAAGTCTTAACATGATATTAACAGGAGGAGACGCTCATTTCTTTGAATCCAACCTAAAAGCCCACATCTTTGCTGGCTCAAAAATTGTGCAGACGGGCCTGTATAGTATCTGGAAGTTTCAATAGTCACTTTTTTGATGTCAAAAAAATGGATGTCAACTAAAGGATGGAGAGATTTTTGGTGTTTTCAGATACATGGTTTTGATACAGCAGTTGAAAAGTTGGAAACACGCATGAAAAGGATTTTAACAGGACTAGCCTGTTTATTTATTTTAATACAGTTTGCCCATAGTCAATCAATCTATTCATTTCAGGGATTAGGTAGTTTGAATCATCAAGGTATGCCAAACAATGTAGGTATGGGTGAAATAGGTATTGGTGCACCTACTGTTTGGCACATCAATACACAAAATCCAGCCAACCTTGTTTACAACACATTTAGCACTTTTCAGCTGGGTGTTGAAGTCGATCGGAGAAACTTTACTGGTGAAGATATTTCAGGATCAGATGCAGACGGAGGACTTAGATTTCTAGGTTTTGCTTTTCCTATCATGCCTGGTAAATGGTCCTCTTCACTAGCAATTTTGCCGCTTAGTTCTGTAAGCTACAATACGTTTGCCCAAGGAGATGTTGATAACACCGATAGTGATGTTGCTCAAACTTCCAACAATAGAGGAGAAGGAGGACTTACGAATTTGATTTGGGGAAATGGATTTAATATCAAGAATATTCAGGTGGGTGTAAAATTCATCTACACGTTTGGGTCAATAGAAAAAACCTCAACTTTTTCTATTGGCGGTGTTGATTTACCTACTACCAACGGGTCATTTGAGGAATTGCAATCGTACTCAGATATAAATTTCCAATTTGGTTTAGGCTACAGACATAAGTTTTCAGACATAAGATTTCTAAACTTTGGATTTATCTATTCTCCAAATAGCTCTCTTAATGGAACTTCAGAGTTGTCTCTAACAAGATTATCTAATACTGGAGCTGAGCAGGATACTGTAAATTTAGGTTCTGAAAGCATAGAATTTGATTTACCAACAACAGTCGGTTTTGGAATGTCTTACGAAAAAGCTACACATTATAAGATAGGATTTGATATAGAGTCTTCATTGTGGAGTAGTGCTGGAAATGCGACTACCAATTACAATAATTCATTCAAATTTGCTTTAGGAGGGTCTTGGACTCCAGACTATGATAATGTTAGTAGTTTCTGGAAAAGAGCCAAATATTCTGCAGGGTTTAACTATCACAAACTTCCATACATCGTAAATAATCAGGCGCTTATTGATTTTGGTATTAATTTTGGGGCCTCATTACCAGTAAATGGCTATTCAAGTTTAGATCTTGCTTTTAAATGGGGTCAACTTGGAGAGACAACAAACGGATTAATTAAGGAAACCTATTACAAAGTTGTTATAGGAGCGACCATCAATGACAGGTGGTTCATAAAAAGAAAGTATGACTAGCAAATAGTGAGTTATGAAGACGATTACTAATATACTTGGAGCAGCATTTTTTCTGACATTTGCCGTAGGTGCAAATGCACAGGAATGGAACTGGGGTGATCAGGTTGATACTGCTAAGGAAAAAAATGTAGTATACACTGATGCCTACAAGGCTAAGAATTATGAGGCGGCAGTAGAGCCATTGCAATGGTTGCTAACTAACACGCCAGATCTAAATCCTTCCATTTATATCAATGGGGTAAAGATTTATGAAGCATTGGCAAAAAAAGAAGCTGATGCTGTCAAAAAGAAAGAATATGTTGAAACAGGTCTTGGCTTGTTCGATAAAAGAGCTGAAATATATCCTGGCGATCAAGCGGATATAGTTGAGCGAAAAGCGATTTTCGGCTATTCATTTTACAAAAAGGAGAAGGATGAGTATTTCCGAATTCTTGAGACTTTCCAAAAGTCTTTTGAGTTAAATGGTGCTGAAATGAATAGAGGAGCTCTTGTGGCATACATGGATATGACATACAAGAACTACTTGTATAAGAGACTAACCGACGAGCAAGTAATTGATACTTACTCGGCAATTTCTGAAGCTCTTGCAGAGCAAAGAAAAAATGCAGGTGATACTGAGAGAAAGAAAATTGACGGTTCTTCAGACTTGGTAGATAGATTACTAACTGCAACAAAAGTTGAAATCAGCTGTGAATTCGTTGAAGAAAAACTGGGGCCAAAGCTTCAGAATGAAAACGATGTAAACATGGCTAAGCAAATCTTCAGATTAATGCTTAAAGGCAAATGTCTTGATAGTCCATTGGCTTTAAAAGCAGCTGGAATAATCCAAGGTGATGAGCCTACATATGGTGTTGCTAAGTTCTTAGCACAAAAGAATGGACAAGATGGCAACGATGCTCAAGCCGTCGAGTTTTTTAAAGAAGCAGCTGGCTTAACTGATGACAATGCAGAAAAAGCTGAAATGTATGTAAACATCGCACGTATTCAAATGAAGAATGGTCAGAAGTCTACTGCAAGAAGCAGTGCTAGAAGAGCGCTTTCATTTGACCCATCTTATAAAGATGCTTACAAGCTTATCGGTGACTTATATATGGGAAGCTTTGACGATTGTAAAGGGGAGAAAAGTGTAGTTCAGGATAGAGCAGTTTTCATAGCAGCTTATAATGAATATAAGAAAGCCGGAAACAGTGCAGCTATGTCTGCAGCTAAAGCTCAGTTTCCTTCTATTGAGGACATCTTCAACGAAGGAAAGCAAGAGGGAGAATCTTTAACTATTGGATGTTGGATTAACGTTACTGTAGCTCTTGAGCGACGACCTGCAAACTAATATTACGAACAATAAGAACTTCAATGCGGCCTGGAATCGTCTTCTGGGCCGCTTTTTGGTTTTGGGCCTATGGCTACTTTCATTGTCCTGCAATCAGCGTAAAGAGTTAATAGACTTGCCGCTTTATGAGGGGCCGCTTTCTTCCATGGACAGTGCCGTAACTCAAATGAGTGATTCGGGTATCGTTGTAATGCAGTTAGAAACCCCTCTACAAAATAATTTTGAAAATGGTGATCGTGAATGGCCGCAAGGGTTTTACATTGAATGGTACAATAGCCGACGCCAAGTGACAAGTTATTTCTCTGCTAAGTATGTCTATTTTACTAAAGCAGAAAATTTATATAGAGCAGAAGGTGATGTTGTTGTAAAAAGCTTAGTCAATAAGGATGAACTGAATACAGAGGAACTGTTTTGGAATCAGGCTGAGGAAAAGTTTTATACAGATAAATTCGTGACAATAAACTCAGAAGATGAAGTCCATACTGGTGAGGGTATGGAATCGAATCAGGACTTTACTGAATATCGAATATTGAAACCGAATGGCACTTTTACGCTTGAAGATGATCCAAACCGACCAGCTCAACGAAATGTTCCACTTAGACCTTTAGACAAAAACCAATGAAACTTTTAGACATCATTCTGTTTGTTTTGGTGTTTTGTACATTCATAATTGGTGTGGATCAGGCAATAGTTGTAGGGCTAGCAGAATCCTATTGGATTTTTATGTTAAGCGTGGCACTCTTATTTTTATATGGATATCGCAAAGGCCAACGTCAGGCACGCGAAAAAGAGGCGTTAAAATCCTCAAAACAACGAAAGAAAAAGAAAAAATAGCATGGATGATCCATTCCCCTATTTGATCATACTCATTTGTTTACTGTTTTCAGCTTTTTTTTCTGGAATGGAAATAGCCTTCGTGTCAGCAGATAAGCTGCATATAGAGGTGCTAAAAAAGAAGGGAAATTTTGCAGGCCGTGTGTTAGCTCTATTCACTGGGAATCAGTCACAATTTTTGGCGACCATGTTGGTTGGAAACAACATTGCTCTGGTGCTCTATGGTATATACATGGCTGGACTTCTTGAGCCAATAATCTTATCCTTCTTGACCCCAGCATTGGCAACAGGTGTTGTTGTCCTTATCATTCAATCTTTACTCTCTACTGCTTTAGTATTATTAACTGCAGAATTTCTTCCAAAGAGCCTGTTTTTAATTAATCCAGACTTTTCTCTCAGGTTGTTTGCGCTGCCAATGGGCTTGATTTACATATTAATGTTCCCAGCAGTATTTCTTGTAGTGAAAATATCCGCAATGTTTATTTGGATGTTTGGATACCGTTTAGCTGATGAAAAACCCGTGTTTGGTCTTACTGACCTGAACAATTACATCAAGAATAATATTTTAAATATTAATGATGAGGAAGAGGCTGAAATTGATGCTAAGATTTTCAACAATGCGATTGAGTTTAAAACTATAAAAGTCCGAGAGTGTATGATTCCGAGGACTGAGATAATCGCTGTAGACGTGACTGATCCCATAGAGGAACTCAGAGATAACTTCGTTGAAAGTGGGCATTCAAAGATTCTCGTTTATAAGGAAACCATTGATGAGGTAATCGGATATTGTCATGTTCTTGAGTTATTCAAGAAACCGGAGGATATAAAATCAATTTTGACGGAGATTCCCATTGTACCTGAAACCATGCTTGCCAATGAATTGCTGATTCAATTCATTACAGAAAGAAAAAGCTTGGCAATTGTAGTTGATGAATATGGAGGGACATCTGGTTTGGTGAGTATTGAGGACGTAATAGAGGAGATCTTTGGAGAGATAAGAGACGAACATGATGATGAATATCTTACGGAGCAGAAGTTGGATGAGCAGAATTTCATTTTTAGTGCTCGACACGAAATTGACTACTTGAACGACAAGTATGAGCTGTCACTTCCGGAAGGTGAATATGATACCTTAGGAGGGTTGATTTTTGAATTTCATGAGGACATACCTGAGGTCAATGAGGTTATTGAGGTTGACCAATTCGTGTTCACAATTTTTACTATGGAAGAGAATCGAATAGATAAGGTAAAGCTGACTAGAATTACCACCGAAGAACTCGTTTAGATGAAGGCCTTCTATGCTTTCTTTAGAATTTTGATGAAGCTTTCGCTTCGCTTTTATTTTCATAAAGTCAAAATTGAAGGAGCAGAAAGTGTTCCCAAGAATACACCACTGATTGTTGCTCCCAATCATCAAAATGCATTTCTGGACGCATTATTAGTAGGAGCATTTATTCCTATACCACTTCATTATCTAGCAAGACAAGATGTGTTTAATAGATGGACGAAATCCATTCTCTCGATATTACAGATGATCCCAATTTATCGTATTAGGGATGGGTACTCAAAACTTTCTTTAAATGATTCGATTTTTGAGAGCTGTTTTGAGCTCTTTCGAGGCAAAGAATCTGTTTTGATTTTTGCAGAAGGAAACCACGGCAGGTATCATTTTCTACGGCCACTTACAAAAGGTGCAGCAAGGCTTTCCCTTCAAGCACAATCAAGATTAAGCGAAGACTTGATGATTCTACCCGTAGGGTTGAATTATTTTGACCATCAGTCGCCTAAATCAACGGTGCTAATAAAATTTGGTGAGCCAATACCAGTAAAAGACTATTTGGAGATCTATGAAAAAAATCAGGCTAAAGGACTTATTGATTTGAGGGATAGAATAAGTGATGGAATGAAAAAGACTTTGGTAATTGCTGATGAAACCTCTGATTATAGCGAAAGAGCCAATTCCATTTTTCGTAACGAAAATGAAGGTCTTTCCTTTGATGAACTTAAATCTCTTGAGGTATCGAAAGAGGCAAATAATCTTGCTAAGTCCAGAAGGGCACATTTTTTAGCTTGGATTTTGAATCCAATTCCGATGCTGATTATAAACAGAGCGATAATGAAATTTGATGATGTTGTTTTTCATTCATCATTAAAATTTGGAATTGGAATTTTTGTATTTCCGATGTGGTGGCTGACAATTTTTTTGCTTCTCTTATTTTCAACAGGAATTAATATTGCCTTACTTGCTGTTATTGTAATGATTTCAGGTTTGTACTATAGCTATCTAAGATGACAGAGATTGTAAATTATGAGCCCAAATATGCAAGTGCATTTAAGGAGCTAAATGAGGCTTGGATTACCAAATATTTTGAGATGGAAGACTCTGACCGAAAAATGTTGGATGATCCTCAAGGTTACATTATTGACAAAGGAGGTGCGATATTAATTGCCTTATTGGATAAAAAGCCAGTAGGTACTTGTGCGCTTATCAAGATGAAGGATAATGTTTATGAGTTAGCCAAGATGGCAGTTTCTCCGGAAGCGCAAGGAAATCAAATCGGCTATAAAATCGGCTTAGCAACCATTGAAAAAGCCAAGGAATTAAAAGCCAAGAAAGTATATTTAGAGACTAATAGTATTTTGAAACCAGCTATTTCTCTTTACTATAAACTAGGATTTAAGGACGTCGAGGGGTACGATTCACCGTACAATAGGTGCAATGTTCAAATGGAAATTGAAATCTAATTTGAGCCTTTTAGGAATTTAGCTCTGTCGTAAATCAACCTTCCTTTATCATCCCATTCTCGCGTGATATGAGGTGTATATTCGAAATCGAATGGATCAGCAGGGTATAATACTTCCCGCTTCACTCTACCTCCATCGTAATATTCGCGCCATAAACCTACTTTATGACCAAACTTATATTCTCCTCGGACTGCTAATGAACCATCTTCATGAAAAGCCCAATACTCACCATCTTTTTCACCATAATGGACGGGAATAACCTCTCTGAGCTTAGTTTTTTTGAAATCGTAGTAGGCAAGTTTTGATTCTTGAGGCCATCCTTTCCACCAGTAAGTTTTGTCTTGTAAAATGTCATGACGATTGAATCTTACCCACCTTCTATGTTTCATGCCTTTGTAGTACCACCCTTCTTCAATGACCTGATCACCCACTCTTTTCACATACGGACCGTGTAAAACACCCGCATTTTTAGGATTTACTTTGAGTGAATTGGTTACTTTCTTTTTCTTGTAATCGTACCAATAAAAATCTGCCGCATACTCTGGCGGACCTTCATACACTTTAAGTACATTGAATAAATCCAGGATTACATCCCCACCTCTGATGGTACGTGTGAAAGCTTTCCTAGTTCTAAGTCCAAAGTATTCGTTTCGTTTCTTTTTCTTCTCTTTTTGTTTGACAGGTTCCCCTTCATCTTCCTCTGTAAGGTCTAATGTAAGAGGAGTGTCATAATCAACTTTGAAAAGGTCTTCCAGGGATTCATCGCCCTGGGCAAAGGATGAAAGTCCAACTAAAATAAGACTAAGTGCACATAATATTTTTATTCGACTTGTCATCCCTATTCTGTCTCTTATTCTGCTGCGTTTCTACTTATTGACTTACCAAAAAACAACGCATTCATAAAGATTTTATTGGTTCCATACCAAAATGCTCTGAAGTTTGGATTATCTGCCAAAGTAATCACTTTTCCACGACCTACATTAGAAATTGTAACAGCGGGAGCGTTTTTAAACCGATCAAGGTTTTCCTCAGATACATACCCTGAAAGCAATGGAGATCCGGTATATACCATTGGGTTAGCATATCCATTCTTAGATTTTTCCATTACGAGGTTATGGTTTCTGAATAATGGGATTCTTTCGTTTTCAATTCCATAACCAAGTGGATGTGTTAAATCGATTCGAGCTTCAAAAATAGATCCTCCTGTTACTTGCGCACCCCGTTCGGCGCTAAGGTCTTCATAAGTTTTAAAACCATCCGTTTGTTCATTGTCCCTTGAAGCGTACTTTACATTTGTTATCTCGGCATCAGATAGCCATTTTCCTCCATTCTTCCAGGC
The DNA here is from genome assembly GCF_963691765.1 of Ekhidna sp. Lineage (GTDB taxonomy): Bacteria > Bacteroidota > Bacteroidia > Cytophagales > Cyclobacteriaceae > Ekhidna. The sequence continues at coordinate 2,174,894 of NZ_OY829375.1, forward strand.
GATAATCAGTCCACCTTGAGAGACCCAGTCTTTTAAATTTTTCTTTTGAGAGTCTGAAACTGAACTCAAAAATGCATTTGGGATAATGATTCTGTTGTATCGAGATAGATTCCTTCCTAGTCTGTCTATTGGTAGTAATGTGACCTTCATCTTATATCGTTGGTCTAATAAGTGCCATACTTCACCGGCTTCATAGCTACTCACGCCGCCCTCTACAAGTAGTGCAATTTTTGGCTCCTCTAGTGTTGAATTACTTCTACTACCAATATCAACTCCCATTTTAGCGAGACCAGTAGTCAGAGAGTATACGTTTACCGCATCTTCAGTAGTGATTTTGTCAATTGTTTGCTCAATGTATGCTCGTCTGTTTTCTTGTACTCCAACAGGAATTATTATTGTTCCTTTAGGATAGATTCTATTGCCATCATTATGAGAGTTGTTAAGCATTTGCACTACGATACCTTTACTCAACAAGCGATTCGCGGCACGGAAGCCATAATATCCGTATGGTTCAATTGCATAGGCATATGCTCCCTTATTGCCAACAAATTCTGCTGTAGGTTGATTTACAGAAATAATTTTATCTCCCATTATTCCACTAAGATCTTTACTGCTCAATGCAGCATAAGGTAGATTATATGCAAGCGGCATAGTCCAAGTTGATACATCGTAAAATAGGCTATCGGTAAAAGTTGTACGCGTCTCGAAAATGCCTTTAGCTAATCGATACTGAGGTTGATTCATTGGAACCACGTAGGCGTTCCCACTCTTAAAGGAATGACCATTTTTATTAATGTCTTTGGCAAGTGGATAAATATCAATTTCGTGCTGCACTAGCATTTTAGCCAATTCATAATTTTTTACTGGATCCTTAGAGGAGCCAAAAATATAGGCTTTGACTGCATCCTTGGAAGCCAAATCGGATGCACTTTCATAAAAGTCTTTTTGATAATCAAGAAATTCTTCGCGATGTGCTATTCCTGATGATAGTGTTGAAAGTGATACAGTGAATTGATTTCTAACACCCATTGGAAATGTAAGGATTCCAAAATCATTTTCTTGTGCATGCCCCCTTGAACTCGCTTGTTCAAACAATATTCCAACACCTCCATTTACATCCGGATAAGTAGAGCCTTTGCCTATATAAAAATCATCGAAGCTTTCTTCACTATAATAAAGCGTTCCAATCTCATCTAAGTATTTGGCATGATGATCGGCCATCTTATGTGTTAATTCAACGTTCTTATCAGGAGTCCAAGGAAATTTTCTTGACGGAATCCCAGGTTGAAAGAAGAAAGTAGAGTTGGTTCCCATTTCATGATGATCAGTCAGGATGTTTGGTTTCCATTCATGAAAACGCGCGATTCGCCCACGTGATTCTGGATGTGCCAAAGGAAGCCAATCTCGATTTAAGTCAAACCAATAGTGATTCGTTCTTCCTCCAGGCCAAACTTCACTGTACTCTCGATCGTTAGTATCTGGATTAATAACGTGTGAACGATGCATATTTACCCATGTTGAAAACCTATGCATTCCGTCCGGATTGTAGCATGGGTCAAGAATAATAATTGAATTTGAAAGTAGTTCATCAATGGAAGATCCATTTGCAGCTGCCAAATAATAGGCTACTAAAAGTGCGGCATTGCCACTACTAGCTTCATTGCCGTGAACATTATAGCCCAGCCATATTACTATGGGCATATCTGATGTATTCAGACTTCCTGATACGGATGGGTCAGTAAGCTTCTTATGCTCAGCTTTAATTTGATCAATATTTGCAAGATTTTCAGGCGTAGATATTGTCAAATGAATCAATGGCCTTCCCTCATATGATCTTGAAATTTCTTTGATCGTTATTCTATCGGAAGCTTCTGCAACTTCTCTCATATAATAAAGCATTTGGTCATGACTTACGTGCCATTCGCCAGGGTGAAATCCAAGAACTTCCTTAGGAGTTGGGATCTCAGGGTTGTAAGAAAGGCCTTCTGGTAGATAGTAGCTCATATCTACTTGAGCAAACGAGAATAGTGATACCAGAATTAAAAGTGCGGAAAGAATCTTCTTCATACTTATTCGAAATTTAGATCGACTAATCTAACCAATCATGTAGCTACAAAAAAGAGAGCTTTGATGGGTGGTCTTGATGGACTAAAAAACGTCAAATGAGTTACTTGTTTTTTTCATGGGCATAAACCAACTCGCCGAGTTCATCCAGAAAAGGGAGTCCTACTTCTTCGTATTCATAAATGCCGTCATTATATATATGATTTTTATTAACATGAATGACTGCCGCTAAGAAAAAAGAAATATCATTTTCTGAGTCTTCAATGTATGCGACATCAAGTAAGTATCCATATGCCCACCCTACTTTGTTTAATATCTTAATGTTTGCTGGAATGCTGCCATTCTTATCATCACCTGCGATTAGAAATTTCACATAGTTGTCCGGCAAGGTGTCATAAGGATGAGGCATGTCTTTAGGTAATAATTCCATACTTTCCCTTATAAAGTCACTTGTCTTAGTAGAAAAATCGAATGGGTTATTTTCTCCAATTAGATCAGGCCTGATAGCCATTTCTAGAATAGTTAAAAGCTCTTCGAGCGGAACAAAATTTTTCTTTGAAAAATCAAATGGAGCATTTACCAGATTGCCTAAACTATCAATATATCCTTTTCCCTTAACTTGATCCTGTATATCTACACTTAGCGAGTAAAACTGTTCTGATTCTTCTTTTTCGATTGTTTGCTTTTTAGATAAAACCCTAGACATGCGCTGGTAATCATTTGATTTCGGATTGAAACTAAATGCGCTTTCACTTAGCTGATGAACAATCCTTGTTTGCAGTCCATGATTTGAATAAAGCTCATTGATATAGTCTTTACCTAACCAACCATAAAGTGTATTATAAGCCGTGTTATCACTAATTGTAAAAATTTCTTGAACTAGTGATCTTAGTCTTATCGAATCATTTGCAATAGAATCATAGTGAACATTTCTTGGGTATATCCCTGTGGAATCAATAAGAATAGGATCTTCAAATGACATGTTTAATTCTTCCGCTTTTTTCAAGGCAGCAAAAGCAACTGGCATCTTGACTGTACTGGCGGGGTAGAAAAATTTCTGCTTATCAACTGAATACGTGTGATGAATGATGGAGTCATTCACAATCTCTCCATAAATGATTTGTATTTCGTGAGATGGATTGGTTAATGCGGAGTTAAAATCTGCAGAACCTGTTTTTAAGATTTCATTAAGAGGATCCTCCACATTGGTGCAGGCAATTAGTATTGACCCGATAAGTAATGAGCGTAGCAATTTTTGCATGATTGATTAGGTTTCAGCTATTACTAATTTACCACTGACATAATTAATCTCCTTGTACTACTGTCGATTCCGTTGATTAATTAACTTTCGTATCATGCCTCAGTCATTGGATATTTGGAGTGTACTCATAATTGTAAGCCTTTCACATAGCTTTTTTGTGATCAATTTGATTTTCGCGAAAAAGAACCACAGGGAATCGCATGGCAAATGGCTACTTGGTTTGATGGTTGTTTTATTGTGGTTGCAATTGGAATTCCTTGCTATAAGGTGGCCGTATGATGTTGGTTTTTCTGGATTTTATGGTACGCGCTTTGGATCGTGGATCGCAATTGGTCCATTATTTTATGGATACATTCTGACGGTTACTGGAGTGAAAATCAAGAAGACCTATTTCTTTTGGTCTGCTCCATTTTTAGTGTTTACGATTCTTATTCCCATCCTTTTTCAGGACCTGTTGACCTTCCGTCAAGTACACTATGGCATGCTTACTCCTTTTGATAGTTGGCCAGATCAGATTAGCTGGATTCAATATTTGTATTCCTCAATCTTCATTTTTCAATTCATCTACTTGTTTTATTTTTTGCTAAAATCCAAGGCTGCTATTGGTATTTATCGAGGCAAATTGGAAAAGACCAGATCATCCATCGATGAAGAGAGTATTAAATGGCTGAATGTTATGTGGATTGGTATGGTCATGATTTGGGTACTGGTAGTAGGTTTTTTGATCCTACTTTTTTACACTGAGATCTATAGAAGGCATATGGACTACATCTATGTTTTGCCATCTTCAATTTTGATTTACCTTCTTTCATACAGACTAGCTGGAGTTAAGTGGGAGCGTGATGAAGAACCAGTTAAATATGAAAAAAGCGGGTTGAAATCAGAGGAGGCAGAGAAATACAAGGATCAAATTCATCAGGTGATCTTAAATGAGCAACTGTATTTAGTAAAGGGTCTAAAGCTTCAAGATTTGGCTGAGAAATTGGATCTCAATAGCCATCAACTTTCGCAGTTAATAAACCAGTACCTCAATACGACATTTTTTGATCTGATTAATGCTTACCGTGTGAGAGAAGCAAAAGAACGGATTCAAAACAATCCAGAATACACGCTCTTACAGATTGCTTATGATTCTGGATTTAACAACAAAACTTCTTTTGTAAATGCCTTCAAAAGATTCGAGGGCACAACACCGTCCAGATACATGAAAAACTCTGCCTAATTCGGCAATCCCGATTAGCATTGTCGAAATTGGATCTTACACTGCATAGTCTTGAATCAAAAAAACTATGAAAACTAGATTCAAGACGCTCTTGTTAATTTTTACCATTCTAGGAACGATTCCTTCATTTTCTCAGACCTACGTTGTTGATGCCGGACACTCTTCTTTCCAATCAAAAGTTATTCGCTTTGGTGTGGTGCCCGTAGTTGGAAGATTTAAAGATGTAAGCGGTACGATAACCTATGATGAAAATGACCTTTCCAAAACCAGTGCATCAATCACGATTAAAGTTGATAGCTACGATGCGAATAGTGTTGGTGGTGAGGAGGCAGTGAAAAGTGATGCTTTCCTAAATGCATCAGCATATCCTGAGATTCGATTTGAATTAAATTCTTTAGCAGGAACAGATGGTAATTATGTGGCAAAGGGAATGTTGGAAATTCATGGAGTGAAGAAACAAATTGAATGTCCAATAAGTATCGTCGGTCCATCTATCGATCTCCCGACCAGAAAGCAATCAGTAGGTTTCATGGGAGCCTTGACTATCGATCGGACGGAATTTGAAGTTGGTAAAGAAATGAAATTACCGAATGGAATGGTGATTATTGACAATGCTGTCAATATAGATTTTGTCATCCTTGGTATAGCGCAATAGAAATCCAATGAAGTGGTTTTCCATTTGGGTCATTGGCCTGGTTGCTTTTCAAATTCAATCTTTAGAAAATGCTGCGGTTACTTTTAAAGTTGCCCACATGGGCGTTTTGAAAGTAGAAGGGAAGCTCGATGATGTAAAAGGAGAAATCACTAGGATTTCTGATCAAGAATGGAGCATAGTTGGTGAAGTTGATCCAAGTAGTATCTCTACAGGTAATTCGACTAGAGATGAAACCATTCTAGGTGAGCAATACCTTAATATTGAAGACTATCCAGCTATCCCATTTGAAGTGAGAGTAAGAAAAGACGGAGAGAAGTACTTTGCCAACATTGATCTTCAACTGAGGGGAATTGAAATGGCGTTAGCGGGTTCATTGTATGAAAAGGGTCTTAGACTGGTATCGGAACCAATCATTTTCAAGCGTAGTGAAGTTGGGTTGGATTTCGGACTAATGGATTCATTAATTGGCGATGAAATCACGATCGTAATCAAGTCAGGAATTGCATTCGACGATTTGGACTGAATAAAAAAACCCACTCGAATTGAGTGGGTTTTTACTTTGATTTCTATTGAAAACGAACTTAGCTTAAGCTCAATTCGATGCTTCTATTCACAAAGTCTGTTAAGTCTTTGCCTTCCAGCATACCTTGAGAGAGTAAAGCCAAGTCATATGATTGCTTTGCTAGTTTTTGCTTGTCTTCATCGGAACCTGCCTCCATGATCTTCTTCGTCATTGCATGGTTAGCATTGACAGCTACTGATAAGGTCATTGGCATGTCTCCAAACATCATAGGTCCACCGCCTGTTGCCTGCATGTCCTTCATTCTTCTGATAAATTCAGGAAGCGTAATAGTAACAGGCATGTCATCTGTAGCCATTGGCTGTACACTCACACTATTGTTCTTATCATTGATTGCTTTTTCAAAGATTTCCTTTAGTGTCTCTTGTTCCTTATCCGAGAGTACAGATTCTTTCTTTTCGTCTTTGTCAATCAACTTATCAATGACATCTGCATCTACACGTTGTAGTTGGAACTTCTCATTCTTCTGCTCCAAATGATTGATGAAGTGCGGATCGATCGGACCAGAAAGTTCAATTACATCGTAGCTTCTTTTTTGAGCAGTCTCGATGTATCCGTGTTGCTTGTCTTTGTTTGTGGTATAAAGGGCAACTACATTCTCGTCCTTATTGGTTTGATTGGCTTCAATGTGTTTCTTGTACTCTTCAATGGTGAAGTGCTTGTCTTCAATATTTTTGAGTAAAACAAAATCTTTAGCCTTCTCATCAAACTTCTCTTCAGAGATCATTCCGTACTTCACAAATACACCAATGTCCTCCCACTTCTCTTCATAACCCTTGCGATCGTTTTTGTAAAGCTCAGCCAGTTTGTCTGCTACTTTCTTGGTGATGTATCCATTGATTTTCTTCACATTCGAATCCGACTGCAAATAGCTCCTAGATACATTTAGTGGAATGTCTGGAGAATCAATCACACCATGTAGAAGTTGCAAGAACTCTGGTACGATGTCTTTCACTTCATCCGTAATGAATACCTGACGAGAGTACAATTGAATTTTGTTCTTCTGCAGATCGAAATCCTTTTTCAGTTTAGGGAAATACAGTACTCCGGTAAGATTGAAAGGATAATCTACATTCAAGTGAATCCAGAATAGCGGATCCTCACTAAACGGATATAGCGTTTTGTAGAAATCTAGATAGTCTTGATCTTTTAGTTCGCTCGGAGACTTTGTCCAGATAGGATCAGTATTGTTGATGATATTGTCTTCCTTGACAGTTTTATACTTCGTATTTCCGTCTTTGTCTTCCCCATCTTCAACACTCTTGTCTTTCTGGCCGAATTTGATTTGGACAGGTAAGAACTTGGAGTATTTATCCAAAATACCCTGAAGTCTGTGCTCATCAAGAAACTCCTCGGAGTCTTCGGCTACATGGAGGATGATATCCGTTCCTCTGGTTTTTCTAGATCCTTTTTTGATTTCAAAATCTGTTTCTCCGGTACAGATCCACTTAGCTGCTTCCGATCCATCTTGGTGGGAAAGTGTATCGATCTCTACTTTCTGCGCAATCATAAATGCTGAGTAAAATCCAAGTCCAAAATGACCGATGATTTGCTGATTATCGGCTTTGTCTTTGTATTTCTCTACAAACTCAGTAGCTCCAGAGAATGCAATCTGGTTGATATATTTTTTAATTTCATCAGCAGTCATTCCGATTCCTTTGTCGGAAATGGTGATGGTCTTTTTGTCTTTGTCGAATGACACTTCGACAGCCAAATCACCCAGCTCTCCAATGTATTCTCCAAGAGAAGCTAGCTGCTTGATTTTTTGTGTTGCATCTACTGCATTAGAAACCAACTCACGAAGAAAGATTTCGTGATCGGAATAAAGGAATTTTTTAATGATCGGAAAGATATTTTCCGTGTGTATCGAGATTGTGCCTTTCTCTGCCATTGTCTGATTACAATTTTTTGTTGTTATTCAGACGGCATTACTCAAATACTATTCCAGAGGTAAAAAACTGACAGGATGACAGCCCACGTAGTGGGCGTAGTTAGTCAACTTCCTTTATTGTGTATTTTATTGAATCTAATACATCATCTCCATTTATATCCTCTTCCGCTGAAGACAAAACTCCATTTTCATACCACTTTACAGAAATTGTATCACCGTTTCGCATTTGGACTTGAGATAATAACTTATTGCCATCATTCAAATAACTATATCTAGTTTTTTCTGAGGTATTATCCCATTTTTTATTTATTTCGATTACTCTCGATAGTGAATCATATACGTAGTCAGTCTCTGAATTTGAGTTGGACACTGACTTTATTATTTTTCCTCCCTTCAATAAATAGTAGAAATCATTTGATCTTTTACTAGGCGAATAGGAAGAGTCGTGTGGCGGAAAATCTATGCTGTTTGAATAAGAAGTTTTTCGAAAGATTGTATCTCCCTGTAATTCATAATCAATTCTAACATTACTCTTATGATCTGAATCATGATAAAGTCTTTGAATAAAGTTATTTGTGTCGTAGGTAAAAATGGTTAAAGGGAATCTCCAAATTCTATTGTGTCTGGTCCTTATCAATCTACCTTTCGAATCATAGATTAAACTATCAAAAAACTGCCTTCCAGTATCTAAACATATAATTTGCCGTGCCTTACCAGTCATGGAGGCGTGTTCAGGATTTGGAAATTTAGGAATTATCACCTCAATCTTTTCTTCAGTAAGGGAACAAGAAGCGAAAACCAGAATCAGAAAAAAGAATCGGATCATTTATCTTATACGATCCGCACTTCTCACCAGTTGCTCGTCTTTTCGTATGAATCGATTAGCTAAGAAGTTGTTGAGCATAGCAACGATGGGTAAATAGAATCCAATTAAAAAAGTACCCTGAACTGCAGGATCAAAAAGCTGATTGGCTTTGCTTGTATACAAATAAGTTCCAACCAATGTTGCTGCAGTAATTAATGAGAATAGTGCGTTTAATTTCACTTGCGTCATTCGATTTTTGTATCGAGTAATCGAGAACAGCATCACGATTGCAGCAGCGACAGCTCCAATTGACAGAAGGAATGTATTTTGAGTTCCCAACAGAACTTCTTTTGCCTCAGTATCGATTTGTTTGTATTCCAATTTGAACGCATCCATGATCGCATACTCTCTTTGTTCGGCTTCAAATTGCCGATCTGATTTTTCCCAAATTGGGAAGAATAGCATAAGTATCATCGCAATAGCTGCGATAGTCATAAAGATGGTTTGTACTCTTTGAAGCATATCAGTAAAATTTCTATTTGTGCTTTTGCTCGGCAAATATCCGTGGAATTATCTGTCAAATGGAAGTAATCCTGCAAATTTGTCTTCGTGAGGTATTTCATGGACATCAGCTATAAAGGCACCAACTTCAGTGGATGGCAGATTCAACCCAATGGTATTACTGTCCAAGAGGAGATTGAAAAAGCGCTTTCTACCATTCTACAAAAAGAGATTTCAATAGTGGGAAGCGGAAGAACAGATGCTGGTGTGCATGCTAAACAACAGATAGCACATTTTGATGTTGACAACATAGATCCAGAAAAACTAGCGCTCAAGCTGAATTCATTTCTATCTGATGATATTTCTATTAACAGTGTCATTCCTGTTAAGGATGATGTTAGTGCAAGGTTTGAGGCGTCATCAAGAAAATATCATTATCACATTCACCAAACTAAGTCACCTTTTAAAATCGGTCAGTCTTACTATTTTCGTCCTGCTCTTGAGATTGACAAAATCAATAAGGCATGTGAAATAATAAAAGATTGGAAGAACTTTGAATGCTTCAGTAAGGTTCATACGGAAGTTAACCACTTCAATTGTGACATCTTTGATGCCAAATGGACACAGAATGAATCAGATCATCTGTTTGAAATCACTGCCAATCGATTTTTGAGGGGAATGGTTCGAGCGATTGTTGGAACCTTGTTGGACGTGGGATTGAACAAAACATCACTAGAGGAGTTAAAGGGTATTTTGGAAAGCAATGATCGAGGCAAGGCGGGAAGAGCTGTTCCAGCTGAAGGATTGTACTTACAAGAAGTGAATTATCCAAAAGACATCTATTTAAACTGATACATTGGAAAAAGAAAAGGCGAGCGGAAATATTGTAGACCTAAAGGTTTTAAAACGGTTATTCGTTTTTGCTAAACCTTACATAGGAGTTTTCTATTTTTTAGTTTTTCTAACCGTAGCCTTGAGTGTTACGGGACCTTTGCGTCCATTCATCATTCAAAAAGCCATTGATAATAACGTTGCACAAGGCGATTATCCCGGCCTTGTCAATATGATTATTTTGTTGATTGGGCTTCTAGTAACGCAAGCAATCATTCAATACCTCCATACTTTTTATTCTGGATGGTTAGGGCAAAACATAATCAAGGATATTCGAATCAAGCTCTACAGACATATTCAGAGTTTGAAGCTCACCTTTTTCGACAAGACTCCAATTGGTAGACTCGTCACAAGAAACGTATCTGACATAGAGACATTGGCAGAGGTGTTCAGTACTGGTATTGCCGGGATTATCGCCGATGTAATGCAGCTATTAGTAATCCTAGGATTCATGTTTTCAATGAATTGGTCGCTCACTTTAGTGAGTTTGTCTTTACTGCCGGTCTTGATTTTTGCCACTTACATATTCAAGGAGAAAATAAAAGTGGCTTTCAATGAAGTTCGGGCGGCTGTATCTAACCTAAACTCATTTGTCCAGGAACATATCACTGGCATGAACATCGTTCAGATCTTTAACAGTGAAAAGCGAGAATTTGAAAAATTTCAAGAGATCAATAAAGAGCATAGAAAAGCGAACATTAGGTCGGTACTATATTATGCCGTTTACTTTCCAGTTTCGGAAGTAATTCAAGCTGCAGGTATCGGACTGATTGTATGGTATGGAGGAGGTCAGTTGATTCAAAGCGAGGTTAAAGCTGGAGAGTTAATTGCATTCATCTTGTTCTTGCAGATGTTCTTCAGGCCTATTCGGATGATTGCAGATCGATTTAATACCCTTCAAATGGGGATTGTTTCTTCAAATCGAATCTTGGATTTATTAGATAATGATGAGCATATTCAGGACGATGGGACGTATTCTCCAGAGCATGTAAATGGTGATGTCAGGTTTGATGATGTGTCCTTTGCTTATGTAAAGGATGAGTATGTACTTAAAAACATTTCATTCGAAGTAAAAGCCGGTGAGACAATAGCTTTGGTAGGTGCTACAGGGGCCGGCAAGTCCTCCGTGATCAACCTTTTGAGTAGGTTTTATGAGATAAATTCGGGGAATATCTATGTTGATGAAAAGGATGTTCGAGCGTATAATTTATCCAACCTAAGAAACCACATCGCAGTTGTTCTTCAAGATGTATTCTTATTCTCCGACACAATTCTGAATAACATAACCCTTCGCAACCCCGATATTCCATTAGAGAAAGTGAAGGAGGCAGCAGAAATGGTTGGAGCTTTACCATTCATTGAAAAGCTTCCAGGAGGTTTTGATTACAATGTAATGGAGCGTGGAGCTACTTTATCTGTTGGACAAAGACAGCTAATTTCCTTTGTTCGAGCGATGGTTTATGATCCTAAAGTGATCGTCTTAGACGAAGCTACTTCTTCCGTTGATACTGAGACAGAGGAGCTTATTCAAGCTGCGATACAAAAGATGATGTTTGGACGTACCTCAATTGTGATTGCGCACCGTCTCTCTACTGTACAAAATGCAAATCAGATATTAGTTTTAGAAAAAGGCGAGATTGTAGAACAGGGTAGCCACGAAGACCTCCTTGAGAAAAATGGATACTACGCTCAGCTGCATCAAATGCAGTATAAAGAAGTAGCTAAGGCAGTCTGAGAACAATCCTATATTTGAGTTATGAAGCGAGCAAAGCAACTCTACCTGGCCATCATCATTCTATGTCTTCTAATAATCGCTTGGAGCACATATTATACACTTGGTGGATTTGATCCAGTAGAAGTTTATGTGATGAAGGGGGCTGAGCGTACTGTAATAGGCAAAGAATATATAGAAAAGTATCGCTATTCGGAGTTTAGCCAACGGATAGAAGAGGCTAAAATGGAAGTAGATTCGGGTAAACTAAAGGGGATGCTTACAGTGATTTTTTTTCAAAATGATACCATAGGATCAGATTCAGTTCACTACTTTATTGGCGCATCTAAGGAAGAGATAAAAGATGTTCTTCGCTTACCTGCTGGTTACACTTACAAGGAGTTTAAAACAGATAAGATCTTCAAAGTTTTTATGACTCAGCATGTACTTGTGAGGCCAACACCAGAAGAAGTTGGTGAATTGGTGCAGATAAAGGCAATAGAGGAAGGTGCTGTATTACAGCCATTCTCGTTTGAATTGTATTATCCGGATCGAAGTTTTAGCGTTGAGTATTGGTCGAGGTAATTTAGACCAGCTCTTCCCCGGCAAGCTGTTTATCATGGAGTTCTTTGTATGCTCCACCACTTTTCATTAGCTCGCTATGTGTGCCTTGCTCGATGATTTTGCCGTCATCCAACATAACCACTTTATCTGCAAGTTTTGCAGAAGATACCCTATGGGAAATAATTATTGAAGTGCGGCCTTTCATGATTCGTTGCATCGCATTCAGAATTGCATTCTCTGTTTTCGTATCTACAGCAGATAGTGCGTCATCGAGAATCAGAATTTTAGGAGATCGCGCGATGGCACGAGCAATGGATACACGTTGTTTTTGTCCGCCAGAAAGAGTAATTCCTCTTTCTCCAAGCTGCGTTTGAAATCCATCTTTGAAGTCGAGGATATTCGTCAATACGTCGGCATCAGCAGCTGCACGCTCTATTTCTTCCTTGCTCATCTGTCTGTTTCCAAAAGAGATGTTATTCTCTATTGTATCAGAAAAAAGGAAAACATCTTGCGGTACATATCCTATCTGACTTCTAAGTGAAGAGATGTTATAGTCCTGAACATTGATAGCATCAACTGAAAGTTCGCCATTGTCAATATCGTAAAGACGGCAGACCATATTGGCTATGGTACTTTTGCCTGATCCAGTGGTACCCACTATTGCTATAGACTCCCCAGGTAAAACTTCAAAAGATATGTTTTTCAAAGCCTGGATGCCAGAATCTGGATATGTGAAATTGACATCCTTAAAGACAATTCGACCCTCAATTTCTCTTTCAATATCTTTTTCAGATACAATATCAGTTTTCGTGCTTAAGAACTCATTTATTCTTCGCTGCGATGCAGCCGCTCGTTGAATGATCGAAGTAATCCAGCCCAATGCTGTGACAGGCCACGTGAGCATATTAACATAAATGATAAACTCTGCGATGTTTCCTGTGCTAACTTCTCCATTAAATACCTGAATGGATCCGACCCATACTGTTAGGATGACACTGAGACCAATCAATCCCATAATCAAAGGCATAAACAGGGCTTGGACAAACGCCAATTTCAGTGATTTATCCCTATAGTCTACACTCTCAGTTTCGAAATTTTTCGCTACTTCTTCTTCTCGAACAAATGCCTTGATAACTCTAATTCCGGAAAATGCCTCTTGGACGTATGTTGAAAGACCGGAAAGACTTTCCTGAATTTCTGTAGAACGTTTATTGATGATGTTACTGACAAAGTAAATACTGACTGATAGGATTGGGAGCGGTAAAAGCGAATACAATGTCAGAGAAGGATTGATAGAGATCATGAATGGAATCACCATCAAGAACAGTGTGAATAAGTTGATTCCGTACATGATAGCCGGACCTACATACATCCTGACTTTGCTGACATCCTCAGAAATTCTGGCCATCAGGTCTCCGGTATTGTTTTTTCTGTAAAAACTTAATGGCAAGGATTGGTAATGCTCATAGATTTCATTTTTCAAATCATATTCTATTCTTCTTGACATCACAATAATTGTTTGCCGCATGAAAAATAAAAATACTCCTCTCAATAAGGCAGAAATAAGAATCAAGGCGGCAAGTATTATCACACTAGAGCCGATGATTCCCACGGTATCAGATTGTAATTCAAAGCCTTCAAAATCTGAAAAAATATCGTAGCTACGCTGCAAAACATCGAAAGCATAGCGGACAATTACTGCTGGAACAATAGCGAAAAAATTTGCAATAATGATGAATAAGGCACCGAAAATTAGGTGAAACTTATACTTGAGCAAATATTTATTTAGGTAACCTAGGTCTTTCACAAAATTTTATAAATGCTTGATAGCCAATGTGTTTAGTTAAAATGAGATATTTTTGTGTCCCCTTTTTATACCAGTGCAACCCACACTGGTGAGAGAAGGTTTAAAATTAGAATAAAGTTCATTACAATGGTAGAAACACAACCCGAAGTAAAATCGAACAGCGTGTTCGATCAAATGGCAAGCCTTGATCACGAGCAAGTGGTTTTTTGTAGAGATGAGCAGACAGGTTTAAAGGCAATCATTGCTATTCACAATACCGTTCTTGGCCCCTCAATGGGCGGTACCCGAATGTGGAACTATGCTTCTGACGAAGAAGCGCTAAACGATGTTTTAAGACTTTCTAGAGGCATGACCTTTAAATCCGCTCTTGCTGGATTAAATATAGGTGGTGGAAAAGCTGTCATTATTGGCGATGCCAGGAAAATGAAAAATGAGTCACTAATGCGTCGGTTTGGAAAGTTTGTGAATAGTCTCAACGGGAAATACTATACCGCAGAGGATATGAACATTAGCATGCGTGATATTGAATATATGAGCATGGAAACTCCATATGTGGTCGGTAAACCTCAGTACATGGGAGGTTCGGGTGATCCAAGTCCAATGACTGCTTATGGTGTTTATATGGGGATGAAGGCAGGAGCAAAGAAAGCTTACGGTCTTGATTCTCTTGGTGGTAAGAATATCTTAGTACAAGGAGCTGGCCAAGTTGGAAAATATTTAGTAGATCACCTTATTGAGGAAAATGCGAACGTATTCATCGCAGATATTTTTGATGATAAAATCAAAGCTATCACTGACAAGCACACTAAAGTTTCTGTTGTAGATCCAAATAAGGTATTTCAGATGGAAATGGATATTTACGCACCATGTGCAATGGGCGCTACGCTAAATGACGATTCTATTCCTGAGCTTAAATGTGCTGTGGTTGCTGGTGCAGCAAACAATCAGCTCGCTAACGAGGAGAAACATAGTGCAATGTTGAACGATCATGGGATAGTGTACGCACCAGACTTTTTGATTAATTCTGGAGGCATCGCCAATGTTTATCACGAATACCTTGGCAACTACAATAAAGATCGTGTTATGGCTTCAACTGAGCATATTTACGATGTTTGCTTGGATGTTTTGAATCATGCAGAAGAAAATAAATTAGGGTCTCACGAGGCAGCATTAGAACTTGCGCTTAAAAGAATCGATCAGGTAGGAAAAGTAAAGCTTGGAGAATAAGAAATAATCGAGCAACTTCAGCTTCCAAAAGAGGAGACTGTAAAATTTTGAAATAAGGTACTAGTCAAAAGAAAATGCTAAATAGAAGGATACTCAGGGTAAAAGCAATGCAAGCATTGTATGGACACTTTACAGCAGTAGAGTCTCTAAGAGAAGTGAAAAGAAATGAACTTGAGGAGCTTCACGCTTTGGATCCTGCAAAACATGATTTTGCAGATAAAGCACTTTTTGAAGAGCGCAAGAAGCAAGCGGCCAAGCTATTCAATGATAATATATTGAATAGCAAAGTTGAAAATGCTGGAGGTGCAGAGCAAGAGGTGATTGACAATGTGAATGAGGCATTAGATAAGTACAACGACCTTGTGTCCAAGGAGTCTAGAGCGCGTAAGAACGAAATGATGAAAGAGGCTCAACGATTGCAAGACACATACATCAAATTGCTATTGTTACCTATCGAAATTGAGCAGCGCGAAAAACTTGATAGTGAGAAAGAGGATAAAGCTTACATCACAAAAGACAAAAAAGTTTATCCGTTCATTGGAAACGAACTAATTGCGCAATTAAAGGATTCGGAACTCCTTCAAAAGGAATCTGCTCGATCTAGTGTGTCATGGGACAACGAACATGATGAAATAAAGACTTGGTACCGAGACCAAATTCGCTCTGCTGAGTCTCTCCAACATTTTTTTGGAGGAGAGAAGGTTGCTGATTTACCGGAGAATGATATAGTACTTGAGCTATTCAAAAGAGTGATATTCAAAAATGAAACCATCTCATCTTTTCTAGAGAGTGCTCATTTGCACTGGGCAGAAAATCAGCCAATTGTAAAAAGCATGGTTGTGAAGACCATCAAAGGACTGCAAGACGGTGAGGGCCTTGAACTTGCAGAGCTTACAAAAAATGGGGATGAGGATTTTAAATTCTTAGAAAGACTTTTTGTTGATACAATCAAGCAAAATGACTTTTTAGAAGAGATTATCCAGAGCAAAACGATGAACTGGGATGTTGATCGGATTGCACTAACCGATCGTGTCATTCTTAAGATTGCATTGGTAGAGATGATGAACTCTCCAAGCATTCCGGTTAAGGTAACTATCAATGAAGCAATAGAAATTTCTAAGATGTACAGCACGCCTAAAAGCAAACAATTTGTAAACGGCGTTTTGGATGTACTTTCAAACGAGCTAACTTCGAGTGGTAAAATTCGTAAGAGCGGTAGAGGTCTAATAGATAATAAATAAACACAAAACATCATGAGTAAGTCAGGTGGTTCTTTTTTTGCATTTCTTTTAGGAGTAGTCACAGGAGGCGTATTAGGCATATTATATGCTCCAGACAAAGGCACAAATACACGAGATAAGTTGACTTATCAGCTTGATAAGCTTAAGAAGCAATTGGAAGGTTTCGTGAAGGATGTAACTGATGGCAAAGACGTATTTGACAATGATGCCAAGAATCAAGGTGAGAAAATTGTTAAGGACGCAAAAGACAAAGCCGAACGTCTACTGGATGACGTAAATGGTTTAATTAGTCAGATTAAGAAAAACTAAACACCTCATTAACATTTCATTAGGAAGATTGAAACTGAATGTTCCTTAGATTTGTATTCCTTTAAAATTTAGTAGAGTAGTGAAATGAGCATGGCATTCGACATGCGATTTCCGTGTGAAATTAAAATAAACGAGTAAACACATGAAAATAGCAAAGATCTTACTAGGAGTGATTGTGGCAGCTGGAATGGTTGGCTGTGGCAATAGTGAATTAGAATCTAGAATTACAAAGTTGGAAGGAAAAGTAGCTGCCCTTGAAGGTAAGGGTGGTGTAGCAAGAGCTAATCCAACTGCGCAGCCGATAGCTGTAAACAACCCAACACCAGCAGCGGCTACGCCGGCTACAAAGCCTGAAGGACCTCTTCCAGCGATTCAGTTCGAAGAAAAACTTCACGATTTTGGTACAATCAAAGATGGTGATGTTGTAGAGCACGTATTCTCATTTGTAAACAATGGAGAGGCACCACTTATTATATCGGATGCGAAAGCTACATGCGGATGTACAGTGCCAGAATGGCCAAAGACTCCTATCGCTGTTGGCGAAGCAGGACAAATCAAAGTTAGATTCAACAGTAAAAACAAGCCAGGTGTTCAAACTAAGACTGTAACGCTTACAACTAACACGTGGCCAACTACACAAAGAGTACAGATTAAAGCGAACGTTGTGAAGGAGGGGCAGTAATTCCCACTTTGCACTTCAATTTTTATTAACATTGCCCCTGATTTCCAATTTGGAATGTCAGGGGTTTTTTTATTTGAATTTACAACATGAACACAGTTTTACTACAAGCAGGAGGAGGCAGCGATTTCACCTCGTTTCTACCAATAATAGGTATGATTGCTATCTTCTATTTCTTTTTCATTCGTCCACAACAGCGAAAGCAAAAGGAAACTAAGAAATACTTAGAGGAAATTAAGAAGGGAGAAATGGTGGTTACCGTAGGTGGTATTCACGGTAAAATCGTAGAGGTATCAGACACTACTGTCCTCGTCGATGTGGATAGAGGTACTAAATTACTAGTAGAAAAAGCATCCATATCGCTGGAAGCGAGCAAAAGGCTCAATGACAATAGCGAGAAGAAAGAAAAATAACAATATAGTCTAATGGGTATGCCCAAGATTTTAGGAAACTGGAAGGTAGTGTTGCTCTCATTTTTGGGAGCCACTACCTTTTGGTTTTTTAGTGCTTTGGGTAAAGACTATAATTATCGCATCGAATATCCAATAGAATTTGTTTACAATAAGGATAGTCTTGTTGCTATCAAACCGCTACCTGAATACGTTGATATTGATGTGTCTGGTGGAGGTTGGGACCTTTTTCGGGACTCTTTTTGGTTTGGCAGTGATCCAATTGTTATAGAGCTGGACAATCCGGCAGCAATAAGATACCTCACTAGACCAACGATATTGCCAATAGTTTCAGATCAGCTCAATGAATTTCGAATCAACTTTTTATTTACGGATACACTCTATATTGACATAGACAGAAAGGTATCTCGTAAAATAGATTTGCGTGTCGATTCATTGCAAATAAGTATGGATCAGGACTATCGAATGATATCGTCCATTTCTTTGAATCCTGATACTGCTCTTATTTATGGCCCTTCCAGTTTTATAGATACCCTTGGTAAGGAGTATAGTGTTTATCTGGATGCTGAAGATATAGATAAGAACTTTTATCGCTTTGTTAAATTGGGTCTTCCAGATGGTTGGGATATTTATTCTACACCGCCAACAGTTAATGTCAAGTTTGAAGTGGATCGCTTTGATCAACTGGAGATGGCTACTGTAGTAGAGCTTCAAAATTTCCCTGAAGATTCTTCCGTCTATGTGACTGATCCCAATATTACGGTTCGCTTTGTGGTACAACAGGAATTGAAGGAAGAGTACTTTTCTGAAGATTTCAAAGTAGTGGTAGACTACAATCTTGTAAATGAAAATGATTCAATTGCGCCAGCAATCGTCATTTATCATCCTGAAAATATTATTGAGGTAGAAACTATCCCGGACTCTTTGTCTATCACTTATGGAAAATAAGCCTCCCATAATAGGTGTGACAGGGGGAATAGGCTCAGGAAAATCTACAGTATGTAAAATTCTTGAATCGCTTGGCGCGATTACCTATTATGCTGACGATAGGGCAAAGTGGCTGATGGTTAATAATCAAAAGTTGGTAGATGGTGTAAAAAATCTATTTGGTTCGGAGGCCTACACAGACACTGGCTTGGATAGAAAATTTATTGCGCAGAAAGCCTTTAAAGATGATACCTTGTTGAACAAACTCAATCAGTTGGTACACCCCGTAGTAGCTGATGATCTTAAAAACTGGATTCAAACCAATCAAAAATCACCGCTACTTTTAAAGGAGGCAGCGTTATTATTCGAAACTGGGTCTTATAAATCTCTTGATAGGACAATCCTTGTAACTGCACCAGAAGAGATTAGAATCGAACGTGTGGTAAAACGCGATGCTCATAGGTCACGCGAGGATGTAAAGAGTATCATTGCAAAGCAAATGAGCGACGAAGAAAAAAGTAGTCTTGCCGATTATGTAGTTGTAAATGATGCTAAGAGTTCTTTGATTCAACAGGTGATGAAATTGTACTCAAGACTAGTCATCACATAAAATCTTATCAAACTCATCTTTGGTATATGCTTTAGAAAGTATCAGCTCACCTTTTTCGCTCACATAGCTTACCACATGAAATCCAGCTTTGTCCAAGTGTTGATCAGCAAAAATTAGGGGATTTTCTTTTGACCCAATATTGAAAATATCGGTGAATTCTGGTTCCAGCAGCTCACCATATCGACTACTCAATAATCCATATTTCCCGTTTTTAACAAACCTGTAAATAGAATGAGTATCACTACTGATTACCGTATTTACACTTTCTATCGGTTCGTAAACCGCTTCTTCTTGTTGATTGATAATCAAAAATTCATTTGAATTTCTGGTTAGGTATGAGGTGTCATTCCACTGCTTGATTTCATCGTAATCAAAAGGTATTACCACTTCTTTCACATGATTTATGACTCCAAATTTTCCATCTTTCTTTGCTAGATAAAATTTTCCAATTCTCTCTATTCTAGCCTCATATTCTGTTTTTATCAATTCATTTATTTGAGGGTCATAGCATCCAATTTTTCCGTCTATCAGAGTTAGAACCAATCCATCTTTCTCATCTATGGTATCAAAAACAGGGTTTAATATCCAATCACCTTTTGCATGTATTAGTCCTTGTTTGCCTTTGACCTGCACTCGGATTAGTGAATCGTTGAGAAAAATAGAATTGTCGAATTTTCCTGAAATGATCTCATTACCAAGTTTGTCATAAATGGTTGTATTAGATCCGTCTATCAAACTCACATATTGGGGTCGGTTTTGGAAAGTCCGAATCTGCCTATCCTCTATAGAAATTTCTTTTCCTGAAGAAAATTGAAGTCTTCCATTTTCACCATCGAAAATAATCGCAACATGCTTACTTAATAGCCTTACTGAGTCGTGCGAAAATGTAGGTGAAAGTCCGTCGTGTTTAGGCACAAGCATCCAATCCTTTTCAGTCTTAAGTGCTAGCCAACCCTCATTTGATTCTAAATATGGAAAGTTCTTATCTATTAGATCTTCCTCGGTTTCATTGTATAACCGAAAACCGTCAGGTGATCTGAGATACCATCCAGACGACTCAGGATATATTTCATAGTTCCCCCAAGGGATTAAAAATTTAAGTGTTGAATCTAATAAACATTCCTTTTCATCACGAAAACCAATTAATGCATTTTCATCTACCAACTCAATGTCATCAAATTTAAATTCAAGCGAAATGCCTCTATCTTCTATTTCATCTAAGATTAGTTCATCTGTGTAAACAGCCAGCCGATTGTTTTTTTCGAAGACCCAGAAAGATTCTAGTTTATATATGTCATCATATATGATCTCCGCGACGAAAAGACCCATAAAGCTTACTAAACCCCACTTATTATCTTTCTTCACCTTTATCCATCGATCATCGATTACTGCTGCCTCATCAATATGATCTTCTAATATTTTAAATCCACTTTTATGATACAGATACCATTTTCCATCTTGAAGTAGCAGGCCTGTATCTTCACTCACACTTCGATAATCACCAGCAGAACTAACAATTACATTACCTCTTTTTGTAAGTAGTTGTCCTGTATTAGAAGTTTTTACAAATACCCAGTCATCTTTTGTAAGGCCACATTTATATAAATCGAGTGTACTTAAGTATTTGTGCGAGATGGTTTTTTCACCATCCCTATCGTAAAATCCGAAAAGTCCATTTTGAATTACGGGATATAATTCAGTCTTGTGAAATGGAGATATCAGATTTAAGGAGTCCTTCAAAGGATGTAGACTGGTGTTGCCTTTGTTAGACTGATAATAAAGGACATCAGCGGCTTTTTTCTTCAGATAAGTATTAGAGGCAAGCCGGATAAAATTCTCATAGTCTTCTTCGGTATGAGATGCTGTTGATGCTTTTAAGATAAATCGCTCAACTTTATTTTTATGTCTTGTCGTTGGGTACTTCGCGTGAAATGACATGAATGCTTCTAAATCACCGGTATTCTCTAAGACGGAGTATCTCATGTCATCGAGGATAGAGTCTGCCTTAAGATTGAATTGTGATGCTGGATGATCTTTGATGTATGCAAGCAGTGCTTCTTGCGTTCTTGCTAATCTAGCGATCCTAAATTCCATACTATCAACTTTATACTTGAGATTACTTTCGTAAATGGAATTTGGAAACCGCTTTTGAAATGAGATAGCACTTGCTATGCTTAAACTATCTAAAGTGTTTTTAAAAGATCGATCTCGCACTTGCTCATGTAAATTCCTTAGTTTTTCGAGGGTAATACCATCTTCGTTTATTTCTTCTATTATATCTGGAGAAGCGTTTTCGAATTTTAATAGCGAGTTTTCTGCTAGAATACGCGCACTGTCCAGATGGTACTTAGCGTATGTGCTATCAAAAAGTATTATGCTATGATAGTAATCAACCCCAGGGTTGGTAGGCTCTTTTTCATAACTTTTAGCGATAAGCTCGAGTGCTTTTTCATACTCTTTCTTCTCTATTGCTTTTTGAATGCGATCTAGCGCTCCAAAAAAAGCAAGATTTAAGATTATCAGATAAAAAGCTATCAGTTTGATCATTATTGGCAAATTAACGCAAGAAGGACGATCTCAGCTAGGTAATTTGTGGACAAAACTTTCAAGAATAAAATCCTGTAGAGTGGCTAAAAAAATGCTATTTATTGGTTATATTAGCTGTCTACATTTACAGGCGAGTAAATTAGGCGGTGATTAGATTCGACGATAAGTCGGATCGAAGTTCGATCCAACCAGCACATTGGGATCGGCTATGGGAGTACAAAGGTGCTCCCTTTTTTTGTCCTATTCGCTTATCTTAAATGTCAGCATTATCTCTCCCTCTGATTCTCTTCGTGTATTTTCCTCCAGGTCGAATGCGTACAAAGGAGTATTTCCACAAACATCTTCAAGTCGATGATCAATATGGAGTTCCAGTTCTTTGGAGCCGTCAGGTCGCCACAATACTTTAAGTTCCTCTGGGCTAGTAAATTCTACTTGGGATGGCAATATTTTCCCATCTTTATTCATTATGTAGAGCATGCGCTTTGCAAGAGGCTGGTCAAGCGGGTGATCGGTTACGATCGTGAGAATCCCTACCTGATTCTGTACTGCTTTAAGCGCCCACAGGTTAACATTGATTGCTTTTTTGAGCGTATTTGATGCATTGATTGATCGACTAAAACTTTCTTTTAAGGCTTCACCGCTTGCTCCTTTCCACTTTGAATCAATCTTCAAAGTATAGACATTTCCTGCTCGGAGGATATCACCTTCTGTCATATTTGGGCCTACTCCTTGTTTGATTCTGCCTGGATGCAACAGGAGTGTTAGTCGTGTGCGGTCGATGTTCCAAAGACCTTCTGGAACTTCAACGAAGGGCTCTACCAACGCGTTCCCATTTTTATCTTCGATGGTAATAAAGTCATAAGGGTTCTCTATTCCCATAGGAGAAGAAAAGTGCACGTAAAACCGCAGTAAGTTGGCAGGAACGATTTCTAAGTTAGGCGTTACCGATACTATTTCTGGTTGAGTTGTTTTTGGCGGTTCAAATGACACTACATCACTATACACTGCTTGCTCAGTAATTCGACTAGATAGTACCTTGGCCAAATTAGGATAAGAAAATGTTACCAGATATCGAATGTTTGGATCTGGTAAAAATTTAGGTGTAAATCTTAGGTGGTTATCTACGATTGTATATTCTCCAATGACTGGAGGGTTATTCGGATTTGTCCTTATGTAATAGAATGATGACCATTCTTCAAAAGTGAAACTATGATCCTGAATAAGTTTGACGATGTCTTCAGGCACTAAACGTGTAGTAATTGATCCGTAATTGGCAGTTTTAGGTAAAGTCTGCGCAGAGAAGAAACTCTGACCAATGGAAACATTGATCGATAATAAAAAATAAAGGAGACCGAAAGTGCCTCCTTTAAAAAATGCTGGTAATATTTTTTTCATGGATAAAGCCACTCTTTTGGTAGTGAAGTTAACACAAGCTTGCCGTTTGGTAAACGTTGAGTAGCAAGAATAAATTTTGAATTATAGTCAGCAAGTTGCTGGACTCCTGTTCCTGAGCGAGGTGTGTACTTTACTCCTGCAAGATATCCCTCTACTTCTTCCGTTATCTCTCCTTTGTATGCTGCAACATCTGCTGGATCGAAAAGTAGAAGAGGTAGCGCACTGTTAGACATTAGAATGTAGTCTTTCCCTTTATTTTGATAAAGAACCATATCGATTGGGAAATTACCAGAGCCAAATTCAGCAACAGTTCTTCCTTTTACATGTTTGTCGTTTTCCAACTTGTCGGCATCAATGGTAACTAGTGGCGTACATAAGTAAGCTGCTAATAACTGCTTTTTATCATTGATTTCGTAAGGCAAGAAGGCCCTTACTGGAGATGCTGTTTCCCATTTTCCATGTGCTCCATGATAAATTTCTAACGTATTCGCGTTTACATCTTTTTTAAAGGGATATGCAGACGTCCACATTGCCGCTCTAAATTCTTCATTAGAAAGACCTGACACATAAATTTTCCCATCGTCAAAGGCAATGTCTGTTATTGCATCGGATCGAAGGGTAGCACCTTTTTTCCAACGATGCTGAATGCTTGGATCTACTGGATTTGGAATTGATATACTTGAAAAATCTACATTTTCCAGCTTGGCCTCTGACATATCGCCTTCAGGAGAAATTTTTATAAGAATGTCTGCATCCTCTAAATCATTAGGAGTCTCCCATCTTGAAGTCCATTTTGCTCTACCTCGTGATACACTTAAATAAGTGTTTTGAGACTTTGGATTGACTGCCATATCATGAATCATAATATTGTCTGCAGTGGTACCAAGCATGGCAGCGAGTTTATCTTCAAGATCAATAACATTTAAAGCTTTGTCGTTTGCGCTCTCAATTTTATCATCAAGATCTACAGCATAAATCTTTGCTCCTTTAGAGTCACCGATAAATAAAATTCCATCCTGATTAAACTCCAAAACCGATAGTGAAACTATGTCTGGAGTGCCTTTTTTCATTCCTGGATCCTTGGCAAGTGTAGTGAGTGCCAATAGTGCCAGAGTAAAAACTGTAATTGTTTTTCGCATGGGTTATTCTTTTTAGTGAGATAAATTTTTACGTATTTCTTTTAAAATGTGTTGACGTAGAATGAAAAAGCCCACCAGAAGTGGGCTTTTTGTCTTACTGAAGATATTTAATTGATGTCTTCACCATTTTTAAGTTTCTCGATATTTTGATCTATTATCGGACCATTGACTGTGTCACCAGCTGGTATATTCTTCTTTGCAAGCTGTAAATATTTGAGGGCTTGCTTATAGTTACCTACTGCGGAATATCCTCTTGCAAGGCCATAGTTTGTTGGCCATGCTCCATTGTTAGTTTTCTGATTATACTTAAAGATTTCCAGCGCTTTATCATTTTTGCCGGCAGCTATAAGCTGTCTGCCATATTGGTGTATGGCACCTGCATTTGCTCCTGGAAGTTTAATGGCTTCGTCCATTACTGTTTGTGCCTCATCAGCCTTGCCTGCAGCGGTTAAAACGGCCGCCTTCGTGGACATTGTTCCCCAATTCTTTTGACCAACAAAAGGAGCGCTGATAGCAGCATCCGCCCATTGTATCGCTTGGTCATGTTCACCAACTCCCGATGCATAGCGCGCAGCTGCTGCTAGGTTCTGAAAATTGAAGCCTTGCTGATTATTTAATTCTGCTCTTAATTGAGTGATGTGGGCTTCAACAGGGTCAGCCAATTCTATTTTGATTGGAAGTTTCTTGTCTCCCCAAATTAGGGCGACAGTGGTTGAAGTATTTTGTCGGTCTATAAATTCGTAAGTGAGCCACTCATGAAAGCCGGCATCTTCAGCCTCAGCTTCTACTCTTATAGCATCGTTTTCCTCCTTATAGAAGAAACTACCCCAATGGTTGTTGTCTTTTGAAAAAATCACTGTCCATGGTCCATCCTGTGCTGGAGCTACAAAAAATCCATATTTTCCCGCTGGGAGTTCCTTTCCACCTATTTTAACATCATGAGAAAATGTAAATGTTGTATTCTGATCTGCTCCTGCTCGCCATGGAGATGGATTTTCTGCTGAACTTAATCCAAAACCAAGATTGTTAAATCCGTATGGTACAACCGCACCATAAATTGTTCTGCCACGTGCTCCTGGGCTGCTGTACTCGATTGATACAGTACCTACACCTCCGATGTGTTGCCTAACGTATGATCGCTGACTACCTCCTCCGGGCGGGACACTTAATTGCGCTAGTCCCACAAGACTAATCAATGTGAGTACAAGCGTTCCAAATAGTTTTTTGTTGTTGTTCATATAGTATTGTAGTGTTGGTTTCCGGTAAAAACCAAAACGCTTTGCCTATTGAGGGCCTTTTTATTTTCTACTAAGGGGCTATTTTGTAGATGAATGGTTATCATTGAGTACCTAATTGTACCATCATGAGGAACATAAAAGACAAGCTTGTCGGACTGGATCCAAACTTTAACTACAGGGGAATTGATCAAACGAGAATAGAAACTTTTAGTGATGCAGTTTTTGCGGTTGCATTTACACTGGTTGTACTTTCTTCGACCGTCCCAGAGACATTTGATCAACTTAGAAAGTCAATTCAAGATATCCTTCCATCCTTTATATGTATCGTACTTATCGTGGTAATATGGTATCAGCATTATGTTTTTTTCTTACGATATGGACTTCAAAACACGAAGACCGTCACAATAAATACCTTTCTGCTTTTCCTTGTTCTCATCTATATCTATCCGCTGAAGTTTTTGGCTCGTTTTCTTGTCGAGCTTTATTCTGGGCTAATATTCGGTATGCCAGATAATTTCATGGACGATTTCGGAGGAAACATGAATAGTGATAACATGACGCTATTGATGACAGCATATGGAGCTGGTGCAACCCTCATTTTTATGGCAATGACATGGCTATACAGACATGCATATTCCAAAAGAGAGGAACTAGGTCTAAATGAATATGAGAGCTTTGCTACGAAAGTAAGTTTATGGCAAAACCTGCTGATGAGCTCAATTCCTTTCTTTTCGACCATAATAGCATTTTTCCACCCTTTTGGACATGGAGCATTCAACTTTGGTTTTGCTGGATTTATTTATATGCTTTATCCACCAGTGATGATCGTCTTTGGTATGAAAATGAGGAGAAGGTCAAAGAAACTTTTTGGGTAGTGAACTTACCAAGTTTAGGGTATTGAGTTTAATTAGTGAATTGAAGAACTTTAAGTTTCACTTACTCACTATCCAGCTATGAAAAAATATGCTGACATTCATTGTCATCCACACTCTCGAGCATTTCATTGGATGCGACATACTAAGTATGAAAAAAGGGCATCGAAGTACAATCCTTGGAATGTTGTCCTCAGCAATTTTAAAAAACAAGAGAAGGGTAAACGTGCGTTCAGTTATTCTCAATGCGATCCGGTAAAGCTATGGAATGGAGAAACCAAATTAGTTTTTGCATCACTATACCCATTTGAAAAAGGATTTTATCGAGGCGGTGAGATTGATCAAAATAAGCTCATCAGAATTTTAGATGTTCTCGCAACGTCTGGGCTAGGATTTCTAAATCCGATTGCATGGTTTCAAGCATTATTTGCTTTTGCTACTGGTGGGACTACGGTACTTAAAATTGCAAGAGCCTTTTTGCAATCATTGCTCATGCGAATGCCAATCCGAAGAATAAAGTATTTCATATCTCGGAAGTATGATTACTATGATGAGTTAATCAAGGAGCGCGATTTTCTCATGAATAAAAGTTCGGAGCTTACAAAAAATGAAATTTTCATACCGGGTATTAAACGATTGTTCAAAAGCAAAAGGAAAATGCGCAAGAAATATCCCGAATCGTTGGATGCTACCGGAACATATGTTGTTTGTTCAGATTATGCTGAAGTAAAAACAACATTGGATAAAAACGAAATAGCTATGGTGTTGACAATTGAGGGCATGCATGCTTTAGGAACAGATACCAACTTAGATAAGGTGGAGGATCGAATCATGGAAATAAAGCAATGGTCAAAGCCAGTTTTTTTTGTAACCTTCGCCCATCATTTCAATAATTTTTTGGGTGGGCATGCCCACAGTTTTCCCGACGCACTTAGAATCTTGTCTGATCAATCTGAAGGGCTAAATGGTGATATAACACCCGAAGGAGAAAGGGCTGTTAAGAGGCTTTTAGGCTTGAATGATTTACTGCAAAAAGACCCCTCTTTAGGAAGGCGTATTCTAATCGACTTGAAACATACTTCCGCACTGACAAGAAAATGGTACTACGAACAAGTGGTTGACAAAGCCCAATCAAATGGGGATACGATACCTGTGATCTTAAGCCACGTTGGATACAGTGGCTGGAAGACATTGCAAGAGACGATTGATTATGCTTCTAAAGAGAATGATAATGACCTGAAGGACGGATTTTACCCTTGGAATATTAATGCTTGTGGTGAAGATGTCGAATGGGCAGCTAAAACTGGAGGATTGATTGGGGTTTGCTTTGATCAGCGAATTCTAGGTGATAAGAAAGACAAGGTCAATAGCATCGATTTGATATGGAAGAATTTGAAAGCGATGGTAGATACTATTCTTGACAGTAATCACCTTGATGCAGGAACTAAATCTACCTGTTGGAACTACTTTACGCTGGGCACAGATTTCGAAGGATATATCGATCCTACACAGGATTATGGGAATGTACTTCTCTTTGATGATTTTGAAAATGATTTAGTTGAGAAATTAGAAGGGTTAAGAGTGCTTGATGGAAATCGATATCATCTGACAAGTAAGAAGGAAGTAGAAGATGTCGCAAGAAGCATTTGTTTTGAAAATGCAAATCGTTTCTTAGAGCAACATTTTTAGCTTTCGATATATCTGTTATTTTGATCGGCGAAAAAAGTGCATTTTTAAAAGATTACCACATTTAGGGTATTGATATTCAGCTACATAACTGGCGAACTTTATAGAACAATTAAAAAACCACAGTTATGAAAAAATTATCCCGACTAGCATTTGTTGCCCTTGCGCTTTTATTAGCATTCTTTGGATTTAAGAAAGTAAAAGTCAATAAACCTTAAACTTTCATTATCAATTGATAATATTTTAGCAAACGGAATCACCTATGTTTAAAATATCCAATAAGTTTCTTCTTATTCTCCTACAAATACCCCTACATAGGTATTGTTTTTAGTAAAAGCGATGGTGAACTTTATTAAGTAATCACCAAATCAAACTATAAAGATGCCTTCGCTAAAAAAAATCTTATCTATTGATGGAGGAGGAATAAGAGGAATAATCCCTGGGCAGATTCTTGTAGAAATAGAACGAGCTTTTGGAGTAAAAGTCGCTGATGACTTTGACTTAGTTGCTGGTACTAGCACCGGAGGTATTCTAGCATGTGCTTTTCTTCTAGAGGATCTAAATACACCCAATACACCGAAATTCACTTCTGAAGAGGTGGTAGGTCTTTACTTCAAAAAGGGCGAAGATATTTTCGATGTGCCTTTTTTTCATAAGGTGCGAACCGCTGGAGGCATACTTGATGAGAAATATCCTGCCGATGGAATCGAGAAAGCTTTGAAAGAATATTTTGGAGATGTATGGCTGAAAGACCTTCTCAAGCCGTGCATCATTACATCCTATGACATTGCAAATAGAAAGGGTCATTTCTTTGGTCAGCATAAAGCACAGAAGGATATCGACTGCAACTTCAAAGTACGAGATGTAGCAAGAGCAACCTCAGCTGCGCCAACCTATTTTGAGTGTGAGCAAATTAAATCAGAAAAAGGGACCGATTTTGCACTAATTGATGGGGGTGTTTTTGTCAATAATCCAGCACTTGTCGCGTATGCAGAAGGCCGAAATATCTTCAAAATAGAAGGTGAAGAGGCCTCCGCCAAAGACATGAAAATCCTTTCAATTGGAACTGGTTATACACAGAAATCTTATCCGTATAAAAAGGCGAAGAAATGGGGAATGGCCGAATGGGTTCAGCCTGTAATAGACATAATGATGTCAGGAGCCTCTGAGGTTGCCCATTACCAGCTGGATAAAATCTATGGTACTATTGATAATCCAGATCAATACCTACGCATAGATGGAGACATGGAGGATACAAATATTGATCCAGACATGGATTGTGCAACTCAGGAAAATATGGCCAAGCTCAAAGCTTTCGGCCAGCAGCTTTTTGAAGTAAACAAGGGGAAGATTGAGGAGTGGTTGGGGATATGATTATCAATACATAGAATTATGAAACAAATAAACCTTTACGTACGAGTTTTGGGGATATCGATATTAATCTATATCCTATTACATTTTTTGATTTTCCCAGAATTGGGTAAGGAGAAGGTGTCACTAACGGAGACTCAGAAGGAGTTTATCTTAAAGCAGCATGTTTCATTTGGCAATATTTTAGCAGACTCGGTAAGCAACTATGATTCCTTGCTAAATCAACGATATGAAATTATTGGAAATTTCTTGAATTGTTGTGAGGCAGATTCAACCTTTAACCAGCAATATGAGCTGGCATTCGAAGTACTTGAGAGTGATAGTTTCGCTCTTTTCTTAAATGAGTTGTGCTGGGAGAAAGATTCAATTTTTTGGCTGGACTCCAAGTGGGTTTTAATTGAAGTGCTGGTTTGGTCTCTTTTTGGAGTGCTTTGTAGCCTACTCTTTCATGGGTCTGAGGCTGTAAGAAACAATAAGTTTGATCCGAAGGAGATTGCTGTTCATTATTCGAAACTTGTATACTCGCCTGTAATAACTGTCGTCATCATATTTAGTGGAAATGTTCTGGTGAATGATGGAGCAATAAGTGTCGATGGGATTTCATATTGGGTAATTGTTCTCTCGTTTATTCTTGGTTTTTATTCAAGGCGCGCTATAGATCTCCTAGATAGGATCAAAGATTTGATTTTCAGGTCAAGCGATCCTAAGAAAGAAGAAAGTGAAGTTCAACTTACATTGAACGGGAGCATAGACTTTGATCCAAGTGTAACTGCGCCACCGGTTAAAGAGATTTCCAATGCTACTATTCTACTTCAATCTGCTTCTAGCGATTTCGAATCTGACATTATTAATCCTGATAGCAAAGGTGCATTTAGTTTCTCGGGTTTAACACCAGACGAGTATTCAATAGCGGTTGAGCTAATTGTAAATAATAAAGAATACGAGATACAGACAACAATTAAGCTAGATGAAGCGAGTAGTGAGGGCGTATTTGAAATTCTCCTTATTGAAGTAACAAATGATGATGGCGATGATGGATAAGAATTTAGTAAGGCTTCACAATGAATTAGTATCCAGGTATCGGGATAATGAGTCTATTAGGTCAATAGATATTGGTTATCGATTTGATGGCAACGAATACAATGACGATGAGTATTGCGTGACGATTAATACGATCGATTCGGGGTTTGAAAACTACGTATCTCTCTCTGATAGAAAGAACGTAAATGTTGTTGTTCGGGAAACACTCGTAACTGATCATATCAGTAGGCAAGGAGTTCGACCAGTTAAGAATGATCGAACCAAGAGGCAAACTAAAATTTCTCCAGGTATAAGTATTGGATTTGGTGACACTGGAACACTTGGAACATTCTGTTACGATAAGCTTAACAATAATAGACTTTCAATATTGACCTGTTTTCACGTAATTAAATCCACAAGAAAGGGCGTGCCTGTCATGCAACCTGGTGTTGTTAAAGATGGAGGCAATATTCGGAGAGATGCTATAGGAAATTATGTAAGGAGAGACCCCAATGGGGATTCGGCAATAGCAAGGTTTAATGGGAGGAGACAGAAAAGCGACATTATCTATGGAATGGGCCTTTCTGTAAAATCAACAGCAAAAGCTTCGATTGGAGATGTCCTTCATAAATCTGGAAGAACCACAGGAGTAACTCATGCCAAGGTTTCAGCAAGAAGTGTTTACTTCCGAAATATCAATCATCGTAGGATTGGAATACCAGGTTTTAAACTCGTTCCTGCTGTCGGAGGGCCACCTGAAATTTCATTACCTGGTGATTCGGGAGCTTTGTGGATAAACCAGGCGACTAGGCAAGCCTGTGGGCTTCATTTTGCCGGAGAAAAATTGACAAATCCAGGAGCAGAATTTGCCCTTGCTCAAGATATTTCACATGTACTAACCAGACTTAATGTTTCACTAATTAAACCAAGAAGATGAAAAAGATATTCACCTTAATCATTGGGTTGCTTTGCGCTCAATTACTCGTTGCTCAAAATGCCTACTACGATGCACAAGCTATTTATAGATTATTTAATGAAAAACAATTAGCTAATAAAGACGAAGCAAAAAATGATACGTTAACCATTGATAGTAACTCAATAATCTATGATGAAACAATAAATCCGGAGATGTTAAAAAGAGTCTACTCTTTCATTAATGACCCACTTGGTACGGAAATTTCAGAAGAAGATTTAGATAGTTTACGTAGTATTTCACAAAGAATATCTTATTTGCAAGAATCACTAGGTGGTCTTTTTGGAAGTGTTTCCCAAGCTGATATTATAGACGGTACCGCAAAGTTCGTGGCTGAGCGCTTCAAAGAGGAGGTCACAAAAATGTACATCGATAAGTTTCGAGCAAAGCTTAAAGAACTTGACGATCTTCAGAAGTTGGCACCAAATAGTTATGATTTTTTGCAGGATGCAGATCCATTTGACTATCAAAGTTTAGGTAATGAATTAAAAGATGCATTTGAGAGTGACTTAGAAAATGTCTTAGTCAATTTCAGGGATAATTATGAAGACTTAATCAAAGAATCTGACTATCACATTCCGCTTGTACTAACCCTTGACCTTGGAGATAAGTTGATCAAAGACTATCATGCAAAGGATATTTTTGAATTTTTAGACAAAAGGTACGATCCGAGATTCAATGGGAATGACGATTCGTATAAAAGCATACACCGAGTCTTAAAGAACATAAATGTTATCCAGAAAAATGTTCAATTCGTGGGAACTGGTAATGAAAATAGAGTTTATCTGACTTTCGAAGAACTTGCATTCTTGGATACCGATGATGAAATAAAATATTTCGTTGGACTATTGAAGAATGATGGTGCAGATTTCTTGGCAAATACTGATGCCATTGAAATTTTCAACAAACTCATTTTTCCAACAACTGAGTTGATCTTCGATTATAGCAGTCTTCGAAAACAGGCTAAGACGGAAGGCTTTGACATATCAGGACCTAGCATTTCTAAAATTCCAGTAGACGAGTACCTTGAACTAATTCAAGCTACGCTTGACATCTTAAAAGAAGCTGGTCAATCTGAAATTTTGTGCTCAGGTACAGGTTGCCCTTTCTCAAACGAACAAATGGCAGTTGCTCAAAAGGTGATGGATGCATACAAATCTATCCATGACAAGAAGTACCATTTTATAATACCAAACCTTGTTTCGATCATTGAAACAATTTTTAAAGACAATGATAATTTCGATCAAAAGAAATTGGTGAGGCTCTTGAATGTATTAAAAGAATACGGTGCATTTATGACCGCAATTTCGAATTCAGAGAATTCTGATGATGTAAAAGAAGTGATCAAGAAATTTGCGCTTCCATCTGGTAGTTATAAGGCTAAGCGTGCAAGCCTTTCCTCTATTACCCTTACCGCACATCCTGGCATTTCGATTGGTTCGGAAAACTTAACTGGAACCAATAGCGGTGGGCAAGAACTATCCTTTGGCATCACAGCTCCGATTGGTTTTGAGTTTGCCTGGGGGAAAAGAGGGTGTGAAAATCAGGGAGTCTACAACTTTGTTAGAAAGAATGGGGTAAATCAAGAAGTTAAATCCCTGAAAGGTTCTTACTGGAGCATCATGTTGCAGGTTGCTGATATTGGAGCGGTATTACAATATCGTCTCAAAGATTCTGAGGGAGAGATTCCACAAGATGTAAATTTTGCCCAGGTGTTTTCTCCTGGATTGTTTTTACAGCATGGATTCAAAAATACTCCTTTGACGTTTGGCCTGGGGGTTCAATACTCTCCTAAGCTAAGGGAGATAGTTGTGGATGAAACAGCAATTGTTCCAGAAACAAGGGATGCAAACGCCGTAAGGGTATTGGCACGTCTTACTTGGGATATTCCTTTGTTCAACCTTCACACCAAAAAAGTTAAGAACAATGTTAGCTTCTTGTAAATTAAGAGTTGGGCTGATTATTATCTGTCTTATTCTTCAAGTAAATAGCTATGGTCAATCTGATATTGATATCATGGGGTCTTTTAAGCAAGGGACGGTTAAAGGAGGAGGCAATTGTGTTTCTATTGCACTCATAAAGGCCTCCTATTCAAAATTTGGATTGGATGAACTGTTCCAAAAAATTGATACTACACAAACTGGATATGAAGTAGTAATGAGGGATACCTCAACTGTAAATTTCACATTTGAGGAACTAGAGATGGTGTCAAAGATGGCTGGGTTTCGACAGTTGGATACAACCAGGTTTGCAATTGAGTTTAAGGAATTCGCGGAGTTTTGCTTTACAGCAATGGGTAAAAGACTCGTGCAATTAGAATCTGAAAGAGAAATAGATCTTAATGTAGCTATAGATTCTTTAAATGATGGATATTCTACACCTGATGCATACAAGCTTCTTGGAGTAAAGTTCAAAAGAATAAACTGCCAAAAGGTTCGAAGTTTAGAGGAATTAGAAAACCTAGTGGTTTATAATGGCTATCATGCTGTTTACGCTTCTAGGGGGTTTTATGATGAGAGTTCTACTAACTATCCATTAAGGCTCGTAAAATTCCAATGGAATAGGTTTGGGCCAAAATGTTTTTTTGAAAGACTTTGTGCAGTCAAGGAGGCTTTTCAAATAGCTGAGTAAGTAAACAGATATAGTGACAGCTTTCAAGTTTAAAAAATAAGATATGAATAAAATAATTTTTTTATTCAGCATAGTGTTGAGTCTGTTTACTTATGCTCAAGGGATAAATGTGAAAGACTATGCAATTATTGATACAGCTTCATTCAATGAAATATCTGGACTTTCTGGTATTGAATTTTTAGATGGAAACTGGCATGAAGGTGCAAATTTTGTTGCTGTAACTGATATTGTAAATAAAAAGATAATTTCAAGGAAATATGATTTGACATTTAAATATTCAAATGGAGAAATTTTTCTGGTGAAATCTAGCTTTGTAAGTCTCAAATCTGTGAATGCAGAATCAATTAGAAGAACACCTAAAGGAGAATTCATAGCTTCTGAAATGAAAAATCAAAAATCTGCTATTTTCCAAGATTCTAAAGTCATCTTTCAGGACAACAAAAAAGTAAGAAAGAACACTGGTTTTGAGTCTTTAGCATTTGATGGCGAAAATCTATTTACAGCTATGGAAAGAGCAGATAGGGATAACGGCTCTACCCAGATTTATAAGTTTACTGCTGATGGAGAAGAACTGGGCAGTTTCCATTATAAGGTTGAAGAATTAATTTCCAACGGAGGAGATAGAACAGGTATAACTGAAATGCTTTACCTTCAAGATGACAGGTTTTTAATTTTAGAGCGAGAATGGAACGAGATAAAAGGTAAGAATAGTTTTGTACAGACGAGGTTAAAGCAGATAAGATTAAAAAGAGGAATGGTTGAACAGATTAATGGATTAGATCTTGATTTACTTCTATTGAATGAAGGTATTAATGATAATTTTGAAGGTATTACTTGGGGGCCAGATATTGAAGGCTTTAAGAAAGGTCATAATTTAGTCCTCGTTTCTGATGATAATGGTGGTAAAGATGATGACGGAGATGGCAAACCTGATCAAAAAACTTGGATTGTCCTATTAGGCATTCGTGAATAATAGAGTTATTAAAGAAACCTCCCCACCAGCTTCCCCACATCACTCTCCACGATCGCTTGTTCAGACAGTGATTTATAGAGAAAGCCTTCTTCTTCCATATGGTCGAAGAAGGCGATAAAGTGGTCGTAGTAATCATTCGTATTGAGGAATGCGCATGGTTTGTTGTGATAACCGATTGTTGCCCAAGTCATTACTTCGGTCATTTCCTCAAGGGTGCCAACGCCACCTGGAAGTGCAATGAATCCATCTGACAAGTCTGCCATCAGGGCCTTACGCTCATGCATATCGCGTACCCGATACAGCTTGGTTATCCCAGTGTGAGCGACTTCCATTTCATACAATTTGTCTGGAATGACCCCAGTAATCGTTCCTCCATTTTCCAGGGCTGTTTCTGCCACTACACCCATCAATCCGACGTCTCCACCGCCGTAGACAATCTCGATTCCATTGGAGACAACTTCTTTCACTAACTCCTTTGTTGCAGTCGCATAAACTGGGTC
This sequence comes from Ekhidna sp., assembly GCF_963691765.1. Lineage (GTDB taxonomy): Bacteria > Bacteroidota > Bacteroidia > Cytophagales > Cyclobacteriaceae > Ekhidna. The sequence goes on from NZ_OY829375.1 coordinate 2,210,594, forward strand.
GTTGCCCATCTTAGATCCACAGAAAATCGCAATTTTATTCATAGAGTAAAAGTAAGTGTTGATTAAATCAATTCAGCTCAGAGCCAAAACGGAATAATGATTATTTAACACTAGACCAATTATGAACTCTGTCGCATGGTTATTAGTTATCAGTAAAATCCAGAGCAATTATGAGTGCAATCAAGCAAATCAAGCCACTTGGTTTTCCATGGGCTACACAAGATCCGTTTCTTTTTTGTGTCTATCATCGTGATTTATTTCCTAATGGAAATGGGAATATGGGTCCTGATCCAGCACATTTTAAAGGACGCATGATCGGTCAAGATTTTACAATTAAAGATGGCTGGAGAATGTACCATGGTCAGCAGGTACCTGGATTTCCTCAACATCCACATCGAGGGTTTGAGACCATTACGGTAGTGCCAGAAGGGCTGGTTGATCACTCAGATAGCATGGGAGCTACTGGTAGATTTGGCCATGGAGACGTGCAATGGATGACTGCAGGAAGAGGTGTTCTCCACTCTGAAATGTTTCCACTAGTAAATGATGATGAAGGCAATCCATTATTGCTTTTTCAAATATGGTTGAACCTTCCTAAACGTAGCAAATTTGTAGAGCCGCACTATAAAATGCTGTGGCAAGAAGATATTCCAATACACAAAACGAATGATGCAGAAGTAACCATAGTAGCAGGAGACTTTGATAGTACCAAATCATTGGATACAACCCCTGACTCTTGGGCATCAGAGGATGAAAATGGAGTAGCAATATGGCTCATCAAAATCAAAGCCAATGGTGAGTTAAAGTTGCCAATCGCTGACGAGTCAATTAATCGCTCTATTTATTTCTATAAAGGAGAAAATATTTCATTAGATGATCAAAGCCTAAGTGTTGATCAGGGTGCAGATCTAAATGCAAATGTTGAGACGACCATTAAAAACGGAGACCAAGAAGCGCATATTTTGTTGCTTCAGGGCCGACCTATTGGTGAGCCCGTGGTTCAACAAGGACCATTCGTTATGAACACCCAGGAAGAGATTTATGATACAATAAGAGAGTATCAACGTACGCAATTTGGTGGCTGGCCATGGCCGAAGGATGAATTTGTTCACCCCAAGGAGAAAGGCCGATTCGCGCTCCATGCAGATGGAACGGAAGAGATAAAATAGATTTCGTTAAAGTGCTTTGTGGCTCCCGTCGCAAAAACCTGGATTATCTGTTTGCTTGCAAGTACAGAAATAAGCTGTTTTACTTTCTTCTGCCTTAAAAACTAATGGTGTGAAGTCGGTTTCTTTATGCGACCCATCGCAAAAGGGTTGCTTGGTAGAATGACCACAGGTACACCATGCATAGGTTTTACCAGCTTCTAATTCAACTGGGATTGGCTCTTTTGCTGCTACGGTTCCTTTCATCTTTTTTTTATTTTAATTAAATGTACATACATACAAATAAAATTATTCAAGGATTGTTCGAATGATTCTTAATTCAGAATTGATTTAAATAAGAGGTACCTATCTTTCATGCATGAAACGAAGAAAATTCCTCACTAAATCCGCATTAGCAGCGGCTGGTGCTACCACATTGGCTTCATGTGTCAAGTCGGAGGAAACATCCAAAGGACCATATATCAATTTTAACAACACATACAGGTGGAAAATGACTACCACTTGGCCCCCTAACTTCCCGGTGGTTGGCGAAGGATGTAAACTATTGGCTGATTGGGTAAAGCAAATGTCTGGTGGAAGAATGGAAATTACTGTTTATGGCGGTGGAGAGTTGATTCCTGCATTAGAGGGATTTGATGCAGTAAGTAATGGTGCTGTAGAAATGAATCATGGAGCCGCCTATTATTGGTCAGGTAAAGTACCTGCAGCACAGTTTTTTGCAGCTGTTCCATTTGGAATGAATGCACAGCAGATGGGCTCATGGATTATTTCTGGTGGAGGCTCGCAATTGTGGGAAGAACTTTACGAGCCGTTTAATATTCAACCTATTCTTTGTGGGAATACTGGTGTGCAAATGGCAGGTTGGTTTAAGAAAGAAATAAAAACCATTGAAGATCTGAAAGGCCTGAAAATGAGAATTCCAGGATTAGGGGCAAAGGTTTTGGAGAAAGCCGGTGGTACACCAGTACTCGTTTCGGGCGGTGAAATTTATACGAACCTTGAGCGAGGCGTAATAGATGCCACTGAATGGATTGGCCCATTTCATGACTATTTGATGGGATTTTATAATGTAGCCAAGTACTACTACTATCCAGGTTGGCATGAGCCAGGTCCAGCTTTGGAGATGCTTATCAATAAGCCAAAATTTGATGCCTTACCATCAGATTTACAAGAAATCATACGAACAGCGTGTTATCGCACCAATCGTTGGATGGGAGCCGAGTTTGATGCTAGAAATGGGAAGTATCTTCAAAAGATTATCAATGAAACGGATGTGACCGTGGCTCCATTTCCATCAGAAGTATTGGAACAGCTAAAAGGATATACCAAAGAAGCACTTACGGAACTATGTGAAAAAGATGCACCGAGCAAGAAAGTATATGAAGCGTTTGAAAAATTCAGAAATGATGTGAACGTCTGGATGAATGTAAGCGAACGTGTTTTTTATGATCAAATAATGTAAAAATGAAAATAAGATTAAAACTCTCTGTAGTTACAATATTGATGGGCTTATTTGCTCTGGCCCAGTCACCAGAAGAACTTGCAAACGCACAATTAGAAGCTTATAACAATCGAGATATTGAGGCATTTTTAGTTCCATATTCTGATACCGTAAAAGTCTACAATCAGAATAGAGAGCTACTATACCAAGGTAAGGAGACTATGCGTGCACAGTATGGTGCAATGTTCGAAAGAACCCCTGATTTGAATTGCAACTTGTTAAATCGTATTGCGGTAGCAAATACTGTAGTAGAGCATGAAGAGGTAACTTTCGGCGAGGGGAGAAAGATCTATGCAATTGTTATGTATAAGGTCTCAAATAATAAAATTCAAGAAGTCCATTTCGTGGATAGAAAATAAGTTAAAAAGCCAGTCGAAAGACTGGCTTTTTTTGTTATAAAATGCCATCGGCGCCATCACAATTTTCATCGATGCCGTTGTTAGGTATCTCGGGAGCTCCTGGATATATAAATGGATTGTTGTCGTTACAATCAAGACCGTTTCCTCCATTTGAAGTGCCTTCCCATCCATCATTGTCCAAATCTCTATCGCAGGCATTTCCAATACCATCATTATCATTATCTCCTTGTCCGGAGTTAGGATTATTAGGACAGTTATCACATGCATTTCCTACTCCATCATTATCACTGTCTGTTTGACTTCCATTAATGGTAAATGTATTCGGGCAATTATCGCATAAGTTACCTACTCCGTCATTGTCATTATCCGCTTGGTTAGCATTATTGTTACCAGGGCAATTGTCACTGTTGTCAGCGACCCCATCTCCATCTGAGTCAATCTCACACGTGATAAGACAATTATTAGAATCATCACATTCCTCGCTCCAATCTACTACTCCATTGCCACAAACTGCATTGTCAACCAAGCCATCACAATTGTTGTCTTCACCATCTAAAACCTCTGGTGCATTTGGATAGACAGTAGGATCCGAGTCATCACAATCGCCTTCACCTATAGTAACACCATCATTATCATTGTCCAGACTTCCATTACCTAAATTGATATCGACATCATCAGTGCCTTCGTCCAAGGTAATGTTTATAGCTACTCTCCCATTTTGAACAAATGCATCGATATTTATTCGATAATGTGTCTTAGGCTGTGGATCGGAAATACCAGCTGAATATTGTATGGTCACAACTTCTCCATCCAGCTTAGTGTAAGTCAAAGTGGAAAGAATAGTCAAGGGATCAACTGCAAAATAACCTTCTCGAGTCTCGGTTTCATTGAAAATCAGTACATCTCCCGTGGTATTTTCTACGCTAGTGGAATAGGTATCGAATGAAGATGTAACATTGCTAGAATAAGAAACGCTGACCTTCATATTGGCCAATTCGGCAGTCAATGAAACACTTTGAACCTCATCTTTATCGATTGTAAATAAGTCGGATTCACCATAGTAATATGGGTTCTCAAACAAAGCAGGTTGGTCATTATCCGAATGTGCTATTACTCGATAGCTTCCGGTTGGAAGCTCCAGTTCGGTTGGAACTTCGCTGTAGTTGGCATATTCAGCATAGGTAACTCCATCTTCTTGTTGGATTATAACTCGGTAGTTTTCTAATGGTACTACCGCTTCAACTCTTCCTCCAATTTCTTCAATCGAAATGGATACATCGAGCGTAAATGAAAGGGTTCCGAATTCATCTTGAGGAGCACTATCATCTTCTTGGCATGCAATAAAAATAGAGAGTCCGGATATCAGGACTAGGGTGATAATTTTTTTCATGTGATTAGGTAATTAGGTATATGTAAGATATTGAAAAACCGTCATCAATAAAAAAAGGGCCAGCTCACCGAGCCAGCCCCAATCGCAATAGCCATAGCTAATGCTGCCTTAGTTTGTCTTAATTATTCGTCTTGTAACAGAAGACTTACCATCTGAGATTTTCAAAACATATGTACCAGTACTGATATTTCTCACATCCATTCGAACATTCGTGCCGTCAATGGTTTGTATCGTTTGACCATGCAGGTTGATTAAATCAATGGTCAATTTTTTGTCAGCATTAATGTTGATGTAATCTGATGTCGGGTTTGGATAAACTTCAATTGAAATCTCCTCATCTAGTCCAAGTGGTGTTTCCGATACTTCCACTTCAAAAGAGTCAGTAGTAGTTTGGCCAGAGCCATCATCGGCAGTAACAGTAATTGTAACCGTACCAATACCTGCTTCTGTCAAGGTTAATGTTGAATTTGAAACTGCAACTGAGACAATTGAGTTGTCCGAACTTTCTGCAGTGTATGTGAGTGCGTCTCCATCTTCATCTACAAATACACCATTTAAATCAACATCAGCAGACTCAAAACCTTCGGTCAATGATTGATCATCTATTGGTGATGCTACAGAGATACTTTCATTGATATTATCAATAGTAATTGTGAAAGCTTTGGCAAAGATCCCACCATTGCCGTCATTGGTTTGAATTCTTATGGAGTAGGAATCCTTAGTTTCAAAATCAAACACTTCTGCAGCTAGAATTATATCACCAGATAGTGTAAAGGAGCCATTGTCATCATCGCCATCTCCATTTACAAGGCTGTAAGCGTGAGTTTCCCCACCATCTTCGTCTGTAGTTGTGAAGGCTCCTATTGCATCGTCAATGGCATTATTTTCGGCAATTGATGATACGCTCAATGAGATGTCTGTTGGAGCTTCTGACACATCTGATACCGTGATTGTAAATGTTTCCTCTCTGGTTAAGGATCCATCATCGGTCATGATGCGGATGCTATAGCTGCTCTTTGCTTCAAAATCAAAGCTTGCAGCTGTTTGAAGATCGCTATTTGAAATGGTGAACGAAGCGTTATCGGTATCTCCATCACCTGATACTAATGTATAGGTGTAATTTCCGGACAGGTCTTCACCCGTAGTTGTCAACGAACCAACGGTAGCCCCTGCACTTTCATTTTCATTAATCGACTGGTTGGAAAGATCTAGTGACGTGATGGAGGCTGGAAGATCGTTAATATCTATTGCGAATGCCTGCTCATCTGTAAGTCCGCCCGCATCAGTAGAAGTGATTGTGATCAAATAGCTACTCTGATTTTCGTAATCGAACTCAATGTTGCTTCGAAGTTCATTTCCTACAATTGTAAATGGGAATATTTCTGCTAAGTCGCACGCATCACATCCTAGCTCTACAGCATACGTGTGTGTATCGCCAGCATCTTCGTCGTCCGTACTGAAACTTCCGATTACAGTCCCGATTGGAGTACTTTCATCAATTGAACTATTGGAAAGATCTATATTAGTAGGAGCCTCATTTACATCGTTAATTGAGATTACAAATGCCTCTTCTATGATGCCACCATTTCCATCATTGCTTCGAATTCTAACATTGTAACTACTCTTATTTTCAAAGTTCAATTGTCCTTCATTTAGTAGGTTATTGTCAGAAATTTGAAAGGCATTATTGTCTTCGTCGCCACTACCAGAGACGAGTGTATACGTGTGAAGATCACTAGCATCCTGATCTTCAGTAGAGAAGGATGTAACAGTGCTGCCAGGCGCACTATTTTCGTTTATTGAGTTGCTGGTTGACAAAATATCAGTAGGATCATCGTTAGTATCATTTACCGTTATTGTAATTGATTCTTCAATTGACAAGCCTCCTGCATCTTGAACATTTACTCTTATTGAAAAACTTGATTGAGATTCAAAATCAAATGGAACGTCATTTTGAAGAGCAAAAGTGCCTGGACTTTCTCCAGATACAATACTGAATTTATCATTGTCAGCATCTCCAGATCCAGTTGCAAGAGTTACCGTAAAGCTATCTCCTTCGTCAACATCTTGTACTAGAAAACCTGTGATTGCTCCTAAGTCATCAGTCTCATTAAATGCATTGTTTATGAGTGAGATAGAAGTTGGCGCCTCATTGATATCGGTTACTGTTAGTGCAATAGCTTTTTCGAAAAATGATCCCATACCATCGTCCGTCCTAACACGAATACTGAATGAAGAGATTATCTCATGATCGAAAACGGCACTTGTACGCAGTTCATCACCTACTATGAAGAAAGATGTGTTAGCTCCATCTCCATCTCCAGAAACGAGTGAGTAAGTGTACGATCCTGTAACTTCTTCGCCTAGTGTGCTAAATGTTCCTACCGTCAATGGAGTAGCATTGTTTTCATCAATTTGATTATTCGTTAAGCCAATGTCAGTAACTGAAGGACCTACATCTCCAATATTAATAGTAAAAGACTCAGCAAGTTGATTGCCATTTCCATCATCTGTTTGAATTCGAACGGAATAGCTTGTTTGTGTTTCAAAATCAAATACTTCATTGGATCTTAATTCATCTCCAACAATTTGGAATGAATCATTACCGCTGTCGCCTGATCCGTCTACCAATGTATACGTATAGGTCTCTCCTTCATCTTGATCTGTTGTAGAAAGAGTACCTACTACAGTACCAATAGCTAGACTTTCTTGAATCGAATTGTTTGAAAGATCAATATCGGTTGGTACTTCTACCAAATCGTTGATATTGATCGTGAATACTTTTTCAAGCGATCCTCCAATCCCTGATGCTTCAACCCGAATATCAATAGTTGGGAATATTTCATGATTAAATCCAGCAAAACTTAGTAGTTGATCATTTGAGATATTGAATGCTGTATTTCCAGCATCGCCAGTGCCACTTGCAAATGTGTAAGTGTATGATCCGCTAAGGTCAATACCTTGAACCGTGAATGTTCCAATTGGAATGCCTTGTCCCTGATTTTCATTTAGGTTGTTGCCACTAAGTGAAATATCTGTTATTGAGGAAGCTTCATCGGAAATCGAAATAGCAAATTCCTGTTCAAACTGTCCTCCATTGCCATCGTTGGTAATGATCTCCAGATTGTAAGTGTCTTTTGTTTCAAAATCAAATACTGCATTAGTTTCAAGTTGATCTTCATCAATTGAGAAGAACGCATTGTCTGGTGTTCCAACTTTCAACGAATATGTATGAATGTCTCCAGCATCTTGATCTGCTGAAGTTAGCGTGCCTACAGTCGTACCAATAGCAAGGTTTTCTTGGACTGAAGAGTTTGAAAGGAAGATATCATTAGGTGCATCATTCAAATCAGCTATCGAAATAGTGAATGCTTTATCGAAAAATAATCCACCAGCATCTGTCACTCTGATAAGCACAGATCGTGTATCACTAGCCTCATGATCCAGTGAATTGGTTGCTCTTAGGTTACTGCCATCAATGTTGAATAATGCATTATCCGTTCCTCCAGTACCTGCAACCAATGAATAACTAAATGTCTCAATGGTATTAGGATCAGTCCCTGAGAGAACACCGACAACTGCATTAGATCCTGCATTTTCGTTGATATCTGTACTTCCTAGAGAAACATCTGTTGGAGCTCCGTTTTGCTCAGTAATAGTTACTGACCAATCCCTTGTTGTACCATCTTCAGCTGTTACTGTGTAAATAACCGCTGAGGTAAAATCTTGTGTAGTTCCATTGTTCGGATTGATAGATGCCCCAGGAAATAGTGTGAATGAAGGATCTAAATTGAATCCGGAACCAGCTGCTACTTCTGCTGATATTGTGGAGAAGCCATTTATGATAGTTGTATTTCCTACCAATTCATCAAGTGATACTTCAAAGATCTCCGTGATGTTATTTGGTGTTTCGTATGCACCTTTTGTCACGGCAGTGACGCTTCTGTTTCTAGAGAGAAAGTCTTCTGTAACATCTGCAAGCAGGTTAGTTGTTCTAAGTGCTTGACTGCTCAATGATGCTCCCGACAGATAGAAGTCATTCATTGCTGTATTTACGAATGAAACACTTTCAGTGGAGGTTTCCGGATACGCTGTAAGCATTGCCGCCAAATTGCTATCGTCATAAAGTGTGCTTCCAAGCTGTTCGAAATACGTTCTTGTATGGCTTCCACTTTGAAGGAAAATATTGTTTCCATCGTAAGATTGATTGGTAATTGAACGAAAGTTAATCCCTACCAATTTCCCTGAAGAACCGGGATTTCTTTCCATCTGTACCAGATTATTTTCAATCTTAACAGTAGAAGAAGTAGTTGTAGAAATTGTTGTTGTAGCAAAAGTAATTTCCTCCGTACCAGATGCAGTTCCTTCAATAAAAACAGTATTGTGTAGTACCTCGGCTGTTTCTCCGGTTGGTGCCATGCCAAATGCAACAAAACTAGGCCAGGAAACCCCATCTACGTGGATTACATTATTGATGAAGCTTGTATTGATATTAAAAGCAGAGAAAAGGGATTTGCCTAAACCGTTATGGCCGCTACCCAAGTCAATCAAATTTGAGCCTATTGTTGTTTTTATTCCAACACCATTTCTAATATCAAAAAATGTTGATGGTGAAAATGAACTACCATTATAAACGAACCGATTACCGGTCATTTCAAGACTTCCTTGGGAGTATTGCATAAATGCTCCTGCAGTTTCATACTCTAAATTCCTAACAATTGCATCTCCCGAAATCACAAGCGCATATCCATTATACGTTGTTACAAACTTTAATTTGTTTTCACCATCGATAGTAAAATCTTGCATCCCTACGAAAAGTATAGATCTTGTGCCCATATCTATGGTCACTTCTGTCACATCACTTGCAGGTTTTATTAATAAGGAAGAGCCCGCATTCACATCAAGCCAATCAAGGCGAACGGTAGTGGAGGGGATAGTTGACGGATAATCAGATTGAATCTCTAAAACAACATCTCCGTCATATCCATACATGTCAAGTGCAATTATTGCATCTTCAATATCTTCAAAGTCATCGCCTGCGCCTACGGTATAAGTACCACCTTCATAAGGATCCAAAGTCATTCTTATCGTCCAATCTTTAGATGTTAGTCCATCTTCCGACAGAATTGTTAGTGTTCTGTTACTTATAAAGAATCCATAAGAAATCGATTCTCCAATCATATAGCCAGTTGTGATAGTAGCCCCGTCTGAGATAGTCATAGTTGGAGTAAAGGGACTTGGAACGTTTCTGCCAAGTTCAATATCTATTGTAGCATTGATCGGATCTATAATAGCAGGACCAGTCTGTTCTGCTACAGAGAAACTTGTAATATTAGCTTCAGTATTTGGAATCTTATTTGTTACTGTCCAGGTATCCTGTGTTCCATCTTCTGCAGTAACTGTGTATATCACCGGGGATGAAAAATTTTGCGTGGCACCACTTGAAGGTGATATACCTTGAGCATCCGCATATAGTCCGATAGTTGGTGCAAATATCTGAGAACTCCCGTTGGAAAGTACAAACTCTATAGTACTATTAGAATTATCAATGGTCGTTGATAGTATGTTTGGTCCTGTAAAACTGATGATATCTGCAATTGAATTAGCGTGTTCATAAGCTCCTTTGGCCGGTACAGTACCATTTCTACTAGTGCCATTGATATCAGTTGTGACCCCTGCGTTTACACCTCTAAAATTAGGATTAGTTAATGAAGCACCCGTCAATGTGAGATCATTGTTTGCTTCATCGGTAAAGAGTGGTTCGCTAAACGTGTACGTTGGATTGCTTGATAAAACACTAGTCTGATTATCACCAACAGTTAGGTATCCAAAATCACTTTGGGTATCATCTTCGATGTGGATGTTATTGTCCGAAGCAGTAGTTGCACTACCTACAAGGCCTAATTTGGTCCAGCCAGAAGGATATGATCTGGTAAAGTTTACAATGTTATTTTGTACAGTGATCGGATCACTTCCTCTGTTGTTAAGAAAAATTCCGCTCACGGTAGCCGGGGTTCCTATATTTTGACTTCCAGATAGGTTAACAGTATTATGATGAATTTCAGCGGTCTCATCCTTATCATTTATATAAATCCCTATAAAATTATCAGCACGGGCGTTTATGACATTGTTTATTGCAGTGACTGCTCCTGATGAATTAATAGGAAAATAAGCTTTAATATCTGGTGATGATGGATCACTATAAAACCGACAGTTTTCAATTCTGAAATTTGGAACATCTGTATACCTTATCCAAATGGCTCTTATTGTGACATCACTGGATGAATTAAGATTGATAAAATCGCAATTATCGATTGTTATATTGCTAAATCCGCTGTTAAAGGTTGGAGTTTCAATTCCATTGTCATCGTAAATTTTAAAAATACAGTTCTTGACTGTTAAGTTATTACCTGAAAGATCGAATCCATGGCGAAATGCTCCTTCTCCCATATCAAAAGTAAATACCTTATTTCCTGTGATAGGATCCGCTCCATCAATGATGTAGTTGTTTACGTTTCTTACTCGAAAAATTCCTCCGTTGGTAGATCCCTGAAATGTGATATTTGTGGCATTATCAGCAGGACGAATGGTAGCAGTATAAGTATCATCACCTGCGAAAGCTGGGAATGTAATCGTTTGGGCAACGTTATACCCGTCTTCAACGATGAATGTGACATCACCTGATGCACCGTTAACTCCCAGGTCACCAATGGCTTGACCAAGGAAAGTGTAATCTCCTCCGTCTCCCACAATGTAGTTACCGGAAAGTTGAGCTTGCGCCGTGCTCATGATTATGAGCAGAGAAACAAGAAATAGAAGTGTTTTAACTAAGACTTTTTTCATGACTATGCGATTTAAGTTCGTACCCTTAGTCATGTCATTCTTAAAATGTGAACATGGAATCCTGTTTTTTTTATTTTTATTTGAAATAATGTTCACAAATCCATCAGTTGTCGACTAATCAGTGAAAATCAGTTTTAGAAAAAGTGATAATCAAATAGTTGCTGATATCCGTGGAGGAGATTCCAAGGCTATGGAGCAAGTATATGTTAGGTACCGATTGGAATTTGTAAGATGGAGTATTGGGAAGTTCGGAATATCCGAAGATGACGCACTCGATCATTATCAAGATACATTGACGATTTTTTTTGAAAAGATCATGAATGGTAGTTTGGATGAGATTGGGAGTTCATTGAAGACTTACCTATTTGGGATTGGTAAGAATCGAGTGAGGCAGCAATTTGATGCTTCTAGCAGAGAGGAAAAGCATGAAGCTGGCGTGCTTGAGCATTACAGATTTTTAGCACAAGATGATGAGCTAACGGAAACTTATGAAGATGCTAGGGATCAAACCAGATCACTGCTTGACTCACTAAGTGATAATTGTAGAGAGATACTAAGACTGTTTTATTTTGAAAAAAGATCTATGAGTGAGATAGCAGATCTGATGAAACATAAAAGTGAGGCGGTTTCCAGAACCACTAAAAAACGGTGCATGGAAAAACTTAGATCGGAAACAAATAAACCATTAGCCGATGGATGAGTTAAGAAATAAGTATATTCAAGGCAAATTAAGTGACACTGAGCGTCAAGCTTTTGAAAAAAACCTCTCGCCTGAGGAAAAGAAAGAGTTGGCGTATGAACTAGGTGTCAGAGATGAGATTGTAAGAAATGAACTTCGGAAAAAGGTTGCTGGCTTTGAAGGAGGGAACAAAAGAAAGAGAATGATTAATCCGACATACCTCAGCATAGCAGCTTCTATTTTGCTTGTCGTATCATCTGTTTTTTACCTCACAGGGGAGGAGGATTCACTGTTCGATCAGTACTATGAAACCTATCCTAACTATGAGCTAACAACGACTCGAGGTGAAGAAAACTCTACGAATAGAGGTCTTGCATATGCAGCATATGATGCTGGTGATTATGATATAGCTATCGAAGAATTTAGCAAGTTGGAGATTCTCCATGCTTCAGATTACTTTTTTAGAGGAGCTTCATATTTGCAGATTAAGGAATTTAACAATGCTCTTGGGGACTTTCAGAAAGTAATTGAACTCGAAGATGCCAGCTACAAGACACCATCAACCTGGTATACGGCTCTCATCCATGTTAAGATTGGAAATAAAGAAAAAGCGATTCCATTGCTTGAAGAATTAGGCGATGGACAATCAGAATTCGCTGCTACCTCTAAAGCTTTGCTGGCTCAGCTTTAACTATTTTTCTTTCTTCTGTAAAGTGTTAAAATCATCACAACAACTAGGATTGATGGTATAAGATAAACCAGTAGGTTTCGATCATCTTCTATAGGACTACTATCACCAATTAGGACAAATCCTCCCCAGTAAAATGGATGTCTTGCTTTGCCTTTAGCCGTAACTAAGTATTGCTTGCGAGCATTATTTAATGCTTCATCTTTTGATTGTCCTTCTTTCAGATTCTGATAGAAAAACTTCATTAGTTGAGGGGTGGACTTGTCTGAAGCTGGCCATAAACTCACCAATGTAGCTGGTACACCAGCATAAGCAAATGCACGGGAAAGAGACATCACGCCCTCTCCCTGATTAATTTTACCAAACCCAGTATTACATGCGCTCAGCGTTGCCAATGAAGCATTCAGCTTAAGATTGTAGATCTCATATGCATGCAGATAACCATCATTAAGCGTATCTTCATTTAAGCTAAATACCAGTCTTGAAGCATCAGGATTTGCATCGTCAATGATGGCATGAGTAGCCAAATGGATTAAGCCGTATTGGTCTGAAATATTTCTAAAATTGGTCTCGGTTGCTCCATTTTCCGTAAAGGATATTCCCTCAAGAAGATCTTGAAGGGCATTCACTTCTTCAATAGCTCCAGGAATTTTTGACAATTCATCTCTTACAGGATCAGCCATGGCTAAGGTTTGTGTGAAACTTGGAGCGAAGCCCAAGTACTTCGAGTTATTGTCAGGTGTCGATTTTAAAAACAGGTATTTCAGGCTGCTGGAATAGGCAATGTTATATTCTTCTAAAAGGAACTTGTTGTCTTCTGTTTGAAGCAGTTCAAATGGTATGGTTGATAATGAGCCATCCGCAATAATGACCATACGTTGACCGTCATCCAATGCGTCCTTATCTTGAATGAGAAGCTTATATAAGTCGACTGATTTTTGCTCATAGCTTTGATCATTTAGATTAGAAATAGCTTCCCTGAATGAATAAATAGCTTCATCAAAATTTTCAGATTTTGGATTCTTAATAAATGACTTCTTATCCTTGGAAAGAATCATTGAGTATAAATTTTCTTTTCCTGAGAAGTAAACCAGTACCTGAGATTCACTTTCATTTAGATAACTGTTTAATTCAGTTCTATTTACTTCCCGAGCTCCATAACTTATCTCGTAGTATGATGGATAATCTTCTTTAAAAATCCTTGATAGTTGATCTAGTTCGTGGTTCAGATCAAAGATCTCTTCACTGAATGCAAGTTGCAGTGAATCATTAGAGGCTAACTTATTTTTAGCAGCTTCTATCTTACTTCGAAGAATCTTTTCCTGTAGCAAAAGAGAATCAGGCACATCAGAAAATTCCCTCACATTGAGACGATATAGCTTTTGCGTAAGCAGATTGTCTTTTGAAGATTCCATGTAGTCCAACGCCTTATAGAGTAGTTCTTCATCTTGGCTCTTCTCATATGCTGAGTAGGTATGATAGACTGCCTTATCTACAAAATCATGGTAGATTTTGATCAAGAAAAATAGATCTGATTGGTTTCCGAAATCATCCTTAATTCTGTTGACCATTGAGGAGACCGAATCAACATGCTGCATGACAAGTTTTGGAATATCTAAATCTAAATCCGATTTTTCAAGAATTTCGACCTTAAGCATCATGGACTCAAGAACACCTCTCAACCCTGAATAATAATCTACATGAGGAGGAGCATAGGCATCATTTGATAGCTTCATTCCATTGGCTTCGAATGATTTGTTTAATGACTCAATGGCCATTTCGAAATCTTGTTTTTCCAAAAATGTTCTTGCCAGAGAAAGGTAGATCTGACTCAAAAGGTGACCATTTCCTTTATATAGTTTTTTGAACATTTCTGCAGCTTTCTGATCATATTCAATGCCCTTGTCATAATTGCCTTTTCTCCTGTTGAGATGGCCAAGATTGTTCAAAGTCATTGCTATTTGTATATGATTTTCGCCATATCGGGCATTTTCTTGATCAAGTGCTTCTAGCAAAAGCGATTCGGCTTTTTCGAAGTCTTCAATATCTAGATAACCAATGCCAAGGTGCTTCAGACCTTCTATTGTTCGAATATGAGATTGTCCAATCGTTTCTTGTCTCATAGCGTACGATTTTTCATAGGCATCAATCATTTCTTCTTTTCTCCCAAGTTGGTTATAGCAGGAAGCGAGATTTTGGTACGTATTTGCAATTTTATAATGAGAATCACCAAAGATTTCGTTTCGTATGGACATGGTCTTTTCAAGGTATTGAATAGCCTTTTCGTATTGTCCAAGAGACTTGTAGCAGTTGCCAACATTTTCATAAATATCAGCGGTGGTGGTTTTCACTTGGTTAGGGTCAGCAAGGGATAGGTCTAATGCAACTAGAGCATACTTAAGAGACTTGATATAATCGCTAATATCGTAGTAAAGAGCACCGAGGTTAAGGTTGGCATTTATTTGAGTCATTAATGATGACTTGTTTTTTTTCTGTATTTCAAGTGCCTCCATTCGATACTCCAATGCCTTGGCGTATTGTCCCATCCTGTGATGGGTAATAGAAATATCTCCTAATGCTCTGGCATATCTGTTGTGCTCTTTACCATATCTCCGTTCAAAGTCATCCTTAGTTTTTAAGAAATATTGAAGACTGCTCTCATAATCAGATTGACTTGAAGTAATTATCCCCATTTGACGATAAAAAATTCCTTCGGAATCAAAGTTGTAAGACTTCACTTCATTCAGCGCAGCATTACACAAATTCATTGCATTGTCAAATTCACCTTTGAGAATATAACACCAGCTAATATCAGTGATCGTGATGAAATACAATCCTGTATCTTGAGCTACCATAAAGTAATACTTCGCTGAGTCAAACGAAGTAATGGCCTCATCAAAAGACCCATTGGCCCTTAGGCTGACACCCTTGTTAAAGAAGCTTTCTGCCGTCAAACTGTCTTTGACTATTTGTGATTGGGATAAAGCTTTCCCAAAAATCAACAGAAGCATGAAGAAAATGGTGGTGCGTTTCATATAACCAATTTAACTAAGCTTGATGACTTCAATGAGCGTATATCATTGTGCCGCTCTCGACTTTCCTCTTGAATACAGTACCACTATCATTACAAAAGTCAGAAGTATGGGGATGAAAAAACCATAAAATTTTTGCTCTGTTTGAATTGGGCTATTGTCTCCAATAAGTACGAAGCCACCCCAGTAGAAAGGATGACGAGACTTGCCTTCTGCTTCTGAGAGGTATTGTTTTCTGGCATTATTCAGAGCCAAATCTTTAGATTGACCGTCTTTCAAATTCTGATAGAAATATTGCATCAACTTTGGGGTTGATTTATCGGATGCAGGCCATAAACTCATCACCACACTAGGAACCCCAACAGATCTGAAGGATCTGGCTAGACTCATAACACCTTCACCTTCTGCAATCTTTCCTATGCCTGTATTGCAGGCGCTTAGTGTCACTAATTGCGCATTTAAGGTTAAGTTTTCAAGTTCGTAAATGTGAAGTGCTCCATCCTCCTTTTCATCGGGAGCAAACATCAATTTTGTATAGTTTGGATCTCTTTCGTTTATGATAGAGTGAGTGGCAAGATGGAGAACATCAAATTTTTTAGATTCTGATTTGAATAACGATTCTGTTGCTAGCGATCCAATTCTAAGTTCACTGCTTAGTACTGTCTTTATATTCTCTACTTCTTTGATTGCACCTGGCAATGCTTCAAGAGTGTTTGATCGCACGGGTATTAATGAGTTGTTTGTTTGATCTGTAGTGCCGAATTCTGGGGCGTAAGCAAGCAATTTATTAGCGGAGGAGTTTTCATCGACCCGTTGGGCAAGCATTGTTGACGATAAATCATACTTAATTTGATATGATTCAAGAAGGTATTTTCCTTCGCTATCAATGAGCAATTCAAAAGGGATATATCCGAGAATTCCGTCCGGGATGATTGTCAGATTTTTAATTCCTGCCAGATTCTCTTCTATTGGCTGAAATATAGATTTGAATAATTCTTTGGAGTAGTTTTCAAATTTAGGTTGATCTATCTCATCCAGTGATTTTCTAAAAAGGCCAATTTGATCCAGAAGATTTTGGCAATTTGATGTCACAACCATGTGGTTGTTTTTGGTGATTATTGATGCAAAAACACGCCTTTGTTCTGATACAAAGTACTGAACTATTGCTTGATCTGAGTCATATATAGACTTTGAGATTTCATGGAACGATATCGGTTTCAATCCATACTTTAATTCCGAATATCGTGGGTATTGGCGCTCTAAAACGGCAATAAAATTTTCATGATCGGTTTCTAACTCTAGCAAAGAGGAAATGAGGTTTGCGTTCCCATTCTCTTCATTCGACTCACTTATTAGCGTCTTTAATGAATCCTTTTGAAGTCTGAATCTATATTCTTGATCAAGTAAGGAATCTGGAATTCCTGAAAATTGTTTCGCTTTTTGATCCGAAATAGTGTTTAACAAAGTTGTTCCTTTCACATATTCGCTCCACTGAAAAATAGAGGCCAAATACTGTTCTTCATTTGTTTGCTGATATAGTTTGTAATTGATTTCAATTGCAATATCTGCCAGCTCTTTTGCACTTCTGGATATTCTCACTTGGTCTGATTTATTGGTGAGACTTCTTTTGTGGAGGTCTATCAGATTCCTTGAGGTCGCGACAAATTTTAGAGAAGTTTTTAAGGCTTCATGGTTTGCGGTTGCTGCATGCGACCTTGCCAAGCCGATGAGTGAAATAAATACTTCATCAAACCTTAAGTAGTTAATTATTCTTGGTGGCTGTGTCGCATCCCCATTCCATTGGTAGTTTGGGAACGACTGTTGGAGTGATAAAAAATAGAATTTTCTAGCTCTTTCAAATTCTCCTAATTTGTCAAGAGACATGGCAATTCCATTGTAATTGCCTGCATGCTCATAGCTTTTTTCTTCATAGACCGATTCGCCAATGTTTGCAGCTTTTTTGAAGTTTGAAAGCGCAAGCTCATACCTTCCTAGCAAGTAAAAAATCTCACCGAGGTTGTAGTAAGTGAGGGATACGAAGTGGTTTTCTTCTCCAAAGTTTTCGATTCTTCCTTCTAGCACCTTTTCGAAGGTCGTTTGGGCTTGATCATATTCCCCCATATCGGCATATATGTTCCCTATCCACTCATAAATATCTAGCGTAAGAGGGTTTTCTTCTCCAAGCTTTTCTTGACGGATTTTTAATGACTTATCAAATGCCTCCAGTGCAAGATCATACTCCGCTTTAGAACCGTAAATATTTCCTATGTTCTGGTAGGTTGTGGCTACTAAAGGGTGATCTGCACCTACTGTCTTTGCATAATTTTCTAATTCAAACCCATAGTATTTAAGTGCTTTATCATATTCCTGTTTGTTTTTATACATCACTCCTGTATTCCCAAAGAGAGCAATGATGTCTGGGTGAGTAGTTGATAGCACTTTCTTTTTCTCATCTATTGCAAGTTCAAAATATTTGATTGCCTGATCGAAATCACCACTGAAGTAGAACAAGATTCCATTGACATTGTAAATATTGCCAAGCAGAATCGGCATGCTCAAATCGTTAGCCTCGTAGATACTATCTGCTTTATCGTTAACTACGGAGGCCTTTGACGACTCACCCGCCCAAATCAGACTTTTGGATTTCGTATTTATTGCTTCAGCTAGATGTTCAGGGGTGGATATACTTTGTATTAGTGAATCCATAAGTTCCACTGACAACATTGGCTGTCCTTTGCTGAATAGAACTTTTCCTTTTAATAGCGTAAGGCCGATTCTGACTTCTTCGCTTTGAGTATTGCTTAAAAACTGATTTATCCCAGTTAGGCTTTTCTCAAGCTCTCCTTGTTTCCAGTAAATTTTGAGTCTTAATAGTTCTTTGGATTCATTTTGTACGTCGGTATCTAGATAGAATAGCGCACTATCATAATTCCCTTTTTTATAGGCCTGTTCAGATTTAAGTAGATCTGTATCTAAATCATTTTGCCCGAATAGTGACGTGGCGAACAAAACTAAGATTGGAACTAAGGACTTCATTGCGGCTTTTATTCAAAAAACAGCCCTTAATTCCATTTTTTTCCTAACCCTATGGGTTAGTTTTTGTAAAATCAAGCGTTTAGCATGTACTGAAATGCTTCTTTTCGATTGCCGACTCCCATTTTTGAATAAGTGTTTCGAAGATGAAATTTTACCGTGCTAATAGAGATTGAAAGGTCATCGCTGATTTCGGCATTGGTCTTGCCCTCGAGACTAAGCTTCAGGACTTCAAATTCTCTGATAGTAAGAGGATTATTCAGTTTTTCATTAAGCTCTCTAAAATTCAATTGAACCGCTATCTCGGCAGGACTGGTATGCAATTCTGTGAATCTATTTTTCAGGGCTTCTATCTGAAGTTCTTGTGCAGCCAAATCTGCCATTCTTTGTATTGTCCTAATTCTAAGTTTATAAATAAGAATTCCTGATCCAACAATCACTAATCCACATATCAGGTAAAACCACCAGGTCTTCCAAAATGGAGATGCTAAATGAATTCTAATTGATTTGGTAGGTCCCCAATCACTTTCAATACTTCTAGCCCTTACCTCAAATGTATAAGTGCCTCCATCCAAATTTGTGAAAGTTGCAAATCTTCTATTGTTCGTAATCCATTCATCATCTAGTCCAAGTAATCGATAGGAATACTGTAATCTGTCAGGATTTTGGAAGTTGGGAGTCGAGAAGGTGAATGAGAAGAAGTTCTCCCAGTATTCCAGGTTTATATCTTCAGTGTAGTTAATAGCATATTCACTTTCAAAATCTTCGTTTGCCACTTGAAAGTTGTGAAGATGAACAGCTGGTACTTCCTCTAACTTGTTGATTGTTTGTTCGCTCAGAACAAAGTACCCATTGTAAGTACCATAGAGAACATCCCCTCCAGTGGAAATTAGTGTCCCGGCAGGGTCAATGCCATCTGCACGATTGTAGTTGACTACTTTCATTTCAGATGGAATGAATTTACTAATCCCTTTCTGAGTCTTTAACCAAAGCAAATCATTGTCAGCAATAACAATGTCGAAAACTAAATTTCCGGCCAGTTCTGAATTTTGGACGTTGTATAATGTCTCTTCCCCTCCGTCAAGTTTTATCAGGCCTCTTGAAGTGCCCATCCAGATGACTCCATCATCGCCCTGAGCCATCGTGTGGATGTGTTTTTCTCTGCTATCGATAACTTCAAGCGAAACTTCTGAAATTTCATTGGTGGATGGGTCAAACTTTACTATCCCTTTGGTTCCACCTATCCATAATGTTCCATCTTCAAGAGATAACAAATCTTGCTGCCATTCATCAGTGTTTAATTCTGGCATTAATGGAGTGATCTGGTTTGTCTTATATGCCAATTTCCACGCGCCTCCATATGCAGTTAAGATAATCGCATGGGTGTCAGTCCACTCTTTGATTCCTCTTATTGCGAGTGTTCTTTGATCGACCATTGGAGTTTGAATTTCTTCGAAAGAGGCAGTCTTTTTATCAAAAACATACAAATACCTATTTCTATCAGTCAGGTAAATGATATCTTCTCTCTCTAGCATCTGATAGAATGCGGAGCCTTCGTTTTCAGCGGAATGAAGCTTGCTTTGATTTGATTTTTTATCAAACTCTAAAAGCCCTTTGAGAGGTAATGCAAGCATGTATCTTTTGTTGAATTTCTCACTGATTCCGATTATTTGCGAATTTGTAATTCCTTTAGGTGAAATGGGTTCGAAACGAAATGCATCGCTTTTAATATTAGAATAAGAAACTCCGTACTTTCCGCCTACCCAAACTCGATCTTCCTCATTGTAAACCCCCATTGTAAACCCAGGAAATGGGGTGGAATAGTTGTTAAGATCTGAAGGAATAAATCTTAATTTTTTTTCATCGATATTGTAGACTGCTAACCCCTTTTTTCTTGCTGCAACCCAAAATTCTTTTTCTGATTTTCTTGCAAGATCAAATATTCTAATTGGCGATTTTGGATCCGAATATACATTTTCCCATTCTTTCTTATTGATATCATATATATCCAGGCCAGCATGAAAAAATCCCCCTATTAAACGATTTTCATCAATTTGATCCAGTGCGAAGAGACCATATCGGTCGATCTTTCTCAATGGATGATCTATCAATTCAAATTCTTCTCTGGCAATATCAAATCGAATGAGACCGCTAGTCGTTCCCAGCCACAACGTCATTGGATTTTTAGGATCCCAAACCATACCTCGTATCGCCTTGACACCTGAAGATTTGATCATGTTGAAAGGGGCGTAGTTTACAGAGACGCCAGTTTTTTTATTGAATTTGCTAAGACCTATCCCATTGTCAAACGCAATCCAAATTGTTCCACTATCACCATGAACAAGTTTTCTGATTCGATCGCCAGAAATAGTTAGTGGGTCATCTGGATCATGCTTGAATGTTGTGAATTCTTCGGATGACGGGTCTAATTTATTAAGCCCGCCACCATTGGTACCTATCCAAAGTATTCCGTCAGCATCTTGGATGATTGAATTGATATTATCGTCCGATATGCCATAGCCCAAATCCTTTGTATAAGACTTAATCTGCTTACCATCGTACCTACATAATCCGCTTGTTGTACCGATCCACATGAAACCATTCCGGTCCTTGAGGAAACAAGTGGTTTGATTACCTGGTAGCCCCTCTTCTTCGGTCAGTCTCGTGAAAATATATTCCTGAGATTGACCATAAAGACTAGCAACTATGCATATCAATATGATAGAAATTCTCAAAATCATAGGAATCCAATCCTTAAATTATCGAAATCAGATTGGGAAATACTATCAAAAGGATTAAAAACAGCAGCTGTATGATTACAAAAGGTACAATTCCTTGATATATGTGACGCGTTTTTACTTCTGGAGGAGCCACTCCTTTCAAATAGAATAATGCGAAGCCAAAAGGTGGGGTCAAGAAGGAAGTTTGAAGGTTGATGGCAAGCAAGATTCCTATCCAAACCAGATCGACACCAAGCGAAACAAAAATTGGAGCCACGACAGGGACAATAATGAAAACGATTTCTATGAAGTCAATGAAAAAGCCAGAAATGAAAACAATAATCATGACCACAATTAAAAACGTTGTAGCATTCATATCTGCGCTTTGAATAAGGCTCAACAAGAATTTATCTCCTTCCAAACCTCTGAAGACTAGCGAAAATGCAGTAGCACCTACCAAAATCATGAATACCATAGAGGTTAACATCGTAGTCTCTTTCATTACCTCTTTTAGCATTCCCAGATTAAATTTTTTGCTAACGATGGCCAGTATCATGGCTCCGAAAGCTCCAACTCCTGCTGCTTCTGTCGGTGACGCAACGCCGGCAAAAATGGACCCCAATACAATTAAAATCAGGATGAGCGGGAATAGGAAGGACTTCACAACTTCTACGGTAAATCCCCGGTTTCGAAACGCTTGAAGTTGTTCTTTGGATACTTTAGGTACTCTACTTGGAAATACTTGGCCGTATACGATGATGTACAATAAGTAAACGGCAACAAGACCTACTCCTGGAATTATTGCTGCCAGAAATAGATCACCCACAGAAACATTAAGAACACTGCCAAGCAAAACAAGTACGACAGAAGGAGGAATGATTTGGCCCAAGGTTCCGGAAGATGCAATAACACCTGTACTTATTCTAGGTCCATAGCCATTCTTTAGCATGGTGGGCAAGCTTATTAATCCCATGGTAACAACAGTAGCTCCAACAATACCTGTTGAGGCTGCAAGCATAGCACCAACCACGACTACCGCAATAGCTAAGCCACCACGTATGTTTCCGAAGAGCATACTCATCGTATGCAAAAGCTTTTCTGCAATTCCAGACTTTTCTAACATTATCCCCATGAATATGAATAAGGGGACTGCCAGTAGTACGAAATTTTGCATCGTTCCATAAATCCTCAGCGAGAGGAGATAGAAGAAGTCCGCATCGAAAACCAATAATCCAACAATTATCGAAAGACCACCCAAAGTAAATGCGACGGGGTATCCGAAAAGAATGAGCAAGAAGATTGCCCCAAATAGGATTAATGGTAAATACTCAATCACGGCTTATCGTAGACAAAATAAATGTTACTAATAGTCTGCAATGAATAGTTTTTCTTCCTCACAATATTTTTTGCAATAGGCTTTAACCCAGTAGTGTCTATGCCTATTTTCAAGAAGTGAGCACCGCGATCAAATGATTCGAGGTCTATGAATGTAGTAAAGCCAAATTCATAGGTGGTAGGATGCTGCGTTTTAAACCAATTGAGCTCTTTGATTTCTATGCTATCAACTTGCACAGTCAGACGTTTGTCAAAATATGCGGTGATACTGTCTGAAGGCAGTCCATCCCAAATTCCATTTTCAACTTTTTTCTTTCCTTCGAATGTGTAGATACCATCAAAGGAGTTTAAGTCCTTCATAAATACTTTTAGAGTATTGTCATGTATGATATCGGATTGTATCGTGGTTATGATATAATCGTTTTTATTTCTTGTGTTCTCATAGTTGAAGCTCGAATAATCTCCAACTTCCATTCGCTGAAAGTAGTTATCTCGAATATTATCGTGACGCACGTCCACGATGTATAGATATCCTGCTGTAACACCTAAAACGATGAAGGGGATTAAGTAAGATTTCCAGCCTTTTGTATTAGAAATCAGTACGAGAAGCGAACGACGGTACAGAAAAGAAAGGGTGACTACTCTAAATATTCTTGCGACCCAATAAAACCAATCTGCAGACCAGTTCTTTCTTCTAAAAAGTCCGTTTGTTAGAAAATCGATAAATACCAGGATGGTAAGAAAAAAGTAGAATAGGATTATCATCCCAAAAGCACCAGCTATGTTGGTATTCTTATTCATCAATGGGGTTATGAACTCAACAAAGAATAAAAATGAGAACATGAGTGCAACAAATCCGACAAGCGTACCAAAGAATATAAAAGAAACGCCATATATAATTGACGAGAGTTCCTCCAATCTCAAGACCATTTTCACCAGCGAACCCGTAGAGTTTAACTCTTTTTTGAAATTGCCTTTAAAATTTAGTGAATCCTGATCCACACCTTTGGGATAAACATAGCTGAGTCCTACTGAGGCTACCCATATTCCTCTTACCAATATGTGCAGGATGTATCCAAAGCTTAGAAGCTGAATTGCGTCGTTCAAATAGTCTACAAGCCGATGCATCCTACTCCCTCTTTCAAAAGATTGTAATGAAGTAGTGCTCAAATAATCTGGTATTTGAAATAATGCATAAAGTACCAACGCTGATATAAGTAGCTCCGCTTCCCAACTATTCAGCTGAATGGTTTTCAGCCATTGTGGAGTTTGTTCTTCGTTAGTGTTAGTTTTTTTACTCTTTTCCATCTGAAATGGTAGTTATTGATTTGGTGATTGAAGAAATTCCCTGCATCCCTAATAGTAAAAATCCGATCGGGATTGTTGATTTAATCAGCCATCTGGCTGGGAGGCCTCCTGGTTGAGGACTAGTCTCTCCAAGTTCATATGAGCTTTGAACAAAAGAAATTGACTCCCAAAAAGCGATAGCGCAAAAGGGGAGCAAAAGAAATAGGCCACCTAAAAGATTTACCCAGGCTTTTGTTCTTTCCGAAAAGCGATCATAAAATACATCAACTCTCACATGCTTGTCCTGCTGCAGAGTATATGCTGCGCCTAGCAAAAAAATTCCAGCAAACAGATGCCATTCTAATTCAAAAGAAGCTGCCGATGTAATGCTTAAGGTATAGCGAAGAATCACATCGATCACTATTACTAGCACCAATAGCAGTGTTAGCCATGATACAGCCTTTCCTACAGTTGAATTTAACTTATCGATTAGAGTCACCTGACGAAAATAGCTAACCTTTAACTCACAGCCCAGTTTTAAAGCTTTGCTATCTAGATAAAATTTGCTTTTAGACACTTAGAAAGTCCAGTTAAAAACTTATTGCAGGAGTAAAATGGTTACAGAAGATCCTACCTACCTTTGCACCATGAAGGACATCAGGAAAGAATCACTTGAGGGGTTGATGACTTGGTTTGAAGCAAACAACGAGAAGAAATTTCGTGCTAAACAAGTATGGGAATGGCTTTGGACTAAATCAGCAAAGTCCTTTGATGAGATGTCTAATATTTCGTTGAGCTTGAGAGATAAGCTGAAGGAGGAGTTTTCCATCAATCACATTACCATAGATAATTCGCAGCTGTCCAACGATGGCACAATTAAGTCAGCGTTTCGCCTTCATGATAAGCATCTTATTGAAGGCGTATTAATACCTGCTGATGAGCGAATGACTGCCTGCGTCTCCTCTCAAGTAGGATGCTCACTGAGCTGTAAATTCTGTGCTACGGGGTACATGAAAAGAGAGCGAAATTTAGATGGAGGTGAAATTTACGATCAGGTAGTAGCGATTCGAGATCAGGCAGAAGAACATTATAATAAAGCACTTTCTAACATCGTCTTCATGGGCATGGGTGAGCCTTTGCTCAATTACAAAGGAATGATGGAAGGCATTGATAGGATTACATCTGAAGATGGACTTAACATGTCTCCTAAGCGAATCACAGTGTCAACAGCTGGCATCGCGAAGATGATTATGAAATTGGCGGACGATGAGGTTAAATTCAATTTAGCTCTTTCCCTGCACGCTGCCGATGATAAGAAGCGTGATACCATCATGCCTATTAATGAAACAAATACCTTGGATGCCTTGCTCAAGGCACTTCAGTATTTCTTTGATAAGACGGGGAATCGAATCACCTTCGAGTATATATTGTTTTATGACTTCAATGATTCTATTGAAGATGCAGAGAAGTTGTTAAAGTATGCAAGGAAAGTGCCCGGTGTAAGAGTCAACATCATAGAGTACAATCCGATCTCAGAAGCTTCATTTACTAAAGCCGACCCAGAAACGATCGATCGCTTTGCAGATCACTTAATCAAAGGAGGAATTCACACCAGTGTAAGGAGAAGCAGAGGAAAAGATATTGATGCCGCTTGCGGCCAATTGGCAAATAAGTCTAAGTGATAAAGTAGGAATTTTCCAGTTGAATCTGTTATTCGCAGTAATTGGCTTCAGTTTTATTAATTTTGCTTCCCGTTGAGTTAATTTTCTCATGAGAATCGGAATATTACTACCACTTTTTCTTGTTTTATCAGCGTCGCAATTTTCTAATAAAAAGCAATTTCTTGGTCAGCAAGTGCTTGCTACAATTGAAGATGATCGTTTGGTTGAGGTGTCGGGGCTAGAAGAATCTTTTAAGAATCCAGGATATTTTTGGACGCATAACGATAGTGGCTCGGACCCAGTTATTTATTTAATTAACAACAGAGCCGAAATCATCATGGAGGTGGAATTGAAGGGCGTGAAGAATCGAGATTGGGAGGAGATAGTAACTGTTCAACACGGCGATGAATCTTTTATCTATGTTGGGGAGATAGGCGATAATAAAGCAGTACATAAAAGCGTCGAGTTATTCAAAGTTCCAGAGCCTCAGTTTACGGGGCAAAAATTTGTCACCATCAATAATTCGGACATTGAGATTATGTCTTTTACTTATGCGGAAGGAGCCAGAGATGCCGAAGCACTCCTATATGATCAAAGCCAAGAAGAATTTGTACTTGTTACTAAAAGAGAGAAAAATGCGTTGGTATATTCATTTCCGTTTGAAGCTAAGAATGAGGTGATAGAGATTAAATCTAAAGGCACGGTTCCTGCCAAACTTTTTACGGCTGCTGATATGAATGATAAAGGCGAGGTGTTGTTAAAACATTACGGTGCTATTTACTATTGGGGACCATCAGATGAACCAGCGGTAGATAGAATTCTAGCTTGGAATGCCATTATGGTCGATTACATACCGGAGCCTCAGGGAGAAGCAATATGCTGGAATAAAGATGATTTTTACACCATCAGTGAAAAGAACGTAGGTAAGCCTCAGCAGATGCTGCAATTCAAAAGGGCAAACTAGTTGCCCACCACCTGGCAGTCCCCTGATACACAATCCACAGTCGGTTGTACCTCAAGCGAGCAATCAGATATGGCACTTGTTGCCTCGTTATAAGCAGCGTTTAATTCATTATACGTTTCTACGAGCAAATTGAATCTATCCATATCCATATTGGTGGAATGGATTAAATACTCAACTGGCCCACCACAAGCCTTCACTCCATAAGCCGTAGCTCTACACTCGACATTATCATCACAAGAAGTTATGAGCATGAAATTAATTTCAGCGTCGATAATCTCCATATCACTTAAAATCTCTTGTGGAGTTCGACTATTAGAATCGTCGCTGCCGCATGAAAAGAAGCATAGTGTGAGGATTAATAGGATCTTTTTCATAAGTATCTTTTAATACCTAACGAAGCAAAGATGATGCTATTTTTTACTGGCGTTGAAAAGCTTTTGTTTTTCATCCTTGCTGAGACTTTCGTATCCTTTTTCCGAAATTTTATCAAGGATTGCATCGATCTCTGCCTGAGGAGTATTACTTGATTCGTTGGATTTAGATCTAGTTGTTTTTTTGGATGGTCTTCTATTCCCTGACCGATGGGTAACCTTAATTTTTGGCTGCGGTTTGAACATACTTTTTATAAAGGAAATAAAAGAGATAATCCAGCTGCCAATGTCCGTTCCCTTATTTAGTTGAGTGATGTAAAGCCACCCTATAAAAGCTCCTCCAAGGTGTGCTATTTCACCCCCAGCATTTGCACCTGTAGATCCAATAAATGACATGAAAACGTAGAAAATAGCGATATACTTGATCTTAACTGGCCCTAGAAAGATCATGAAAAAAGTATAGTTTGGCGTAAATACCGCTGCACCCACTACAATAGCAAAGACACCTGCAGATGCACCTAACATCATAGATCCAACAACTCGGTCTGCATAAAATGGTATGAAATTGTACATAAACATGTACAGTAATCCTCCTGCCAAACCGCCTAAAACGTATAGAGCTATGACTCTTTTACTATTTAAAAATTCTTGAATAATCCTTCCAAACCAAAACAAGAATAGCATATTGAAGAGGATGTGAAAGAAGTCATAATGAGTGAAGAAATACGTAACGATTGACCATGGCTGCAACAAGAAAGTTCCGATCTCAGCAGGCAATTGAAGTTTTCTGAAAATCCAGAAAAAACTATTTGTCGCGTCACTAAGATCGAAGAATACCTTAAAAATTCTTGCAGACGCAAAGACGCAAAGATTGATCAGAATGATCTGAACAACCGAATTATTGGGTTTGCTCCATGCATTAGCAAATTCCTGTTTTATTCCTCCATTCATGGTTTAGTAAAATCTCTTAGTGTCGTTTTTCCAAAACTTCAACAAAATAAATGCAATCAACATTCCTCCTAAGTGTGCAAGGTGGGCCACATTGTCACCCGGCGTCCGGTGAAACTCTGAATAAAGCTCGTACATTCCGTAGAAGAAAACCAAGTATTTTGCTTTGATAGGTATTGGAGGAAAAAGCAGAAAAAGCTCTGTATTTGGGAATAGAAAGGCAAAAGCAAACAGAATACCAAAGACAGCACCTGAAGCTCCAATCATTTTACCTTTGGTCACCACGCCTTCATAAATACTTCTAACAGCAGATAAAGTCTCCGTTTCATAAGCCGGATTATCATAGTAAAGATCAAGCAGTTCACCACCTCTGGCTACATTGATAAATGATTTGTTGTCAATTATGAATCGCTCGAAAGCTTCCGGACTTGGGTTATCGACATAAGCTTCGGCTGAATTTTTGAGAGGTAGCTTCTCAATAGCATCAGCAGTGCCGTATAGAAGGCCTGCGCCAATACCGCATATCATATAAAAAATCAAAAATCTTTTGGAACCCCAAACCATTTCCAACATAGGGGCGAAAACTAATACAGCTATCATGTTGCCAATCAAGTGCCAGGTGTCGCCATGAAGCCACATGTAGGTTAAAAATTGATAAGGAGCAAACTCTGAAGAATATACTACTCGCAATCCAAACCATTCTGCTAGGTCTAGCCTCATGACTGAAGTAAGTAGCAAGATTGCCACATTAATGATCAGAATATTCTTTGCTACTGGTGTAAGTCTTCTAAACACGTTATTTCTTGTTTCTTAACTTTTCTTAAACCACTCATTTATTTGCTCTAAACTAACCAAAACATAGGTTGGATTTCCATCCGGTGTATAATTTGGTTGTTCGCAAGCAAATAAGCGATCCATTAAATGATCCATCTCCTCATCCTTCAATTTATTGCAACGGTTAGTTGCCGTTCTTTTAGCCAAAGCTCTCGCCAGGCTTTCATTTTTAGGTAGATCCAACTTCTCAGCGTTGAACTTATACTGCTCTATTAGACCTTCAAACACCTCCTTTTCGTTGCAGGGGGCTAGTTCAGAAGGAATACCCTGAATCACAATCATATGTTCGCCCATCTGTTCAAACTCAAATCCGAGTTGATTGATTTCTTCTTTCAACTCGATTATAAGCGAAAAATCTGATGCATTTAATGCTACCTGTTGTGGGAACATGCATGATTGAGAAGCGCCTGAGCCAGTTTTCATAGACCTCTGATACTCCTCGAATAGAATCCGCTCCAATGCAGAAATCTTGTCTAAAACTACCATTCCGCTCTTCACCTGCCGAAGCAGATAACGTCCGTGGAGATGATATGTTGGCTTTTTTTCGTCAACTTCAACCGATTGATTGATAGAACTTTCGAATGTAGTCTGAACCACACGTTCTTTTTCTGCCTCTTCAATAGTAGCTATTTCTTCTTGGGTAGCAGAAGCGTATAACTCATTTAATTTATCCAAACGCTCTTGATTGCTTTCAAGAGACTTGAATGATCCGTAGTCTCTATCTTTCTTGGTAGTGAAATTTGAATTTTCACGTTGGATATTCAGATGATCGAAACTTACATCCGCAGAAAAATCTAACGAAGGTGCGACATTAAATGAAGCCAATGCTTGCCTTACGGCAGAATTTATTACGCCATATAGCATTCGGTCGTCATCAAACTTTACTTCAGTCTTAGTTGGATGAACGTTAATATCCACATGGACTGGGTCTATTTCTATAAAGAGAACATAGAAAGGAAAATAGTCCTCTTTCAAAAGTCCCTGATAAGCCCTGCTCACTGCATGATTGAGGTAGCTATTTTTGATGAAGCGGTTGTTTATAAAAAAGAACTGTTCACCTCGGGTTTTCTTAGAATTTTCCGGCTTACCGATATAGCCGCTAATTTTCACCAAGTCAGTTTCCTCACTACAAGGAACCAACTGTTGTTGGTAATTTTTACCAAATAGTTGTACGATCCGCTTACTCAATTTCCCACTATCCAATTTGTATGTCTCCAAATCGTTCTGGACCAATGAAAAAGCGATTTGGGGATTTGCCAATGCTACCCGCTGAAATTCATCATTGATATGCCGAAGCTCTACCGGATTCGATTTTAAGAAATTACGCCTGGCAGGAACATTATAAAACAGATTTTTTACACAAATAGATGTACCCTGATTTTGTGCGATTGGCTCCTGACTTTTAACCTCAGAAGATTCAATTATTAATTGAGTACCAAGCTCGTCATCTGCATGTTTGGTCTTGAGTTCTACTTGAGCAACGGCAGCTATAGAAGCCATTGCCTCTCCTCTAAAACCTAACGTTCGGATCTTAAATAGATCTTCCGATTTGCTGATCTTAGATGTCGCATGTCGCTCGAAGCTCATGCGCGCATCCGTCCCTGTCATTCCGCACCCATTGTCTACAACCTGGATTAGTGATTTGCCTGCATCTTTTACAATTAACTTGATGGAAGTTGCACCAGCATCAATGCTATTTTCAAGCATCTCTTTCACCACAGAAGCAGGTCGCTGCACAACCTCACCAGCAGCTATTTGATTTGCAATGGCATCCGGAAGTAAGCGTATAATATCACTCATTTGCGCTTCCTCAAAGTTTTAAGTCGGTATACAAGGTATAGCGGGATACTCGCCCACAGGATATAATTGAATATCTCATTTCCAAATTGAAGCCATCCCAACACCATCACCCCTAAAAGAGCTGCAATACCCAATTGAATCATTGAAGTAGATGGAGCTGATTTGGTTTTTCTCTTAAAGGAAATCTTGGTCGGTTGGTAGTTTCCGGTTGCTTCTCCATCCATTTGCTCTTTGATTCTTTCGGTGCGTTCTTCAATTTCCTCCTTTACAGGATCATAATACCGTGGCTGTATTCGAAACTGTTGATGTTTTGGTAGACGAAAAAGTGATGGAAATCGCATTGGGTATAGTTATTGATCGAATGTTATGTTAATGAACACGACATGAATGAAAAATTGTTCAAATTTAATCCTCTCAATTGAGAATGAATCAATTACTTAGGATTCGATTTGTACCGCCATATATGAGAGACTACTTGCTCGCCGTATGTACGTTGTTGTCAACATCCCTATTTGCCTTAGATGGAGAAATCAATGAAGGTGTTTGGATCGATGGTGACTCCTTTTATGAATCTATAAAACATAAAAAAAGGTCGACAATATATTTTAGTGATTGGAGTGTCCACGCAGATCAGTTTCTAAAAGATGAAAACTACTTCGTAGCACTACAGCTAAATGAGCGTTTTGATCCGCTCCCTAATGATAAAATAAGCTTGCCATCCCTCTCGACAATAGCTGCCATAGGTGACAAAGAGCTTAGAAAAGCCTACTATAAATTTTTAGAAAACTTCGGACGTACTAATGGGATCAATCATGTCGTGCTTCCCGACACAACTGGTTTTAACAAATTTCAAAAAGAGGTAATCAATGAAGCAAATCAATATTCGCCATTCTACTTTTTAAATAAATCTTCACTTTCATATTCATTACCATCCACAAAAAAAGACTTTGAAAGTGAGGTTGAAAATCACCCCATCATTTGGATTGCCGGCCAGGATGATAACATCTCTAAGATAAAACGCTGGAGCAAGAAGGTTGAAAAAGAAGACATTGGTTGGTTTTATAATGCATTAAAGGCATACAAAATTTCTAAATACAATCCTGCTAAAAGCATACCTGACGATCTTTCAGAATCCATTTTTTCTTCAAGCGTTATCGCGATTGATCCTCATCAGGTATTTCCGCTTACGGATCAGGTGGTTACTTACTTGGGAATGGATCAAGGATTGAAGAAGCGATTAAGTCAATATGTTAATGTTTTAGATTATAGAGTTCCTGGGGTCACTTGTATTGTTGACAATAGAAGGTATGCAAAGGAGATTCAGGAAGGAGATATTTTAATAAGTACTGATAAGACTCAACAAACTGAACAAGGAATCATTCTACCTGAAATTAGAATCGAAGATCAAGACTTAGTCATAGCTAAGATGTTGTTTGGTGCATCAGGAATTAAAGGAAGAAGTGATCATTTACATGCTAGGCAAATAAGTAACCAAATGTATCTCGGATACAGTGATTTAGAGAGGGAAGGTTTTAATACCACGCATCTTTCCTGGATTGATTCAATTGCTGCAGATGCAATTAAAAAATTTGCTACTCCAGGAATGCAATTAGCAGTTGTAAAAAGCGGGTCAATCGTCAAAGAAGTTTCCTATGGTCATTATACATATGACAGTTTAATGCCCGTATCAAACGATACAAGATATGATATTGCATCTGTCACAAAAGTTGTTGCAACACTTCCGGCAATCGCCTTATTGATTGATCAAGGTAAAATTCAATTAGATGATTCAGTCAGCATTCATCTGGATTCATTTAAAGGTTCAAACAAATCAGGTGTAACCATAAGACAACTTCTTGCCCATAATGCCGGATTAAGAGCCTATGTTCCTTTTTGGAGTATGGTGATGGATGGCGATAGGCTTGATGCATTTTATTATAAAAATGCTGAGGACGAAGCCAATGATGTTAGAACCTATGGCCTAGAACCTCACCCGAGCATGGCAGATTCATTGAAGAGTTTTATTGTCCAGTCAAAGCTTATAGACAATCCAAAAGAATATCGATACAGTGATTTAGGGTTTATGATTCTCCATCTACTTGTCGAAGAGGTTTCCGGAATGTCTTTCGAAGAATTTTTGAAGGTAAATTTTTACCTACCAATGGGTCTGAATCAAACCGGATTTAATCCAGTGCAGAATGGAGTATCTCCAAAAGAAATTGCGCCAACTGAATACGATGAGCGATATCGCAGCTATCAAGTATGGGGAGAAGTGCATGATAGAAATGCGCTAGTATTTGGAGGAGCAGCGGGTCATGCGGGCCTTTTCTCAACTGCTAGCGATCTAGCCAAAATGATGTACTTGTTTATTAACAATGGATTCTATGGGGGGAAGCAGTATATCTCAAAGCAGACCATCGAAAAACTAAATTCACGATATTTTGAAAATAATAGAAGGGGCTTGGGTTGGGATAAGAAAGATGGTGACAAAGATTCAGCATCATCCCTAGCAAGCGATGCCAGTTTTGGACATACAGGATTTACAGGAACAATGGTATGGGCAGATCCCAAAACGGATTTAATTTTTGTTTTCTTATCAAACAGAATTTACCCAGATGCAGAAAATTGGAAATTGATGAGTCTCAATACACGAACCCGAATACATGATGTGCTTTATCAATCACTTGAAAATCCTGAAACACGAAACTAATTGACCATTCTTGAGGTTTAAGACCTGTAAAATACCTAATTCATGAAAGTAGGAATAGTATGTTATCCCACTTATGGTGGAAGTGGAGTTGTAGCCACAGAGCTTGGAAAGGCACTGGCTAAAAAAGGGCACAAAGTTCACTTTATCACTTACTCTCAACCGACTCGTTTAGATTTCTTTAATCCTAACCTCTATTACCATGAGGTTAGCGTCAATTCATATCCCTTATTTCAATATCCTCCATATGAGCTTGCATTAGCTAGTAGAATGGTTGATGTAGTATTGAATGAAAAATTAGATCTTTTGCATGTACACTATGCTGTGCCACACGCTTCAGCTGCTTATATGGCGCAACAGATCCTGAAAACTAAAGGGTACGAAATTCCATTCATTACAACCTTGCATGGTACTGATATTACGATCGTAGGAAAAGATGCGACTAACGAACCCGTCGTTACCTTTTCCATCAACAAGTCAGATGGTGTCACTGCTGTTTCTGAGGATCTAAAAAATGATACCCTCGAACATTTTGATATCTCTGTTCCAATTGATGTAATTCCGAATTTCATAGATCTGGAGAGATTCAAAAAACAACCCAAGGAACACTTCAAGAAAGCCATTTGCCCTAACGGAGAAAAACTTGTAGTACATACTTCCAATTTCAGAAAAGTCAAGCGCGTAGAAGATGTATTGAGAGTATTTTGTGAAGTGAGAAAGGTCGTTCCATCAAAGCTCTTATTAATAGGTGATGGGCCTGAGCGTCCAAAAATGGAAGATATGGCACGTGATATTTGCACAGAAGACATCCGCTTTTTAGGCAAACTGGAAGCTGTAGAGGAGGTACTTTCCGTAAGTGATTTGTTTTTGATGACGTCAGAAAAGGAAAGTTTTGGATTGGCCGCACTAGAAGCAATGGCTTGTGAAGTACCTGTTATATCAACCAATGCAGGTGGACTGCCCGAATTAAATGATGAGGGTAAATCTGGTTATGTCTGTAATGTTGGTGATGTTGATGCTATGGTGGAGAAGGCTATTCATATCTTAGATAACGAAAACCTTGATTCCTTCAAAAAAGGAGCGTTAGCTAGAGCTAAGGAGTTCGATGTTAACAATGTTCTTCACAAGTATGAAGAATATTATAACAGTGTTTTAGAAAAGAATAAACAGTCTTTATCAGAGAGTTATTAAAAAATTAGGGTTTCTTTTTAATAATTTTGCCTTGAATCTAAATTAAGCAATGGAACTAAAGAATAAACCTCACGCTAAAGGGACGAAAGAACTGTTTAAAAACAAGTTCATGGAAAGGTTGACGAGGACTCACATCTCACTGCCTTTGATCATTTTCACCATTATTTCGACGAGTTTAATGGTTTACGGTTTTCAGCAATCGTACTTGAATGCCTTAAATGCCATCTTATTATTTATCGGTGGTTTCATGTCTTTTACACTAGTAGAGTATGTGATGCACAGGTTTGTGTTCCATTTAAACCCAAAGACTGAAAAGCAAGAAAAGTTTGCTTACGCAGTCCATGGTGTTCATCATGACTATCCAAAAGACAAGGATCGGTTGGCTATGCCAATACCATTGAGCCTTACACTCTCAACTGGCTTTTTCTTTTTGTTTCAGTTATTTATGGGTGTAAATGTTTTTGGGTTTTTACCTGGATTCTTAATGGGATATGCCTCTTACTTATGGGTTCACTATATGGTTCATGCCTTCCAACCTCCTAAAAATTTCTGGAAAGTACTTTGGGTTCATCATGGGATTCATCATTACAAAGATCCGGGTAATGCGTTTGGAGTATCTTCTCCTTTCTGGGATATGATTTTCCGCACCATGCCAAAAAAATAAACCAGTCTTATTTCTTTTCGGACTTTGAGGATTTCTTAGCCTCTTTCGATTGGCGTTTTTCGTGCGATGCTGGTTCCAACGTCACTTTGAACAAAAAATCCCTTGTTCCCCAAAACAGATTGGAAACTAACGATGCGAATATGGGTCTTCTGCCGGGCATAACTTGGTAGATACGTATGTTAATTTAACGGAAAATTTTCTCATTTCGATTCGAGAAACTGTTTTTTTAGAATCTAAAGTATCAATCAGTTATGAGCTGATATTTGAATATTGGATGCTAATTTTATTAATATCCAACTTCAGGAAATCTTTCTTGTCGCTTTTTAGTTAAGTTATTGCTATGATCGGATATCGGTTCACACAATTTATTCCTGAGAAAAACCCAGAGCAGAACACCTTTGATAATTTGCTTCAAATTTTTCTTCAATTGATGGTTATTACATCTGGAGATGTCAACGAGGCTTTGAGCTGGTTGACTAACCTGGATCGGGAGCACGGAATTTCAAATGAAGAATATGGGATTGGTGATTTTATTGATGACCTAAGAAACAAGGGATACATCGATGATAAAAATGAAAAGGGAGAGTTTAGAATAACGGCCAAGAGTGAGCAAGAAATAAGAAAAAGTGCTTTAGAAGAAATCTTTGGAAAGCTTAAAAAATCGGGCAAAGGCAGTCATAAAACCAACCATACAGGTTCGGGGGATGAAATAACATCAGATTATAGAGAATTTCAATTTGGTGATTCCATTGAGCAAATTGAAATGACCGAAAGTTTGCGCAATGCCCAAATCAATCATGGCCTTAATGATCTTACACTCACGGAAAATGATTTAGAGATTCGAGAACGCGAATACAAAACTCAGACATCTACCGTTTTGATGATCGACATCAGCCATTCGATGATATTGTATGGCGAAGATCGAATTACACCAGCTAAGAAAGTTGCAATGGCACTTGCTGAGCTAATCAAACGCAAATACCCAAAAGACACTTTAGATGTGATAGTCTTTGGAAACGATGCTTGGCAAATTGAGGTGAAAGATCTTCCATACTTAAATGTTGGCCCATACCATACCAACACCGTGGCAGGACTCGAACTGGCCATGGACCTTTTAAGAAGAAGAAAAAACAAGAACAAGCAAATTTTCATGATCACAGATGGAAAACCTACCTGCCTAAAGGAAGGAATAAAGTATTATAAAAATAGCTTCGGACTAGACCCCAAAATATTAAATAGAACATTGAACCTTGCTGCTCAATGTCGCAGAATCAATGTCCCAATAACCACTTTCATGATAGCTTCTGATCCATATCTGCAAGAATTTGTTAGGGAGTTTACTGAGGTAAATAATGGAAACGCTTACTACAGTAGCTTACAAGGATTGGGGAATCTCATTTTTGAAGATTACCGAAGAAATAGAAGAAAAAATCTTTAAGACCCAAAAGGGATTAACACAAATTATAAATGAATTATCAAGACCTATCTGCCGAGCAGAAATTGAATATCTCTACGCTAGGAGAACTGAAATCAGCTGGATATCAACCACAATCTATAAAAGAGGAGTTGAGAGCTAACCTTATTAAAGCAAAGAAAGCAGGAGAAGAGATATTTAAAGGGATTTGGGGCTATGAGGATACTGTAATCCCAGATGTTGAACGAGCTATATTATCACGGCACAATATAAATTTTCTGGGACTCCGGGGGCAAGCCAAGACAAGGATGGCACGAATGATGATAGGCCTTCTGGATGAATTTATTCCCGTAATTCAAGATGCACCATTAAATGACGATCCACTCTATCCTATTTCCAAATTTGCAAGAGATAAGGTAGCAGAGCTGGGAGATGATACTCCAATTGCATGGATGAGTAGAGACGATCGCTATACTGAAAAGCTCGCGACACCAGATGTGACAATAGCAGACCTCATTGGTGATGTAGATCCCATAAAAGCGGCAAGCTTAAAGCTTCCGTATTCTGATGAACGTGTAATTCATTTTGGACTCGTTCCAAGATCACACAGGGGAATTTTTGTGATCAA
Organism: Ekhidna sp.; assembly: GCF_963691765.1. GTDB lineage: Bacteria > Bacteroidota > Bacteroidia > Cytophagales > Cyclobacteriaceae > Ekhidna. The sequence goes on from NZ_OY829375.1 coordinate 2,247,809, forward strand.
TGAGTTACCTGACCTCCAGGCGAGGATTCAAGTAGCATTGTTTAATATTTTGCAAGAGGGAGACATTCAAATTCGGGGCTTCAAATTACGAATGCCATTGGACGTTCAGTTTGTATTCACAGCTAACCCTGAGGACTATACCAATCGAGGATCAATTGTTACTCCACTTAAAGATCGTATCGATAGCCAAATAATTACCCACTATCCAGGCTCCATTGATATTGGTAAGAAAATCACTGAACAAGAAGCAGACCTTTCTAAAGAACAGAAAGAGGGAATAGAAATCTATGATCTAGCGAAAGACCTGGTTGAGCAAATAGCCATGGAAGCAAGAGATAGTGAGTATGTAGATGCTAAAAGTGGGGTATCAGCGCGTCTTACGATTTCAGCTTTTGAGAATTTGGTAAGTGCCTGCGAAAGAAGAATGCTTACAACTGGTGATTCAAGTACAAATGTTCGTCTCACAGATTTTATTGGAGTTATCCCTGCTATCACGGGGAAAGTAGAGCTTGTTTACGAAGGAGAGCAAGAAGGCCCGGGGATTGTAGCAAACAATCTGGTGGGTAAAGCAATCAGGTCACAATTCATAAACTATTTTCCTGACCCGGAAAAGGAACGAAAAAAGGAAACGAGCAATCCATACCAAGAATTAAAAGAGTGGTTTGAAAAAGGGAATATGGTTGATTTGGTGTTTGACTCCAATGAAAGTGATTACAGAAAAGAACTGAAAAGTATTCCTGGTTTGGAGAAGCTGGTTGACAAATATCAAAAAACCTCTCATGAAGGCTTTAAGTACTTTTTGATGGAATTTGCGTTATTTGGATTAGCAGAGTACAGTATGCTCAGCAAACATCAACTTGAGAAAGGGATGCAATTCAAAGACCTTTTCACAAGCATGTTCAATATGCCAGAGTTGGGGGACGATGAATGAAAAAGTCGAAGAAGTACTTAAACTAATTAGACAGGGAGAAGGTCAATTCGTAGAATTCAAGAAAAAAGCCAATCACCCTGAAAAGATTGTTCGTGAAGTTGTTGCCTTTGCCAACTCGGAGGGCGGTCACCTTTTCATTGGCGTTGACGACAATGGCTTAATCAGCGGGCTCAAATACCCAGAAGATGATGAGTTTGTTTTAACAAAAGCTATTCAAGAATTATGCAGGCCTGCGATTGACTTTGAAGTAGAAATATTGCGAGTAAAGGATGTAAATATTCTTTATTATAAAATACTTGAAGGTCTACAGAAGCCATATTTTTCATTCTTAAATAAGAAACACAGATATGGCAAAGCCTTTATTCGCTCGGCGGATCATTCGATACAGGCCAGTTATGAGGTCAGACAGATATTGAAGAGACAGTCAAAAGAGAATCAGCCGTTCGTTTTTGAAGATAAAACCAGAGAGCTTTTTAAATACTTTGAAGACCACCCCTTTATTACTTTATCTGAATACACGCAACTGAGTGGATTAAATAAAAAGCTTGCTTCTAATAAGTTAATCCATCTTGCTTTATCTGGTGCTTTAAAAATAGAACCCAAAGAAGGTGGAGACATTTTTAAGCCGGTCGAATAATTTTCAAGAAATTCCTCTGCAATCACTTCTTTTTTTCAAGTGAAACTCCAATATTACGTTAGATCCTTATTGGAAATGTAAACCACACATCCGCATGGCAAAAACCTCCAAGCAGAAGAAAATTTTTGTTCTTGATACTTCAGTAATATTATTCTCACATGATTCAATTCTAAATTTTGCGGAGCACGATGTAGGACTTCCAATCACAGTCCTTGAAGAACTTGATCAATTCAAAAAGGGGAATGACACTAAAAATTTCGAAGCCAGAGAGTTCATTAGACTGTTGGATCGCCTAGCAAAGGATCATAGTCTACAAGATTGGATCCCGCTAAATGGGAAAACGAAAGGCAATTTTAAGGTTATCATGGATTCTGATAGTACGCTTGATGCTACTCAGATTTATAATGACGGCAAAAACGATCATCGTATTCTAAATGCTGCTTTGACTATCAAAGAACAAGAGCCAAAGCGTAAGGTGATCTTGGTGTCGAAAGATATAAACCTTAGGCTAAAAGCTAAATCCCTGGAGCTGCACGCCGAAGATTATGAGACAGGGAAAATTAAAAATGTAAACACCCTAACTACAGGGATGACCGAGCTTGAAGATATAAACTCGGAACACATAGATGAATTGTTCAAAAAGAATGTAATTGATCGTAAGAAAATCCTAAAGCGTAAGAAATTCCCGGCAAACAATTACTTCATTCTTAAAAGCGAGAAAAATTCGGTTTTAGGATACTATAATCCAGTGGAGGATGCGGTTGAGAAGGTCGAAAAGCAAATGGTCTATGGAATTAAACCTAAGAATGCTGAACAGACCTTTGCTATGCATGCAATGCTTAATCCGAACATTAAGCTGGTAAGTATCAATGGTGTGGCGGGTACTGGCAAGACGCTACTAGCGCTGGCTTCGGCACTTGAGCAAAGAAGGAATTTCAAGCAAATTTATTTGGCAAGACCAATCGTTCCTTTGAGTAATAAAGACATCGGGTATTTACCTGGAGATATAAAGTCTAAGCTCAATCCTTACATGGAGCCTTTATGGGACAATCTGAAGTTTATCCAGCATCAGTTTAGGGAAAATGATAAGGAGTTCACTCGAATTACAGATATGGTAAATCAGGAAAAACTGATGATAACCCCGCTGGCTTACATCCGAGGTAGAAGCTTGTCCAACATTTTCTTTATTGTTGACGAAGCTCAGAACTTAACTCCACATGAAGTGAAAACCATAATTACTCGAGCTGGAGAAAATACGAAGATCATTTTTACTGGGGATATCTATCAAATTGATACTCCATACTTGGATTCTCAATCCAATGGTCTTTCTTATTTAATTGATCGAATTAAAGATCATCCAATGTTTGCTCACATTACACTCGAAAAAGGCGAAAGATCTGAGTTGGCCAATCTAGCAAATGATCTTCTATAGTAGGGTTTTTTAGGAGTTAGCTGTATTAATAGTACATGGTTAATTTCTCACTGACATCTACATTTCTAAAAGGAATTGTTCTTATCATGCTATTAGCGTTGTTTAACGCATGCGAAGAAGATGGTGTGAAGGCATCGAATTGCGATTCAATAGTGGCATTGGATGCCGGTTCATATCAAAATGAGACCTCTGATTTTTACACAATTATTTCTGCTAGCATTCTTGAAAATTGCTTGCAAATAGAATATTCTGCATCTGGATGTAGTGGCGAGAGTTGGAAAGAAAAAATGGTCGATGAAGAAGTAATTCTCGAGTCTTTTCCAATTCAAAGAAATTTAAAAATGATTTTGGATAATCCGGAGGCTTGTGCAGCAGTATTTACAAAGACCGTATCATTTGATTTAATCCCTATTCAAACAGAAGATTACACGAGAATAATCTTGAATATTGATGGATATGATGAGCCGCTTCTTTACGATTATAGTGGCGATTCTTCGATAGAAAATCAAATTCAACAAAAATGGGATCTTGTCAACGTTAATGGAGGGCTTACGGGTATTGATGTTAATTTTTCGGAGGGAACAATTACTTGGGATTTTGGAGATGAGGAAGTGACCATTGTTAATAATAATCAAGGTGCTAATGCCATTTATGATGGGTTAGTTACTGGTACCTACAACTATTCCATACAGGAATTCAATGATGTGAAGATTCTTGAGGTTGATTCTCAAAATCTGGGTGTTATATCTATTGTTGATGGTCAACTTACTGTTGATCAGCGTGCATCCGATGGATTTCAATTAAAATTCAAGAAGCACTGAGAGCATTAATTTGTTGAAAGGAATGCATTGCGATTCTTATATTTGATCCAATTAAGATTAAAAATTTCAGCATTTGAAATCTTATAGCATTCTGGCGTTGACTAAACTTTTATTAAAAACCAGATAGATACATGAGTGAATTGTGTATCTAAATTCATCTGATTTCGTTAGGTTTAGCTTGTCAAAAACCTCAATTAAATGATAAACCTAAAAGACGTAAGCAAATTCATTGAATCTAAGTATCAACGGACCTTCATTTTAAAGGGAATTGATCTTGAGATTAAGCAAGGTGAATTTGTAAGCATAATGGGACCTTCTGGTTCCGGTAAATCTACTTTACTCAACATCGTAGGTATGCTTGACAGACCTTCGGAAGGAGAATACTACTTCATGGACGAGCCTGTGCATAAGCTCCGTGAGAAAAGAATCTCTAGGATCCACAAAGAACACATAGGATTTATTTTCCAGGCCTACCATCTGATTGATGAGCTCACTGTATATGAAAACATTGAAACACCATTGATCTATCGAGGAATCAAAGGAAAAGAGCGCGCAAGCATGATTGCCGAAATGCTTGATAGATTCAATATGGTTGCGAAAAAAGACCTATTTCCTGAGCAATTGTCAGGCGGTCAGCAACAGTTAGTTGGAGTGGTAAGAGCCATTATTGGTAAACCTCAATTGCTGTTGGCAGATGAACCTACCGGTAACCTTCATTCTTCGCAAGGTGAAGAGGTGATGGATGTGCTAAAGCAATTGCACAATGAAGGAATGACAATTGTCCAAGTAACTCACAATGAGAAGTTTGCCGAATATGGATCACGAGTGATCAATTTGGAAGACGGCCGTGTGATGGAATAACATCAATTTTCATGGTGATAGGTAGTTACTAAAATGCCTATATTTGGATTAATAGAAGATTAATTTTAATTAAACCAACCTAACCATGAACATGCCAGACTATTTAGAGCGTTTGATTCATACCATTAGCGATTCACTGCCAGGTGTAGTGGGAGCTGTAGTTGTATTGATCGTCGGTTGGCTTTTTGCAATACTTGTAAGAAAAGTAGTGCATAGCCTAATGAAAAAGACCGAGTGGGATGAACGCCTCTTGGGCAACACCATTGTTGATACCAATAAGTTCATTGCGAACTTGGTGTACTACATTCTGATGCTCATCATTCTTCTCATCGTTCTAGAGATGCTTGGCGTAAGCTATGTGCTGGATCCTATCCGCAACATGCTTAATGAGTTTCTAGGATTCATACCGAATATTCTTGCTGGTATGGCGATTATCTTCATTGGTTATATAATCGCAAAATTCATATCAAACCTTGTCAAGATGGCTGGAAGCTTCTTCGATCGCTTGGCAAACAATATGGGTTTTAAGGAAACCGATAAGTTGGTGCATTTCATTCAGCAAGTGGTTTTCGTTGTAATTTTTATTCCTTTTATAATTCAAGGCCTTAATGCACTCCATTTGGAGGCGATTACTAATCCAGCGAATAATGTATTGCATCAGATGTTGGATTCAGTTCCTAACATTATTGGAGCAGTACTGATCATCACAATCTTTGTGGTTGGAGGAAGGTTTATAACCTCCTTTGTAAAAGATTTGCTGGCCAATCTGGGAATTGATTCATTGGTAGAAAAATTGCAACTCGGATCCATTTTAGGCGAGCAGAAACTTTCTTCGATAGTAGCAAACATCATATTTTTCTTCATGGTGTTTTTTGGAGTGATCTCCGGAGTAGAAATGTTGGGGCTTGATCGTCTAGCCGAAGTATTGCATACGATCCTAAATCTGTCAGGCAATGTCCTCTTCGGATTGGTGATTTTAGTGATGGGCAATTTCCTTGGATCAATTATTTACAAGTCCATGAGTGCTAACACATTCGTGGCCGGAATCGCAAGGGTTGCAATCATTGGGTTATTCTTGGCCATAGCGCTCCGTACGATGGGAATCGCGAATAGCATAGTAGAGCTAGCCTTTGGACTTACTCTTGGAGCCATTGCTGTTGCCGTAGCACTTTCTTATGGGCTGGGCGGAAGAGAAGCAGCAGGCAAGCATATGGAGCAAATCTTGAAGAAATTTCAAAACAAAAAGTAGAAGAACATCTAGAAAAAGAAAGCCCCGATGTCTTCACATCGGGGCTTTTTATATTATTCAGAGAAGCATGTGACCAGAATGGGTTCGTACCTGTTTCCAAACTTGGCATAACACCATTCCTTTAATTCAGTTACTTCGTCGGGAATTAATGCCTTGATCGCTTTCCGAAGTTCCTTTTCAAATAGCCGTTTATCAAAGCTTACTTTCGATAAAATAGTTTTGAAGTACTCTAGCATGTGAATAATTGTTAATGATCAAACCCAGGCCGTAAATTTGGCGTTTGGATTTAGCGAATGATTAATTATAACATTTAGTTTGAGTAAATAATTTGCGGTTGCAATGAAATGATTGTGATCATTTCAAGTGCGTTTGAAATTACAAGACACATGAAGTTAACGAACAAGTTTTGGATAGGTTGTGCAGTGATCTTATTATCTGCATCAAAAGTTTTTGCTCAGGACGCGTCTATAAAAATTGGGACGAATGAAATCGGTATCAATCAGTACTTTACCATTACCATTCAGGTCCAAAACGACCGACTCAAACAATACAGCGATTTTCCATCGATAGAAGGTTTTATCAAAAGAGGAACGTCATCTTCTACAACCACTAACTATGTGAATGGAAAGATGTCTTCTACACAAAGCCTTACCCAGAATTATCAAGCTACTGAAAAGGGTAAATTTTTATTGGCTCCCTTCTTTATGACCATCAATGGTGAAGATGTGAAATCCGAAGGTGTTGAAATTAACGTTGGTGAGGCCGTCCAAAGGCAAGCAAGACAAGGACGCAGAGATTCGTTTCAAGACTTTTTTAGAAATAGATCTGAGCCAGAAGAGTTCGTGGATATTAAGGCAGATGCTTTTGTAGCTCTTTCATTAGATAAAGATGAAGTATACGTGGGAGAGGGATTCACTGCAACTTTAGCATTCTATGTAGCAGAGGCAAATCGAGCTGAAATGCGTTTTTACGATCTGGCAAATCAGATCACTGAAATCGTTAAAACAGTAAAGCCACCTAGCTGCTGGGAAGAGAATTTTAGTATTGACCAAATCTCTGGCGATCCGGTAACTATTGGGGGAAGAAAGTATACCAGATATAAAATTTATCAAACTGCTTATTACCCGTTAACACTTAAGGATATTGAATTTCCTTCCGTAGGCTTAAAAATGATAAAGTATAAAGTGGCTAAGAACCCTTCATTCTTCGGAAGAAACAGGCAAGAAGATTACGAGACTTTTTATTCGAGACCAAAATCTGTAAAAGTCAAAGAACTGCCGCCGCATCCTATGAGAGATCAAGTTGCAGTAGGTAATTATCGATTGGAGGAATCCATTAGTAAAAAAGAACTTGAAACGGGTCAAAGCTTTACCTATGAATTTAACATTGTGGGTGAAGGCAACGTCACAGCAATAGAACCTCCAAAGCCTGAGGCTGAGAGCAATTTCGATTTTTATGCGCCTAATGTCACCCAGCAGGTGAATCGTGGTGGTGGTAAGGTTCGAGGTGTCAAAAGCTTTGATTTTTATGCAATCCCAAATGAACCTGGAGAGTACGATCTAGCCGATTATTTTAACTGGATTTATTTTAATCCATCGACTGAAAACTATGATACACTTTCATCTAAGCATATGCTAATCGTGACAGGTGAGAGTAGAAAAAACCTGTCAATTGCTTCGAATGATTTAGGAGATTACTATGATCAAATAGCCAATGCAAGTAATGACCTAAAGGCTGTAGATGGTAATAGTTGGGTTATCATCATAGTTAATATCTTTATTGCTTTAACACTAGGCTTTACTGCCTACCTGCTGTTCAAAAAGACGGCATAATACATGAGCAATACGATTGGTAACATTTTTAAAATCACTTCTTTTGGTGAGTCGCATGGTGCGGGGGTTGGTGTCATTATCGATGGGTGTCCTGCAGGCATTGAGATTGACGAAACATTCATACAGTCAGAACTCGATCGGAGAAAGCCTGGTCAGTCACGAATAACCACTCAGCGCAAAGAAGCCGATGGATTTGAGTTTTTTTCTGGAGTATTTGAAGGTAAATCTACCGGTGCTCCAATTACCATTTTGATTAAAAATCAAGATCAAAAAAGTAAGGATTACGATCATATCAAAGACGTATACCGTCCATCTCATGCTGACTTCACCTATCAAGAAAAATATGGTATCAGAGATTATAGAGGAGGTGGGAGAAGTTCTGCAAGAATTACAGCAGGATGGGTTGCAGCTGGAGCAATTGCAAAGTTGATGCTTCGTCAACTGAAGATTGCATGTCAAGCCTATGTATCGCAAGTAGGTGAATTGCAACTTTCCAAATCATACAAAGAACTTGATCTATCTCAAACTGAGTCTAACGATGTTAGATGTCCAGATACAGAAATGGCAAAAGAGATGTTTGAGTTGATCGATCAAGTCAGGAAAGAGAGAGACACAATTGGAGGTGTTGTGACCGGTGTTATTTCGAATGTTCCTGTTGGATTAGGTGAACCACTCTTTGATAAACTTAATGCAGCTATAGGTCATGCAATGCTGTCGATAAATGCAGTCAAAGGCTTTGAACTAGGCAGTGGATTTGAAGGTGTAAAGATGAGAGGGTCTACACACAATGACTCAATCGAAAACAATGATGGTAGAATACACACCACAACGAATCATTCGGGAGGAGTTCAAGGAGGAATATCAAATGGTGAAGACATTTACTTCAATGTGGCATTCAAGCCTGTAGCTACAATCATGCAAGATCAATCTTCCATTGATAAAGAAGGAAATGCAGCCACTGTTCAGGGCAAAGGACGTCATGATCCTTGCGTAGTGCCTCGAGCTGTACCTATTGTGGAGGCAATGTCGGCAATTGTCATGGCAGATTTCTCTTTATTGGCTCAAACCAATAAATTGCGAGGCTAATACGACATTAAATTATACTTGAACCCAACACTTTCAGATGATTAAGCGGCTTCCCCTCCACACCAAAATATTGATCGGAATGGCATTGGGACTAGGTTTCGGTATGCTATGCATCCAGTTTCCTTCCATGTCCGGATTTACCATTGATTACATCAAACCTATTGGTACAATCTTCATTCGAGGATTGAAAATGATTGCTGTCCCTCTAGTTCTTGCGTCCTTAATTATTGGCGTTGCCAATATTGGTGATATTTCCAAACTTACAAGAATGGGTGGAAAGACGCTTTTGATATTTATTGTTACGACAGTCATTTCAATTACGATTGGCTTGTCTATAGTAGCGATTGTGAAGCCAGGTCATAAATTACCTGAATCAACCCGATCAAACCTGATGGAACTTTATAATTCCAATGCTGCAGGCAAAATTGATGTAGCGGAGCAGGTTAGAACCCGAGGTCCATTGCAGCCGCTAGTGGATATGGTTCCGGATAATATTTTTATGGCTGCTACAAACAATGGTGCCATGCTCCAGGTGGTGTTTTTTGCCATCATTATAGGTATAGCAATGCTTCGAGTTCCGAAAGAGACAAGTGCTCCGGTAATTGCCTTTTTTAACGGCTTTAATGATATTATTATCAAGGTTGTTCAGTTCATAATGCTCATAGCACCCTATGGCGTTTTTGCGCTCATAGCATCACTTTTGATTGAAATAGCAGGAAATGATCCTAGTAAAGCCTGGGAATTGTTGTATGCGCTTCTATGGTACTCTCTAACGGTGATTGGAGGTATGTTAATAATGATGACTGTCATTTATCCATTGCTGCTAAGAATGTTTACCAAGATCAATGTTATTGACTTTTTTAAAGGCATGCGTCCGGCAATGCTACTCGGATTTAGTACTAGTTCAAGTACAGCAACCCTTCCGGTTACAATGGAGCGTGTGGAAAAGCATCTCGGAGTGTCTGAGGAGGTGAGCAGCTTTGTATTGCCGCTTGGAGCAACTATTAATATGAATGGAACAAGCCTGTATCAGGGAGTTTCTGCCATTTTCATAGCACAAGCGCTAGGTCTTGACCTTTCACTTAGTTCCCAACTAATGATCGTGCTTACAGCAACACTGGCTGCAGTAGGTACTGCAGGTGTTCCGGGAGCTGGCCTTGTTATGCTTGTGATTGTTCTTGAGGCTGTAGGTATACCTGCCGCAGGTATAGCATTGATAATGGCGCCTGAACGAATTTTGGATATGGTGAGAACGATGATCAACATTAGTGGAGATGCTGCTGTGTCGGTCGTAGTGGCATCTACTGAAAATGCAATAGATAAAGATATTCTGAAAGAGCACGTAAATGACTAAGATCAAATGAAGAAGTTACCCTTACATACCAAAATTGTTATCGGATTAGTACTTGGTACTATCTGGGCCTTTTTATCTAGTTATTTAGGATGGAATGAATTTACGATTGACTGGATAGATCCTTTTGGGACGATATTTATTCGTTTATTAAAGTTCATCGCAGTTCCGTTAGTTCTTTTCTCAATCATCAATGGAATCTCCGGTCTAAGCGATGTTTCAAGCTTGGGTCGATTGGGGGCAAAGACTGTGTCAGCATATATGGTTACAACGTTCTTGGCTATTGGTGTTGGACTTCTATTTGTTAATGTGATTAAGCCTGGATCTCACATTGATGAGACACAGAGAATTAAAAACAGACTTTCTTACGAAATATGGCTTCAGGATAATGATATGGGTCTCTCCCAAGATGGGAAGTCTTTTTTATCGGATCCTCAATACAGCAAGTATTTAACCGATGCACAAGCAGAAAGAGAAATGTCTGAGCAAGAACGAAATGATCTTGAAGATAAAATGGACCGTGCTAAAGCTACAAAAGAGAGCTCTCCTTTGAAGTTTGTCGTTGATATGGTTCCTGAAAATATCATTTTATCTATTTCAAATAATCAGCTGATGCTTCAGGTGATTTTCTTTGCTATTTTCTTTGGAGTGACAACCGTTCTGCTTCCAAAAGAAACTGTAGCTCCTGCAGTAGCCTTTGTTGAAGCCATCAATGCTGTCTTCTTAAAGATGGTAGATATAGTAATGAAAGCCGCACCATTTTTCGTGTTTGCATTGCTTGCTGGTGTTGTAGCTAAGATGGCTGATACGCCAGCGGAAGTTTTTGAAATTTTCCTTGGCTTAGGTTCTTACTCATTGACCCTTTTGGGAGGACTATTCTTCGTGATATTCATCATGTACCCGCTAATCCTGAAATTGTTGATGAAGGGATTTTCTTACAAAGGCTTTTTCAAAAAAATGAGTCCAGCGCAATTTCTAGCGTTTTCTACAAGTTCTAGTGCTGCAACATTGCCTGTAACAATGGAGTGTGTCGAAAAAGGGCTAGGTGTTCCTAAAAAGATTTCAAGTTTTGTTTTGCCGATAGGTGCTACGGTAAACATGGATGGGACGAGCCTGCATCAAGCGGTGGCGGTGATTTTTATGGCGCAGCTTCACTTTATTGATTTAACTATTGGACAACAGCTAACTATTGTTTTAACTGCATCATTAGCTTCGATTGGCGCGGCAGCAGTCCCAAGTGCTGGTTTGATTATGATGATAGTGGTACTTCAATCGGTAGGTCTTAATCCTGCCTGGGTCGCCATAATATTCCCTGTAGATAGATTCCTGGATATGTGCAGAACTGTTACTAATGTGACTGGTGATGCAACTGTTGCAACACTTATTGCTAAATCAGAAGGTGAGTTGACTTCCGAAAGCTAAGAAAGCATAACGTAAGAGAGGTAAAAAGAGAGTCCTAATGCTAGGACTGTTAGTGTACCTATAAACAAGGCAACCTGCATTTTTTTAGTGACCATAGCTTTTGGATTTAGGGTGATAAAAACGATTGAAAGTATGGTTATTATACTATACGTGTAAGTCGTTCCTTTTTTCCGAACTTTTCTACGAACTTTGTGATTGTAATGCTAAACAAACCAAATATGCAGACGACTGAGGCACCGAAAGCGGTAAATATTTATACTGAATCTAACCCAAACCCAAATTCTTTGAAGTTTGTGGTGAATTATATGTTGATGCCGGAAGGCATTAGCCGAGACTACCCTAACCTTGAGAGCACGGGAGAAGCACCATTAGCAAAGGCACTTTTTGAAAATTTTGATTTCGTTACAGGTGTTTTCTATATGAGTAATTTCATTACTGTCACAAAGAAGGAAGAAGTTGAGTGGTTTGAAGTTAAAAACTCAGTTCAACAGTATATCAAGGACTTTTTGCTTGAAGGAAAAGCTATTATTACTGAGGAGATCAAGGATAATATTGATGAGGAGCTAACTGGAGATGATGCCGAAGCGAAGATCAAAGGAGTATTGGAAGAATATATTAAGCCAGCAGTAGAAATGGATGGAGGTGCAATTAAGCTCTCTTCATACAAGGATGGGGTTGTTACTGTCACACTTCAAGGCTCTTGCAGCGGTTGTCCTTCTTCGACCATTACATTGAAAAACGGTATTGAAAATCTGCTGAAGAGAATGGTTCCTGAGGTCACTGAAGTAGTTGCGGAAGAGGGCTAATGGGCTACCGAGTTCAAGTCGTTGGCAGAGTTCAAGGTGTTTTTTTTAGAGCATCAACCAAAACAGAGGCAGATAATCTTGGCTTGACAGGTTGGGTTAAAAATGAATCCGATGGATCAGTTTTGATTGAGGTCGAGGGTGCTGAAGAAAGTTTAGAATTATTTCTTAAGTGGTGCAAGAACGGTCCCTCAATTGCTCGAGTGGATGATATTAAGATCACAGAGATACCGATTCAAGGATTTAAAGAATTTGAAATCACTTATTAAGGATTATTCTTTTACGAAGCTTTTTATATCAGCTTCAGAAAGAATTTCTTCATTAATTAAAAGCGTATCCGTTCCGATCTCAATGGAAGTTGCTTTCCAGCTAAATTGAGTTGGGAGTATGGACTTGATTGGCAAACCTTCAGCGAGTAATGTGAGTGCCACGATTTGGATGTCTGAGTTGTTTACGTCATCTCCATAATACAATACATTGCTACCTAGCCCCGCTGTTTCTGTGGCTTGCTTTTCATGGATGTAATATCCAAGTGCCTTTAGTGAATAGACTTTGTAACCATCTTTTTGGTGCTTATAATATCTAATGACCACATCTTCTCTTAATTGACCTTGAGGTAGGCTTGCGATAATTGGAGCCAGATAATTATTCTTTAAATCATCCAAACCAGAATAAGTTACTGGCTGGTTTGTTGGCTTTTCTTCAACAGGATCTGGACTTTGAAAAGATTCATCACTTGATGATTCTTCCTCTTTCGCTACTTCGAAATCTTGAATGGAAGATGGACTTTCCTTAGTTGAGATTGAATCTGAAGGATTCGAGTCAATCTTTGACTCCTCTGCCGAAGGCTCATTTAAATCTGTACCTTTCTTTTTCCATTCAGGCTCCGATATTTCAGTGCCATAATTTGCAAAGCTTGATTCCTTTGATTTTTTATATTGTTCAACGTCGAAGGCTGTAACCTGAATAAGCTTAATAATTCCAATAAAAACGAGCGCCATGATGGCATAGACTGGATATTTACCCATTAGCGTTGCAGAGATTTGGTTGCATCAAGTTAATTAAAATACTAATGGGGCACAAAAAAGCCCTCATCTACAAATGGAGTAAATGAGGGCTCGAACTAAGTATGGTATACTTTATTAGCTTTTCTTTTTGTTCAAATCAATCACAATTGGTGTCGCGATAAAGATGGAAGAGTATGTACCAACGATGATTCCGACAAGCAGTGCGAAAGAGAATCCTTGAAGTACAGCACCTCCGAACAAGAACAATACAATTACAACAATTAGTGTAGTAATTGACGTAATGAATGTTCTACTAATGGTATTGTTAAGAGATTCGTTAAAAACAGGGATCAACTCAGAGCCTGACTTGATGCCCATGTTTTCTCTAATTCTATCAAATACAACCACCGTATCATTGATTGAGTAACCAATGATTGTCAAGATCGCAGCTACGAATACCTGATCCGCTTCGAAGGAAATACCTAACATGTTAGCTATCGCAAATGCAGATAAAACAAACATAGTATCATGGAACAAGGCAATGATCGCTCCAAGACCAAACTGCCATTTTCTAAATCTGAATACGATGTAGATGAAAATACAGATCAGTGCAAAAATCCCTGACTTGTAAGATGAGTTTTTAATGTCATCGGCAATGGTTGCACTTACCTTTGATGAACTTGAAATAGTGAATCCACCTTCAACAAGTTGAGTGTCATCTTCGATATATGTCAAGCCTGTTGACTCTGCAAGCCCCTTAATTAACTCCGCTCTTACCTGAAGATCAGCTTCATCGCTTTCATCATCAATCATGTAAGGAGTTGTTACCTTAAGTATTTCTGGAGCTCCGAATGTTTTTACCTCGGTGCCAGCCCCATCAAAATAGTTGCCAAGTCCGGTTCTAATCTCTGTTGGAGTCCTAGCCTCATCAAAAGTGATTACATAGGATCTTCCTCCTTTGAAGTCTACCCCTAGAGTGATTCCTTTTACGATCATAGCAACGATTCCAACACCAATGAAAATCATACTGAAGGCATAGGCTAGTTTGCGTTTGCTCAAGAAATCGAAATTCAGGTTGGTAAGTGCATTTCTAGAAAATGCATTTGCAAATGAAAGCTTAGAATTATCTCCTTTTTTAGAGAATGCTTCCACGATAACTCGAGTAATGAAAACAGCACTAAAGAATGAACAAACAATACCGATCATTAAGGTGATTGCAAACCCTTTTACAGGCCCTTGACCTAAGGTAAAAAGGATGAATCCTACAATTAAAGTAGTAACGTTCGCATCAAAAATTGACCAGTAAGCTTTTGAATAACCTGATGATATTGCCGCTTTAAGACCCGATCCATTTCTAAGTTCTTCTTTAATTCTCTCGAAAATCAAAACGTTCGCATCAATTGCCATACCTATGGTAAGCACAATACCGGCAATACCTGGCAAGGTCAATGAAGTTCCGAATTGGGCAAGAATACCCATTATAAAGAAGACATTGAAAAACAATGCTAGGTTAGCAATAAACCCACCTTTAGCGTAGTAGAATACCATGAAAATGATAACAATCACCAATCCAATTAAGATAGAATTAAGTCCTTGATCTTGTGCTACTTTTCCTAGTGTTGGTCCAACTACAACGTCTTCTACAATAGTAGTCGGTGCTGGAAGCGAACCAGCTTTCAAAATGTTCGCAAGATCTTTAGCTTCTTCAATGTCCTGGAATCCTCCTTCTATTGATGAACTTCCATTTGGTATTTCACCTCTTACCGAAGGAGCAGAAAACACATAATTGTCAAGAACAATTGCGATTTCGTTGCCAATATTTTCTCTGGTCATTTTACCCCAGATTCGTGACCCAGTTGCATTCATTTGCATGGTTACCTCTGGTTCAGCTCTTTCATTAAGTGATGCCGTAGCACTTGAAATGGTCTCACCAGTCAATGAGGCTTTTCCAGTTCTATTGGTTTTGATTGGATATAGCTCAAGCAAGTCTGGACCTGTAAGATCTTCTCCTTTGTCTTTCACCTTTACATCCCAAAGGAACTTCAAAGTAGCAGGTATCTGCGCTTGCACATCATCTCTTTCGAGCATTCTGTTGATCTGAGCCGTATCTCTTAAGTTGTAAATGAGTCCTCCGAACTGTGTAGAAACCATCAATTCAAATAATGGAGAGTTACGCGTGCTTATAAGTGAATCGAGCTTTGCATTTTGAAGAGAGTCTTCTTGGCTAGTGCTTAATGAATCTGATTCTCCTCCACCAAGAAGGGCTGTAAGATCATCTTTGATTTGTTCATCTTCTGAGGATGATTCTATTGAAGAAGGATTTCGTCTGATCTCATCAACAATTACTTTGTTCATTGCAATTAGTACCGGAGCAATTTCTTGTTGCTGGTATACTTCCCAGAATTCTAGCTTAGCAACACCTTGAAGTAGTTTTCTTACTCTTTGTGGGTTGTCTACTCCCGGTAATTCTATTTGAATTCTGCCAGTGCCTTGTAGTCTTTGAATATTTGGTTGAGAAGTTCCAAATCTATCAATCCTTGTTCTTAGAATATTGAAAGACCTGTCGATAGCACTTTCTACTTCCGTATTAATGATATCTAAAATTTCAGCATCTGTACTTTGAAGACTTATCCTTCCTCTATTTGCTGCAGTTGCAAAAACTTGAGCCAGTTCTTTTTCTGGAGCATTTTCCTTGAATTTGCTATAGAATTGATCTACAAAATTTAGCTGAGTACCTTTCACAGCTGCTTTAGCTTGATCTAAAGCAGCATTAAAGTCAGCGTCGCCACTGTTTCCACTCAGTCCTTTGATTATATCAACTGGTGAAACTTCTAGTGTTACGTGCATCCCACCTTGAAGGTCAAGTCCGAGGTTCAATTCGGTTTCTTTGATCTCTTTGTAGGTATAATTGATTCCAAAAAGATCATATACAGGTTCATTCCAAATGGAATCGAGATAGCGCTGCTTTTCTGTTGCATTCAATGTTCCATCTTCAGACTGAGTAGCTTCAACAGCACCTTTTTGAATGTTTTGAGAGATATAAGTAAACGATAAATAATAAATACAGAGTACTGATATCAGTATTGTTAGGAATACTATAAATCCTTTGTTTTTCATGATTGTAATATTTGGGCTTTAGGGTAAAGCCTATTTTTTTCTTTGTAAAATTTAAAATTGGATTGCTTGGTAGGAAGTTACCTTATGGAGCGTTTGGCGTTATGATACGCCGAAAAATCACCTTGAGCGCTTTTTGCGTAGAAGGCAGAATAAGTTTCGTTCCAGGGAAATTTATCTTTTTAAGATCTTGATAAAATACCTCGGTCAACAAGTAAGATTGATAGTCAAGATTAATTTGCAAAGAAGATGATGGTACAGCGGTTAATTGAGCAATTTGTTGTTCCTCACCTTCTCCATTTTCTGTTTGTTCTTGCTTATCAGATACCTGATCAGGTACAATTGCGGCCTGAGTGAGCACAAAAAATGCCATCATAATGCCGAAAATTGCCTGCACCGATTTTTTCGATATTGTATTAGAAATCTTCAAAGTGCGGCAAATGTAGTAAAATCACTGGTTTAGAAAAGTAGAAATGACATTTAGTGCTGCATCAAAACTATCATGGTTAGGTATAATTATGTCTGCCCACTGCTTAGATGGCTCAATGTATTTTTTATAGGAAGGAGTTACATGATGTTCATAACGATATAATACGTCATTTAAATCATATCCTCGTTCATTGGCATCTCTTATTATTCTTCTCTTCATCATCAAATAATGAGGAGCCTCTATATACAATTTAAGATCTAGGAGTTCTCTGATTTCAGGAACATGAAGAACAAAAATTCCTTCTACCAAGATTACAGGCTTGCTTTCTATTGTAATCGTTTTGCCCTCTGAACCACTGTTATTAAAAGTGTACTCTTTGAAGGAAATCGTTTCTCCTTTGATTAATTTCTTTAGATCGTTGACATACAATTGGTGATCTATTGATTCCAGGCGATCAAAATCTTCAATACCCTCCTTATCTTTTTTTTGCTTAGAGATATCTACGTAGTAATTATCCATCGAAAGTAAAGAAGCCTCTGGAACCTTAGAGATTAGACTGTTCATGAACAGCGTCTTCCCAGATCCGCTTCCTCCGGTTATTCCTACGATGATTGGTTTGGTCATGTTTATGAAAGGTAATCAAGCAATTGCTGAACAGCATTGGCTCGATGCGAGATTTGGTTCTTCAATTGATGCGACATTTCTGCAAATGTAACCTCATGATTTAAAGGTTGAAAAATTGGATCGTATCCAAATCCGTTATTTCCTCTTTTTTCCTTAATGATTTGGCCTTCAACGACCCCTTTAAATTGCCTTTTACTCCCTTTTTGATCGATATAAGTAATTACTGTCTGAAATTCGGCAGAACGATCCTCATGATGCCTCAAGTTTTCGAGAAGGAGGTTCATGTTATTGTCATCATTCTTTTCTGGTCCAGCATATCTAGCGGAATAGACACCTGGTTCGCCATTAAGAGACTTAACTAAAAGACCACTATCATCTGCAAATACCGGAATACCTAAACGGTCGAAAACATAGGATGCTTTAATCTCAGAATTTTCTTCAAGCGTAGAGCCGGTCTCAGCAATATCTTCGGTTATGTTTAGATCATCTAATCCAACAATAGAAATGCCAACTGGCATGATTTCATTCATTTCCTTCACCTTATTGGCATTATGCGAGGCAAAGCAAATCTTCAATCTACTGTTCTTCAACCTCTTTCGGTGAGAGAGTAAATACTAGAACCTCGTTGGGCCCAATTAATGCACCTGAACCTTCTTCACCATAACCTTCCGCTGAAGGGAGGACCAGAAGAACTTCACCGCCGACATTTAATTGATTAAAGGTCTCCGCAATTCCATTAAAGAAACCGTCTGCAACCCCTCTGCCTGAAGGAAAATTCCAGCCACTCGACGAATATGTAATGAAAAAAGTATCATATACTCTATCCTCGGAGAATTGGTTTAGATACAATTCGTGCTCTGATTTATCTGCCAATCCAACACTATCTTCAACAAGGGCCAAACGTATACTATCTGCGATAGACTGAATATTGGTGTCAAAAATAGTATCACTTAAAAATTGACCAACGTATGTATATCTAACTTGGTCACTTTCACTGATTGCTGCCCCGGTTCCTCTATCAAGTATTACATATCTAACACCCGTGCTGGTTGTGTCGATATCATTTTCACCGAAACCTCTCTCGGTCAAATAGTCTTCAATCAAACCAACATCTATATTTTTTTGAACATTAGGGTCAACCTCAATTTGTAAATTTCCATCTCCGCATGCCGCGATTATCCATGCAAATACGATGATAAATAATCCTTTTTTCATTTTCCTTATTCTACTATTTCAACAAGCTCAACGTCAAATACCAATATTGAGTTGGCTGTAATCACTTCACTTCTGTTTCTTGGGCCATATCCTAGAGGACTTGGAATATATAATGTAGCCTTAGTTCCTTCTCTCAATTCAGCAATTCCTTCATGCCATCCTCCAATTACCTGGCTTAGGTAAAGTTTCATCTCGTACGGGCCATATGGCTCACGACGCTCATCATATAAACCTTGTTCTATTGCTACTTCTTTAACACTTGAGTCAAAATATTCCCCTGTTAATAGGTAGCCAGAATAATTAACTTTTAATGATTGTCCTGGTTTTGGCTTTTCTCCGCTGCCCTCTTCAGTAATAACGATACCAACACCATTTTCTGTAATTTGAGGTGAAATATTGTTGTCAGCATAATATTTTTCAAGTACTGGCAGCTCAGCCTGAAGCTGGACAGTATCTATGTATGATTGCATCACCTCTTTTTGTCCTAATGCAGCTTCATAGTAATATTCCTCTTCGGTCAACTGCCTATCTTTTGCGAGGCAAAATGATATTTTGCTTTCTGCTGGAATAGAATCAGGTCTTTGCGCTCTGAAAGTATTTTCAAATAGGTCTGAAGCTGCGATCTCAAATTTCACACTGTCGCCAACATTAAGTAGAGGTAATATTTGAAATAGCTCTCCTCGACCTTCAGACCATTGACCGCCAATCCTCATAGGAGCGGGAGTTTCACTTTTAAACATCTCACTACCACTTTCAGTAAAATATTGAATATGGAAATATGATATTGTGCTATCCTTCCATGCTTCACCTTCACCTTTTTTAAGGTATGTAACTGTTGTACCACCTTCTGTTTCGAAGCTGTCATTTGCACATGATGCGACAATAAGTGCAAGCAGGATGTATCCTAATTTTTTCATTTAGATCTCGTTTTTAAAATATCTGATTCTATTAATTCTTTGAATTTCTTCTCTGTTTCTTCAAGGTTTAGCTCTGACATTCCTCCAGAAGCATTCTTATGTCCACCGCCGCTAAAGTGCTCTTCGGCAAATTTATTTACAGCAAAATCACCGATGCTTCTAAAAGAAAGTTTTATTTCTTTTTCGCGCTCAATTATAATAGCTGCGACTACAATTCCCTTAATTGAAAGTGCATAATTAACTAAACCTTCAGTATCTCCCTGCTTTAATCTGAAATTGTTGAAATCATTTTCTTCAATAACAAAGTATGCAACTCTCGAATCTTCAATCACCTGAAGTTTTTCTGCTAGGGCATGCCCCATAAACCTCAATCTATCTAGTGAATTTGTATCATAGATAAGTCTACTTACTTTATTTACATCGGCCCCTAAGTCGATTAAATCAGCAACAAGTCTGTGGACCTTGGAGGTAGTTGAATTATGCTTAAATGATCCCGTATCTGTCATTACACCAGCATATAGGCATTCGGCTATTTCTTTAGTTATTACGTTTTTCCCGCTATAATCCTCGATTAGATCAAAAATTAACTCAGCAGTAGCAGCAGCCTTATCATTCCAAAAATCAAATTCTGGAGTTATTTCAGGATTTAGGTGATGATCAACAAGAGCGATTTTAGCCGACACTGTTGACGCGACCTCCTTCATGCTTTTAATGCGGGCAAAACCAGAGAAATCGAGGCAGAATAATAAATCTGCTGTGTTCAGCAATTCATTTGATTCCTCGACATTATTTTCATAATTGATGACTTTAGAGTTCCCGGGCATCCATTCCAAAAAATCAGGATAACTGTTAGGTACTATCGTTTTCACTTCGTGCCCTAACCCTTCCAGGAAATGATGTAATCCAAGCGATGATCCTAAGGCATCTGCATCAGGATTTGCATGGGTTGTTATTACGATCTTTCTTGGGGTATCTAAGAAGTCCTTTAGCGCCTGTGTGTCCTTCATAAAAAATGCCCAATCAGGGCAAAAGTGAGCGGCAAAATTAGCAACATTTATAAAACACGCGAATGCTAAGCAAACTCTAAAGGAATCTCTTATTTTTGCGCCGAATTTTTGAAGCGAAAAAAAATACAAATAATGGCTGGAAAAAAGACTTTTACCATGATTAAGCCGGACGCATTCGGTGCTGGCAACTCAGGGGCAATTATTAAAATAATTGAGGAAGCAGGCTTTAGAATTGAAGCAGCAAAACTTACCAAATTATCTGCTGAGAGAGCAGGGCAATTTTACGAGGTTCATAAGGAGCGACCTTTCTACAATGATTTGGTTTCTTACATGTCATCAGGAGCGATCATCGCTATGGTTTTAGAGAAAGATAATGCTGTTGAAGACTTTAGAAACTTAATTGGTGCTACTAATCCTGCAGAAGCTGCAGAAGGAACAATTAGAAAGCAGTTTGCTACATCGATTGAAGCGAATGCTATACATGGCTCGGATTCTGATGAGAATGCTGCGATTGAAGCAAGCTTCTTCTTCTCTGCTACTGAGAGATTCTAATTGGAATTTTAAATGAGATCAAAGAGCCTGTGGTTTACACAGGCTTTTTTTATTTCTTGTCTGCCATGGCAGCTTCATCTCTTCTTTCGATCCAGAAGTTATTAAAACCCTCTCCTAATGAGATTACGATTTGCTTGAGCTGTAACAATTCGAGTATTGAGAGAAAGTTAAAAATGACGAGAATTTTATCAGGCTTTTCTTCAACCATTTCTGAAAAGGAGAGCTTTTTACCATACACCAATCGCTCCATTAGTTTGGCCTTTTGCTTCTCAATTGTATAAGGATACTGAACAACTTTATGAATAGGCTTATTCTGCTCAAATTCATATCGCTTCATCACCTTTTGGAATACCTTCATCATCTTGTATAGATCAAGGTCCTGCATTTCTGCTTCTACATTGATGGTTTCAGAAAGCTTTCTGATCTCTTTCTTAAGATTGCCGCGCTTTTCTCTGTCGAGTCGTTCAGCTTCCATCTCCGAAAGAGTAGCAACAACAGATTTGTATTTTTTGTACTCTAGTAGATGCTTAATTAACTCCTCTCTTGGATCTATTTCATTCCCCTCTTCATCAACAACCGGTCTAGGTAGTAACATTTTCGCCTTGATGCGCATCAATGTAGCTGCCACAAGAATGAATTCACTTGCAATTTCTACATTGAGTTTCTCAAGATGTTCGAGATACTGCAAAAAATCATCCGTGATTTTTGCAATTGGAATATCATATATATCGAGCTCATCTCTTTCAATGAAGAATAGCAGTAGATCAAATGGCCCTTCAAAGAGCTCAAGTTTTATTTCAAATTTTTCGTCATTCGCCACAACTCAAAATTACCTACTATCTAGAATTTAAGTTTGATTAATTTACCTTTCTATCGAATACTTATTTTTGCAGACTATCTTGGATTATGGATAGCAGTTCCAAACAATATTAGGAAAGTAGAGTTTGGAAGAAATACAATTTGAAATGGAGATTAAACCAGGACCTCTTTTAGCAGAAATCAACTCGCCCGACGACTTAAAAAAATTGGATGTTCGTCAGTTAGCACAAGTCTGTCATGAGTTGAGAGATTTCATCATTGACAATGTATCAATATACGGAGGTCATTTTGGAGCAAGTCTCGGAGTTACAGAACTAACCGTAGCACTTCATTATGTATTTAATACCCCTAGCGATCAACTAGTTTGGGACGTTGGCCACCAGGCCTACGGGCATAAAATTCTGACAGGAAGAAGAGATTCATTCCATACAAATAGAAAATACAAAGGGATTTCTGGTTTCCCTAAGAGAAGTGAAAGTGAATTCGATACGTTTGGTGTGGGTCACTCTTCCACCTCAATTTCAGCTGCTTTAGGAATGGCGGAAGCTTCACGCCTTCAAAATGATACTGATAAACAACATATCGCGGTAATTGGTGACGGAGCAATGACTGGTGGATTGGCTTTTGAAGCGATGAATCATGCAGGAGTAAGTAATTCCAACCTACTAATAGTGCTGAATGATAATTGCATGTCTATTGACCCGAATGTAGGAGCACTAAAGGATTATTTAACAGACATTACGACTAGTCAAACTTACAATAAGGTAAGAGATGAAATTTGGAAGCTTTTAGGCAAAATCAGCAAGTTTGGCCCGAATGCGCAAGAGGTAGCGGCCAAGGTCGAAAATTCAATGAAAAGCTTTCTACTGAAGCAAAGCAACCTGTTTGAATCACTTAATCTTAGATATTTCGGCCCCATTGACGGCCATGATGTAAATCATTTGGTTGATGTGATGGAAGATTTGAAGAAGATTCCTGGGCCTAAAATTTTACATTGTTTGACAGTCAAAGGGAAAGGATATGAGCTTGCAGAAAAAGATCAAACGCTTTGGCATGCACCCGGAACTTTCGATAAGATAACCGGGGCCATAAATAAGAAAAAACACGATACACCACAACCTCCCAAATTCCAGGATGTTTTTGGTCACACTTTAGTTGAACTGGCCGAAAAGAACGAAAAAATAGCAGGAATTACTCCTGCCATGCCGTCTGGGTCTTCAATGAAGATAATGATGGAAGCTATCCCAGATCGTGCATATGATGTGGGAATTGCTGAGCAGCATGCTGTTACTTTCTCTGCAGGTCTGGCCACACAAGGAATGATTCCATTCTGCAATATCTACAGTACGTTTATGCAGAGGGCATATGATCAAGTGATCCATGATGTATGTATCCAAAAACTACATGTAGTATTCTGTATGGATAGAGCTGGAGTAGCAGGTGCTGATGGACCTACCCATCATGGCGCATATGATGTGGCGTACATGAGATGTATTCCTAATATGGTGGTCTCAGCTCCTATGAATGAGGCTGAATTAAGAAATTTAATGTTCACAGCTAGTGAATACAATGGGCCGTTCTCAATACGGTATCCAAGAGGGCAAGGAACCCTGCCGGACTGGAAAACACCAATGGAAAAAGTAGAAGTTGGTACTGGAAGGAGACTAGTAGAAGGAGAAGAGATTGCAATCCTTTCAATTGGACAAGTCGGAAATTATGCCTTAGATGCAGCGGAAGAAATGCGAAAAGAAGGTTTAAATCCTTCAGTTTATGACATGCGATTTGTCAAACCTCTTGATGAAAAACTGCTTCATGAGATTTTTCAAAATCATAAATCTGTTATCACAGTTGAAGATGGTTGTATAATGGGAGGCTTTGGTTCTGCTGTTCTTGAATTTGCTGCAGATAATAACTACAAAGCTTCAGTAAAACGTCTGGGAATTCCTGATCGTATTGTTGAGCATGGTGACCAGCCGCAATTACACAATGAATGTGAATACGATGCAGCTGCAATTAAAAATGCCGCACATCAATTAGTCTCAAAGACTGAGACTGTCATCTAAAACTTGCATTAAGCCAGACCTTTTAGATCTGAAAAGAGATATTATTTGCCTATTTTAAGAGATGAATATGCGGGTCAGTCTACATACCGTCATCTTATTCCTGTTTGCAATATCCTTGGCGCTGTCTTGCAAGCAATCGTCTTCTAGCAAGGCAAGTAATGATCAATATCCTGAGAGAGAAGAATATATTGTTGACTTTGATTTGGATAAAATCAAAGAAAGAGGATACATAACAGCTATCATGGACAATAGCTCAACAGGTCTTTTTGTTTACAAGGGGAAGACAATGGGCTATGAGTATGAATTGCTAAAAATGTTTTGCGATGAACACGGGCTTCAACTCAGATTTGATATTACACAAAACATAGGCGAGGGGTTTAATAAGCTAAATACTGGTGATGGGGATATATTGGCTTATAATCTTACTGTGACAAAAGAACGGAAGAAAAGAATCGCTTTTACGCATTATCATAACCTGCAAAAACAAGTTCTAATTCAGCGAAAGCCTGAAAATTGGCGCCAAATGAAACTTCATGAAATTGAAGCTCAATTAATTAGAAATCCTGTTGATCTTATTGGGAAGGAAGTAGTTGTAAGACCACATTCTGCATATTTTGATCGAATGGTTAATCTCTCCGATGAAATAGGTGGAGACATTTTAATTGTGCCTGGAGACACAAATGTTGAAACTGAGACACTAATTAAGCAAGTAGCAGATGGCGTGATTGATTTTACAGTTGCTGAAGAAGACATTGCTTTGGTTAATTCCACATACCACACCAATCTTGATATTAGGACTCCTGTGAGTTTTCCAACTCAAATAGCTTGGGGAGTAAGAAAGAATTCAAGCAATCTATTATTGGCATTGAATGAATGGATAGAACGTATGCGAAAAACCACGGACTACTATGTGGTTTACGATAAATATTTTAGAAGTTCTAAATCAGCACTTAGAAGATCTAGGAGTAAATATTTTTCAATAAGTGGTGAGGCAATTTCTCCTTACGACTCTTTGATTCAGCAAACAGCCGAAGAATTGGGATGGGATTGGCTATTGTTATCTGCCCAGATTTACAGAGAATCCAAGTTTAATCCTAAGGCAGTATCATGGGCGGGTGCAAAAGGTCTTATGCAAGTTATGCCCAGAACAGGCCAAGAGTACGGTGTTAGTGATCTCTACAATCCAATTCAAAACATTTTTGCTGGTAAAAAACATATACAATGGCTACAAAGTCAATGGTTAGATAAGATAGAAGATGAAGATGAGCGATTAAAGTTTGTATTAGCCTCTTACAATGTAGGCCTTGGGCATTTGCAAGATGCAGTTAGACTTACAGAGAAATATGGAGGCAACATTACCAGTTGGAATGATGTAAGTGGGTTTTTACTTAAGAAATCAAGTGCAGGCTATTTCAATGATCCAGTGGTTGAGTATGGATATTGTCGAGGATCTGAGCCCGTTGAATATGTCTCTGAAATTTTGAGTATTTATCAGAATTATAAAGAAATACTTGATCAAGGTAATAATGAGGAGGACGCCGTCCTTCAATAACATCTTCCTTTATTTTAAAAAACATGCAGCTTAAAGAATTTTAAGTATGGCATGTCTGCAAACAATCCTATCTTTAGGCTTATAACTATCACTATTACCTAGGAAATGAAAAATCAACACGAGATACTGCTCGAAGAATATCATAAGACAAGGAAGTCTGATTTATCAATAGATCAGTTTACTTACATCCTAAAAATCTATCCTTCTTTGCTAGTATGTATGTCTGATGGCAAACTTGACCCAGAAGAATGGGATGGTGTGCTTGGCATTTCCAAAGGGTTAGCTCTTTTGTACCTCGATCAGATTCCAAACTCAAACGCTGAATCAATAGAGACGCTATTTAGGACAGAATTCAGGTACCTTCTTGAAAACATTGATAAGTGGGAAAAGAAATTCTTAAATACGCTAAAGAGCTATCTTGAAGAACATCCTGACGAGAAAGAGTTCGTTTACGAGGCGATGTACCTATTTGCTAATGCTGCAGACGGGATTGCTCACGAAGAGCAGCGAACAATTGATAAACTTGCTAGTCGACTTTCTTTAGAGCATTAAATTGAGAAATAGCCTGATCTATTTTTGATTCCGGGTTATCTTCTTTGAGTACGTCATCCATTATTTTTTTCTGGATTTTACCCAATCTAAGTGCTTCTGAATATGGCATATCTGAAAATGTGACCATGCTATAAAGTGGAATCCAATCTGCAGGAAATTTCTCTTGAATCTGAGCTTCAAGTTTCTTTCGCTTCAAAAAAGAAGGATCTCCAACATGATCTCTCATTTCAATAAAGTTATGAAGTGCAAGTTCTGAAATGGCATCTGCATCCTTTTTTCGCATGGATGAGTATGAAGGAAGTACTTTATCCCAATCCCAATCCATTTCTTCTGCCTTTTCAATGAAGAGTCTGACATCCTCGAATCCGGAATTCATTCCTTGTCCATAAAATGGAACGATGGCGTGTGCAGCGTCGCCAAGTAAAATACTTCTATTGTTATTCCATGGTTCACATTTAGTAGTTACCAAGGTAGAAGTTGGATTGTTGAAGAATTGATCAGCAAGATCTGGTATTAATTCCAATGCATCATTGAAGTACTCTTTGAAAAAACTATTAACTGCTTCTATACTGTTTAATGAATCAAAAGAAGGACTTCCCTCAAAAGGGAAAAACAACGTACATGTAAATGTCTTATCGTTGTTCGGTAGTGCGATGAGCATAAAGTTGCCCCTCGGCCAAATATGTAAATAGTTTGGTTCAAGCCTAAAATTGCCGTCTTTCGGTTCAATGCATAGCTCTTTATAACCGTGCTCTATATAGTGTTGTGAAAAATTGAACCGGTCAGTGATCTGTAATTTTTTTCTAATTGCGGAAAAGGCTCCATCGGTGCCAATGATTAAATCTGATTCAACTTTTGACCCATTTTCAAAAACAATGAAGTTTTTCTTGAAGTCAACGTCTTTGCATTTATGATCAAAAAAAACCTGAACACCAGCAGCCTCCGCACTTTCGATTAATAGTTGGTTAAGTTGTGCTCTCGATACAGAGTTGATAAACTGCCCCTCTTTTCCATATGGTTGGTATGTCAAATCACCATCTTTTGAATGCATCATCCTACCATTCATAGGTATTAAATAGGGCTCAATAGTTTCATAAACGCCAGCTAGCTTTAGTGGTTTGATGCCTCTTTGCGACAATGCTAGGTTTATTGATCTGCCTTCTAAGGCTTTGGATTTTCTTGGATCTGTTCGTTTTTCAAAAATTTGGACTTCGAACCCTTTTTGCTTCAAAATCACTGCGAGCAGAGACCCAACCAAACCTGCGCCAACTATACTTATCTTATCCTTCATTGGCTATGGCGTCTTCTAAAATTGAAACAAATGCTAATGCATCTTTGAATGAATTATAAAGAGGAACAGGAGCAACTCTAATAACGTTTGGCTCTCTCCAATCTAATATCACTCCATTATCAATGAGGTAATTAAATACACTTTTACCATGATTTAGCAAGTAAATGGAAAGTTGAGCACCCCTTTCTTGTTGAATAGAAGGTGTGATAATCTTAACCTGCCCTTGCAATACATCTGAGTTGAGTATTAGCTCTTCCATGAAGTTGGTAAGGTTAACACTCTTTTCTCTTAGATTGTTAATTCCAGCTTCATCAAAAACTTTGAGTGAAGCTAAATGTGATGCATGTGATAAAATATTAACGTTACTCAATTGCCAACCATCAACATTTGGAATTGGATTTATTTCATTATCCATTTTGAAGCGGGCTTCTGAATTATGCCCCCACCATCCTGATAGCCTTGTTAGCTCGATGTCTTTCCCATTCCGCTCGTGAACGAATAATCCACCAACACCTCCAGGTCCGGAATTTAAGTACTTATAGGTGCACCATACTGCAAAGTCGACATTATGATTATGAAGTTCGAGAGGAACGTTTCCAACAGCATGGGCAAGGTCAAAGCCAGCCCTAGCCCCAACTTTATGTGCAGCTTCTGTAATTTTTTGAATGTCAAAAAATTGCCCCGTGTAATACTGTACTCCCGGGAACATCACCAATGCTAATTCATCACCTAAATCTTCAATTTTTTTAACAATTTCCTCTGTTGAAAGATATTCAGATCCGTCTGAAGCTTCGAGTTCAATAAGGTCTTCTTTAGGATTAAACCCACTGTTTTCTATACGGGAATAAACCGCATAAAAGTCTGAAGGAAATGCTCCTCTTTCAATTAAAATCTTTGATCGGTTGCCTTTTGGTTGATAAAAAGAAGCCATTGCTAAATGCAAATTGGAAGTAAGATTATTCATGGCGACAACTTCATGTTCGTGACCTCCAACAATCTTGGCAAGCGATGCTTTTGAATTTTTATGGTAACTAACCCAAGGTTTATTTCCTGTAAAATGACCTTCCACGCCTCTATTCTGCCAATTTATTAATTCTTCATTGACGAAATCAGACGTAGCTTTAGGCTGAAGGCCTAAGGAGTTTCCGCATAGATAGATACAATCTTTTCCATCTTTCTGAGGGAAATGGAATTGATTGCGAAACTGGGCTAATGGGTCTAAAGAATCGAGCTTATTAGCTCTATCAATTGCTTCTTGTTTCAAAACTTTTTTTTAATCAGTAAATCTTGGATCTGTTTCCATGACTGTACCGCAATTATCGCAAGTTCTCAACTCTTCAGAGTTAAAAAACTCTCTGAATCTTGGTTGGAAATCTTTCTCTACGTCAACAAGGGGAAAATAAGTGTCGTGAAGTTTGTGGTTACAATTATCACAGAACCACATTAAACCATCCGTATGGCTAGACTCACGCTTACGTTCGATAACTAAGCCGACTGTATTTTCAGGACGAGCCGGTGAGTGAGGAACTTTTGCTGGGTGCAAATACATTTCACCTTCTTTGATAGGAATCTTTACAGCCTTACCATCCTCTTGTATTGTTACCTCAATGTCTCCTTCTAATTGATAAAACAGTTCCTCTGTTTCATTGTAGTGATAATCTTTACGCGCATTTGGTCCTCCAACGATCATTACTATATAATCGCCAGCTTCTTTGTATAGATTTTTATTGCCTACTGGGGGCTTCAGTAAATCCCGATTTTCATCTATCCATTTTTGTAGATTAAAAGGTCTTTTTATCGCCATGTCAGAGATGTTTATTTTTGAAGAAAAGTTAGGAAAAAATTATGGATTTAGACCTGAAAGGTAAAAGAGCATTGGTTTGCGGTAGTTCGCAGGGAATGGGGCTAGCTATTGCACAAGAACTTAGCCAAATGGGGGCTAGTGTTACACTTTTTGCTCGAAGTGAAGATTCCTTAAAACTTGCTTTGGCCAAATTGGGTCCTGGAAACCATGATTATCTAGTGGCTGATTTTGACAATCTTGAAGATGTTAAAAAAGAAGTTCGGAAAGGTTTATCAAATGGTGTATATCATATTTTGATAAACAATACTGGAGGCCCTGCCCCTGGACCATTGGCTAATGCCGATCTTGATGAGTTTGATTTGGCTATTGGGAGGCATCTCCATGTAAGCCATACGCTAGTGCAGTTGCTGCTCCCTGGAATGAAAGAAGCCAACTATGGACGAGTCGTTAATATAATTTCTACCTCAGTAAAAGTTCCAATACCTGGACTGGGTGTCAGTAATACAGTTAGAGGTGCAATGGCTTCTTGGGCAAAAACTTTAGCTAATGAATTGGGCCAATTTGGGATTACTGTCAACAATATTCTACCAGGATTTATTAATACCTCTAGAATTGAAAGTTTAGTTGCGGGAAAATCTAAAAGTCAGGGTAAATCGAAAGAAGAAGTTGAGAGTGACATGAAAAAAACTATTCCTGCAGGACGTTTTGGTGAGCCTGAGGAGATTGCAGCATATGCAGGGCTATTATGCAGTAAAAGTGGTGCTTATATAAGTGGCACAAGTTTAAGAATAGATGGAGGTCGAACTGGTTCAATTTAATGACATGCAAAAGATTCAGAATTTCATAAATGGGGAATATATTGATCCGATTAAAGGAAATTACATTGACAATGTAGATCCAGGAACTGGTAAAGTCTTTGCCAGCATTCCTAATTCAACTCAAGAAGATCTGGAAAAAGCTGTTTCTGCCTCTCAGTGTGCATTCCCAGAATGGAGTAGCATGGCTGCTGATAAACGTAGCAGAATTCTTCACAAGCTTGCTGATCTTATCGAAGACAATCTAGAGGAACTGGCTCGAATGGAAAGCCGCGATAATGGAAAACCATTTTGGTTAGCAAAAGCAGTTGATATACCTCGAGCAAGTGCAAATTTCAGGTTTTACGCTTCTGCCATAGTTAACTTCTCCTCAGAAGCTCAAGTTTCAGAAGGATTCATGGTAAACTATACTCGAAGAGCTCCCTTAGGCACTGTAGGTTGTATTTCGCCATGGAATCTGCCGCTATATCTTTTTTCCTGGAAAATTGCGCCAGCACTTGCGATGGGTAATTGTGTAATTGCGAAGCCTTCGGAGCTAACTCCCATGACTGCTTACATGTTGGGGGAATTGTCGAAAGAGGCTGGAATGCCTGCCGGCGTGCTAAACATTTTGCATGGAGAAGGAAAGGGTATTGGACAAGCGATTGTTGAACATACTGCTACGAAGGCTATATCATTTACTGGAGGTACTGCCACAGGAAAGATTGTTGGAGCAACAGCCTCCCAGCAGTTTAAAAAAGTGTCATTGGAGCTTGGGGGCAAAAATCCGAATATAGTTTTCTCAGATTGCGATCTTGAAGAGGCTGTCAAAACAAGTGTGAAAAGCTCTTTTACCAATCAAGGAGAAATATGTCTATGCGGCTCTCGAATTCTGATCGAAGATGCTATCTATGACGAGTTCAAAGAAAAGTTTGTGAAAGAATGTCAGAAGTTAGTAGTTGGAGATCCTTCGGATGACAATTCAAACCTTGGAGCACTTGTGTCGGAATCTCATTTGCAAAAAGTAGACTCGTACGTCAAGTTAGCGATAGAAGAAGGAGGTAGAATATTGCACGGAGGCAATAGGATCGAGAAAGATGGATTTTACTATGAGCCAACAGTCATAGAAGGTCTAGATGAAAATTGCCGAACTAACCTGGAAGAAATCTTTGGGCCAGTAGTTACATTGAACAGGTTTAAAGATGAAAATGAGGCGATTAGAATATCTAATTCTACTAGATATGGCCTTTCTTGCACCATTTGGACTTCTGATTTAAAGCGAGCTCACCGAGTATCACATGCAGTACAATCTGGTATTATTTGGGTCAATTGTTGGCTGGTTAGAGATTTGCGAACTCCATTCGGAGGAATGAAAGATTCAGGTATTGGAAGAGAGGGCGGGAATGAAGCTCTGAGATTTTTTTCGGAGCCACAAAATGTATGTATTAAACTTTAAGACATTAAAAAACCCTGACATCTCTGCCAGGGTTTTTTAATTCTAATTTCCTTAAACAGCTTCTCCAGCTTTAAGTCTTGCAATTTTGAAGGACTTTCTTTCTTTGTGTCCACAATAACCGCAAGCATAGTATTTCATTAATTCTCCTTCTTCCGTTTCTGTAGCAACTTGAATCACTTCTTCTCTATCAACTTTTAAAGTTTGATAATTACAGTTGTTGCACTGAAGGGCATGAAGTCTACCATTATATTTTTCGATCTTGGTGAATCCTGATTGCTCATCAATCCAAACATCGTAATCAACAGAGAATGCATCTTCCTCAGCCTGCATACCTTCATCAAGGTAAACATCTTCTTCTTCCTCACTTAGAAGTTTCATTTTTCTTCCATCAGGAGAAGTTCTTGGAGTATATCTTAATTTCTTAAGTCTTTTCTCAATAAAGAATGGATAGTAAAACTTTAAGACATTCTGAATGATCACTCCCAAAATGATTGCGAACATTGAGCTCATGAATAGCCTTACAAAAAACCACAGCCATGTAGACTCAGCAAAAACAGTGTTGAAGTAAAGTGTGCCTCCTACGATTATGAGCAATGCACCATTCCATAGCATGTTGATTTCATGCATGTTGATGTAGTCATATCTGGTTTTAAAGTCTCCAGTAGCAAGTAATTTCAGGTAGTGTCCTAACAAGATTAATACGCCGACACCAGCCACAGCCATGGCTAGATATCCTCCGTAAGTGTTCCAGTTGGTAAGTAGTTCAGGTGAAATAGGGTCAGTCATAGCATCTGTTTATTAGATCCGGGAAATACTCCGTATACAAAAATGTCACATTTTTTTAAAAACTCAACGTATTAAATTAAAATAAGAAGAACCTAAATCCTTCACATTTGGATGTAAAATATCAAAAAAATGTAATACTGACAATCCTATTGCCATAACATAGGATCAAGATATTTTAATCGAAATCAATCAATTCGAAATACAATAGTTCTTTTAATTAAGAATTAAACGTAATTATTACTTATTTATCCGCTATGACTCTCTATAGAGTATTTGAACCAAAATTTGTTACAAAAGATCTCCAAAAAGGATATCTGAATCCAATTAGGATTAGAAACAAATTCATTAAGTAACTAAAAAAATTAAAAGGAGATAGCCATTTAGTTTTTCTTTCGCTTGAGTGAATTGATAAAGTTTGCCCAAGCGAAAGGATTAAGCAATTGATTTTGCGGCGGTGAATAGCGATTAATGTAAGATTGTCTTTGTAATTGCATGTAATATTGGTGGTTCGCATTCGGAGACGCTGGTAAGTTTAAATAAGCTTCTGACATCACTTGACTATTCAACCACTGATAAATATTCGCATACTCTCGTTGATGAGGTAATTCCATGCTTAAAAGTGCTTCTTTAAACATGCTTTCTGTTGGGTATGGTCTGATCTCAACCTCTTCAAGAAACTGTATATCCTCTTCTAATGCAATGATTATTCTGAGGCTTGATTCCTTATCATATTCTGGAATAATATAGTATGCGCGTTTAAAGCCTACAGCACTAAAGATTACGCTATCACCCTCAAGTACTGGCAATGAGAAGAAGCCATATGGGTTGGTAGTAGTGCCTCTGCCTGACTTTGGAATATATACATGAGTGCCCGGAATTACAGAAGTGCTGTCGACTCCAAATACAACTCCAGTAAACTGAATTACCTTCTTGGATTGCTCTTGCGAGTAGACAATTCCTTCTGTGAAAACAAAAAATAAAAGAATCAGTATATATCTCAAATCAAGTTCCTTTATCTATTAAAAGCGATTTAATCAATAATAGTTTAACTTAAGGTAAAAGTAGTGAAAAAATGAGGCTCAAGAACTTTAACTTGTCTTATGGAACCCAAATTTTCAAGTCGTTTTCGGATGAGTCTCGTACACGTATAATTCATTTATTATATCGCCAAGAAGAGCTCTGTATTTCAGATCTTGAAGCAATTTTGGACTTCACTCAAACAAAAACATCTCGTCATATAACGTATTTAAAAAATGCTGGTTTGGTCACTTTTAGAAAATATGATCAATGGGTTTTTTACAGTATTAAAGAAGAAGGCTATGATATGGTCAGTCAGATTTTTGAATTTTTAAAAAAAGATCCTGTTTTAAGTAAGGATTTACAGGTATACAAGACGATGAATGCTAATCTTGCTCTCGCAAAAAATAAGATAGAGGCAAAAAATTATAATAGGTGAAGGGAATCAAGCACGTATTCTTCGATTTAGATCACACGCTATGGGACTACGATCGAAGTGCTCATGAGACGTTGACGGAGATATATTTTAATCTAAATCTTAACAGTGGAGATCTCACTCAAAAGAAATTTGTTAATACGTTCTATGATGTCAACGACAAGCTCTGGCAGAAATACAACAACGGATTAATCGATCGTGAGTACATCAAGACACAGCGCTTTAATGAGGTTTTTATCAAGTCTGGAATTGATGTTGAGAAGTCTCCATTAGCATCTTCATATTTCCTCGAGAATTGTTCCAAGAAGCCTTATTTGATGGAAGATGCACTGACTGCTCTTAATTATTTATCCAACAGGTATGAGCTCCATATAATTACAAATGGCTTCCTTGATGCGCAAAACAGAAAATTAGAAAACTCTGGAATAGCCAAGTATTTTAAGGTGATGATTACTTCCGAATGCATAGATGCGAGAAAGCCAAATCCAGTAATATTCGAGCATTCATTGAAAGAAGCCTCAGCCACAAAGGATGATAGTATCATGATCGGAGATAACCCTAGGACTGACATTCAAGGGGCTAAAGACTATGGGATTAAGACCATATTCTATGATCCATCAGGCAGAAAAAAATCTCTGGCTGATTTTACAATACAATCTCATATCGAGCTATTGAAATTGCTATAGTATGTAGTCTGGTCAACTATTAAGGGACCACGAATTTTTGAACTATTCATCTTACTTTTGCGCTCCTATCTATAAACAACAGAAAGATGCCAAAAGGAAATTTTTTCGTACCTGATCCGATTAACGAACCAGTATTGAGCTATGCTCCTGGAACAGCCCCTCGAGAAGAGTTGCTAGCTAAATACAAAGAAATGTATGACCAGCAGATTGAAGCTCCAATGTTTATTGGTGACAAGGAGGTGCATACTGATAAAAAAATACCGATGACATGTCCGCATGATCATCAACATGTTTTAGGACATTTCTCAGAAGGAGATGCATCTCACGTTAATGATGCAATCAACGCTGCTTTGAATGCAAAAGAAGCATGGGAAAAGATGTCTTGGGAAAATAGAGCAAGCATCTTTTTAAAAGCTGCTGATTTGATAGCTGGACCTTACCGAGCTAAAATCAATGCGGCGACTATGCTTGGGCAAGGCAAGAACGTACATCAGGCAGAAATAGATGCTGCTTGCGAATTCATAGATTTTCTTAGATTCAATGTCTCTTTTATGCAAGAGATGTATATGCAGCAGCCGATATCTTCCGATGGCATTTGGAATAGAATGGAATATCGACCGCTTGAAGGATTTGTATTTGCAATCACGCCATTCAATTTTACAGCAATCTCTGGGAACCTCCCCGCTGCACCAGCAATGCTTGGAAATACGGTAGTATGGAAGCCAAATTATACGCAAGTATACTCTGCACAAGTCATCATGGAAGTCTTCAAGAAAGCAGGACTGCCAGACGGAGTTATCAACTTAATTTATGTAGATGGACCAGTAGCTGGTGACGTGGTCTTCAAACATCCGGATTTTGCCGCGCTGCACTTTACAGGTAGTACTGGAGTTTTTAAAATGCTCTGGAAAACGATTGGCGCAAACCTTGATGCTTACAAAACTTATCCTAGAATTGTAGGAGAAACTGGGGGTAAGGATTTCGTGGTTGCTCACAAATCGGCTGACGCAAAAGAGGTTGCCACCGGCCTTGTAAGAGGAGCATTCGAATACCAAGGGCAGAAGTGTAGTGCCGCTTCAAGAGCTTATATCCCTTCTAATATTTGGTCAGATGTTAAGAAATATATGATTGAAGATCTACAGTCCATCAAGATGGGCTCTCCAGAAGATCCATCAAACTTTGTTAATGCTGTTATTGATGGGGTATCATTTAAAAAAATCTCCGGATATATAGATCAAGCTAAGGCTGACAAAGACGTAGAAATCATCGCAGGTGGTAATTATGATGATTCCAAGGGTTGGTTTGTTGAACCAACCGTGATTGAAGCAAAAGATCCTAAGTACAGAACAATGTGTGAGGAAATCTTTGGACCTGTTCTAACTATTCATGTTTATGATGAAAATAAGTTCGAAGAAACATTGGATATTGTTGATCAGACTTCTCCATATGCATTGACTGGAGCGATTTTCAGTAAGGATAGATATGCTGTTGACTTGGCTACTTATAAGCTACGAAATGCAGCAGGAAATTTCTACATCAACGATAAACCTACTGGTGCAGTAGTAGGACAACAGCCATTTGGTGGAGCAAGAGGCTCTGGCACGAATGATAAGGCTGGCGCAATGATGAATTTGATGAGATGGGTAAGTGCTAGAACAATTAAGGAAACATTTGATTCACCTACGGATTACCGCTATCCATTCTTAGGGTAATGAGCTTACTTAGACCATTCCACCTTGCTGTTCCGGTAAAAGATCTCGATGAAACGCGGATCTTTTACCGTGATGTAATGGGTCTTGAGGAAGGTCGATCTTCAGAAAAATGGGTTGATTTCAATTTTTTTGGTCATCAATTTGTGATTCATATGGTTGATCAAAGGAGTGATAGTTCGGTGAATCCTGTAGACGGGAAGGCTGTGCCTGTTCCACACTTTGGAGTAGTTTTAGAATGGGGTGATTGGGAAAAACTATCTGAGAGACTTGAAGGTAAAGTCAATTTTATAATTGAGCCATATGTTCGATTTGAAGGAGAACCAGGAGAACAAGCTACCATGTTTTTTCATGACCCTTCTGGCAATGCCCTTGAGTTTAAAGCTTTTAAGAATGATGAGGATATTTTTAGGAAATAGCTTTTAATTTTATTTGCGAATGTATTCTCAATAGCAAACTACATTGGAAATTATGAGTCAGCAGAGTGAAGAAAAAGTAGATGAGATAATAAAACTGACAAAGTCTGAGGCCTTGCAGGGCGGAAAGTTTAAAGACTTTATTACCGAGCTGATGCCATCAGTTTGTAAAGCTGCAAATGGTTTTCGTTCCTCCTTTTGGCTTTACAGATCAGAAACTGATGAATTCGAAAGTATTCAAAGCTTTGATTCAGAATCAAATACATCCTCCGTTGGTGAGGCTGTAGATAAAGCTACTTTTGATTCATTTATCCAACTCTTGAAGCAGCAGCATTTTGTTCATATAGAAAGCGGTGAAGATTCTATTGAGTTGGGGGAATTTGCTTTGGATTATTTGGTTAAAAATAAGATGCGTTCTTGGGCAAGTATCCAAGTTTGGAATGACAACCGATTGTTTGGAATATTGGCAATTGAGTGGCAGTCTAAAAATGACTTCTCTGATCAGGATAAGTTGATTATGGTAAGCGCTGCTTCAATGATTAGTCAATGCTATGATGCATTGTTGAGACTAAAAGAAGATTTTCTTCATCGATCGGAAGTTAGTGACCTCAAAGTAGAAGAAAAGGAAAAAGAGAAACTTGAGCGCAAGTTGTCCGATCATGCATTTTATACCTCTCATAGCATCCGTCATCCATTGTCTACCATACTAGCACTAATAGATCTAATCAAGCTAAATTGGGAAAGCAGAGAAGCTTATGAAGAGCTTTTACAGCAGCTTAAAATTGAAACAATGAATCTTGATGACACAATCCGTGTCATGACCGCCAAAATTGAATTAGATTAGTCGACTTAAAATCGTACTGCGACCAACTTAACATGACCAAAAGACCGAATCGGATAAAAGAAATAATTCTCCGTAGAAGCACATTTATCATCTTTTTGATATTGATTCTTGGTGCATTCGGGTTACTACGAATTGTTGCCACTCACAAGGATATTGATGATGTTGCGAATATAGACTTGCCAATTATTGAGATTTTAACTCAGATCGAGACTAACCAACTCGAACAAGCCATCGCATTTGAAAGAGCAATAAGATATTCAGAAGAGCTAGATACCAATGGAGATATTGCACTACAGGGTTTTGCAGAAGCTGATAGTACATTTAGATATTTAGCAGCACTTGTTGATGTTGATCTATTAGAAGCCGAACAAGAGGTTTCAGATGCGCTCAAACAGACAAGTCAGGAAGTGCAAAGGATAAAGTTAAAAGGCCTACTTCTTTCCATAAAAAAGCTCGCAAGTGATCATACCAGCTATGAGCAGCATGCACTTGAAGTAATGGATTTGTTGGAGGAGCGTCAGATTGAAGAAGCAGTTTTTGCATCTGAGCGCGTCGAATCTGAAGAGGATCAATTCAACAAACAAGTTGAAGGAGTTTTGATGCGTCACGAAATGTTTACAGAGGCATTGGTAAAGGTAGTGGAGCAGGAAGAGGTACTTTCGATGAAGTGGATTGTAACGCTAACACTCCTATTTGTTATACTATCTCTTCTGGCGGTCTACACATTTAGCTATCGAATTTGGAGGCCACTAGAAGATATTCGTACAGGAGCTGAAAGGATTGGTCAAGGCAATTACAATGCGAAGA
The DNA here is from genome assembly GCF_963691765.1 of Ekhidna sp. Taxonomy (GTDB): domain Bacteria; phylum Bacteroidota; class Bacteroidia; order Cytophagales; family Cyclobacteriaceae; genus Ekhidna. The sequence continues at coordinate 2,286,132 of NZ_OY829375.1, forward strand.
TCAAGCTTAGCTCAAATAGCATAACAAGTGATATTGTAGAGTCATTCAATGATATGGCAGATCAACTTGCGTATTCTCAAAGTGAAATTGATCAATTTATTCATTTCTCCTATAGCACTGCAGATGACTTAAAGGCTCCAATTACCAATCTTGGATCACTCCTGGATATGTTGAGTAAAGACAACTTGAATCAATCTAATTTCAAAGCAATACTTAACAATGCAAAGAAGACTAATCAACAACTAGAGAAGACGGTTAATTCTTTGGTTGAAGTCAATAAAGTGAGAGAGGAACTATCGACCGATGGAGAAGAACTTGACATAGATGAAATTTTGAAGGAGGTGGTTTCAACTCAGATTAGTAAAATCAAAAGTTGTAATGCTGTTATTAAGAAGGATTTTTCTGAAGCTCCACTTTTATTCTATCCCAAGTCTCAATTAAAAGCAATTTTTAAACATTTATTGATTAACTCTCTTGCTTATAGAGATCCTGAAAAACAGCTTCAGATTAAAGTCAAAACCAAACAGGTCAGTGGTCATACTACGCTCATTTTTAACGATAATGGGTTAGGATTTGATTCTATTAAATACAAGAATGAAATTTTCAGACCATATACGAGGTTGCATTCTCATGTTGATGGTTCTGGATTAGGTTTATATATAATAAAAACCATAATCGATTATCATAGAGGAGGAGTTCGGGTTGAAAGCGAAGTACGCAAAGGGGCCACGTTCGCGCTAAGATTAAACTAGTTCTTAGTTTTCTATAAGGTGACTCTCGTAGATATTTTCAAGTAATTCCGGAGAAAGCGGCTTAGATATGAATGCTGTGATGCACTTCGATGAGGATGCTCTTTCTTCATCTTTTGCAGAAATGGAAGAAGTCAGCATAATTACTCTCGTAGACCCATTGATGCCTAATTTTTCATATTCTTCAATAAAATCCCATCCATCTTGTCCGGGCATATTTAAGTCTAAGAAAATGATATCTGGAGTTTCGCCTGAGGATTTTACGCTATTAAGGAAGTCTAGTGCGTGAGGAACATTGTTGATTGATTCAACCTCATCTGCAAATTTCGCATGTTTGATAATGACAGAATTGATCGAATTCACAATATCATCATCGTCGATCAAAAGTACTTTCTTATAAGTTTCCAATGGCTAGTGGTTCGTTAGAGATTTTAAATTTAAGCAAGCCCACCTAAAATTTGATTTGGCCTCCTGCTTTTTTGGATAAAATTCGATTACACCCCAAAGATTATGGGTGAATAGATGCATTGACCGGATACAATTATTCAAGCTTCAAAAGTAAAGTAGTGTCGGTTTTGCAGGACAGTCTGAATTCCTCTTTACGATTAAATTGAAATGAATACGTTATTTTTAATACAAGCAATAACAAGCTTATCAGTCCTAATCTAAATTTATTTAACTATGAAAACCATTTTTAATTCCGGCGCATTCAAGCAGGTAAGATGGCAAACCGTGGTGGTAGTGGCTCTTGCATTAGCATTGGGTTTAAATATATTATTCGGCAGAACATCCCTCAAGGAAGCTAAAAGAATAACAAAGGAGCTTGAACTCCGAATTGATACTTTACAAATAGTTGAAGAAGAGTATAAAAAGTTAGAAGAAAAATATGTAGACCTCTACAACGAATTCGGTAAAACCAGAATGCAGTTGTCAGATTTCAGAGATAAGCTCGCTAAAATTTCTGAATCGCAAAATACAAGTCTTAGAAATATCCGCAACGAACTTGGCAATCTTGTTGATGAGTATGATACGATCGATGTTTCCATCCCCACGGATTCTGTAAGTTTAGACAGCCTTAGATTTTAAAATCATGAAAACTCACTACCTATCTATTTTATTTTTGTTCCTTTCTTTTATTTCTGTTGGGCAGGAAATCAAGTTTCGAAAATCAGACCAAAAGCTAGTACTTAAGAAGGGTGATGTGGTGCAAGTTCAAGCGGATACGGCATATATTATCAGTCAAGATCGAGCGCAATTGCTAAATGAAAAACTTGATGAATTAGAAAACGCAAGGAAGCTTAATACTGAATTAAAAACTATAAATGAAGAACTGCTATCTAAAGTTAAAGAAGTTGAAAAGCTAGTTTCCAAACTTCTGAAGCGTATGGAGTCCTCATCAACTGAGGTTGATGTTGATCTAGAACAAATTCTCAAGGATCTAGATACTAATCTTGCCTCATTGAAATCAAATAACAACGAACTGACCAAAAACAATCAAGATTTGAAAAGACAAATAGGTGAGATGGATCATACAATTGATCGCCTGAAGAAGGAAATCAGAGGTATATGGTGGAATGGATTTACCGATAAAATAGTAGTAGGTGCGCTTGGACTAGGTCTAGGCTATTTAATAGGTGTTCTTTGATTTACTATATCTTCCAATTGAAATAGTAATTTCTCAGGGGGTGATCCAATTAATCCGATCTAAATCAATCCTTTTTCTTTCAAAGACTTTTCAAGCTTTGACTGATTTCCCCAGAACCGATCCTCAATTTTTTGCATGACATCATCAAATTCCGGATGATCTTTCAAAGGGTTAATAAGTGGGTCATCTTTTATTAATAAGATCCAGTATTGAAAATTATCCTGTGTCGCGAAGATATTCAGTTGTTCGATAGCCAAGTCTATTTCTCCTTCATTGGCGTATTTCACAGCTAAGCTTACACTTTTGTAGATGGATTGATCATTTTCACAGTAATCTGCATATGACTGGTAATATTCCTGAGCCTGATCTCTTAGGCCCATCTTTTCATATAATTTACCAATCCTTATATCTTCCTGAGCATAAATATTAAGTCCATTTTCTTCTTTGGCGGTGATAAATTTTTTGAAGTAGTAATAAGCACTGTCATAGTCTTCTTTGAAAAAGTAGAATTTTGCTACATCCTGCAAGATGTCTAATCGCGTGGTATCCTTTTTCCATTCCTTCAATAAGGCTTGTTTGGTAAGTTCTAAATTGGGTTCCTTGGCGTACAGTATCAAGGCTTTTACATAAGGAGCCCAATAGTTCGCTGGAAAGTGGTTAAGTGATTTGTTAATATACATGAGTGCCTCATCAATAAAACCATTCTGGATGAGGGCATTACTCAAGTTTAAGTAGCGATAGCTTCGGGTTATCGAATCGCTAGCTGCCACGTCAAGTTGCACCCCCTTCAAAGCGTACTCCAGGTATTTACCAGAATTCGGTACGATTCGAAAATGGAAATCTGCAAGCATCTGTATAGCAAAAGATGAATTAGGATTATACTCCAGAGCTTTTTCCAGATGTGGCAGGGCTAGTTCGTACTCCTTTGTTTGTACATAATAAAAATACTTCGCGATCAGACTCTCGGCGGATTTCGAATCATAAAGTAACGCCTTGTCTGCGTAACTGTTAATCTTTTCAGTATGCTCTTTCTCCATTCGGGACATTTCAAGCAGATAGTAGGCAATGGCAATGTTGGCATGAGCCAATGAGAACTCAGGATCCAGTTCAATCGCTTGTTCGAGTAAACCAATGGCTTGTTGCAGCCCATCTGGTGTTCGCGAGTTTAGTGGGCCAAGCGCCTGAAGGTAATAGTCATAGGCCTGCAGGTTTTCAGTAGGTTTTTTCCCTATGAGCTCAAGTTCTGATGGGGTTACGATGACTTCTATGGAGTTGACGATATTTCGAGCCACTTCATTCTGTAATTCAAAAATATCAACCACTTCCCGGTTATACTGCTCTGCCCAGAGGTGCCTATCGCTTGAGGCATCAATCAACTGGATATTAAGTAGTATTTGGTCTCCAATCTTTTGACCACTGCCTTCTACAAAATAACTGACATTGAGTTCTTCCGCTATTTCGGGAATTGTCTTATTGGTGTTTCTGTATTTTTCTGCCGAGGATCTACTAATGACCCGTAGGTCTTTAATCTTTTGAAGGTTGTTCAGCGTTGACTCCATCAGTCCATTCACAAAATACAGATTTGTCGAATCACTGCTCTCGTTTTTGAATGGTAAAACGGCTATGGATTTATAGCTTAAGCTCGCTACTGAATCTGATCTCCATTTTCCATTGAATATTCCAAAGTAGTGAGCAAGAACCCCAATTAGGATTACAGCAGCAAATGCGGACCACTTCAGAACTGGATTTTTTTTTATGATTCTCGGTTTTCTTTCCTCAACAGTGCCCAATTGGTCATTGGAAACTGCATACACTTCCATTGGTTTTGTAACGTTTTTCAGTTTATGAACCCCCATGGACGCTGTCAGTAGATCGTCTTGATTCTTAACTTCGTCAAACACCTTGTCGGAGATAAAAACACTTCCCGTTTTGGCAAGTGCTTCAATTCGGGCGGCAACATTTACACCATCTCCTATAATTTCTTCATCTGTTACAATGATATCGCCCGTATGAATTCCAATTCTAATCGGAACTTTAGGTTCATCTCTAAAAGCAAGCTGCATTTCAATACCACATCGCACAGCATCAATAGCACTTGGAAATGTGCTTAATGTGCCGTCACCATAATATTGAAGGATACGTCCTTTATATTTTTTTGTCGAAGCATCAAAAATTTTTCTGTGTCTATCACGGTAAGATATCCCTTTCTTTTCATCTGTCTGCATGAGAGAAGTATACCCCTCAATATCAGTGAACATTATGGCAACCAGTTGCCTTTGTCTGTTTGAGGGGATTTCAGAACCCTTGTCAATCTCTCCTCTTCTACTCACTTCACCTGGTGGATATCCATAGTATTCCCTGAAGCACTTAATGAAATAGGAAGTACTTCCAAATCCTACCTTGAATGAAACTTCCGAAATATTCATGGAAGTCTGTCCAAGTATCTCCATACTCTTTTCCAACCGTACCTGACGAATAAACTGACTCGCAGAGAGCTTGGTATGCCGCTTGATCTTTCTAAGTAGATTAGAACGACTGGTGTTCATAGCTTCTGCCAAATCAGAAACACCAAATTGTTCATAGGATACGTTCTCAAGGATGATGGATTTCGCCTGATCTACAAAGTTTCCGGTGTTGAAAGAGATATCTGACATAACATTTGTGTGAATCAAAGCTAGTGATATTTAAAGCAAGTTAATTCTGGAAAGAATCCCTCTAATAATATGAAGAATGCATTTTCTTGCTTCATAATTTATATATCTGCTTCATAGTTTTTATGACTTCCGCAAACTTTATGGATTTGGCTTCATAGCTCATAGCCCTCACTTTCACTTCTCTCTGACCTTTGTGAAGAATTAATTGATCACAAAAACATTAAAAAATTGAGATGATGAAAACATTAAAAAAAAGCACCCTGATATTACTAATGAACCTTGTCATAGTGACAATGTTTTTGCAAGCTTGCGGCCAAACCAATACGAGCAAGAAAAATGAATCAGGAATTGAAAAGCCTGAAATGGATATTCACGCCGCAGTGCTATCCGGCGACCTTGCGGTAGTAAGACAACATATAAAGGCGGGCACTAACATTAATGAAAGGGAGCCAATGAGTGGTTCAACACCCTTAATCTCAGCAGCAACATTTGATAAAATAGAGATTGCGAAAGCACTGATCGAGGCAGGTGCAGACTTAACTATCTCTAATAACGATGGCTCAACTCCGCTTCATTCTGCAGCTTTCTTTTGCCGTGTTGAGATCGTACAGATGCTGATTGATGCCAAAGCAGATAAGACGATTAAAAATAATTTCGGTGCAACTCCGCGAGAAACTGTAATGGGTCCATTTTCTGAGATTAAACCCTTCTATGAAATGATGCAGCAACAGTTAGCACCACTAGGAATGCAACTGGATATGGAACAACTAGAAAAGACCCGCCCAGTAATCGGGATGATGTTGCAATAACGGATCAGTAAATAAAGTATTCTTATGATAATTGAAAGAAGATACGATATTGACTGGTTGCGAGTGATTGCGATAGGATTGCTTTTAGTATATCATGTCGCAATTATCTTCCAACCATGGGCCATGTTTATTGGATTTATTAGAAGCGACGAGATGTTGGAAAATATCTGGAAGCCTATGACCATGCTGAACGTCTGGCGAATCCCTTTCCTATTTTATGTTTCGGGTATGGGCGTTTATTTCGCCATCCGAAAGCGAAATTGGAAAGAACTGTTGCTTGAACGATCTAAGCGAATTCTTATTCCTTTCGTCTTTGGCATATTAGCCATTGTTCCATTGCATTTTCTGGTTTTTCAGAGATACTACAATATGCCCTTAGGCTATAATGCACATCCTGCACATCTGTGGTTCCTAGGAAATATATTCATCTACGTTCTAATGCTATTTCCTCTTTTTTTCTACCTAAAGAAAATAGAGGGTGGAAGATTCATGGAGCGTTTATCGCTCTTTATGAGTAATCCCATAGGTCCTATTTCCATAACAATCTTTTTTATCCTTGAAACCATAGTTGTAAAGCCGCAGGTCTTTGAACTGTATGCTCAGACCTGGCATGGATTCTTCCTTGGACTTCTGGCTTTCTTTTTCGGTTTTCTTTTTGTGTATGCTGGTAAGAGCTTCTGGCAGACTATTCTGAAATGGAGGTGGCTTTACCTGGGGATGGCAGTGATTTTATATGTTATGCGGTTGATGTTTTTCGAACTGAAATCGCCGGGATATCTCATGGCATTCGAATCCAATTGCTGGATCCTTTCGGTTTTTGGATTCGGATACAAATACTTGAACAAGCCGAGTAAAATTTTAAGCTATTTAAGTCAGGCTGCTTACCCGGTTTATATCATTCATATGTTCACATTATATACAGGAGCGATGATTTTTCTTCCATTGGATATGTCAGTGGCGCTAAAATTCATATTGATCACAGTGTTCACGGGCATCACGGGCTGCCTGATTTATGAATTCAGCATCAAGAGGATAGGTTTTCTAAGGCCGTTGTTTGGATTAAAATGGCGGTTAAATAAATCTAGAAAAAGAAAAATTCCTTCGGGAACGACCAAATTATCCAGCTAGTAAACTGGCTACTGATGACTATTCAATTTCAAAAAAAACATTCTTTTAAAAAACTACTATTATGAAAAATTTAATTGTAATTCTCTTATTATTCGGAACGCTGAGTGCTTTTGCTCAAGCAAACTCACCATCGGGTAAAGAAACGGAAGTCACCCATAAGTGGAGGGTAAGCACACCTTACTTTATCATAACAGATCCTATCGGGGGAGGGTGGAACGATCGAACAAGTACACAAATGATAGAGCTTCATGTAAAGCGTAATCTGGATAATAAGAATATCATAGGACTAAAGTTTGCCACCTGGCGATTGTTTCAGCCAATGGGAATCCAATGGTGGGATGGTCTATTAGATAAGCTAGAGACAGAAAGTGAATTCTATGTAGGACATGTACGGGAAAGAGGTATAGGAATAACGTACCAGCGAATGCTCTGGAAAGGGCTATTTGCAACTGTTGAAGTTTTGCCACAATTTCAAACCTATATGGATTTAGATGGTAATGAACTAGGAAAGGATTTCAAAGTTTATAATTCCTATCATTTGGGTTACCATGTCTCAATTGGTAAGAAAAAACGATTTTTCATAGAACCCCAGATTCATTGTCAACACTGGATGTTTGATGACAATGCTCCAGCTGGGTTTAAAGAGATGGACGATAAGTGGGCAAACTACTTTCTTTTTGAGCCAAACATTTACGTAGGGGTTAACTTTTAAGCTTTACTTTAAGCGGTGGAGGCGAAAAACAAAAAGGGCATTCAGTATACCTAACTGCCTGACTTCAAAGGTTTTCCTTCGTGGGCTCGATCGGAGTGGCGTACCACCCAAGCGACCCTCTGAATATCTTATTGGTAATTAGTAAAAACAAAAAAAGCCCGGCGTTTGCCCGGCTTTGCTCTCCCTCTTGGGCTCGATCGGAGTGGCGTACCACCCAAGCGACCCTCTGAATATCTTATTGGTAATTAGTAAAAACAAAAAAAAGCCCGGCGTTTGCCAGGCTTTGCTCTCCCTCTTGGGCTCGATCGGAGTGGCGTACCACCCAAGCGACCCTCTGAGTATCTTATTGGTAATTAGTAAAAACAAAAAAAGCCCGGCGTTTGCCAGGCTTTGCTCCCCCTCTTGGGCTCGATCGGAGTGGCGTACCACCCAAGCGACCCTTTGAGTATCTTATTGGTAATTAGTAAAAACAAAAAAAGCCCGGCGTTTGCCAGGCTTTGCTCTCCCTCTTGGGCTCGAACCAAGGACCCTCTGATTAACAGTCAGATGCTCTAACCAGCTGAGCTAAGGGAGAATTTTTTCCTAAAAAGGAGTGCAAATGTAAGCATCCATTTCACAATTCTCAATGCACTCAATCAAAAAAATTTTTAATAGTAAAATTTGATCAAAAACAGACATTATGTCATATTAAATTTCATCAATTTGCATATAATGTGCCAAAATGGCATTAAATATTGTTCTTTTTTGCGTTGGTATGGAATTCGATCATCTGCAAACCATAAATCGAATTTGTAAAACATAAACACAATAGAAAATGGGACTTATAAAGTATAACACAAACGACTACAGACCTACCAATTTTAGAAGCTTGGTTGATCAATTTTTTAATCAGGATTTTTCTGGTGGATCTGTATCATCTTTTTCGCCAAAGGTTGATATCGCAGAAACTGAGTCTGAATTTGAAATTCAACTTCATGTTCCCGGAATGAACAAGTCAGACTTCAATATTGACTTGAACAAAGATCAAATCACTATAAGTGGTGAAAGGAAGATGGAAAAAGAAAATAAGGGGAAGAACTTTCATAGTGTCGAGAGCTACTATGGAAACTTCAACCGCACTTTTTATCTACCAGATATAATTAATAAGGATAAAGTAGATGCATCGTATGTTGATGGAATATTAACCATCACATTGCCTAAGGATGAAAAGAAAGTAACGAAGAAGCAAATAGCAGTTAAGTAAGTGTTTTGAGAGTTGGTGAGTGGGGGTGCTTTATTTGTAGAGCACCCCTTTTTTGTTAAGATTGGTTAATGACGCTTTGATTTGGGACATTGAGCAAAACCATATCTGCATTTTTACGGTATAACCATGTATCAAAAAGGATTAAAATATGAGTAAAAGGAGTTTAATAATGGCAATGGTCTTCTCCTCTCTCTTTGGAGGAATAGTGGCCGTAATAGGGTTTTCATTTATTGCACCTAAGGAAACTATTGTAAGACCAATAACGCAGGATGCAAATCCAGTTAGTTTGACAAACTATGTGTTTGATTCAGCTGACTTCATTGTTCCCAGCGGTCTAAATTTTGTGTTTGCCGCAAAGAATGCAACCAATTCAGTAGTTCATATACGTACTACCTATAGTGAAGGTATGCGAGCTAATAACCCGTTCAATGATTTTTTTAAGGACTATTTTGGAGAACGGTATGAGCGAAGAGGCGGACCGGCACGCGGTGCAGGTTCAGGAGTTATTATTTCAGCAGATGGATACATTGTGACAAATAACCATGTGGTCGACAATGCAGATGAAATAGAGGTGGTTTTAAATGACAATCGAAGCTATCAGGCAAAGGTTGTAGGGGTAGATGAGAATACTGATTTGGCCGTGCTCAAAATACAAGAAGAAAATCTAGTTGCAGTAAAGTATGGCAATTCTGATGAAATTAATATTGGTGAATGGGTGCTCGCGATTGGAAATCCTTATGAATTTAGGTCGACTGTTACCGCAGGAATAATTAGTGCCAAAGGAAGGAATATCAATATTTTAAATGGCAGCTATAAGATTGAATCATTCATTCAGACTGATGCAGCAGTAAACCCTGGAAATAGTGGTGGAGCATTAGTTAACCTGAGAGGCGAGCTTGTTGGCATTAATACTGCGATTGCATCTCCTTCTGGAGCGTTTGCTGGTTATTCTTTTGCAGTCCCAGTGAGCTTGGTTAAAAAAGTAGTAAGTGACCTAGTTGAATATGGAAAAGTGCAGCGAGCTCTTCTTGGAATATCCATATATGATGTGAATGCGCAGGTGGCTGAGCAGTTTGATTTAAATATTCTAAAAGGAATTTATGTCAATGCCGTGATGGAAGGTAAGGCGGCAGATAGAGCGGGGATTGAGAGAGGTGATGTTATAATAGCGATAGACAATAAGCCTGTAAATAATGTGGCACAGCTGCAGGAACAGGTTGCTGTGAAACGTCCGGGAGATGAAGTAGAGGTGAAGTTTATTCGTGACGGCAAAGAAAAATTTGTAATAGCAAAGTTGAGAAATGAAGAAGGGTCGCTGGATATCGTTGAGTTGGCGTCCGAGTATAAAGTGGAGGGTGCAACTTTTGCTGATGTCTCTGATAATCTAATGGATAAATTGGGAATAGATGGCGGCGTGCAGATCAAAGAACTTGGGGATGGAAAGTGGAAAGATGTGCGGATGAAAGAAGGATTTATTATCACCGGAATAGACAATGAGAAAATCAAAAACATTCGTGATCTAGAAAGATATTTTCAAAGAACTCGCACAGACGGAATTCTGATTGAGGGTGTCTATCCAGATGGAAGTAGAGCACATTATGGTTTAGGTTTATAAGCAAATTGATTTTAAAAAAGTGAGCCCGCCTTTATTAGGTGGGCTTTTTTATTACCTACCTTCGAAAGGTGAATGATGTGATTGTAATAGGTGGTGGCTTGGCCGGTTTGATCAATTCGATTTTATTGAGAAGAGCAGGCTTGAAGGTGTTGTTATTTGAAGAAAAGAAGTATCCCTTCCATCGAGTTTGTGGTGAATATATATCCAATGAGGTAATTCCCTATTTGAGAAAGATCAACCTATTTCCGGAAGAACTTAATCCTACGAATATTTCGCAATTTCAATTAAGCGCAATCTCAGGGTCATTTTTAAAAATACCATTGGATCTAGGAGGCTTTGGTATAAGTAGGTATCTATTTGATTCCTGGCTCGCAGATAAAGCCAAGCAAGAAGGTGTAGAAATTATTCATGAGAGGATCATAGAATCGGTAATGAAAAACAATCACCATGCAGTGACTTCTAAGTCTGGTGAAGTGTTTGAGTCCAAAGTTGTTATTGGAGCTTTTGGTAAAAGAAGTACCCTAGATAAAAACTTAGATCGACCATTTATCTCGAGAAGGTCACCCTACATAGGCGTAAAATATCATATAAAAACTGACTATGCTGTTAGAGATGAGATTGCCTTGCATAATTTTCAAGGTGGATATTGTGGAATTAGTATGGTGGAAAATGAAGTCTATAATCTTTGTTATTTGTCCCATCGATCAAATCTTAAGAAACATGGTTCCATTCCGAATATGGAGAGAGAGCTAATTGCTCGAAATCCGCATCTCAAGCATTTGTTTAATGAATCAGAATTTCTATTTGAGAAACCAGAGGTTATCAATGAGATAACATTTGAAAAGAAAGAGCCTGTATTTAATCATATTTTAATGTCGGGAGATTCTGCTGGAATGATCACACCACTTTGTGGTAATGGTATGGCCATGGCTATTCATTCGACAAAAATTTTATCAGAATTGATTATTAAGAATTTCAGTGAAGGATTTAATCGTGCCGATCTAGAAGATGACTACAGAGCTGCTTGGAACAGTATGTTTGCTAACAGACTTCTGGCTGGAAGAAAGATCCAAGGTTTATTTGGATCCGCAAACCTATCAGGGACAGCGGTAATGTTTGGAAAGTTATTCCCTCCTTTTACAAGGTACCTGATGAAAAAGACACATGGCTCACCGATTAGCTAAGCCACAGATAGATAAAATATGAATTTAGCATTAGTGCTGAAATGAAGTTTAATCGCATCGTAGACGAGAAGTTAGCAGCAAGGGTGTTCTTTCGCACCTGTAGATACCAATAGCTGAAGTATGTAAGAACTGGAAACATGGCTATCCCAAATAATATTGCTGCGTTTAACGAAAATTCTTTCATGAAGAAATAGAAAAATCCTGTGCTTGAAAACATGAATGCAACAGCGGTAAAATGAAAAGTACCAAGTATGCCTAGTTTTTTACTGATAGTGACGTCACCACGTTTGGTGTCTTCTTCGTGCTGATAGATTTGCGTCATTGGATATGAACCCAGAAGTAGAAATGTGCTCAATGCACCTGGAATTTGAACAGAGGCTACCCATACATCAGCAAGATTTGTATTCGTAACGGCAATGTAGCTAAGTATAAAGGTCCAATATCCTTGGAATATTCCTGCCGCAAGCCATCCAATCACTGGATATTTTTTCAATCGTATGGAAGGATGACTATATGCCTTTGAAATAGCCCCATAGATAAAGATCATGAGAGCAAACTCTAATGAAATTGCAAAAGCACCTATTAGTGCGATGATATCCATTGCGATGGAAACGCCATAAAGTTCCTTGCTGACTTTTGGAGGATTTTTTAGTCCGCCAATGCTGTCTTCATCTTTGTCAAAGTATGAATTATATCCGTTACTAGCTGGATAAACTAAGAGGTGAAGGATAAGGAAGCTAATCCAAAAGTTACCTTGATCTACTTGTCCAGAAACTGCCAGTGCCAAGAGGAAGACAGGCAATAGGTAGAAGGAAAAGGGGATGCGTAGATGAAGTAAAGTAGATTTTTTCAATAGGAATTAGATCTTCTCGTTAAAAAGTTGGTTAATATTAATGAAGTACTGTCAGATGTCCGCATACATTAACCATATCGCTACTGCTCTTCCGGCTAATCTTACCGATCAAAGTCAGATTGCAGATTTTATGGTAACTCACTTACAGCTCAATAAAAATGAGGAAAGAAAACTGAGAGTATTATATCGCGCAAGCGGGATAAAGCAGCGTTATTCTGTACTGCGAGATTTCGGTGAGGATTTAAATGGTCAAAGCTTTTTTAAGGAAGAGGTAGAATTCCCTACTGCAAAGCCAAGAATGCTGATATATCAGCAGCATGCAATCAATTTAGCTGAGGAGGCATGTAATAAAGCATTGAATGAGTCATCAATAAAAAAAGATCAAATTACCCATTTGATTGCGGTAAGTTGTACCGGGATGTATGCACCTGGTCTAGATATAGAACTTGTTGATAGATTGAGTCTGCCTACTTCTACGCAAAGAACATCAATCAATTTCATGGGATGTTATGCTGCATTTAACGCAATGAAAGTTGCTCAAAATATAGTTGAGTCTAATCCTAGCGCCAAGGTAATAGTCGTTTGTGTAGAACTCTGTAGCATACACCTTCAAGAAAAGAAAGATGATGAAAACCTACTTGCAAATGCCATTTTTGGAGACGGAGCAGCAGCTATGATTATGTCTTCGAAACCTGGAGATCGTTCGCTAGAATTAAAAAGCTTTTACAGCGATTTGGCTTTGAGCGGGAGAGATGAAATGGGTTGGTTTATCGGTGATCATGGGTTTGAAATGAAATTGAGCAGCAAGGTGCCAGATGTAATAAAAGAAGGAATCGGTGAATTAACGAATAGACTTCTTGAGAAAATTCAATTAGGGATATCTGATATTGATTTTTTTGCTATCCACCCTGGAGGTAAACGGATCCTTGACGTGATTGAAGAAAAACTTAGCATATCAAAAGATCAAAACTTTGCTGCTCGTGAGATTTTAAGAACCCACGGCAATATGTCTTCCCCCACTGTCTTATTTGTTATTAAGTCATTATTTAATGATATGACAAAAGAAGATGATCAAAAACATCTGCTGAGTTTTGCCTTTGGTCCTGGGCTAACACTCGAAAGTGCAGTGCTAAAAACTCACATTCATGCTTAAGCATCGTTCCGAGGAGTTAGAGATCATGGATGACTTGGATATTTCAGGTCCCGTCATAGATCAAACACTTCGAGAACTAAACACCATCAATAGAAGATTAGGCGGTAATCAAATCAGTATTTCAGCATTCAAAAATTTTGCAAGGGGAAACAAGATTAAGCTGGCAGACTTGGGGTGTGGTGGAGGTGATATAATGGCAGAAATGGCTAAATGGAGTAGGAAAAAAGATATAAATGCATCGTTTGTTGGCATTGATGCGAATCCACATATAGTCGAATATGCTGAGAAAAACACAAAGCAATATTCGGAGATCAGTTACAAAGCGATCAACATTTTTAGCGATGATTTTCAAAAAGAAAAGTTTGATTTGATTCACTGTTGTCTGTTTGTCCATCACTTCACAACGGAGGAATTGGTAGTTCTATTTAAGCAATTTAAAAATCAAGCCAGGTTGGGAGTAATTATCAACGATTTGCACCGACATCCTTTAGCATACTGGAGTATTTTGTTTCTGACGTCACTTTTTTCAAAATCATCGATGGTAAAAAATGATGCCTCTATTTCTGTAGCAAGAGGATTTAAGAAGAGGGAAATCATAGAGATAATGAATAGAGCAGGTATTAGCAACTATAAATTAACTTGGAAATGGGCATTTAGGTGGAAGCTGATTTTTTAACTAGCGCCAGTCACCAAAAATTAAATTGCCCTTAGCATTTTCATCTTCAGATTTAAAGAAGTTGTTCAGTCCGTCAACCATTTCATCCGCAGAGATAAAGCTGTCGTCATTAGTATCTAATTCTTCAAAGCCTTGAATAGCCATCTTTTGCGAGATATTATATATGGTCAGCATGTTGGCGTATTCCTCTCTAGAGATTAACCTATCTCTATTCATGTCGAAGAGATCAAAGATATGGCGCGACGTACGTTGAATGTAGTGATTAAGAATGCTATCATCACCCGATTCAAGCTGGTCTCTAAAGAAAGCAATCCAGTCCCAAAGCGTTAAGCTTAACTCAGGATTATGAAGATCGGTTAGCAACTGAACGAATAGTCGATGAGACTTTAAGAGAATCAGTCTTGCACTTCGTGAATTTTCATTGAGTTTTAATTGGGAAACAATTTTCTTCCCAACATTGACAAAGTCATTGGGTTGTAGTTGCCCATTCCGATCGATATCCAGCACATTAAAGAGGTGGTGAACCTTTCTTTTTTGAGTTTCTGAAAATACGTATCGGGGGCTATTTGGCTCTGTGGTGGTAGCATTCCCCATAAATCGTTCTTCAATTTACAAAATAATTTCTATCAATGCACGCATTTCTTAGCTTTGCGGCCAATTCTTAACAACTAGACAACATGACTCAGGATATTCAAACGATTTTAAAGCGACTTGAAGTAGACGCAGAAAATAAAGGTGCTGCAGTAGGCAGCAGGTGGCTAGATTCTACTGGTAGTAAGCTTACATCCTACTCCCCAGTAAATGGCAATGAAATAGCAAGTGTAACATTGGCTGATGAGAAAGCTTATGACACGGTAATTAAAGAGGCGGAAGCTGCATTCAAAGAGTGGAGATTGCTTCCAGCTCCACAAAGAGGTGAGGTGGTTCGCCAAATTGGCAATGAACTAAGAGAATACAAGCAAGAACTTGGGTCGCTAGTCTCTTATGAGATGGGTAAATCTCTTCAGGAAGGTTTAGGTGAAGTGCAGGAAATGATTGACATCTGCGATTTTGCAGTAGGCCTTTCACGTCAGCTTTATGGACTAACCATGCATTCAGAAAGACCTTCACATAGAATGTATGAGCAGTGGCATCCACTAGGAATTGTGGGAATCATATCGGCATTCAATTTCCCAGTTGCGGTATGGTCATGGAATGCAGCTCTTGCATGGGTATGTGGCGATGTATGTGTATGGAAGCCATCAGAAAAAGCCCCTATTTCTGCTGTTGCATGCCAGAAAATAGCTCAGAGGGTATTTGAAAAGAATAATATCCATCCAGGTGTTTGCGGACTCGTAATTGGTGATGTCGAGATAGGTAAGAGGCTAGCTGCAGATACTAGAGTACCATTGATTTCAGCAACTGGATCTACTCGAATGGGTAAGGCTGTTGGAGAAGTAGTAGGTGCAAGACTCGGAAAACATATTCTAGAACTTGGAGGAAACAATGCAATCATCATTTCTGAGCATGCAGACTTAAATCTAGTTATACCAGGAGCCGTATTTGGTGCAGTGGGTACAGCTGGACAAAGATGTACTTCGACAAGAAGATTGATAATCCATGAGAGTCAATATGAAGAGGTAAAGCAGCGTTTGGTGAAAGCGTATGGACAACTGAGAATTGGAGATCCATTGGATGAGAATAATCACGTTGGGCCACTTATTGACGCTGATGCAGTGAAAATGTATCAGGCAGCTATTGAAAAAGTAAAAGCCGAAGGTGGCAATACTGTCATTGAAGGAGAAGTATTATCTGGAGAAGGCTATGAGTCTGGATGCTATGTAAAGCCAGCAATTTATGAAGCGCAAGCTGACTATGAGATCGTTTGTAACGAGACTTTCGCTCCTATCTTGTACTTGATTAAGTACTCAACAATTGAGGAGGCAATAGAAATTCAAAATGCTGTTCCTCAGGGATTATCCTCTGCGATCATGACCACTAATATTAGGGAGTCAGAAATGTTTCTTTCGCACGCTGGATCTGATTGCGGTATTGCAAACGTCAATATTGGTACATCTGGTGCTGAGATTGGGGGAGCATTTGGAGGTGAAAAAGAAACAGGTGGTGGCCGAGAGTCTGGGTCTGATGCTTGGAAAGCTTACATGAGACGTCAAACCAATACTATTAACTATTCGACTGAACTGCCATTGGCTCAGGGAATCAAGTTTGAGCTGTAAAAGAACAGCACGATAAGGCCAATTAGGCTGAAAATAACTACTATTAAAAAGGTCTGCCTGGCGCGGACCTTTTTTTGTTTTGCATGGAATTTCTCTAAAAATATACGCTTGGTTTCAGGATCGTAGTTCTTCGTTTTTTCTTTGATTTTTTTTCTGACATAAAAGAAGTTGTTCTCTTCATAAATCTGCTTCATTGATTTTTTACGTCCACTCAATAGTTTCCTATTGCTCCGAAAAGTTTGAACCATGTGGTTAATCACTCCAAATCCACCCATCTGACAATATTACAAAAGACTGTTTATCCCATTTATAATTCCGATCACAATACCAGCGGTTAGAAGACCACTGATAACAAGCATGTAGTACCTCATCTTCAATTGCCTTCTCTTCTTTTCATAAAACTTGACCAGGAACTCCCTTAATTGTTCAGGGTCATATTGCCTTGGATCTATTGTTTTTCGTTCAGCATAAAGAAGTCTATTTTCATCGTAAAGCTCTTTGATAGACTTCCTTGTTTTCATTGAAGATCTTTTAGAACTAGTTGCTTTAAGAGTATGAAATCCGCTCATGCCTCCATATCTGCAAATTTCATGCGGCTAAACCGCCACTTATATTATTTAAATGTTATAAAATCGTTTATTAATAAAATATTGAACTGCCTTAGTATTGATCGATTAGTAGGGTTATCCTATTGATGCTTGTAATAACCCATATTAATAGTTATGGTATGAATTGATGTTCTTTAATCAAAAAGACAACTAAGGAAGCAAAATCTTAAGGTTTTGCTATTAGGCGACTCAATTTGAGTCGCCTTTTTTATCGCTAATTAAAAGTTGGCAAGTTTTTGAAGTGATTTGACAGGAAAGATAAGGTTGAAATGTTAAGATTTACATTACTATTTTTTAAAACATAAAACGCAGATAATCAACGTGTTAATTTTCGAACCGTCTTTATTTATTGTAAAATTTTTATATTTATTTCTTTTCATCACTTAACCGCCAAATTACCCATCGCCTGTATCGAATAACTTTTGTTATTCGCTTACTACCTATTACAAAAAATTCCACTTAACGACTAACACCATGAAATCAAAGCCAAATATGGTCCTTTGGACTTTTAGCATGTTTGCTATTTTGCTATCGGCATTAAATGCGATAGGACAACAAGAAATTACTGTAACAACTACATCTATTGATGAGTCTCTAGAGCCTGGAAACATTATAACAGTAAATGTCACCATCACCAACGATGGAGACGCACCACTTAACTGGTCTTCAGAGCTAGGAGATGTTTATGGAAGAGGACCTGGCGTGGCATTTTCCAAAGACGACTTTGCGAATTGGATTATACCAGCAAATCAAGATCGAATAGCCAACAATGTTTGGATCGCTCGTGCGGATAACCAAAGTATTTTCAACGCCAAATCGGAAACTTCCGCAAATAATAGTTCTCCTACAGATACAGAATGGGCCTCTGGGGGATTAAACGCGGCCTCCAGCTTTGATACATTTAAGAATATGCATGGTGGAGATCCTCAATCTTTAATTGGGAATACAGCGACACTTCATGCTATTTCAGACGATGAGTATTTCGAATTAGACTTTAGCGGCTGGACGGGAAGTAATGGCGGAGGAGGCTTCGCTTATACAAGATATAAAATGTATGAGTATTTAAACTTCAATTCGGTTACAACTGGTACTTTGGCTGCAGCAGAGCAAGTGATTCTTGCAATTCAAATATCAGCAAATGATATAATGTCAGGAACATATGCTGGCAGCTTGACAATCACCAGTGACGATGCAGATGAGGGGACAATCGTAATTCCTATCAATCTTGAAGTGCTGCCAGCAGCTACGTTCGAAGTGTCAGCAAATTCTTTTTCGCAGACATTAAATACTGGCGATGTTTCAGTAACTGAGACATTTACAATATCGAATAATGGAGTTTCAGATTTGAATTGGTCTTCAACTGAAACATCAGGAAGACCAAGCGAAATGTCAGGGGTGACACTAGATAATTTTAGTGGCACTGTTGCATCAGGAGAATCACAAGTGGTTACAATCACTTTCAGTGACAACGGCAATAATGAAGGCATGTATGAATGGCCACTCACACTTTTCTCAAATGATCCAAGTAATTCAAATGAAACGATTAATATTTCACTAGAGATTATAGGTGAAGCCTTGATCGATTATGATGAGCTAGATCCTTTTGAAGACACTTTTTTGGGCACTACATCAAATCAGACTTTTACCATTTATAATGAAGGCACAGCGGATCTTGTAGTATCAGGGATAACAAGTAGCTCTTCCCAATTTACGCCAACCTCTACTATACTTACCATTGAGCCTGAAGAGACAGCGGATGTTAGTGTTCTTTTTTCACCGGATGCAGCAAGTTCTTTTTCTGGAAACATTACAATTACGTCAAATGATGCTGAAACGCCGAGTGTAGTGATTCCAGTTTCTGGAAATGGTGTTTCTACGCCGCAAATGAGTGTTTCTCCACTAGCTTTTTCTGAAAGCATTTCCACTTCAGAGACAGCTAACAACACCGTTACAGTTAGTAACTCTGGTGATGGAGAATTGGAATGGACAGTGAACATCAACGCAGGAGCCTTAGAACCTACTGGAACTTTCTTCGAAAAAGACAATGGTGCAGATATTTCATTAGAAGCCAATCAAGATAGGTTGTCTGCTGAAGTTTGGTTAGTAAGAGGAAGCTCAGAACCAATGTTCAACTATTTCGAGGAGACTTCTTGGAGCGAGAGTACGGCAACCATTGAGTGAGCAAATGGACCTACTTCAGAGGTGACAGCTGATGATTATGGTACCATTAGAGATGTGCTAAATGGAAATATCGGAAATGAAATTGTGGGTTCGACGCTATCACTGCATCTAATTAATGAAAACAGATATTTTGACATTGAGTTTCACTCTTGGACGAGAGATGGCAATGGTGGGGGGTATTCGTATACCAGAAGAGAAGTATTGCAATGGTTAAATGTAGATGAAACCATTGTTGAAGGAGATTTGAATACGACGGCTGCTGATGCAAGTGTCATGTTTGATCTCGATATAGATGGGTCAGTAATGTTCGAAGGAGACTTTGTGGGTACAGCAACAATTTCTTCTAACGACCCGCTTGAACCAGTGCAGGTAATTACAGTAAATGTGAATGTTACAGGTACACCAGATATTACCAGCACTGAGACCACGGCGAGCACTTCAGTCGAAAACGGTGCTTCTATCACCTTAGAGGTTCCTATCATCAACTCAGGAAGCGGAACATTAGAAGTATCAAATGTTGTTTCGGATAACTCGGTTTTGGTACCAGCAGAAACAAGCTTTTCTGTTCCTCCATTTAGTACATATGTGGTTGAAGCGACATTTTCACCCATGGCTGTACAGACCTACGATATAGATTTGACTGTTACCAGTGATGATCCAGTTAGTCCTAGCTATGTAATTGATGTAACAGCCGATGGACTTGATGCTCCTACCTTTTCAATAACACAAACTTCATTTAGCCAGACATTGGCGGCAGGAAGCTCAACTACAGTTACATTTACGATTGAAAACACAGGAGATGGTACATTAAACTGGAATGCAGGAGATGAAACTTACTTTTCAAAAGCCAATTATGCAGATCCATCGCTAGAAGAAAATCAAGATCGTATCAAAGCGGATGTTTGGATTACAAGAAATGAATACGAGCCAATTTTCAACTATTTCGAAACCGATAACTACAATAGTAATAGTGAAACAATCATGTATGGAGATGGCCAAACCAACTCACTTTCGTTTAGTGATTACACTCCGGATTTTCAGGAGGCCACAGATAATTGCGGTAGCTGCTTAGAAGGCAATACTCTTTCTCTTTACTTGGTAGATTACGATGAATATTATGACTTAGATATTGATTTTTGGCAGTCGAATGAAAGTGGAGGTGGAGTCACTTATACCAGAAGACTTGCATCTCAATGGCTGTCTTTGGATTCCTACAGCGATGAATTAGGAACTGAAGGAACGAGCTTAGTAGGAGTAACTTTTGACGCTACTAACCTAAATGCTGGAATGTACACTTTCTCATATGATGTTTTATCCAACGATCCGGCAAATCCAACCACTACCCTAACATTTAACTTGGAGGTTACAGGTACTCCAAACCTTTCAATCACTGAAGGCAGTGATTTTAGCTTTAGCAACGTCTTTGTTGGCGAAACAAGCGATGAAGGTGAATTGTCGATTAGAAATACAGGGACGGATGTACTTAATGTTACAGATATAACATTTGACGATGCAGTATTTAGTGCATCAGTAACAACTGCAACTATTCAACCTGATGAGACTGTAAGCATCGCGTTATCTTTTGCACCAGGAGCTGAGCAAGCATACAATGCAACGGGAACTATAACAAGCGATGATGGTGATTCGCCTCATACTTTTAGCGTAAGTGGAACGGGAATTGCTCCACCTGATGTGACAGTTGATGTTTCTACAATTAGTGCCGAGCTATTATCAGGAGGAACTGTTGAGAAATCGTTTACAGTTACCAATAATGGCACAAGTTCGGTTGGAATAAGTATTGATAAAATAACCGTAGCAGGAACTGATGAAGTCATCTTTGAAAAAGAAGATTTTGCTGATTGGACCCTAGAAGCTAATCAAGATCGTGTTTCTGAAAATCTTTGGATTACAAGAGGTGACAGACAAGGTCTTTTCAATGCTGCTCTTGAGACAGAGTACACCAGTGGAGAAAGAG
This sequence comes from Ekhidna sp., assembly GCF_963691765.1. Classification (GTDB taxonomy): domain Bacteria; phylum Bacteroidota; class Bacteroidia; order Cytophagales; family Cyclobacteriaceae; genus Ekhidna. The sequence goes on from NZ_OY829375.1 coordinate 2,307,533, forward strand.
GTGAACGAATTGCCATTGTGATCGAGGTTCCCGAAATCGATCCTTATGATGCTTCTCCTCACGGGACACTTTGGGCGAATGGACGAACGTCGGAAGCAGAGAGGTACGAATCATGGAGAAATGCCATCGAAGGAGACGCTGCTGATCTACCTGGTGAAACACTTTCAATGTGGGACGTTGAAGAGGATAAGTATTATGACGTTGAATTTTTAAGTTGGACGTCAGGAGGCGGATGCTGTGGTAATCCATCACAAGGAGGTGGATTTTCATATAGAAGATATGAGGCTGTTGCCTGGATTACAGACTTTACATTACCAGAAGGTGCTATCGATGGAGAGTCGTCGCAAGAAGTAACATTTGATATTAATGCTGAAGGAATTAGTGCAGGAGAATATGAAGCTGTAATTTCTATTTCGGATGGATTGAATACGGATGAAATAACGGTATCATTGACGGTTCTTGGTTTACCAGAAATTGTGGTTGAGGAGGATGCTTTAGATTTTGAATCAGTTTTTGTAGGAACTGAAGAAACGCTTGAATTGGGAATTGAAAATATAGGACTTGCCAATCTTGAGATCTCAAGCATTACTACTGATAATTCGGCTTTCACGGTATCAAATGTGCCATCTAGTATTGGTATTGGTGAGTCAGAATCAGTTGAAGTTACTTTTACTCCAACAGAAACTGTTAGTTATACGGCTGTTCTTACGATCTCTAGCAATGATGGTACTACTTCTAACTATACAGTTGACTTGTCAGGTTCTGGAGCGAACCCTCCAGTGTTAAGTGTTGATAAGACGGCACTTGATCAAACAGTATTTTTTGGAGCTTCTGCTTCGCAGACGTTCACTATATCCAATACTGGTGATGCGGATTTAGAATGGAATCTGGGCCTTTCTGGTGGTACTGTCGAGTTTTCAAGGCCTGATAATGTTGATTGGACATTGGAAGAGAATCAAGATCGAATTGCAGATGATGTTTGGATAACAAGAGGATCCTCGAGAGGTATTTTCAATATAGCACGAGAGGAGGAATTCAATCGCGCAACTGATGAGTCACCTGCAGGAACGCTATGGGGAAGTGGTGCTACTGGAGAGGTAGGAGATGAAGGCGAAGGACCGTATTGTTTTGAGGAACTAAGGATGCCTAGACCTATTGGAGGTGGTTATGGTAATTGGAGAAATATTGTTGGAGGTAATCCAAGTAGTGACAACATCTATTCTATGCATCTAACAAATCAAGATCTATACTATGATGTAGTATTTACTTACTGGGCCCAAGGTGATGATGATGGACAAGGGAGTACAGGAGGATTTACCTATGAAAGAACCCCTGCATTTTTTGAATATGATGCAGTGTCTTTCTCTGTCTCAGAGGGGGTTGTTGAGCCAGGGGGTAGCCAGGAAGTGACGGTATTCTTTAACCCGAACGGTACTTTTGATGGGAGATTTGAACTTCCATTACAAGTAGAGAGTAATGATCCGAACGGACCTGCTGAAATTCCACTGACCTTAAATGTCAATGGAATTATTGTTGAAAACCCAATCGACGATCAGATTGAAAATGAAGGTTTTGCATCCACCACAATAAATATTTCAGATGTGTTTTTAGACGCTCAAAATGATCCTCTTACTTACACGGTAGAGAGTAGTGATGGTAGTGTGGCTTCTGCTACAGAAAGTGGAGGAACGTTAACAGTGACTGAGGCAGGAATTGGGACAACTGCAATTTCGATTCTTGCAGAAGATGGAAAAGGTAATGAAGTCCTATTCGAATTTGACTTTAGAGTAAATGCCCTACCTGAAGTTGCTTCAGCGATTTCAGATCAATCATATGATATCTCATTTACTACTCATGATTTTAATCTTAATAATGTGTTCTCAGATGAAGATGAAGGAGACGAACTGACCTTTAGTGCTAGTTCTGGAGATGAAGATGTTGCTACTGTTGAAGTGAACAATGGAACACTAACAGTGACCGAAGTTTCAGCAGGAACTGCAGATATTACAGTGACCGCAAATGATGGCAATGGCGAAGTTTCTGATGTGTTTGAAGTAGAAATTAACAAACTAGCGCAGTCTATTACATTTACTGCCCTAGGATCAGTTTCTGAAGATGTTGGAACAATTACCTTGTCAGCAACTGCGTCCTCTGGTCTAGATGTGACATATGAAAGTTCTAATGCATCTGTTGCTACTGTTTCAGGTAATATATTGACTGTTCTTGCTGATGGACAAACAACAATCACAGCGTCGCAAGCAGGTAATGAAGAGTATAGTCCAGCCAATGATCGGACTAGAACTTTAACTGTCGAAAGAGTTCTTAGCACAGAAGATCTCGAAGCTGTAGAAATATATCCTAACCCAGTGGATGATTACTTAACTGTTACGAATGAGAAGGCTACTAAAATTTCAATCTATCACTTGGATGGTAAGTTGATTATTTCTGAAGATATCTCAGGGCAAGTGAATCTGAGCAAACTTGATCAAGGGGTATACATGATTAAGTTGTTGGATAATCAAGGCGAAGAAATATACTCAGGACGTTTATTGAAAAATTAAGTATAAAAGTAACTAAGGAAGCAATCAGCTAAGGCAGGTTGCGAAATGGGCGACTCAATTTGAGTCGCCTTTTTTTATTAGCTCTGAAATAATTTGACCAGTAGCTGGTGCTAAGCTGAGACCAAGCATACCATGTCCTGTGGCAATGATCAGATTTTTGTACTTATTGGATTGTTCGATTATTGGTAAACCACGACTAGACATAGGTCTCCAGCCAGCCCACGGTTGCGGATCAGATTGGTCAATATCAGTATGTAAATATTCTTTAGAAGCTCTTTTTAGAGCTTCAAGTCGTTTCGTGTTTAAGGAGTTATCAAATCCAGTGAATTCCATGGTACTACCTAACCTAAAGCCATCAGCCCATGGTGTAGCCACCACCTTTTTTTCAAACATATAAACAGGAAGTTTTGGTTGATTTTTGAGGCTAGTAGCATAGGTAAGGTTATAGCCCTTACCGGGGATCATCGGAAGTGATATTCCAATTTTTCTTGCTAAAAGATAACTAGGAGCTCCAGCTGCTAAGATGAATTTATTGGATGAAATCTCATCTTGTTCTGTTTGTATACTAGTTATTGAATTTCGAGTCGTGTTGATCTCTGTTACTTGACCAGTATACGTTTTAACACCATTCTTATTATTAATTTTTTTTATCTCTTCTAACAACCTATCTGGCCTAAGCCAACCATCGGTATGAAATATAGCCCCTCCTACAGCATCATCTTTTATAGATGGCTCTAAATCCAGAAGCTTTGATTTAGTTATAATCTCACTAGACAAACTATTACTAGATAAGAATTCAACTTCCTTCTTCAGGGTTTGGAATCCAGATTTAGAATTAGCCACGAACATTAGCCCATCTGGTTTAAACGCACTTTCACTCAACTCTGAAGTCAAATATTCTTGATATAGTCTCCAGCTAGATTGTAACATCTCGTTTCGAACGGCAACAACCTTTTTAATTGAAGACTTGCGAGAATGCCACATGAAGGATAAAAACCACTTGATAAATGCGCCATCTAATTGTGGTTTTATAGACAAAGGAGCATCTTTTTTCCCCAACCATTTCACTCCTTGGAGCATGGCTGAAAAAGAATTGAGTGGAGCTATGTGGCTAGGGGTAACAAGTCCACAATTGCCCGAAGATGCTGGAGGCATTCCCGTAGCATCGTCTACGATAACGACTTCATAGTCTGACTTAGATAGGTAGTATGCTGTGAATTGACCTATAATGCCACCTCCAATTATAACTATTTTTTCCATTTCGCTCAATCAGAATAGTCCAGTAATATTTCCGTTTTTATCAATATCAATATTTTCAGCAGCAGGCTTAGTAGGTAGACCAGGCATCCTTAACATTTTCCCAGTTATTGGAATAATGAACCCAGCGCCAGCTGCAATTTCGACCTCCCGAACATTGATAGTAAAATTTTGAGGCCTCCCGTACGATTTTGCATCGTCCGAAAAGGAGTTTTGAGTTTTCGCCATGCAGATGGGAAAATCGGAGAATCCGAGTGTTTCCGCTCTCCGTAATATGGTATTGGCATTTGGACTATAAACAATTTTATTCGCTCCGTATATTCGTTCGGCTATGGCTCCAATTTTATCCTTTAGAGGGGCGTTCAATTCATAAGTAGGTTTAAAGCTACGGTCACAACTATTGGCTGCATCTACAACTTTTTGTGCTAAATCAGCCATGCCTTTACCTCCATTCTTCCAACCGTCTGCATAGGCTATCTCCACATTCAACTCATTGCATCTATCTACGATGCATTGGAGTTCTTCAGAAGTATCTGCTATGAATTTGTTTATGGCTACTACTACAGGAATATTAAACGATTTAATATTTTCGATATGCTTTTCTAAGTTCCCAAGACCTTCTTTTACTGCATTGGCATTGGGCTCTTGAAGTTGATCTTTGCTGACTCCTCCATGATATTTGAGCGCTCTCACAGTAGCGACTAGAACTACAGTTTTGGGACTTATACCTCCAGCTCTACATTTAATATTGAAGAATTTTTCGGCACCTAAATCTGCACCAAAGCCTGCTTCCGTCACTACATAATTAGCAAGTGATAGACCTATTTTGGTACCGACCAATGAGTTTGTCCCCTGAGCAATATTTGCAAAGGGGCCTCCATGGATAATGGCTGGATTTCCCTCTAGTGTTTGTACGAGATTAGGTTTTATAGCATCCTTAAGTAATGCTGCCATTGCTCCATGTGCATTTAGGTCCCTTCCAAAAATGGGCTCTCCTGAGAAGGTATCTCCTACATATATGTTCCCCATCCGTTCTTTTAGATCGGAAAGATCCCTTGCCAAACATAAAATGGCCATAATTTCAGAAGCCGCAGTGATATTAAATCCTGACTCCTGAAGAAATCCTCCTTGCTTGCCTCCCAGTCCTGTTACAATATGCCTTAGCGACCTATCGTTCATGTCCATTGCCCATCGCCATTTTACTGTTCTAGGATCAATACCAAGGTTTCTTGACCGGCCGTAAATGTTGTTGTTTATTAAAGCGGATAGTAGGTTGTTAGCCTTTTCGATTGCCGCGAAGTCTCCATTGAAGTGAAGATTAATATCTTCCATAGGTATTAGCTGAGAGTAACCGCCACCGGTAGCGCCTCCTTTTACTCCAAACACAGGTCCCAATGAAGGTTCCCTTAACACAGCAACAGCCTGTTTCCCAATGTGATTTAAACCATCTACGAGACCAACTGAAACTGTAGTTTTCCCTTCGCCTGCAGGTGTAGGTGTGATCGCGGTAACTAGAATCATGTTGTTTTTGCTCACATTTTGATCATCGATATAAGAAAGCGGGATTTTGGCTTTATGCTTTCCGTATTGTTCGATATCACCATTATTCAAACCAAGTTTTTTGGCGATCTGATCGATAGGTTTCAAAGATGCAGACTGTGCAATCTTCAGGTCAGGATTTTCGTTGCTCATCTTTTTATTGCTATATGACTTTCACCCAATAAAATAAGATGAAAGTGTTATTCTATATCCTCTAAGATACTAGCAATCTGAACGATATGTCGCTGTTCATGTGCTAAGATGAAACGGAAGCATTCTGGAACATAAAATTTCATTCTTTCACCCAAGGCTGTCGGCATTTTTATATCCTTCAGATTTTTTACCCTCGCCTGTCTAATCAATTCATTGAATGCTTCCTTATTAGCTAAGAATAAGTCAATGGTTTCATTTTTTTTGTCAGGTTCAGATATTGGATTGAAAAAATCAAAAGTTTTCATTTTAAACCTACGCTTATCACCTTTTGGTCTCATTGAATAGATTGACAGCCTTCCTAAAATAGTAGATTGAAATTCTAATACTTCATCCGATGATAATTCGGGGGCAGAATCAATAGCCAATTGAAAATTATCGAGGTACTTTTCGTACACCCTATTCAGATGACTGACCACTTCTAAAATTGACCACTTCTTCTCATTCATCTTCCAGTTGAGTTTTTCATCGGAAAATTCAGCTACTTCCGTTTTGATGTAGTTCTTTATCTTATTCGATTGTTCAAGGATTTGCTCGAAATTGACTTCCATAATCTTTTGAATTTTTGATGAATCAAAGCTCAAGCATGATTACCAGAAAAAAATTGATCTAGATCAACTAATCTCTGAGTGCTCGCAATCGGCTTAATGTCTCTGGTGTCATGTTCAAATAGCTAGCCAAATACTTTTGTGGGATTTGTAATAGTTCTTGTGGACATCTTTTTATAAAGGCGTCAAATCGTTCTTTTGCTGTCAGAGTCAACATTTCTACCTCCCTACTTCCTCTGCCGAAAAGTATCATCTCCATGAAATGAGTTCTCCACTGATAAAATTCAGGAAATTGAATAAAGAGTTGGTCATACTTTTCTTTATTGATCCCGATCAGCTTCGATGGAGTCAAGGTTTCCATGAAGTAATTCGAAGGAGTTTGTGTGATAAACGAGTCATAAATCCCCGAAGGAGAGCCTTTATAGGAAAAACCAAATACAACCTTTTCACCTTTGCTATTTATTAAATACCCTGCCTGAACACCCGAAAGAGCAAAATAAAAATATTTGGCTACCGTACCGCCTTCGACCAAAAAAGCCCTTTGAGCATATTCTCTCTCCTCAAAGTTGGAATCTAGATACTCATATGCCTCATCGCTTATAGAAATGTATTTTCCAAAGTTGGAATCGATAATTGCTTTTACTTCTGGTTTCAATTAAAATGTAACTTGATGTATAGCTGATTAAGATAATTCAATTCAAAAACTTTTAGAATAATTGGATGAGCACAAGTTAGAAGCTAGAAAAGCATCATATTTATAAGTCTTAAAATAGGTTTTCTTTTCTAATATTGACGTTTTTAAAGAAACCATTATATACCATCATTACCATATGAGATATCTGCTATACCTGATATTATGCATTTCGAGTATCTCAATTGTACTTGCACAAAATGCTACCATTGACAGTTTAGAAAACATTCTAGACACTCAGGATCTTGATACCAATAAGGTGAATACATTGATAAATCTTGCTTTCGAGTGGAGATATATCGATGCTGCGAAAACCATAGTTTATGCCAATGATGCAATAGCGCTTGCAGATGATATAGATTTTGTGAAAGGAAAAGCACAAGCGCTTCGTAACCTTGGTTTGGGATATAATTACATGGGGAATAGAGATTCTGCTGCATTCTATGTATCAACTTCAAGAGACCTCGCTCAAGAGAATGGATTGATCCAGATACAAGCCGATGCGCTCAATACCTTAGGAAATATTCATTTCGGAAAATCTCAGTATGACTCTGCTAGAATGGCGTTTCAGCAATCATATGAGTTGTTTGATTTGATCAAGAATTATGAAAATAGGGCTGTATTGCTGGCAAGTATTGCAGTTACTTACAGTGAACAAGGTAAGTATTCCAAAGCCCTTGAAATGTATCAAGAGTCCTTATTGTATTTCGAAGAAAATGACAATGCCAATATGATGGCAAACCTGTATAACAATATTGCCAATATCTATTTGGAACGAAGTGATTTCAACAAGGCGTTTGAGTACTATTCCAACACCTCAAAATATGACAGCATTACAGGAAATAAAGCAGGGAGAGCACATACACTTCTAAATATGGGTAATGTTCTAGTGCATCTGAAGCAAATAGATCAGGCAAAGAATAACTACTGGTTATCCATTTTCCTAGCCAATTCTAGTGGGTCTAAATGCACGGCGGCAATGCCAATGACTCAACTTGGAGATCTTTACTTAGAGGAGCAGATCTATGATTCGGCCTATCACTATATCTCTAGCGCTTTGTCGCTTGCACAAGATTGCGACAACAAAAGAACGATGGCTAGTGTATATCTGGACTTAGGAGAGTACTACAGTATTAAAGGTGATTTAAATAAATCGGAAGCTACGCTTCTTGAAGGGTTTAATCTTGCGAAAGCCAATGATCTAATCCCAAATATGGAGGAGTTATCCAATGCGCTGCACAAAGTGTATCAACGTAAAGGTCAATATAGATCAGCATATGAATTCTTAGCAATTTCGAAAGACCTTCAGAATGAGCAATTCAATGAAAATAGTACAAAGAGAATTACTCGTCTTGAAGCAGAATATGAATTCGAAAAAGAAAAACAAATAATCGCAGAAGAGCAGAAAAGAACTGAGCTCGCTTATGAACAAGAGCTAGCTCGAGAACGATGGATGCTGATAAGTGCAGGTGTACTCATTGTATTGATTTCAATAATTGCATTGTTCGCTTATCGATCCTATAAAGTGAAGAAAACGGCAAATTTGCTGCTCGAAGAAAAGAACTTGAGGTTAGCAGAGCTTAGAGAAAGAGAGAAGAGACTATCTGATGAAGCCATTGCTTCTAAGGAGCGTGAGTTGGCAACTATGGCTATGGCTTCGCATGAAAAAAACAGTTTGCTAAGTGATCTTGAGCAGAAGGTCAGTTTCATTGAAGCTCGAATTGGTGACGAAATGAAAACCAGCTTGAAGGAAATGAAAAAAGCCATCGCTGATGGTTATTCATTAGACAAAAGTTGGGATAGCTTCCTACACAGATTTGAAGATGTGCATCCACACTTTTTTGATAAGCTGAAAGATCAAAACCCAATATTGACAGTGGATGATCTTAAATTGAGTGCCTACCTTAAAATCGGAATGTCGAATAAAGAGATCGCCAATGTGACGCATTTGACGCTTGGGTCGGTTAAAAGTAAGATTAATCGATTGAAGAAGAAATTGGAGATGGGTCCACAAGACAGTCTAAGAGATTTTATGCTCAAATACGCATAAAAAAAGCGACCCCACCACGAGTCGCTCTATTCACACCTAAGATAGGTGTTCCGCCTTAGTACTACCTAAATATATCCTTAGCTGGTAATCCTATAATTTCTTTAAAGTAAAAAGAAGCGGTTCACGTGGAACCGCTCTTTTAAGCATCCTCTTTCGGATGCTCCGCCTTAGTATCACTACCACGAGATACACTAATTATAAATATTAGATGCCTCAAAGATTATTTACTTGTTTTGGCTGAAGAAATTTTATAGGGTAGCAAAAGGTTAGCACTTTGAAATTTTATTCTTCTTTTCAGTTAGACCATATAATATTGAATCAAGATCATTTTTCAATTAAATTGTTATTCGCCTAAACAATTGGCCCTTTAAAAACTTTGATAAGTCATTATCAGTTTAGCAATTAATAAAAGTATGAGAAGGTTTTTCGTTGTTGTCTTTGCGTTGATTACAGTGCACCCGATGATTGCTCAGACTCCGGAAATAGATTCGCTTGTTGAGTTAACCAATTCTGATATTCCTCAAAAAGACAAGGTTGACATTTACAACAAGTTAGCATTTAAGTTCCTCGTTTTTGACTCAGTAAGTACTGCTAAATACGGTAGCGAAGCAATAAAGATTGCTTCAGAAATTGGATATACAGAAGGTGAGAGTGATGCCTATTATGCAATAGGATGGGTAACTAAAGTTTTTGGACATCATACAAAGGCGATTGAATTATTCAATAAAGTGCTCGAAGTATCGAGCAGATCTGACTATGTCAAAGGACTGGCCAATGGATACATGGTCTTGGCGATGTTAATAGGGCGATAGGTAACTATACAGAATCATTAGATCAATTTTTAAAGTCCCTAGACTATAGAATTCAACTTGGGGATACTGCCAGGATTGCATCAAGCTACAATAACATAGGCATCATATATTTTGTGCAAAAAGATTATGAGAAGGCTCTTGAATACTATATCAATGGTTTGGAGCTTAGGGAAAGAATCGGCGATCCTAGACAAATCGCTGTAAGCCTAAATAATGTCGGTATTGTTTACGTAGAAACACGTCAGTTTCATAAAGGTCTCGAATACTATGAAAAGTGTTTAGCAATTAATCAGCGGATCGGTGCACGAAGCGATGTGGCTAAAAACTATCATAATATTGGTGTTGTCTATGATCAGCTTGGCGAACATGACAAAGCGTTGAATTACTCTCAGGAAGCATTAAACATCTATAAAGAGCTTGGTGATAACGCTTCACAAACATATCCACTACTTGGTGTTGCTACTTCCCTGTATCTAATGGATAGATATCAGGAAGCTAAGACGTATGCACTCGAGGGAATTGAAAAATCAAGGCGTGCTAGTCTTTTATCTAATATGGAAAGTGGATATAGTTTGTTATCGAAAATTGAGAACAAGCTTGGTAATAATAGTCTTGCATTCGACGCATTGTTAATGAATAAAAAACTCTCCGATAGTTTGAAAAATATTGAGCAGACTAAAAGGTTGACATTGCTAGAAGCAGAGTACAAATTCAATAAGGAAAAGGATGCAATCGAGCTAGCAAATGAAAAGGAAAAGCTGGTATTGAGCGAGGAACTGAAAAGAGAGAAAATCATCAGATCAGCAGCTTTTGGAGGCACCATTATTCTCATGCTTGCCTTATTTATTCTCTACAGGTATTACAAGCTAAAAAAAGAGGCCAATACGACATTAGCTGAGAAAAATCAAAGGCTGAAAGAATTGAGAGAGAGTGAAAAGAAGTTGGCAGCTGATGCGCTTGCCTCTAAAGAAAGAGAGCTAGCCACCATGGCAATGGCATCTCATGAAAAAAATTCAATCCTTAAAAATATTGAAGAGAAAATTGGCGAGATAGAAGGGAATATGGATAGTGAGCATAAGCAAAAACTGAAGGTGATGAAAAGGACGATTTCTGATGGATACTCCTTAGATAAAAGTTGGGATAGCTTTATACATCGGTTTGAAGATGTGCATCCACAATTTTTTGATAACCTTAAGACCAATAACCCTTCTTTGACTACTGAAGACTTGAAGTTAAGTGCATATCTGAAAATCGGTATGACCAACAAGGAGATAGCCAACGTGACTCACCTTACCTTGGGCTCTGTAAAGAGCAAGGTCAATAGGTTAAAAAAGAAAATGGAAATGAGTCCAGATGACAGTGTTAGAGACTTCATGCTTCAATTTGTATAGTTCTTAAATGCAATAAATAAATGCAGGTCTTTGATAAACACATAACCGTAGTTGAAGATCATCTTGATTTTAACCATCATGTCAATAATTTGATCTATATGAAATGGGCACTTGATATTTCAAGAGAACATTGGTTAGAGAGAATTAACCCGGATATTGATGAGCGATATTTTTGGATGGTACGAACGCATCATGTTGAGTATAAGAAGCAAGCCTTTTTGGGAGATCAGGTCACAATCAAAACGTATGTTGAAGGATACCGTGGTCCCTTCTCGGATAGAATAGTTGAAATTTATAAAGAAGATGAACTTCTCGTGCAGGTAAAATCTAATTGGTGCCTAATTGAAAGAGAAACCCAAAAATTGAAACGTGTGCCCGATGAGATTCAAAATCTCTTTAAATAAACAATCAGATTATATTTGTCCACCTTGGGGCTATAGCTCAGTTGGCTAGAGCGCTACACTGGCAGTGTAGAGGTCGCCGGTTCGAGACCGGCTAGCTCCACTTTTTCTTCTACTTTTCAGCATTATTTTTTTCAAACTGTAATTTGCTTGAGAAGGTCGCCGTGCGGTTCGCCGCTCCGATCGAAACCGGCTAGCTCCACTTATTTTATTACTCGACGAAAGCTTTTCACGTTCTTTTTGTAGTAATCGCTAAGCAGATTGGACTCCACCACTCCGCGCGAGGAGGAGGCATGAATAAACAAAATTTTATCTTGACTTACATAGGTTATCATTCCGCTATGATACCATTTAGAGCCTTTTTTCTTGAACTTGAAGTAGACCAAATCTCCTTTCCTTAGACCATCCCATCCTCTCTTTTTACCAACTTTTGACTGTTCTTTTGCAGTGCGCGGAAGCTTGATTCCAATTGTATTATAGGAGTTTTTTATTAACCCTGAGCAGTCTATCCCAGCTTTAGTATTACCTCCCCATTTGTAAGGAGTGCCAATGTAGGTTCTGCCCGTAGCAATCACTGTTTCAATATTCTGATTGCGCTTCTTTTTTTTTCGTTGCGCCTCAGTTGTAAAAACTAATCCGATTAGAAAAAACAAGACAATGGATAATCGTATGTATTTAATGTATTTATTCACTTCGAAATTTTACGATTTGAATTTTTACTTGGTTAATCAATTTTTATGCCTGCCTTACTATTTTGTCAAAATACAGAATAAATCAAGATTGCCATCATCTTGTTTTTTTAAACTGAAGTCATCGATTGTGATTGATTTTACTAACTCGTCATCCGTGTCATTTAGCTTATTCCTATTTATTCTGTTCAAGAGATCATAAGGAATTCGCAAAATGCTTGCAGGTAGTCTATGCTGCAAGTTTAAGATATCGAAACGCATGATTTTATTAACCGATTCTCTGTTGCGTTCATGATACTCAAGCACTTTATCGTCGCCCGCAATACCATTCATTTCTACATTCTCAAAATACTTTTTACACATTGAGGTCAGTTCATCTCCCGTATATTCTCGTTCATGCCAGGGATTTCTAGAAAGGGTCATTTTGATATTTGGAGTAGTAATTAGCGCCTTACCACCTGGTTTCAAAACCCTGTGAATCTCCTTAACAAATCCTTCATCATCTTTTACATGTTCGATCACTTGAAAAGTGACAATCGTATCAAAGGAATTATCCTCAAAGGGAAATGGCGGAAATACGCCACTCATAAATTTGTAATCTGAATATTTCTTTTCGAGTGTTTCAATTACTGATTTGATCTTATCGATTCCTACATACGAATTGGCAAGAGGAGCTAAGAGCTCCACACCACGACCTTCTCCGCATCCCAACTCTAAAAGATCTCCATTAATGAAAGGCTTGGCTTGATGGTAGGCAGATAGCAACCGCTGGTGAATTACATTGTCGGATGGGATTTTATCAGACGCAATTTCTGTAGTGTATACACTCATTAGATTAAAGGTATGTCGTACGATTTTTGTTTAAAGAGCACAAAGAAAATCAATTATATAGCTAATTTGGATATCTATGAGAACAGGTCGACTTTTATTGAGTGTAATTGTGGTCTTAATCACATTTTCTGCAAACGCAATAAACTTTTCAAGAGTTAATATAGCATGGCAGTATAACCTCAATTTCAATGTAAAGATGGCGCATAGAGTTGTCAATACCGATGATGGTATTGTTGTCTTTCTACGTGTGTCATCAGACTCTTTGTCAAATTGGAATTATGAATTCTTAGTTCAAAATGGATATGAATCTGAATCTCATCGAAGGATAACACCTCAAATCGATACGCTTAAAAATGAAAGCGATGAGATGTTTTTGAAATTAATGTTGCGTGATGTTGAGGAAAACCTTTTGGTAGTCAAATTCTCCAAACCAGAGAAATTCTATTTCTATGATGCATCGCTTAAAATTGGAAGTCTGTCCTTTCCATCAATATATCCCGTGGATGAAGAAGGCTTACCCATTCTCGAGAATTATATCAACAGATCAGGCTTTAGTTGGGAAGGAAACGATTCTTTTCTTGCATCACAATACCCCGAGGTTTTCCAGCCAGCAGATCCGCCTATGGCAGATATGAAACCATTGGTTCCTCAAGTTGATATGGATACTGCTTTTGTCTACACCAACGGAGGAGAGTTTCTTGTGAATAAATTTTACACACTATTAAAAGATTCCTCTGCCTCTCTGGGGGTTACTACACTGCGAGTAGCACCGTATTTCCCAAAGTATCGTCAACTTGGAGAATTGGTAGAAGCGATGCTGTATCTGACAAGCGAACAGGAGCGGAAAGAAATGTTGAAATCTAAGAGTCCCAAGCAGTCTTTTGATTCATTTTGGATGAATACCTACTCTACAAAATCATTGGCCAGGAATGCAATTCGTGGATATTACAACCTTGTCGAACAAGCCAATTTATTGTATACGAATTTTAAACCCGGTTGGAAAACCGACAGAGGGATGATGTATATCGTCTATGGACGTCCCAGTGAAGTGTATAGAACTGGAAATTCAGAAGAATGGTATTATGATAGTGGGACTGCCTTTGAGTTCACAGTAATCTCGACTTTTTTTGCACCCAAAACTTTTACCTTGCGTCGAAATAGAGAATTCGAAGAGCAATGGTACAACCAAATAGCGGCTATCCGTCGTTGATAGATGAATAAAAAATCTGATATAATTTATGGCATCAGAACAGTAATTGAGGCCGTTAAATCTGGACAGCATTTAGAGCGAGTATTTATCCAAAAGAGCTTAAAAGGAGATCTCTATAAAGAATTGATGCAAGCCTTGCATCAGAGTTCAACTCCAATCTCCAAAGTACCTTCAGAACGAATAAATAAGTTCACAAAAAAAAATCATCAAGGAGTAGTAGCTCTCATTTCACCCATTCAATATCACTCTCTAGAACATTTGGTGCCGCGCCTGTTCGAAGAGGGTAAAAACCCATTGATATTAGTGCTCGACGAAATCACAGATATCAGGAATTTTGGAGCTATTGGCAGGACTGCCGAGTGTTTAGGAGTCCATGGACTCGTGATACCTTCAAGAGGAGGAGCTCAAGTAAATGAAGATGCTGTGAAAACGTCTGCCGGTGCATTTAATTACCTGCCTGTTTGTAGAGAAAAGAGTCTTCTGGATGCCGTTCGATATTTGCAAGAGTCCGGAGTTAATATTGTCTGCTGTTCAGAAAAAACTGATAATTCGCTGGATCAGATAAACTTCACAGTGCCAACAGCTATAATTATGGGGTCGGAAGAACGCGGTATCTCAGACGAAATGATCGACATGTCAAATGAAATTGCTAAAGTTCCTATGTCAGGTTCAATAGAATCGCTCAACGTAGGTGTGGCAGCAGGTATGGCACTTTATGAAGTACAGCGCCAACGAAAAGTTTAGATGAATTTTTCTCCCTTCTCAGATTTTACATCTGTGATGAATTCTCGGAAAATAGAGGAATCTTCCTTTTTGCAAATTAGTAGTACGTCATCAAAGTCAGCTATTAGAAAACCTTCACAGCCTTGAGCAACAATGACTTTCTCTTTTTTGCCTTTGATATAGTTGTTCTTAGAATCATAAGTGATTACTGAGCCTTCTATGACATTGTCATCCTCATTTTTGTCCTTTATTTCATGTAATGCATTCCATGAACCTAAATCCGACCATCCGAAATCTCCCGGAACTACATAAACATTTTCTGCTTTTTCCATGATCGCATAATCAATGGAAATATTCTTGCATTGACTGTAAGCATCTTTAATAAAAGCACGCTCGTTATCTGTAAAGTACTTATTTAGCCCTGAAGCAAAAATTCCCGCAATTTCTTCATCATGTTTTTCAAATGCCTTGATGATAGAATCAATACTCCAAATAAATATTCCTGAATTCCACAAAAAATCGCCACTCTCAATGAACTTTGCAGCAAGGTCAGCTTTTGGTTTTTCTGTGAATGTTTTAACCTTCTTTACTGCAACTCCTGGATCACTGATATATTGAATGTATCCATACCCGGTTTCAGGACGATTTGGTCGGATGCCAATAGTCAAGAGCTTTTCTTCGTTTGATGCACTATCTACTGCCGTTGATATAACATTTTGAAAATCTTTTTCTTTAAAGATTGCGTGATCTGAAGGACTTACAACTAAAACAGCATTTGGGTCCTTTTTTAAAATTTTATAAGAGGCATAAGCAATACATGGAGCTGTATTTCTTTTTTCAGTTTCTAATAAAATCTGATCTTTCCCAATTTCTGGTAGCTGTTCGCTAATATGTCCTTCATACTTCTCATTGGAAACTACCCAAATCTTATCAGGTGTCGTGATCTCCATAAATCGGTCAAATGTCATCTGTAGCAACGATCTCCCTGTCCCTAAGACATCTAAAAATTGCTTAGGTTTTGCATCTCGGCTGTATGGCCAAAATCTTGTTCCGCTACCGCCAGCCATAATCACTACATAAATATTTGTACTCATAAGATTTTGTGAGAAATTCGCATTATAAATAACTGTCGTAAATATAGTTCAATCCGCCAGCGTTATAGGAACGCACAACATCCATGAGGACAATTTGTTTGCGATCATGGTTTTGATTAACTTTTTACTTTACATCAATCTGGGAGATGGAGACAACTGCTGAAGTGGGTCTTAAGGAGAGCCTCAAACGGGTATTTGGATATGACAAATTCAGGGGCAAGCAAGAGGATATAATTACAAATATTCTTGATAGACAAAATACGTTCGTAATTATGCCAACTGGGGCTGGTAAATCATTATGCTATCAGTTACCTGCAATTGTGCAAGATGGCACAGCAATTGTGATTTCTCCGCTCATTGCCCTGATGAAAAATCAGGTTGATCAAATGAATGCAGTAGGCATACATGCACGATTTCTAAATTCGACACTTACAAAGTCAGAAAGCAATAAGGTGAAAAAAGACACCATTTCTGGATCAGTAAAATTGCTGTATGTCGCACCTGAATCTTTGACGAAAGAAGAAAATGTTGAATTCCTGAAACAAGCCACAATTTCATTTGTAGCCATTGATGAAGCACACTGTATTTCTGAATGGGGACACGATTTCAGGCCAGAATACAGACGTATAAAAGATATTATTGGAAAACTAGGTGACATTCCAATGATTGCTTTGACAGCCACTGCTACTCCTAAAGTGCAGCTCGATATCCAAAAAAACCTTTCAATGGATGGAGCGCAGTTGTTTAAATCGTCATTTAATAGAACCAACCTTTATTATGAAGTAAGGCCTAAGCAAAATGCGAAAAAACAGCTCATAAAGTTTATAAAAAACCATAAAGGTGCAAGTGGAATCATTTACTGCTTAAGTAGAAAGAAGGTAGAAGAGATTGCTGAATTTTTAAAAGTAAACGATATCAATGCAGCTCCATATCATGCTGGAATGGAGGCTAAGGAGCGAATGAAAAATCAGGATGGATTTCTGAATGAAGATGTAGATGTAATAGTGGCAACAATAGCTTTCGGAATGGGTATTGATAAGCCTGATGTTCGATTTGTGGTACACTATGATGCTCCTAAATCAATAGAAGGATATTATCAAGAGACAGGTAGAGCTGGGCGAGACGGTATCAATAGTGACTGTCTTATGTTCTATTCATACAATGATATCCTCAAGCTTGAAAAATTCAACAAGGATAAGGCCGTCACTGAAAGAGAAAATGCAAGATTTCTCCTAGAGGAAATGGCTTCTTATGCTGATTCTGCAGTTTGTAGACGAAAACAATTACTTCATTACTTTGGTGAAGAGTACATAGAAAGTGATGAAACGTGCCGTGGGATGTGCGATAATTGTAGATTTCCAAAAGAAAGGTTTGAAGGAAAAGAAATTATAGTACTTGTAATAAAAGCTGTTATTCAAACCAATGAACGTTTTGATATCAATCACTTGGCGTCTCTTCTGCTTGGAAAGGTTACCCAACATGTGCGGAGTTACGATCATGACAAATTGGACGTCTTTGGCAAGGGGTCAGCGATTAGTGAAGATGAGAACTTTTGGCGATCGGTAATTCGACAAACCTTGCTGCATGAATTTTTGAAGAAAGACATTGAAAATCCAGCGGTTTTTAAAGTATCAGAAAAAGGAAACAAATTCTTAGAATCTCCGGAGTCTCATATGCTTACTAAAGATCATGAGCACACTGCTGATGGAGATGATGAAGATGAAATGGATAAGGCTCCAGTTAATGTTAGTGCTTATGACAAAACGCTTTTTGGGATGCTCAAAAAGCTGCGAAAAGATATTGCTCACCAGGAAGATATACCTCCATATGTGATTTTTAGTGATCCTTCGATGGAGGAGATGTGTACGGTTTATCCAACCACAATGGATGACCTAAAGCAAATTGTCGGAGTGGGAGAAAGTAAAGCCAAGAAGTTTGGTGAGCCTTTTCTTCAGATGATTGAAGAATACATCGAGGAGCATGACATAATCACTGCATCTGATGTATTGATTAAAACTTCTGGAACTAAGTCCAAGAATAAAATATATATCATCCAGCACATCGATCAAAAGATGGACTTCGAAGATATCGCTGAGGCTCGAGGGATGAAGTATGAAGATGTAATTGCAGAGGTTGAAAACATTTGTTACTCCGGCACTAAACTCAACATAGATTATTATATCGATCAATTATTGGATGACGATAGACAAGACGATATTTACGATTACTTCCTAAATGCTGAAACCGATGAATTAGTAGTTGCCATGGAAGAGTTGGGAGAGTATTATTCAGAAGACGAGGTCCGACTAATGAGGGTAAAATTCATGTCAGAATATGCTCACTAATTAACCCTAATTATTCTCTTTGAAATAACAACGAATACCAAGAACTTAGCCACCAATTTCAAAAAACCATAACCTATGAACATTTTAATCCTCGGGTCAGGCGGAAGAGAGCATGCCATAGCTTGGAAGGTAAAGCAAAGTCCTAAATGTGGTGAAATATTTATTGCGCCAGGCAATGGAGGAACGGATAAGGTAGGGACCAACCTAGATATAGATCCTAAAAATTTTGAGAAAGTCGAGGAAGCCTTAAAAGAGTATAGCATTGAAATGCTTATCGTAGGACCTGAAGACCCACTTGTAAATGGTATTGTTGATCATCTGAGGAAGAACAAAGCCTTTAAAAAGTTGATGATAATTGGACCTACTGCCAAAGGTGCAATGTTGGAGGGGAGCAAAGAATATGCAAAGGAATTTATGAAGAAACATAAGATTCCTACCGCTGAGGCAAGGACGGTTACCAAAGAAAATTTAGAAGAAACCATTAAATATATGGAGCGACTAGATCCTCCATATGTTTTGAAGGCTGATGGGCTAGCCGGAGGTAAAGGTGTTATCATAACCGAGGAATTAGAAGAAGCCAGAAAGTCACTTAGAGAACTGATTGATGGGAAATTCGGTGCAGCGAGTGAAAAGGTTCTGCTTGAACAGTTTCTGAAAGGAATTGAAGTATCGTTCTTTGTGGTAACTGATGGGAAAGATTATCGAATCTTACCAGAGGCCAAAGATTACAAACGTATTGGAGAACGAGATACAGGATTGAATACAGGAGGAATGGGCGCCGTATCACCAGTGCTATTTGCCGATCGAGCGTTTAAAGAAAAAGTAAATAAGACCATCATTAAGCCTACCGTTGAAGGTCTTAAGAAAGAGAAAATCGACTACTGCGGGTTCATATTTTTTGGTCTAATAAATGTTGGTGGAGATCCTTATGTTATAGAGTATAACGTGCGAATGGGCGATCCCGAAACGGAGGTTGTGCTTCCAAGAATAAAAACTGACTTTCTTGAATTATTGATTGCAGCTGCCAATAAAGATTTGATTGATACAGAAATAGAATATGAAAGATTTACAGCATCAACAGTGATGTATGTAAGCCGAGGATACCCTGAATTCTATGAAAAAGGCCATGAGATTACGATTGGCAATATCAATACGGTTTTACCATTCCATGCTGGAACCAAAAAGCAAGATGGCAAGCTGATTACGAATGGAGGTAGAGTTATAGCACTAACAGGACTCGGTAAAAATTTAGGGGAGGCTTTAAGTAAATCATATGCTGGAGGTCAAGAAGTTAACTGGGAAGGTAAAAGATTTAGAGAAGATATCGGTTTTGATCTCAAAGAATTAGGTCAATAGAATTTTAAGTTCACTTTCCTTGAAGATATCCATTAGATTACAGAAATATGGGATGTGCAAGTTGTGGTACTAGTGGTTCGGCCGGATGCAAGAATAACGGCCATTGCAGCTCAGGCGGGTGCAATAAACTCAATGTCTTTGATTGGCTTTCTAATATGGATGTTCCTGCAATGCATCGATTTGATGTCGTTGAGGTTCGATTTAAAAATGGAAGAAAAGAATTCTTTCGAAATACTAAAAAAATAGATGTTGTCACCGGAGATCCCATTGTCGTTGACGTACCAAATGGTCATCACATTGGATATATCTCCTTGATGGGGGAGTTGGTAAGGCTCCAAATGAATAAGAAGGGTGTAAAAGATGATGACGTACGCGACATCTATCGTAAAGCTTCTTCAAGGGATATGGAGAGATGGGAAGAGGCTCGAAATCGCGAGGAATCGGTCATGTATCGCACCAAAGAAATCATCCAAAACACCAAATTGGAAATGAAGCTTACCGATGTAGAGTTTCAGGCCGATGGCACGAAAGCCACCTTCTTTTATTCTGCTGATGGTAGAGTAGATTTTAGAGAATTAATTAAAACACTAGCTGGAGAATTCAAGATCCGAGTAGAAATGCGTCAAATCAGCGTCAGGCAAGAAGCTGGACGTATTGGTGGACTTGGAGTTTGCGGAAGAGAGTTGTGTTGTTCAACGTGGCTCACAAACTTTAAAAACGTTACCACTTCAGCAGCTAGATATCAAAACTTATCTCTGAATCCTAGTAAGCTTTCTGGACAATGCGGGAGACTCAAATGCTGTCTCAACTATGAGCTTGATACCTACATGGAAGCTCTTGAAGATATCCCGGAAGTGGAAGCTCCCTTGAAAACGCAACGTGGAAGCGCGAAGCTACAAAAGACAGATATTTTCCGAAAAATCATGTGGTTCGGGTATGACGATGATAACAACTGGCATGCGGTAGGTGTCAGTAGAGTAAAAGAAATTCAAGCACTCAATAATAAAGGCAAAAAACCTGCCTCACTTGCTGAAAATGAAGTTGAATCAGATCCTGTGGATACTTCATCTATCAATAGCGACTTAGAAGCTATGGATAGGAAATTCAGTGGGAAAAGCAATAAGAAGAAAAAGAAAAAACGAAATAAGTTTCGTGGAAAAAAAACGCAGAACAAAAAGACCGAGAACTCCTGATATGAGATATTTAATATTATTCTTATCTGTAGTTGTATTTACTTCATGCGATTCAAATAGAGTTTATGAAGATTTCAATGACATGGAAGAGGCGTTTTGGCATTTAGATTCGGTACAAACATTTAAGTTCGATATACTGGATGCGGAAAAGTCTTACAATTTGAAAGCATCTTTTCGTAATGCATCATCCTACCCGTTTTATAACCTTTATTTTCAATATACACTCTCGGATTCTACCGGCACTGTTTTGAAACAACAACTGAAACAAGTGAATTTGTTTGATCCAAAAACAGGGGAGCCATTTGGAAGTGGCCTTGGCGATCTCTTCGATCATTCATTTCCCCTTGAAGAAAACTACAAGTTCGATAGTCCTGGATCATATTCGTTGTCTTTTGAACAATATATGCGCAGAGACACACTGCCATTTATTATGTCAGTCGGAGCCAGAGTCGAATTCTCGGAGTGATTTAGGCCCTTGTTTCATCTTGGTATCTAGCTCCAAGCTTATGCTATTTATTATGTCTTTGTATCGTTGATAGAAATGTAAAGAGCCTATAAAGCCAGTGCATAGCACATAAGTAAACCACACACCCTTTTGATTCGAGCTCAATTCATCATTTCTAATGATAAAAGAGCTTAATAATACCATTGGAATGATGTATGATAGTCCAAGGATGAGACCAATTACAATTGGGTCATTCTCATATTTGCCAAAACCCAACCAGGCTATTATGAATGTTAAAAAGACTAAGGCGTTTATGAGTAAAATAAGTAAAATGATTTGATGCTTTTTCATGCTAGGATCAATTATTGGCAAACAAAAACTTTCTCATCTTCTCTTTGGTCGCTTCAGGATCAATCCAAAATTCACGACTATGGAATCGCTCATGAGGCCAATTTTTCATGATTAGGTGAAAATGCTGAAAAGCGTATATCTGTTTCGGAGAGAGTGCTTGATAGTATCGTTCATCATCAGTAAGAATCAAGCCAGTATATGTCTTGTTCTTCTTCACAGATAGATCTGCAAAAGGGAGTTCTTTAGCTAGTTTAAATCCTTCAAATTCATGAAATGCTTTTTCTTGAATACGGTTTCTTAAAAACCAGTCAACGTGATGTTCGTCAAACTCTGGAATATGCGGTTTCCATTTTCCAATACTTACCTCCCAGGCATATTCAAGATATTTTTTCAATAGCTTGGGGCCTTCATTCTTGGTGTCTTCGGTCTTAAGCAATTGCGGTAAGATGCTACTAACTATCAGTACCTTTTCTCTTGCTCTTGTAACTGCAACATTTAGCCTGTTTTCTCCCCCTTGGGCGTTTAGGCTACCAAACTGAAGTTTTATTTTACCTTTTTTGTCTGGTGCATATCCAACGCTAAAAATGATGATATCACGCTCATCTCCTTGAACATTTTCAATGTTTTTGACGAAAAGAGAATCAGGTATAAGGATGTTTTTTTCACTGGATTTATCTTCCAATAAATCCAAAATTAAGCCTTGTTGCTTGTAGTTGAATGTTACAATCCCTACTTCTTTTTCGGGGCTTTTCTTTATCAAGTTCAACGCTCGATCCACTACCTCAATGGCTTCTATCTCATTTACACCGTCATCCCAGATGCCCTGAGCTTGGATGTATTCAATAGCAGGCTCTTTGGTATTGACATAGTCATAATCTGGAAGTAGACGAAGCTTACCTTTATAAAAATGCTGATTTGAAAAGTCTATTAGCTCTAATGACTTGCTTCGGTAATGTCCCGATAAACTGACTTCAGGCAGATAGTGTTTTGTAAGATCTAAGAGTGAATCAATGGCGAGCTCTGGTGTGCTATCGTCATCCTCTTCCCACCGAACTCGGTAGAGGTCGCTTGGCTGCAGCTGAATGCTATCACCAGTGACTACAATTTGCCTGCCTCTATACATTGCTGGGATACCACGTTCTGCAAAACATTGTGAGGCTTCGTCAAAAATGACAAGGTCAAAGTTTTCTCGCATTGGAAAAATAGCAGATGCGCTCTCAGGTGAGCACATCCAGCATGGTAATAGCGTGAAGAGCTCATCAGAAAATTCTGAAATGACCTTTCTGATCGGCCATATCCTCCTTTTTTTAGTCACTTGATGTTGAAGATCTCGATAGGTAACTCTATTCTTTAACCGATTGTATTCAATGTTTTCATATGTCTTCTCTCGGGATTTCAGCAACAAGATTTCCTTGCTGGCCTGTCTCTTAGCTTCAATTTGGTCACGAAGCTCTGAGGTTAACGAATCAAGTTTTCCAGATGAAACGTTTCTTAAATCAGGGTATTTAGATTCAATATGATCTATCCATGCTAAAGACAGACTGTTTCTGAATAGCTCTAAACTCTCCTCAATCGAAGAAGAATTGCTACTGGTTATCTCATCCAGAACTTTAACTTCTTCCGATGTAAGACTTGACTTCAGCTTGTGGTATTCACAAATGGCATCAAAGTCCTTTTTAAGAAGTTTTTCTAGTCGGTGAGGGTCTTCTTTTTTGAGGATAATCGCTCTGATCTGATGAACATTGATATACCTACCCCAAAGTGCTAGTTGTTGTGGAACCTTTTGAGCTAATGTTACAAGTTGCTCCAGTCTCTTATGATAATTTTTATGCTCTAGCTTACCGATCGCTAGATATTCGTTTAGCGATCGAATGGTTTGCGCGACAGCGAACATATTTAGCCCCATCTTTTGCCAATAGAACCAATCTTGTAAATCGATTTTTCGAAAGCTGGAGGGAAAGTTGTGAAGCCAGGAATTATCTTGAATCAGCGATACGGAATGTTCAAAATTTAATCTATTGTCAATCCGAGCTACCAGAAGATTGAATCCACGTTTGTTGCTTTTAAGATCATTAGCAACCATGACTCTTTTCAAAAAGGTCTTTTCTTTTGAAAAAAGCCTCCATTTTATCCAACTAAATGGATTCTTACGAGCACGCATCGCGGACCGTAAAACCTCTTGGAACCTACCCAGGTTTTCAGACTTTAGTGTGCTCTCGAGTCCTTCTCCTCTGAAGCAAGCCATCATGGTTCTTTCCGTTTGAGAAAGCCAATTTAGGTCTTTGGTTGGCTTGTCCGCATGCAGTTGCTGATATACTTTATAAACAACAGACTCTTTCAGCCCTTCAACAAGCTCTAGCAGTTCGGGAAGTTTGTTGGATAAGTATTCGCCAGTTTCAAAATCTATAGGCTGTGAGCAGAATTCTTTCGAATTTCCAACGAGCATCTCATTGAATGCAGGTACCTCATAAAGAACCTTCTTCAGTTCTAATAGATCTTTCGTATTGAATTTTGCGAAAGAGGGGCCTTTTGCCCAAAAATGAGTTCGCTTTTCGAACTTATCAAAGTACCCCAGGAAGTCAGTAAACTTTCTTAGAATACCAGTTAAATCACCGAAATGAAAAGATCGATATTCCAGATTCATACTAAAGCTAGGCGAATCAGGACTACTTGTTAGGTATAGTTCCTTCGCTGATTTACCGCATTCAGTTTCATCAAAAAGTGCCTCTCTAAATTCTTGTAATTCTTCAACAATCTGATCGATTCGCCGACTTGCCTGAAGAAATCCACGCTCTAGCTGTATTGCATCAAGACTGTTGTTCTTTTTTTCATAAACTTCAACCGACTCAATCTGTTGGTCGATTTGTTCATAGATAGGCTTTCTGTCATTTTTAAAATCATGAACAAGAGCAACAAAGTCATGCATTTCTTTTTCTTCCAATCGTTCATAAACAACATCCAGTGCAGCTTTCTTTTGACAGACCAGCAAAACATTTTTTCCTCTTGCAATGAAGTCACAAATGAGGTTGCTAATAAGCTGAGATTTACCAGTGCCAGGAGGGCCTTGGACTACAAGCGAGTTGCCCTTTTTTACCTCTTTTAATGCATGCTCTTGATATGCATCCAGTGGGAAAGGAGTAAATGTATTTTCTTCATTTACTCGATCGAATAGAGCCAGCTGATTTTCGTTCTCCTTCTTTACTTTTTTTACAAAAAATTCCTCTAAATCCGTGTCTTCTTGATCTTCAAGAAGCTTTACATAATCAGGCACAAGGTAAGATCCTGATTGAGGAAATATGCCTAGTACTGCTTGGGGAAACATTTTTAGCGACCCTGTACTTTCTCCTGATTCAAGCTGAGATTTTTTTAGATCGGTAAATGGCTTTAATTCATCCGCAAAATTTTCTTGATTAAAGTTTAATTCGACGCCACTTTTCTTAAGGAGTTCATAAAGTTGTGTTCTAAATACTGTTGAATCACGGTCATAGTCGTCTATTACAGTTTCAATCAACTCCTCATCCAATGCTATTTGATTGTAGTATGAATACGCCAGAAGAAAAGTCTTGTTAAGGGTGATATTCACATCATCTCTTCTTGACAAGAACCAGTCATTTCCTTCTTTTTCTATTGCTACTGGAAAAAACATCAACGGACACCTCACTGGTGTTTCGTCATTAAATTTTCCTTTGATAAATGGCCAGCCTACATATAAGTCTTTTGCCCCTCGTTCTTCGAATATGAATTTTTCAATTCGCTTAATTTTTTTGAGCCTTTTGCTTAGCTCGTTGGCAGATTTACTGCGGCTATCCACCTCACTGCATAAGGGTATTCTCTGTTTTTGTTCAATCAGATTCTTGATTATTTCAAAGCTTGCTTCATTCTCTGCATAGTCAAAATCATGAATGTCAATAAACTGATCCTTGAGCAGTCGTAATAGAAGTAATGATCTGTTGTTGCCAGATAGATTGCTTAACCTTCGTAGATATGACTTGAGAATTTTTTGCATGCCTTATTTCAAATATGGCTTTAATCTCAAGAAAGAACTGTCATCTATGGCTTTTATTTTCTTAAGGTCATCTAAAGAATCTATATCTCCATGCTGCTTGCGATAATTAATTATTACGCGAGCCATATCATACGATATGTAAGGATGTTTTGCCAGTACTTTAATTGAATCTTGATTGAGGTTAATGGTTTTAACTTCTGACTCAATACTAAATCTTTGAAGAAGTTTGAAAATTGTTTCGTTGGGTAATCCATATACTTCTTTCAACTGAATAGTATCGGCAAATCCACCGAGCAAGTCCCTGTATTTAATAATCCTTTCGGAAAATTTAGGGCCAATTCCCTTAACAAGCTGCAATTCTTCAGCAGTAGCTACATTAAGATCCAGAGGCTTTACTTCTATTTTTTTTACTGAATTGGCCTCTAAAGAGGCAATTTTCACGGGTATTTCATCAACCTCCTTTTTTCTTCCGTAGATATTAACCGCTTGTTTATCGAAGGTTTTAGTTGATTTCTCTTTTAGTGAAATACGCGAAGCAACCGTTTTTGCCCATTCGCTCGTTATGGTATCGGCTGCTATGGTTGGCTGGTTCCTTAAATAGGAAATACGTGCTTTTGAACCAATGAGCACAATTGAAATGATTAAAATCAGTACCAACGTACCTCTTGATTCAGTTTTTGTGAAGCTGAGTCCTTGCGAGATTACGTTGATAAGGTATTTCAACATTATTTAAAACGATTCTAAATAAGAAATAGCTGATTTTTATCACAACCAATATACGCAAGCTGCTGTTATTTTTGCGATCGGATTAGAATTGAATGGAAGGATTTAGAGCTTTAGGATTGTCTTATAAAACCGCACCACTTGAAGTGCGTGAGAAAGTGACATTTAATGATGTTGAAGCAAGTCAATTTATGACTAAGCTAAAAGAGACATTATCTATTGAAGAAGCACTTTTGGTTTCTACTTGCAATAGGACTGAATTCTATTACAATTCAAACACAGATATTGATAATGAAGTATTGAGTGTAATTGCTTCTTTCAAAGCAATTTCTTCTGAGGAATTAATGAAGTACTTCAACTTCTACAAAGACGAAGAAGCAGCTAAACACTTGTTCAATGTATCTCTCGGTTTAGAATCTCAAGTATTGGGTGATATTCAGATAAGCAATCAGGTAAAACGAGCATATCAGCAAAGTGCTGACCTTGAACTTGCCGGACCTCATTTGCACAGACTGATGCACACTATATTCTTTGCAAACAAAAGAGTAGTTCAAGAAACAAGACTTCAAGATGGAACAGCTTCAGTAGCATCTGTTGCGGTTGATCTTATCAAAGGGTTTGTTGGAAATATTGAAGATCCTCGAATAGCCTTAGTTGGTTTAGGGGAAATTGGGCAAAATGTGCTTGAAAATCTTGACGGGATTGAAGCATCAATAACATTGGTAAATCGGACAAAGTCTAAAGCCGAAAAATTAGCCGATGGAAAAAATATTAAAGTCCTTGAGCTTTCGGACTTGAATCAAGCATTGTCAGAAAATGATGTGATCATTTCTGCAGTTTCTACCGCATCTCCAATTATATCTGCATCAAACTTTGGAGAAGGAGTTTTGCATAAGTTGCTCATCGACTTATCTGTGCCTCGTAGTATGAGTGATGATTTGGATACGGTTCCAGGTATTTCTCTTTACAACGTTGATCAGCTTTCAGAACGAACTGAAAAAGCAAGAAAGTTAAGAGAGCAAGCCATACCAAGTGCTCAAGAAATTGTCGAAGAAGAACTATTGGGATTCAATAGCTGGAAAAGTGAGATGGGCGTATCTCCTACGATTCAAAGACTGAAGAGTACACTTGATCAAATTCGAAAAGAAGAACTGGCTAGACATAAGAAATTGTCAGATAAGGAGATGGAGCTTCTAGAAGTAGTGACGAAGAGCATGATTCAAAAAGTCATTAAGTTGCCAGTGCTCCAACTTAAAGCTGCGTGCAAGCGAGGCGAAGCAGAGACACTTGTAGGTGTGCTAAATGACCTATTTAATCTCGAGTCCGAGGAAGTAGAAAAAAAATAGTCCCGCATTTATATTTGCTCGCGGGAATATGCGAAACCTCATTTTTACACTATTTTTTCTTATCTCATTTGTTGCAAATGCAGATCAATTCACCGTTTTTGAAAAAGACGGATACTTTGGTATCAAAGATGAAACTGGTAATGTTACAGTGCCTGCTGTATACGAAAAATTAGGATGGTCTGATGGCTCCAGTAAGGTGTTTAATGGTGTTATTGGATACAAAAGAGATAATCTCTGGGGGCTGATTACAGTTAGAAATAAATCCCTGACAGGCCAAAAATTTTACACCATTGTTCCTATCTCGGCTAACTATTTTAAAGCATCAATTAAGGGACGATTTAGTAACAGACTATTTCATGGCATTCTGGATGAAAAAGGAAAGACCATCATTAGCTTCAATTACTTTTCTATCGACCCACTGGGTGCTAATTGGTTGGTAAGCGATTTTGATGGGATCAGGCAACAGTTTGGAGTAGCTTCGTTTGAAAATAAACTAGTAATTCCAACTAAATATGTTGGTGTTGTCGAGGAGAATAGCTTGTTGGTTGCAAGTCAAGGCGGAGGTAAAATTGATATTTATCGA
Organism: Ekhidna sp.; assembly: GCF_963691765.1. Lineage (GTDB taxonomy): Bacteria > Bacteroidota > Bacteroidia > Cytophagales > Cyclobacteriaceae > Ekhidna. The sequence goes on from NZ_OY829375.1 coordinate 2,335,888, forward strand.
CCAACTGGTAAGCAACTACAGCTTGATGTCGACTCACTTAGCTATAATGACGGCTGGATTTTATATAGAGATGGTTACGCAGGGTCCCTTGATAATTCTGGAGCTGTTGTTTATGATTTTGAATACAAAGACATCAAGTTTGATGGTTCTGAATTAAGAGCACACGCTTTTCCAAAATGGTCGATTTATAAAAAAGACGAGCTGCTTTTAGAATGGCGATGTGACTCCATAGCTGTAGGAGAAAATGGATGGCTTATTGCCTATTTAAATGGAGCACATCATTTGCTTCTAGAGAACGAAACGCTTTTAAACAATCATGAGCTTATTCTTAAAGAAGTCTCAGGAAGTCAAATGATTGTCCAGAATTCAAAAACCAGAATGTGGCAAATTCTTGATGAAAAAGGCATGCAGGTCATCGGTGGTTATGACTCGATACATAGCATAGGTGGTCACTATGGTTGTCTTGATGATAAAGGATGGCATTTAGTCAATAATGAGGGAGACAAGGAAAATAGACTACCACTACAGGATTTAAGACAAGGTGCCAAAGGACAATTTCTAGTTAAAAGGAATGGGCATTGGGGTATTTTAAATATCAGTGAGAAAGGCATGGTTACCTATAAGTACGATAGCATTTTTCCTTCAGGGAAAGATTACATCGTATCGTACCTGAATAGATGGGGTGTTCTAAATTCTGAGCAAACTTGGGTGATTCGATCTGAATACAATGAGATAATACCTATGGGGAAGCTTTTATTTGGAAGGAGAGGACTAGGATATTCAGTCCATAATCAAGAAAATTTTCTGTATAAGACCATTTCTAAACCGGTATCCGAATTGGATTCTTATATTTTAATGCAAGGCGATAGTGCCAAGTACGGGTTGCTCAATTCTTTCGGAGAGCAAATAGTTATGCCTGAATATGATACTATAAGGCTATGGTCAGGACACTTAGAATTAATGAAGGATGGATATGTTGTGTTGATAAATGAAACGGGCAAAAAAATACTGAAGCCAGAAGAATTTTATCAAGAAGTGAAAGGCTTTGATGAAGACTACTTTGTGGTAAAAAAGGAAGGAAGATATGGGTTTGTGGACTTACAAGGAAGATTAAGAATTAGCAATCGATACGATAACGCCAGACCCTTTCATGAAGGCTTGGCACCAATAAAACTGAGAGGTAAATGGGGTTTTATAAATAAGGAGGAGCAAATTAAAATTCAACCCTATTATCAACATGTGACGGCATTTAAGGATGGAAGAGCTATTGTTAAATTGGGTGATAAGTATGGTCTTATTGATGAAAATGGGAATGAGGTTTTAGAACTAAACTGGAAATCAATTCTCAGATTAGAAACTGGTAGTTATCTTGTGCAAGATATTGATGAACGATATGGGTTAGTTGATGCAAGCGGAGGTTTTATTTTCAGACCTTCTTTCGATAATCTTGAAGACTTTGGAGACAAGGTTTTAGTATCTAAAAATGGAGCTATGGGCATCTTGAATTATGCCAGACATCCAATTTTTAAGGTTAGTTATGAGGAAGTTAGGGTAAATGGAGATTTTACGATGATAAAGGAGTAATCTTCGATTACCGATTAAAATAATTTACGATAACCAACTAATTTCGCGCCGCGAACTATGAATTTTAATCAACTTCTGGAGTCAGTAAACCAGAATATATCTGAAGCAGTCTTTCGAAGCGATAAAGATGGGCTGATTTACGTCAACAATGCTTTCGTAAAAATTTTTGGATTTTCTTCAGAAGATGAAGTCAAGTCGCGCAACATATCAAATATGTATAAAGATCCTATGGATCGATCGCGGTTGATTAAAAAATTGAAAGATGATCAATCGTACGAGAATGAAGAGGTAGTTTTTAAAAGAAAAGATAATACCGAGTTTGTTGGACTGGTGAGTACGATAATGCATAAAGATGAAAGTGGGAACGTCTTCTGGGATGGAGCTATTCGAGACGTTACAAAAGAGAAAGAATTTCTAGACAGAATACGTCACAGGGAGCAGCTGCTAGAAAGTATCAATAGAAATATAAATGAGGCCATCTATCGAAGCGAAAACAAGATGGGAATCATTTATGCCAATGATGAGTTTGCCAAGATGTTTGGGTATGCTTCTATTCAGGAAGTAATGGAACTCGACCCTTCCGACCTTTATAAAAACCCAGCTCAAAGAGCCGATGTTGGCGAAGAAGTGATCAATAAAGGATCCATCGAAAACAAAGAAGTTGAATTTAGGCGTAAGGATGGAAGTACATTTTGGGGTTTGCTCAATTCAATAAAAGTTACTGGAGTTGATGGGAAGGTATATTTTGATGGCGCCATCAGAAATGTAAGTAAAGAAAAAGAGGCTGAGCAATCATTGATCAAGCATGCAGAAATGCAGCGTATCCTTATCAACCTCTCTACCAAGTACATTGATCTACCTCTAGCTGAAGTTGAGCAAGCCATAAACGATTCTCTAAAAGAATTGGGAGAATTTGTTGGCGCTGACCGATGCTATGTCTTTGATTTTGACATGGAGAAAGGCCTCTGTAATAATACCTTCGAATGGTGTGGCAAGGGGGTCGAGCCTGAAATTCATAACAATCAAAATCTACCATTGGATATGATGCCTGAGTTGGTAGAAGCCCATCTAAAAGGAAAGCCACTCATTGTAGATGATGTTAGAAATGTAAGTAGGGCTGATTTCAAAGAGCTTCTAGAAAGTCAGAACATTAAAAGTCTGATGACAATGCCGATGATCCATGGGAAGGAATGTGTTGGCTTCGTTGGCTTCGATAGAGTAAAAAGACATCATCAGGCGTCAGAAAAAGAAGTAATTCTACTTGAGCTCTTTTCCGAAATGTTGGTAAACATCAGAATCAGGACTCAAAATGAGCGTGAGCTTCACAAGCTTTTTAGTAAGACGATAGAACAAAATCAGCGTCTAAAAGATTTTTCATACATCACCTCTCACAATTTTAGGTCTTCGGTTGCAAATTTGGTGGGTCTGCTTGCAATCATTGAGGATGATCCTGGCAACAAACAGTATTTTGAAATGCTTAAAGCCACAGCGTTGAAATTGAATTTAGCTATAGATGCAATTAACGATCTTCTAAATTTTGAAAAAGATATTTCTAAACTGGATAAAAAGGAGATTAACCTAAGAGAAGTAATTGGTGATATCATCATTTTGAACAAAAAATCGGCCTTAGATAAGCAAATAGAATTAGAATTAGATGTACCCGAAGATCTCACTTTAAGGATCTTGCCAGCCTACCTTCAAAGTATTCTGCACAACTTAATCACCAATGCAATGAAGTATGGTGTGACTAAGGATCGACGAAAAATAAAAATTTGTGCAAAAAAAGAATCAAAAGAAGTACTTTTAACGGTGGCAGACCAAGGCAGGGGAATAGATCTGGAGCGTTACGGAGGAAAGATGTTTCAACTTGGGTCAAGGTTTCATGCTGATGAAGAGAGTGGGCACGGCATGGGACTCTATATGACTAAGCAACAAGTTGAAGCAATAAATGGTCGCATTGAAGTAGAAAGCGAATTAAACAAAGGGACCAAGTTCAAGGTATTTTTTAATGCATGATCTAAACAAAATATTGTTGGTTGATGACGACCCTATTTTTCTGACTTTGGCAGAATTAGCCATAAAGAAAGAAAGTGATAAGGTTGAAATCTTTAAAGCGATGAATGGAGAAGAAGCCATCAATTTTCTGAAAGGTCAAAGTGTTGACATTATCTTCTTGGATTTGAATATGCCTGTTATGAATGGTTGGGAGTTTTTAGATGCTCTTCCACAAATCGAAAACTGGGGTAAGCAGGTTTACGTTTTAACTTCTTCGATTGATCCTTCAGATCAACGCAAAGCCGATGAAAATCCTTTGGTCACTTCCATGTTAGAAAAGCCACTTGACAAGGATAAAATTTCTTCTACTTTAAGAGCCTAATCAGGAAACAATTCCAGTTGACTTGGTAAGAGCTGAAAGCTCATTCTGTGATGAGGTGTAGATCCCATCTCCTTTAACCCATCTCTATGTGCCCGGGTAGGATATCCTACGTTTGTTTCCCATCCATAGGCTGGGAATTTAACTGCCAATTCTCTCATCAAATCATCTCGATATGTCTTTGCTAAGATTGATGCAGCGGCAATAGAAAGAAACTTACCATCACCTTTGATGATACATTCAAATGGAATTTCATTTTTACTGATAAATCGGTTTCCGTCAATAAGTAATAACTCTGGACTGACCTTTAATTTATCAACAGCTCTATCCATGGCGAGGTAGCTTGCATTGAGAATGTTTATATCATCAATCTCTCCTGGAGAAGCCACACCTATACCCCAAGCGATTGCATCTTTAATGATGTCACTTTTAACTTCCAATCGCTGTTTTTCAGTAAGCTGCTTTGAATCGTTTAATACCTTATGCTTGTATTTTTTTGGCAAAATGACCGCCGCAGCTACAACAGGTCCAGCCAGACATCCTCGACCAGCTTCATCGCATCCGGCCTCTATTTTGTCTTTCTGAAAATGGGATTTTAGCATCGCCCAAAATTAGGAAATTGACTGATATTATCACTTTGTCTAGGCATACCTAATGTTTATATAAAAACGTATAATGATTGGAAGCCATTCAAAAGATCTGCTGTCAATGAATCAGGCTTAATCACTGAAAACTAAAAAATGAAAAGGACTAAACTTGGAATAGCATTGCTATTCCTTACTGCTATTGTTTTTGCACAATCACTTACGCAAACGGTAAAAGGACAAATTAGAGACGAACAATCTGGATCTCCAATCATTGGTGCTACGGTAATGATTGTAGGAATGGACCCACCTATGGGTGCTATCACAGATGTAGAGGGATTCTATAAGATTGAGAAAGTTCCCATTGGAAGACAAACTATTGGAATCTCATATCTCGGGTATGAATCAATAACAATTCCAGACATCTTGGTTGGCGCTGGAAAAGAAGTGGTGATGAACGCAAAGCTCATAGAATCATTGCAGCAGCTTGAGGAAGTTGTGGTCACTGCGGGTAATGAAGAAGTTGGTCAACCAAGAAATGAGTTGGCAACAGTCTCTGCAATCTCGCTAGGAATGGATGAAATAAGCAGATTCCCGGCGACATTCAATGACCCAGCGAGAGCAGCACTGACTTATGCAGGAGTACAAACTGGAGGTGACGATCTATTAAATGAAATTGTAATTAGAGGGAATTCCCCAAAAGGAATTTTATGGAGATTAGAAGGGGTGGAGATACCCAACCCCAATCATTTCACCTCTATCGGGTCTTCTGCCGGAGGTATTAGCATGCTGAGCAATAATATGCTGGCAAATTCGGATTTTTTCACAGGCGCGTTCCCAGCTCAGTATGGAAACGCAACTTCAGGAATCTTTGATCTCCAACTAAGACAAGGAAATTTTGAAAATCATGAACATGCCATACAAGCCGGATTGCTTGGTATTGCGGCTGCGTCAGAAGGGCCAATATCAAAGAGTGGCAGATCTTCCTATCTGATAAACTATCGATATTCGACATTGGCATTGCTTACGGAACTTGGATTAGACATACTTGGCGAACAGGAGGACATTGCTTTTCAGGACCTTTCTTACAAAGTGAGAATTCCAACTAAGAAATTTGGGTCATTTTCAATTTGGGGATTAGGTGGCAGAAATACCTATCGTTTTCTTCCGAACGAGTCTAACGGTGAGTGGGAAAATGATACAGAAGAACAAAATACTGGAATTGCTGGAGTTACAAATGTTTACTACCTAAGCGATGATTCGTATTTTGAAACCATCATATCCGGATCAATCAATCAATTGATCAATAATTATGATTCTTTAGATGTAAGGCTTTTGGAAAACAGTGATTTCTCTGAAAATCAAGTAAGAATTTCGACTTACTATAATCACAAATTTTCAGCGAGGCATACGCTTAGGGTGGGAACCATATTTAGCCGTCTGGGATACAATCTTTCAAATACTTATTGGGATAGATCTGAAAGGAGATACATTACTCCGCTGGATGAAGATGATCATGCGGGGTTTTATCAAGCATTCGGAAACTGGCAGTTTAGGCTCAATGAAAAGTTAACCATTAATACGGGGGCACATTTTTCTCATTTCGCATTAAATGGAAGAAATTATATCGAACCTAGGCTTGGTTTCAAATGGGACCGAGGTAATCATATAATCTCCGGTGGTGTAGGTGTTCACAGTCGTATGGAGACGATAGCGCTCTACACGGCCAGGCAGTACAACGAGGACGGTTCTTTTGTTCAAAACAACAAAGACCTGGGGTTTACACAAGCATTCCATTCAGCTCTTGGCTATGAAAAGATGATAAAACCGAAGCTACGTTTCAAAGCCGAGGTTTACTATCAACATCTTTTCAATGTTCCAGTTTGGCCAAATGACACTACTTCCGATTTTAGTTTATTGACCTTTTCAACACTCAACACATTTGATGGATATACACCTGATGAGCTAGCAAATGATGGAACGGGTAAAAACTATGGATTGGAATTAACATTGGAAAAGTTTCTCTCTAAAGGGTTTTACATGCTAACTACAGCATCCATCTATAAATCAAAATATACCGGTTCGGATGGCATTGAAAGAAGTACTCAATTTGATGGGGGATACATTTACAACTTTCTTACAGGCAAAGAATTTAAAGTCGGTAAGAGTGGAAATAACACCATTAGTATCAACGGTAAATTCATATTTGCAGGTGGAAAGCGTCAAGCACCGATAAACGTATCAAGGTCTATCAACGAAGGAACAACCGTTTTTGACTACAGTAGAAACTATGAACTCAAGCTCGATGGTTATTTCAGAATGGATTTTGGGATCAGTTACAGGAAAAATAGAAGAAAAACCACTTCTGTCATTTCGTTGGATATTCAAAACTTAACACAACGTTCCAACGAGTTTTTCAGATTTTATTCAGTAAGTCAAAGAAGATTTATTTCGGATAGTCAGGTTAGTTTTTTCCCTAATCTCAGTTATCGAATAGAATTTTAAAACAGTTGAATTGTAATAGCGGTTACATTAACGCAGATTGACAAATCTTGAAGGCTTAGTCTGTCGTAAATTGATCAAAAAAATAAGAGATGAAATTTTTAGCACTCATTGCAGGTATTTTTCTATTTAGCTGCCAGACACAGGGAAATGAAAGTAAGAAAGCTACAGATGAACCTAGTGAAAAGCCAGTTTTAATCGAGATTGACTATCAAAATCTTGATACTGCCACTTTTGCTGGAGGTTGCTTTTGGTGTGTAGAAGCTTCTTTCGAACAAATTCAAGGAGTTGCCGAGGCGGTTTCTGGATATTCTGGAGGTTCTAAGTCAACGGCAGATTATCGTCTGGTAAGTTCAGGTCGAACTGGCCATGCGGAAGCGGTACAAGTGTATTACGATCCTTCAATTATTACATACGAAACATTATTGGAGATTTTCTTCACGGCGCACGACCCTACACAATTGGACCGTCAAGGACCTGATGTAGGACCTCAATACAGATCTGAAATATTCTATCATGATGATGAGCAAAAGCAATTAGCCATCGCTAAGATGGAAGAACTAGCATCGGATTTTTCTAAGCCTATTGTAACCAAACTAAGCAAGCTAGAAGCATTCTATGATGCAGAAGACTATCATCAAGACTATGAAGAAAAGCATCCTAACAATGGTTACATTGTAAATGTATCTAGGCCTAAAATTGAAAAAGTGGCCAAGAAGTTTAAGAATCTTCTGAAGCCTAACTAAAGAATTTTGCCGGACTAGTCTCCGGCATTTTTTTTATCCTTGAAAAATTCCTCGATGGCGTCAACGGCACATGCTTTGCGCTCCCCTTCTATCCCAGAAACAATTGCATATGGGAGATTATTTTCTTCAAGGTAAGATTTGAAAACGTCGAAAAAATGTTTTCTCATTTGTGGGTGCTCACGCTGTGGATCTGGTGTCCAAGGAATATCTATGTTATTCAATAGGTAAAAATCATAGGATCTGCTTTGGAGATCTTCTTCAACCCAAGGGTCTGTATTCCCATATTTATGGTCACTCCATATTTTAATGACAATGAGATTGGTATCACAAATAAGGTATTTATTGGCATATTCAGCTTTTTCGTCTTCCCATGACAATTGACCTTCAGCAATGGACTTAAGATCATGCTGCTCATAATCTCGATCCAATCTATCAAGGTAAAATCGCGCATACTCAGGTACCCATTCTGTGTCATAATGCCTGGCCAAGTGCTGGCATAGCTCACTTTTGCCAGTAGACTCTGGCCCTAATACAACAATTCGTCTAGGCTGCACTTAATGTCATTTTACGCTTCCAGGAAAGCCAACCCATTATGGCAATGTATGTGAATACAAGGAATTGGAAACTTGTGAAAGGCAACCCTTTATAGATGTATAATGGAATGGAAATAAGATCACATGCAATCCAGAAAAGCCAGTGCTCAATTTTCTTCAGTGCCATCAAATACATTCCCGTAATCGCTAAACCAGTGGTGATAGAATCTACCAATGGGACCGTGCTATCTGTGAATTTGATCAACATGATGTAAATAAAAATGGTCGCCATTACAAAGGTGCTCACATTTATAAAATGACCAGTTTTGGTACTTTTTGTTATTGGAATTTGACTGGCACCTAATTCTTTGGTGTTTTTCCAGTTCCACCATCCATATACACTCATTAGAAAGTAATAGGCATTTATTCCTGTTTCAGCATATAGGCCATACTGATAGGTGAGGAATACAAAAATGACCACACTGATGATTCCAAAAGGATAAACCAGGATCTTTTCTTGCTTACTAAACCAGACACTCAATATTCCACTTACTACAGCGATGAATTCGAGGCCGCTTGTCTCCAGCAATTGATTATAAAATGAATTCCAAATTTCCATGTCAGTCGATTGAAATGAGGCCAACAGGACTGGAACGGTTTTTTTGTTGTCAAGTCAATTAGCCAGGATGAACATTGTGTTCATCCATTTTGTAAAAATATGTCTTGTGATAGTACTTATTCTAAGTAACCGACATAATTTTGCACGGCAAATAATCATAACAGTTCAGTATTATTTGCCATGACGACAAACGAAAAATTCCTTTTTGAAGCACTTACATACGATGATGTGCTTCTCCTCCCTGGTTATTCCGAAGTACTTCCCCGTGACACTGACACTTCTGCTCAGATCACTAGAAATATCCGTCTAAACATTCCTTTGGTTTCCGCTGCAATGGACACCGTAACTGAAGCCAAACTTGCTATTGCAATGGCATTGGAGGGTGGTATTGGTATCATCCATAAGAATATGACTATCGATCAGCAGGCGGCACAAGTACGAAAGGTAAAACGATCTCAAAGCGGGATGATCTTAGATCCTGTCACTTTGCATATCGATGCGACGGTGAGTGATGCAGAGGCTATTATGAAAGAAAATAAGATCGGTGGAATTCCAGTTGTTGACAAGGATAATAAGCTCATAGGTATCGTTACTAACCGCGATCTTCGATTTGAAAAGAAATTGAAAAAGCCGGTAAAAGATATTATGACCAAGGAGAATTTAGTAACTGCTACCGCAGAGGTCGGGTTAACGGAAGCTGAAGCAATTCTTCAGGAGCATAAAATTGAAAAACTACCGATCGTCGATAAGGATGGTAAGTTAACTGGGCTGATTACTTATAAGGACATTCTTAAAAACAAGGACAGGCCAAATGCATGCAAAGATGAGTATGGCAGGTTGAGAGTAGGAGCAGCGGTTGGGGTTACTCCTGACATTGAAGATCGAATTGCTTCTTTAGTTAAAGCCGGTGTAGACTTGGTTTCAATCGATACCGCTCACGGTCATTCCAAGGGTGTAATTGATACCGCTAAGAGAATTAAGAAAGCGTTCCCAGACGTAGATACAATCGTTGGTAACATTGCTACAGCCGAGGCTGCAAAAGCATTGGTAGAAGCAGGAGCAGATGCAGTAAAAGTTGGAGTAGGACCTGGTAGTATTTGTACTACACGCGTGATTGCAGGTGTAGGTATGCCACAACTTTCAGCAGTATATGAATCTGCTCAGGCGATTAAAGGTTCTGGTGTACCAATCGTAGCGGATGGTGGAATCAGATTCTCAGGGGATGTTGTTAAAGCAATTGCTGGAGGTGGAAACACAGTAATGATTGGTTCATTGTTAGCAGGAACCGAAGAAGCCCCAGGAGAGGTGATTCTATACGAAGGAAGGAAGTTTAAATCTTATCGTGGGATGGGATCTGTAGAAGCAATGGAAGAAGGATCTAAAGATCGATATTTCCAAGATGCTGAAGACGACATTAAAAAATTGGTACCAGAAGGTATCGTTGGACGAGTGCCATTCAAGGGAATGGTTCAGGAAGTACTTTATCAAATGGTCGGAGGGCTTAAGGCTGGAATGGGATATTGCGGTGCAGGAAACATTGAAGAGCTCCACAAAGCCAAATTTGTGAAGATTTCTGCTGCAGGATACGCAGAGAGCCACCCACACGATATTCATATTACAAGAGAGGCTCCGAATTATAGTAGGAAGTAAGAATATAATTTAGTTGATAAGTAGATTATTTCTTTTTGGAATGATCTACCTATCACTATTTAGCTTAACTCTGCAATCTCAGTTTCTCCACCTAACGTCAAATCTCCGATTTTCACTTTGATGTCTGCATCTAGTGGTAGAAATAAATCTACACGACTGCCAAATCTAATGAAGCCAACAGAGGTACCTTGCTCCATGGGATCTCCTACTTTTGGGTAGAAGGCAATTCTTCTAGCAACAGCTCCCGCAATCTGACGCATGAGGATGTTTACACCATTCTCGGTTTTAAAACCAATAGAAGTTCGCTCATTATCCGTACTTGATTTAGGATGCCAGGCTACTAAAAATTTACCGGGATGATATTGGAAGAAATCTACACTACCTTTTACCGGACTTCTGTTTACATGAACATTTAGTGGCGACATAAAAATCGAAACTTGTATGCGATCGTCTTTGTGATACTCGCCCTCATAGACCCGTTCTATAACAACTACTTTCCCTTCAGCTGGTGCATATACAATACCTTCTTTCGGAGGCGTAACCACATTTGGATTTCTGAAGAATCGAATCACAAGGATCATAAAGATGATTGCTATTGCAGCAATGATCATTTGGATGATAAAAATTGGTATCAGCCAATACAGCAATGCATACAGTCCACCTGTAAGTACTGCCATTAATGGAATCATCTTTATGCCTTCCTTATGTATCCTCATTCGGTTTGGTTTAGGTTAAGTATGTGCAATATGCACGCTAGTATTTCAATATAGCTATGACCACCGCATTACGGTTAAAAGCCACCACGATATTTATATGTTTTCGCCACCTTGTCTATTGCTACAATGTAAGCAGCAATACGCATACTCACTCCGTATTCTTCTGAGGTAGCGTACACCTTGTCAAAAGCAGTCTTCATGATACGATCGGATCGTCTGCTTACACGCTCACGCGTCCATCCGTATCCAAGTCTGTTTTGCACCCACTCAAAGTAAGAAACTGTAACACCACCAGCGTTGGCAAGAATATCCGGTACTGCCAGTATTCCTTTTTCGTTGAGAATGGCATCAGCTTTGGCCGAAGTAGGACCGTTCGCCCCCTCTACAATCATTTTAGCTTTGATCTTATCCGCATTCTTTTGAGTGATTACATCTTCTATTGCTGCAGGAACTAGCACATCTACTTCAAGCAATAGCAGCTCTTCAGGATCAATTTTTTCAGCGCCAGAATAGCCTTCGAGACTGCCATTATTTCCATCTCTATATTCCATTGCTTTCTTAATGTTGATGCCTTCTTTATTGTAGTAGGCACCCGAAAGATCACTGACAGCTACGATATTGACACCTCTTTCTTCAAGCAATTGAGCGGCCCATGATCCAACATTTCCGAAACCTTGGATTGCGCACGTTGCCTTAAAAGGATTAATTTTTTGTTTTTCCATGGCAGCTAAGGCCGAGATCATCACACCACGACCAGTTGCCTCGGTACGACCCAATGAACCTCCAAGTACAAGTGGCTTACCAGTCACTACAGAGTTTACAGTCATTCCTTGATTTCTTGAATACTGGTCCATCATCCAAGCCATTTCTCGAGGGCCTGTGCCCATATCTGGAGCTGGGATATCGCGATCCTTACCAAAGACGTCATGCATAGCTTGAGTAAAAGCTCTAGTTAGGCGTTCTACTTCTCCAGCTGACATTTCACGAGGATTACATTTGATTCCTCCTTTTGCACCACCATAAGGGATATCTACAACGGCACATTTCCAAGTCATCCAAGCAGCAAGTGCCTTGACTTCATCAATGTTAACGTCCATATCGTAGCGTACACCACCTTTGGACGGACCTAGAATCGTCGAGTGTATTACTCGATATCCTTCGAATACTTTGATCGAGCCATTGTCCATAGTTACTGGCAATGAAACGATTACCTGCTTAGCAGGAGTTTTTAAAACATCATAGACTTCCTGATCAAGGCCGAGGTGTTCGGCAGCAATCTCGAAGCGTGACATCATGGACTCAAATGGATTGTCTCTGTCCTTTATTGGCGCGGGTTCTATATATGCCATAGGAAAAAAGTAAAATGTAGGGGTATGTTGTTATTTAGCCCGCAAAGCTAAAATGATTTCTGCTTCTCTCTAGAATAATTTCAAGAAAACTACTACAAAAGGTACGGCAATTAATAAGCTGTCAAAACGATCCAAAAATCCACCATGACCAGGAATGACATTTCCGGAATCTTTAATCTGGATTGAACGCTTAAAATGCGACTCAACCAGATCACCGTAGGTTCCGGCAATCACTACGATTATTGCCACACTTATCCACTCAATTTCATTAAGACCTTTAAAGTAAAGGCCGATTATGATTGCTACTACGACCGCTGTTGCGGCGCCTCCAATACTGCCTTCCCATGATTTTTTCGGTGATATGCGTTCAAATAATTTGGTCTTTCCGAATAAAATCCCGGTGAAATAGGCCCCAACATCATTGGCCCAGGTTAGAAATAGAAGTCCTAAGATGATTTCATAAGAATATTCTCCACTATGAAAGACAAGCAAATTTGTTAGGGCAAAAGGGACTGCGCAGTACATTATCCCTAAATAGAACAGTGCAATATTGATGAATGGGTGAACATCACTCTTCTTATATAGCTTGATGAGAAAAACAAAAGATGCCAAGGGGAAGAGCATCACGTAGTGTTGATGTGAGAGATAATCAGTCTCTATAAAAAAGGTGATGGTGAAAAGCAGTGCGCAAATAGCAACCCCAAGAAAGCGGATCGGTAAATAGCTTTGCAAACGCATCAGGCGGTAAAATTCCCAAATTGTCAAACATGAAATGGAGAGGAACACAGCAAAAAATCCCCATTTACTCCATAGAAGTGCAGAAATGATTATTGCTCCACCGATTACAGCAGAAAAGAACCGTGGGACGAGATCAGGATATTTACTCAAAATTAATTTCCTCTTTTATGATTTTTATTGCCCTTATCACGAAATCAGGCGCTACAAATATTTCAAAATTTCCGAATCCGTGCTGAGAAACTTGCTTGTTGACCTTCACCGGTGAAAACCCTCGATCATCAAGTACGGCTTTTACAATATCTGCGCGATACTCTCTTTCATCGGAATATATGGCTTGCCAATCACGCATTTTGAAATCTTCTATAAAAATTTCTCATTAAGATAAATGTAATTGCTGCAAATATCAGCACCATCGGCCAAGGTGCAGATTGTTCCATTTGTTCAGGAGTAACTTCTACTACATCACTTTGGATGAAGTAAAGTGCAATTAATGCGAGTCCATTGTTCACAAGATGTCCAATCATCGCTACGCTTAATTTTCCGGACCAATGATATAGGTAGCCAAAGAGCACTCCTAACATCATCCTAGGCATTACTCCAAAGAATTGCATATGGATTGCTGCGAAGATGAAACCAGATAGCCAGATAGCAACATGATGATTGCCAAAAGCTTTTGAAAAGAAATTTTGAATCATTCCTCTGAAAAGTAATTCTTCCCCAATAGCTGGAATTATTGCGATGACCACAAAGGCCAATATAAAATGCGAAGTTGTCTGGAAATTGGTGAGATGCTCAGTTAATACTTTAAGTTTCTCTTCAGAGCCTTTAGCCCATTCTGCAAATTCTGAACTGCCGAAATCAAGGTTCATGTTGAACTCTCCGATGGCACTGTTGACAACCATGAAGCTTATAGAAATAAGTACGGTTAAGCCAGCTGTTTGTAAGGAAACTTTAGGGAAATACTCACTCAAAGGAATTTTAAGCGCTATCGCATTAAAGAGTGCAGGCACCCCGATAAACATAAATATCGAAACAATTCCTTGGGCAGCAAGAAGAAAAATTGCATTTAATCCTAAGATCATATCTGCATCAACATCATCTCCTCCATTACCAAGCATCATAACAATGGTGATATAGGCGGTCAGCCCTAGACCAAACCCCCAGGAATATGCTCGATGCTTATCTTCTGGGTTATTTCTTAGAATATCCTGCATATAGCTAACTTTGCGGGCAAATATAACCTTTCAGGATGGTTAAAATCAGTGACATAGAGATTGGAGAGTTTCCGTTACTTCTCGCACCAATGGAAGATGTAAGTGATCCGCCATTTAGGGCTGTTTGCAAGCAGAATGGTGCAGACTTGATGTACACGGAGTTTATTTCTTCAGAAGGGCTAATAAGGCATGCGGACAAGAGTGTTCAAAAATTGGATATCTATGATTATGAAAGACCAATTGGCATTCAGATCTTCGGAGATAAGATCGAATCTATGCGTGAAGCTGCTGCAATAGCAGAGGAGGCGAATCCTGAAATCATTGATATCAACTACGGCTGTCCGGTAAAGAAAGTGGCTTGCAAAGGGGCAGGTGCCGGAATATTGTTAGATCTTCCCAAGATGCAGGAAATGACTGCCGAGATTGTTAAGCGGGTGAATAAACCGGTCACTGTTAAAACAAGGTTGGGTTGGGATGAATCAACGATTAAGATCCAAGAGGTGGCCCATCGTCTACAAGATGTAGGCATCAAAGCTTTAAGTATCCATGGTCGTACGAGAAAGCAGATGTACAAGGGAGAGGCCAATTGGGAGCCTATTGCTGAGGTTAAGAATGATCCTGGCATACATATCCCAATATTTGGGAATGGTGATATCGATTCTCCTGAGAAGGCATTGGAATATCGAAATAGATATGGAGTTGATGGTATTATGATTGGGAGAGCTGCAATTGGATATCCATGGATTTTCAATGAAATCAAGCATTTTATGGAGACGGGCGAGCATCTCGAGGCACCATCATTGGAAGAAAGAGTGAAGGTAGCTGTTCAGCACCTTGATTTCTCCTTGGAGTGGAAAGGAGAGCGACAAGGTCTTTATGAAATGAGAAGACATTATACGAATTACTTCAGAGGTATCCGCAACTTCAAACCATACAGAACCACACTGGTGGAATCTGACTCTCCTCAAGAAGTAAAGGAAACGCTACTTCAAATTCCTGAGGTGTTTCGTGAGGCAGTCATTGGGTGATATCAAACACCTTTTGTCTATCAAAAAGTAAAAGGTTTACTAGCTAAATCGAGCTATCTTGCGCTTATGCAAAAGTCACCTCTGCTAGCTTGGATTCTTCTTTTGGTTTTAGCCTTTATCTGGGGGAGTTCGTTTATTCTAATCAAGAAAGGTCTTATCGGATTAGAACCTGGAGAGGTGGGATCTTTGAGGATTGTTGCAGCGTCACTTTTTCTTCTTCCTTCAGCTGTAAAAAGAGTTAAGCTTGTCGATAAATCGAAGCTGATATATTTCACGTCAGTTGGATTGCTTGGGAGTTTAGTGCCTGCATTTTTGTTTGCAATAGCACAAACACAGCTGGAAAGCGCCATCACAGGAGTGCTCAATGGGCTTGTTCCTATTTTCACAATTCTTATTGCATTGCTGTTTTTTAAGCAAAAACAAACCAATAAAGTTTATTTGGGTGTGGTTATCGGGTTTGTTGGAACCGCAATTTTGATAACAGCTGGAAATGGAAATTCGCTAAGTGGGATTAATGCTTACGCATTGCTCGTTGTGTTAGCGACAATTTGTTATGCTTCGAATTTGAATCTAATCAAACAGAAACTTAATGACATACATGCAGTGACTGTGACGAGTGTCTCACTTCTCTTAGTCGGTCCACTCGCAGCTATTTATCTTTTTGGGTATACTGGGTTTTGGCAAAAATTGATGACCGTCGAAGGCACTGGATTGGCCACCTTTTATATCAGCCTACTAGGCATATTTGGTACCGCAATTGCATTAATTATTTTCAATCGTGTTCTTCAAATGAAGGATGCATTGTTTGCTTCATCTGTCACCTATATCATACCTGTATTTGCTGTAATGTGGGGAGTGCTTGATGGCGAGAAACTCTATCTATGGCACTATATAGGAATGGTTGCTGTAGGTATTGGCGTATATATAGCAAACACAAACCGAGCGGCTCACAAGAATGCAGGTAACACGAAGTAGACAAGAATACTAATCAACAGGCTGGAAGCAATATTTAGCCAGACGCCAGCTTTAACCATATCACTCATTTTCAATTCTCCAGAACTAAAGACGATGGCATTTGGTCCAGTCGCAATGGGGAGCATAAAAGCACACGAAGCAGCCATGGTTGCTGGTATCATTAGTAAAAAAGGGTGAATTCCAATAGCTTCTGCGAGTGATGCCAATACTGGCAGCATAATCGATGCTGTAGCTACGTTAGAAGTGACTTCAGTTAAGAAATTCACAAAAAGTGCTACAATTAGGATAATGATGAATGTAGGTAACTGAGCAAGGCCGGTAAGCTGAAGTCCTAACCATTGCGCAAGACTGGAGCTTTGGAAAGCCGCCGCAAGCGAAAGTCCACCTCCAAAAAGAATAATAACTCCCCATGGAAGTCTCTCAGCTTCTTCCCAGCTCAAAAGTGGCTGGCCATTCTTCTCCTTTGATGGTACAATAAACATGGTCAATGCTGCGCCGATTGCTATTACAGTGTCATTGATTCCTGGAATGAATTGATTTAGTAAAAATGAACGTGTAATCCAGAGGAATGCGGTAATAAGAAAAATGATGCCGACAATTTTTTCCTCTTGACTCATCTTGCCAAGATTTTCGCGCTCCCTTAAGATCATTTCTCGCCCGATCGAAATTTCAATTTTATGGAGAGGAAAAGCAAGTCTGGTGAGTACTAACCAGCTAAATCCAAGCATTACGAGTGAGAATGGCATGGCAAAGGCTAGCCAATTTGCAAAGTTGAATTCTTGCCCATATAGCTTCGTGGCAATTGAAACAAATATTGGGTTGGTAGGCGTGCCTACCAACGTTGCTACTCCACCAATTGAAGCCGAGAATGCTATTCCTAGAAGTAACGATTTAAAAAACATCTTTCCAGATTCACCAGTGAGTTCCCTCATCTCAGATATTAGGGCGGTACCTATCGTTACCATCATTAATGTTGTAGCCGTATTGGAAATCCACATGGAAAGAAGTCCAGTAGCTAACATGAAGCCAAGGACGATAAGTCTGGCATTCGTCCCAACTGCAGAGATAATTTCTATAGCGATTCTACGATGCAGATTCCAGCGCTGCATGGCAATGGCTATAATGAAACCACCGACAAACAAATAGAGCATCTTATCTCCATACGCTGCGGTAGTTTGTCCAATGGGTGCTCCTCCAGAAAGAGGGAGCAATACTATGGGGAGTAGAGCTGTTGCTGCTATGGGGAGTGCTTCTGAAAGCCACCAGGTGGCTACCCAAAGCGTAGTAGCCAATACAGCATTGGCCTCTGAATTCAACCCATTGAAAGGCTGCCAGAAAAAAACGATGATAAACAAAATGGGCCCGATAACGAGCCCAATTTTTTTTCTAGTCATAACCAACGTTTGGTTTGCTAATTTTGAAGTTTTTCAAAGTCAAACTCACTCAAGAAGTTTTTAGCCTGATCTAGGTTTTGGAAATCGTATTCCTTAACCTCACCGCCACTTCCATGGATTTCTACTTTTATAACTGTAATTCTACCATCATGATCAAGCGGGTTGTCAATTAATTGACCACTTTCAGAACTATCTTTGAATCTTCTGGTTAGAACCACATTCTTACGCTTGATTCGTCCACAGTAAGAGCAATTGTACTCCTTAAGTAATTCGCCATCTTCAGTTTCCGTGGCCTCTTTGATTATTTCTTCTTTGGCAAGGCGTAGTGTTTGGAATCCACATCTGTCACATTCAAGCGCGCTTAAGTGACCTTTGTATTTTTCAATCTTCGTATATCCGGTGGATTCATCAATCCAAACATCGTAATCTACTGAGAAAACGTTTTCTTCAGCTTGCATTCCTTCATCAAGGTAAGCATCTTCCTCCTCTTCACTCAACAGCTTCATTTTATTGCCATTTTCAGGATTGATTCGAGGAGTATATCTGAGCTTCTTTAACTTTTTCTCAAGAACGCCAGGATAGTAGAACTTGATAATAAGCTGTGCGATATAACCATATAGAACACCAATACAAAGAGAAACGAATAGTCGAATGAAGAACCAAAGTTCATCCAACTTCATTGTTTCGTACTCCAGAGTGTTACAGAATAGGAAAAGCGCAACTGCGACAAAAATATGTCCGGAGAGAAGTTTCTTAGACTCTTTTTCGCTGGCAAGGTCAAATTTCTCCTTGTATGTCTTTTTAGACATAAAAGAGATTTTGAAAAAGATGTAATTCAATACACCAATACCAAGCGTAATAAATACTAGGATGTATACGATTTGCTGCCATTTGGACAGAAAATCGAGATATAATTCGTTATTCATAGGGTGACAAGTTTCAACAAAAATAAGATGATTTGAAAAATCAACACATTTTTATAAAAACACTACGAAATTTTAGTCCCCTAATTGTTTACAGGAATAACTTTTTCTGAAGTATTTGGAAGAAATATTCGTTGCAAGGTCACATACTGGGCATTTGGTGCCAAAGTATCGGTTTTTGCTTCTTCTGGAGTCACAGGAAGTAAAGACGCCCATTTAGAAAGCTCTTTTTGTGCAACCGCAGAAACTCTTTCCTCTGCTTCCATCAAGAAAGCGAAAGTGCCGAGAATCAGCAATAGCGTTATGAGTTTATTGAGCTTGGGTTTCATTTTTAGTCCTTGTTTCTTAAATGAGCGTCTATAACTTCTTGTTTGAAAACCTAACCTTGTTATAAGGATGAGCAACGCTATGAAAAAGTTGCACGATTCCTCAAATTTTACGGATCGAGTTGTTAATTGCTGTTAATTAATGTTATAAGGCGCATTTAACCACCCGAACTGTACATGAAGTACTTCGGTTAGAGCAAGAGGTTACAAGGACTTTGAAACTACTTCCAGCTCATCGGATAATTGCCATCGACATATTGCAAGCCAGTCTCAGTGACATAGATAGGACCAAAAGTGTCAAGCATGACTGCAAGCTCTTCAGTTTCCTTTGCCCCAATACTAGCTTCAACTGTTCCCGGGTGTGGGCCATGCGGAAGCCCTCCAGGATGCAAAGTGAATGAACCACGATCGATTCCTTTGCGACTCATGAAATTCCCTTCGACATAATAGAGGATCTCATCAGAATCAATATTGGAATGATTGTAAGGTGCAGGAATAGATTGCGGATGATAATCGAAAAGCCTTGGAACAAATGAACAGATTACATATCCGTGTGATTGAAATGTCTGATGAACCGGAGGCGGTTGATGAATTCTTCCCGTAATAGGCTCAAAGTCATGAATAGATAATGCATACGGGAACAGATAACCGTCCCATCCTATTAAATCGAAAGGTGAATGCTGATAGAAATAGTCATGCAGCATATCATCATGCTTGATTTTCACTAAATATTCGCCTTTTTCACGCTCAGTTACCAATTCAGAAGGTGGACGTATATCTCTTTCACAATACGGTGAGTGCTCAAGCAGCTGACCAAGTTCATTTCGATACCGTTTTACGGTTTCAACAGGATTCGTAGATTCTATAATAAGGAGCTTAAGCGGTCCTTCATCCCATTCAAGTCGATAGATAGTAGTTCTGGGAATTACTACATAATCTCCTTGCTTGATCCTTAATTTCCCAAATTGGGAATACAAATACCCATTTCCATCATGAATAAAAATCACTTCGTCTGCTTGCCCATTTTTATAGTAATAGTCCATCTTACGTGAAGTAGGATGGCAAATGGCCATGCTTACATCTTTATTCTTAAAAAGTATTTTTCTTGATTCCAGAAAATCGTCACCTGTGGTCTCCACTTTGGACGTGTTGAGGTGTGTTTGCTTTAATGTGTAGTCTTTGGCTATCTCTTCCTTCCAGATCTTAGATTCCCCAACTTTTTCTACTCTCGTTGGCGGATTGATGTGATAGAGGTTTGAATAAATACCAGAAAATCCTCGTGAGGAAACAAGTTCTTCAGCATATAAGCTTCCATCTGGTTGTCTAAACTGGATGTGTCTTTTTGGTGGTATTTCACCTAGTCGATGATAGTATGTCATATTACCGTTGTGCTATTTTGTCCGCCTCATCCATCAATTGAATGGCTTTTAAAAATATTTCGTCTTGCTCGTTGAAAATTGGATAGAATCCATCGTTATCCCAGATTCCTCTTGCAATATAGGCCTTGGTTAGCAGCCTGATTAGTTCTTTAGATCGAAGGAATTCTTTTTCATCAAACTTCAACTTATTACCTTCTGCAACCTTCACCAGATTATTCAACATTTCATCAGTAACCTGAAACGATGATCGATACTTTTCAAAGCCCATTTCAATCAGGGATTCGCTATTTTCTTGTGCATAAGTAACTGTGTATTCCTGCAACGAATTTGTGCTGAACAGGCGATTCATGTAGCGTGTGTTTTGGGATGTGTCTAGCGGCACGAAGAAATCTGGAGTGATCCCACCTCCACCGTACACAATCCGTCCTTTATCAGTTTTATATGCTAATGAATCGTTGAATTTAATACTGTCAGAAGAATAAAGCTCTCCATTTTCATATCTTTCGTATGCTTCCTTATAGTATTCATCAAGACTTCCTCCAGTGTATGTTTTTTGAATGCTTCTGCCACTCGGAGTGTAATACCTAGATATGGTAAGCCTAAGTTCAGATCCATCATTTAGGTCAATAGGAAGCTGTACGAGACCCTTGCCGAAAGACCTTCTGCCTACAATCAACCCACGATCGTGATCTTGAACTGCTCCAGCTACAATTTCGGAAGCTGATGCAGAACCTTCATCAACCATGATAACTAGAGAGCCTACTTCAAAATCCCCTTGCTCTCCAGAGTAATGCTCTTCTATGTATCTCTTTTCTTTCCCATCAGTGTACACGATCATTTGACGGCCACCGAGTACCTCATCCACAATTTGAACTGCTCGGTTTAGGTATCCGCCCGGATTACCGGTAAGGTCAATTACCAGCTTCTTCATACCCTTATCCTGTAGTTTAAGAAGCGCTTCTTTGAATTCTAGATATGTAGAGTTAGCGAATCTTGCAATCTTCACATATCCAATTTCATCATCAACCATATAGGATACATCTACCGAATATTGAGGAATTACGTCACGTTCAATGTCGAAATTGATCAGGTCAGTTTCGCCACTACGTTTGATGCTTACAGTCACAACGGAGCCTCCGGGTCCTCGCAGTAATTCGACTACCTTCTGATTTGTAATACCAATCCCTGCGACGTTTTCGCCATCTACCTTGACGATCCTGTCTCCAGCTCTAATTCCCAGTTTTTCTGATGGACCTCCGCTAAGTGGACTTACCACTTGTATCGTATCCTTAAAAATGTTGAATTCAACACCAATTCCTTCATAATTCCCTTGAAGTCTTGATTGGATTAATTCCAAATCCTTAGCAGGAATGTAGGAAGTATGAGGATCCAATTCTTCCAACATGTTTGTAATGGCGCTTTCAACAAGCTCATCACTGTCAACTTCATCCACATAGTCATTTTCAATGTGAGTAAGTACTTGTCTGAATTTGCTCAGGTTTTGAAGGAAATCAGACGCTGGCGAGGAATTGGTTCCAGCCATATTTGCTCCGATAAATACCCCTAAGCAAAGTGTAAGAGCGATGTAAAGTGGTAGTCTGATTGCTCGATTTGAATTCTTGTGTGTACTCATAATTCAAGGATATGATTCAAAAATAAGGGTTATTTGAGGGAATTGAGTGAGCTACCTGATGAGAAACTATTAAATTGACATAAAAAAGGAATGTTTAACATCAAAAGGTCAATAATTTCTTAATACGCATAATGCGTCAAACTGTTGACTGGCTTCTGTCCAGCGATTATTTTTGTGTATGGTCTTCGAAAAAACCGTAGGTGAAGTTGTAAATGAAAATTATGTGTATGCTCGTGCATTACATTATTTGGGAATAGACTTTTTCGAAAATCCAGAGAAGCAGCTTAAAGAGGTTTGTAAAGAGCGCGGACTAAAGCGCGAACAGGTTATCAAGACCTTTTATGAATTTGATTCTTCAAACAGGCTTAGCTTCGGTCAGCTTAAAAGTTATCCGATTGAGCTTTTGACTGAATATTTAAAACATGCTCACCATGTTTTCATAAAAGATAAGCTTCCTTACATCGTGCATCTTGTAAAAAAATGGGAGCGTCGCAAAGGGATGGAGGATCTGCTTCCGGAATTTGTAGAAGACTTTATCAAGCACATATACGAAGAAGAAGATAGTACCTTTAAATACATAGAATTGCTCTGTGAAATCAAGAAAGGTTCAGCGCGTGCACCTTTTGATTTGATTACTAAGTTTAAAAATTTCTCCCTTGTCAAAGAATTTGAAGAGCATAAGGATGAGGATGAGTTTGGCGCTATCCGAACGTTGATGTCATCGATTGATCCGAAGAATCTTCACGACCGTGTGCTTATCCATGAAGTTCAGGCTTTTGATAGAGAGATGATCTATCATGCCGAAATCGAAAACAACATCTTTTTTCCGAAGGCCATAGAGCTAGAGGCTTCTATTAACAAGAAGATTAAACTCCTAACTACCCTCAATTAATGCCAAGAGTTTTGGCTATAGACTATGGAGCTAAGCGCACGGGCTTAGCCGTAACGGATCCTTTAGGCATAATTGCCTCTCCATTGGATGTAATCCCCACTCATACGCTTGAAAATTTCCTTAAGGACTACTTTTTAAAAGAGGCAGTGGAGAAAGTAGTCATAGGTATGCCAAAAAATACGGATGGTAGCGATACGAATGCTACTCCACTGGTTCAAGCATTTATCAACAGATTCAAAAAAGTATTCCCCTCAATGGAATTAATTTTGCATGATGAGCGGTTTACCTCGAAGATGGCAATGGATGCCATGATTGTTGGAGGGATGAAAAAGAAGGATAGAAGAAATAAAGGAAATGTAGATAAGGTAAGCGCCACTATTATTTTGCAATCATATTTAGAGAGTATTTCATGATTTTTCCAATCGTATTATACGGCGATCCGGTTTTAAAAAAGAAAGCAAGCGAAGTTGCTGAAGGCGATGAGTCTGTGAAGGAGTTTGTAGAGAGCATGTATGAAACCATGTATGCTGCCCAAGGTGTTGGATTAGCTGCGCCACAAGTAGGTGAGTCATTGCGCGTATTTGTGATAGACACGACACCCATGGAGGAGGATGAAGAAGATGGCTTGAAAATGGCCTTTATCAATCCGATCATGATAGATGAACTTGGAGAGGAGTGGGCTTTTGAGGAAGGATGTTTAAGTATCCCTGGAGTCCGCGCGGACGTAAATCGCAAGCCTGAAATTAGAATCGAGTACTTTGATGAAAACTGGGAGCTTCACGAAGAAACCTTCGATGGAATGAAAGCCCGTGTTATTCAGCATGAATACGATCATATCGAAGGAAAGCTATTCACAGACTACTTGACACCTTTTAAAAAGAGATTGATAAAAGGGAAGCTTGCGAATATTAGCAAAGGAAAAACAGACGCAGAGTATCGAGTAAAAATTCCTCGCTAATGAAAGATCTTACCGTCTCACTGATTCAAGCAGACCTGCATTGGGAAGAAATTGACGCCAATCTAGCCATGTTTGAAGAGTTGATGTGGTCTGTCGATCAAACTGATCTAGTTGTGTTGCCGGAAATGTTTACCACAGGATTTTCCATGAACGCTGAACACTTAGCGGAGCCACCTGGAGGAAAGACCTTTAAATGGATGCGGCAGATGGCAACCCAGCTCAAAGTCGCGGTGACGGGTAGTTACATCGTAAAAGATAAGGGCAACTATTACAATCGACTGTATTTCGTCTTTCCGGATGGATCTTCTCAGCAGTATGACAAAAAGCATTTGTTTAATCTCGCAGCAGAAGGCGAAACCTATGTTCCTGGAAATGAACGGCTGATTCTGAATTATAAAGGCTGGAATATACATCCATTGATCTGCTACGATCTGAGGTTTCCAGTTTGGGCAAGGTCTCGAAGATTAGAGGGTCAATTGTACGAATATGATCTTTTGTTATACGTAGCAAATTGGCCAGATACCCGAATCAATGCGTGGGATGCTCTTCTAAAAGCCAGAGCCATAGAGAATTTGTCATATGGTTTGGGTGTAAACAGGGTAGGAGTAGATGGAGTCGATAAGAATTATAACGGACACTCTGCAGTTTATACACCTAAGGGTGAAGAATTGACTTTTTCTGATGGAAAAGAAGAAATTTTAACGGTAGCTCTATCCGCTGAAGATCTTCAGAAGTATCGGGAAGACTTCCCATTCCAGTCAGATGCTGACGAATTCAGCATTGACTAAAAGTCAATTTGAAGACTATATAGTTTTTTCGTAAAACACTTTTTGACATTCTCCAGTTACTATAACTGTGAGAATTGTAGTAGGCATATTATCCATTGCGATTGCTCTGACTGTATCGGCTCAGGATTTGAGTGAAATACGTTCAGAATTTCATGCGGTCGTATTAAACCCTGACGATTCTCGTAGTTTCTATGATTTTCTTAAAGACGTAGAAAACCCTTCATCTACAATAAAGGCCTATCAAGCAGTATCTGAGGCGTTACTCGCACAAGTAGTGTGGAATCCATTTTCCAAGCTTAAGCAAGTGATGAAATATGATAAGCAAATGGAAGCGGCCGTTGAAGAAGATCCAGCTAATATCGAAATAAGGTTTCTTCGTTTGGCAATCGAGTATAACCTTCCTTCATTCTTGGGAATGAGCACTCATCTAGAAGAAGATGTTGAAAAAATTGTAAGTGGTCTTTCCAGCGTGTCAGAGATGCAAGTGAATCCCATGTTTGGAAAGTACATTTTCTACTTTTTGAACGAAACGAACCTTTGCACTTCAGAACAGCTGGCCCAAATGAAGCAAAGCTTTCCAAGTGCAGGCGTGGCTGCTGGGGCGGAATAGTCTATTTATCTCTTACCGAAGTGCTTCGAAGCATTGAATTAATGCTTCAAGCTGATGATTTAACTCTTCTAAGCGTTGGACAGATCCTTCCTCGGCATAAATCGACGCTTTGTATCCCTAAAATAATACCTTGTCCCCTTGGTTAGAGGGGGTAAGGGCATAGACTTTGGCCTTAGAGGTATTGATTTAATGGTTGGTGGAGTTGAAGTGATTGATGGAGATTGCAGTTAAAGCAAAAAAGTAGATTGTGGAGGGGATGCTTAATAAGCAATTAGCTTTAATATATTGATTAACGGTATGTTATTTCGTTTTAAAGCACATAATTTTAATTGGCTCAAATTTGAGATAGTATGAAAAGTTTAAAGAAATTATTGGAAGAGGAGGTTCAAAATTTCTATATGGAAAGTTTTGAAGAATTCACAAACCCACCTCATATCATGGTGCTTGGAGATTTTATGCATCTAAATCAAAGAGTCGATGAAGGGAAATGGGATGACTCAGGTTACAAAGGATATAAAATTAGGTTTGATAAAGCCCACAGCTCAAAAGGACTGGATCATGTTCATATTGCTCGAGATAAGCATATTAATGCCAAGAACAAACAAGTAGCATGGAACAAGGATGGAAGTAAGCATGATAAAAAATCATTTAATAGCAACTTTCATGGCATGAATAAAGCTAAGGAAATTGCAAGCAAAGCCTTGGGCATTAAGAAGTCAAAGCTGAAAGAGTCAGCCTCTCAAGATTCTACAGCGAACTTAATATTGGAAAGTAGCTTAATTGATTACATTCCTAGTAAAGCTTCAATTTTTGTATTCGAATTAGATGCAGCTGATACAGTTATGCTATTTAGTTAAACACCTTTTTTAAGTCAGCCGATCCACTTTCAGATTTTAATGACAAGGAATTTTGCATATTTTAAAAATTTCAAATCAATAGAGCTTATCATACCACTCCACTTTATGAAAAGTATTGCCATCGAAAAGAATAACTGAAACCTCTTTATTCTGTCCAGTCCAGATGTAATAGTCTACACTCATAATTACCAAGCCATTGTTTGTTTGGGTTGTAATCGGATCATGTGTATATAGGTCTGAATTGAATAAAGGGTCTACAATACTTACCTCTCTACTTTCGATCTCTGCAAGGAAGGTTCTTTCCATCCAGTTTACTATGTACAGATATCTATCATTCCACTTAAATCGAGAGAATATTTGAATCCAATAGAAATCAAAACTGGTCTTGACATGATTTGTAGAGTCTACATAACCAACAGCATTAATCTCTCTCAGACGTTGTTCAGTTTGATCTGCAAGCTTTGGCAGTTTTCTTGGGTCACTTATTAAGGATAGATCCGCAGAACCACCACCATGCCCAAGATGTGAAAGCACTTCAAAACCCTTGTCACTTCTTGTAACTGTATTGGCACATGTTGCAGCAGTTATATAGGTTTCTCGTGACTCTCTATCATAGAAATATATTGTTCCACCCCATTCCCCATGACAATCTCCAGTGATAATAAATTCATCATTAGAATAGAGGAGGCGCAAAGCTCCAAACGAAGTTTTGTCTTTAAGTGGCAGTTTTTTTGACTTATTCCACTGTTCGTTTTCAAAATACCAATATGACCCACCAGACTTGGCATAAAGCTTTTCGTCTATTAGCCAATGAGATTTGAATTTCTTTTGATTGAGTTTTTTTTCGAATTCTAAATCTCTTTGAAAATCAAACAATGTATAGCACCTGAATTGACCTGGTTCGAATAGTGATATCATTCTTTCCTTGAAAAGGACAGATGATGAAAGTGGGTATTCATCTTCAGATTCAGGATTGTAGATCTTATGAATCCTTGTTTTAAAACCATAGATTGAATCAGATAAGAGGATATCAAAATCTTCACCTCTATATATTGTTGGAGGGGGTTTTAATGTGTCTTTATACATTGGACCCACTCGTGGGCCAAATGCTGCGATTAAAGAGTCAAAACCATTCTGTTGTGCATTAGCAGAACCAATCAACAAACAAAAAAGAAATAGTATGGAATATCTTGCAATCACAATATCAATACCTTAATCTAATTCAATCAGCTCTCTTCCAGTGTCCGATACAATATTTTTCTTGCATTGTTTTTTCTCAATTCACTTTGGATGTCTCCAATAATACCCATGTCAACATCTTCATGGGCACGAAGGAGAACAATCATTTGATCACTGTAAGCCTCTCCCAAACTTGTTTTCTGTTCTTGAACCCAATTACCGAGTGCGTTCAATTCAAGCAATTTTCCATCAGCTGAAATTTTTGGAGCTGCCCCCAACTTTTGGTTCTTGGGGAAACCGACATGTAACTCACGGATGAGAAATTTCTTTTCCACTTTC
Organism: Ekhidna sp.; assembly: GCF_963691765.1. Lineage (GTDB taxonomy): Bacteria > Bacteroidota > Bacteroidia > Cytophagales > Cyclobacteriaceae > Ekhidna. Next base: position 2,363,778 of record NZ_OY829375.1, read on the forward strand.
GTGATTGCTTGTGCTTTAGGAATGGTGACTTTTAGCTTTTCATCTTCTGTCTTGATGGTAGCAGAAACCATAAAGAAGAAGAGTAAGAGAAATACAATATCTGGCATGGAGGCAGTCGAAATTTCTGTGTCTGCTTTCGATCTTTTCTTAAGTCTCATAATTAATTGATTTTATCAGGTTCTGCAATGGATATGTTCATAGGAAGACCCGCTCGTGCGGTTAGATAAAGCTCGTTTTGCGATGGGTTCTTCTTGTCAAGTGCTCTAAATTCTTCTGATGAAAGACCAACTCTCTCTCCATACATGGTATAGTAAGCTTCTTTCACTTCATCCAATACATCTATGAAATTCGCATAAGATGTTCCTCGCTGCGTTTTGATCGAAATGATGGCATCTTTTGGAGATTCAGCAAGTGAAGGATTTGCATTTGGATTCAAAACGAAATCCATGATTTCCTCTTTTAGATTATGTAGATCATCAACAACCTTTTCTTCAATTAGAAACTGGTTTTTTGAGTTAATTCTAATCTTGAAAAGGTTTCGTTCATTGATTGGTGTTTCTGTTGGAGGGACATCCGGTGGCAGTTGCAACATGAGGCCTTTGTCTTGCATTAATGTGGTGGCTACCAAAAAGAATATCAACAAAAGAAATGCGATATCTGCCATTGATCCGGCAGACACTTTGGGTTCCGATTTAGGCTTCTTTAATCTGATCATTTTTTCTTATACAATCCGTGTTTTGAGAATAGTCACATGTGACTTGGCAGAATTTTTGGATTGATATGTAAAACACTTTGAATGCTGGACTTGAATGCTGATATCGAGCAAGAGCGAATCTGGATTGAAAAATCCAAGAAGGATATTGCTTCATTCAAGCCTTTGTATGAAAAATATTACGATTCACTTTTTAGGTTTTTTGTTCGTCGGACAGATGATGAAGCCTTGAGTGCAGATTTATGTTCCACTACATTTTTCAAGTCTCTTGACAATCTCAACAAGTACGAATGGCAGGGAAAGCCATTTGGTGCATGGCTGTTTAGAATAGCTCAGAATGAATTAAGGAAACATTACAGAGAGACCAAACCAATATTCGTTATTGAGGAGGATAAATTGAATTGTTGGGAAGAGATCACTGAGTTTCCTAAACCAGATTATATGCAATCACTTATTGATCTTCTGGACGATCTTCCTGAAGATGATTTAAGGTTATTGGAGTTGAAATTCTTCGAGATGTGTAGCTTCGAAGAGATAAGTGCCTTGATGGGTATCGGGGTAAGTGCTACCAAAATGCGGTTATACCGTTTATTAGATAAGCTGAAGAAACGTTTGATAAAGGAAGATGACAAAGCGAGACTTTAGAGCGAGAAGAAACTTATTCAGAAGTCAAATGAGGGAGCAAAGAGATTTTGATTCCTTTCGGGATTCCTATGATCGCAGAAGAAAGAATCAATCACGCACGAAAGTGATGCTTCTAATCTTACTAGGCCTAGTCCTTGTTATTTACTTCCTGCTAACATCTTAGCAAATATGAATTAGAGTTGTAGATGTATATGATCATCATGCCTTACCGCATGACATCCATGGTACCTTATGGTAACTCTGCACTTATTGATTTGAGAAAATAATTTGATAACGACGATCTGAATAGCATATTGGGACGTACCTAGCGGTTTTTCTATATTAGAAGAATGGATCTAAAATGGAAATCGTTAGTCAAAACTTCGGATGCCTTAGTGAATGATGAGGTGCTTAATCAGATTTTTTACTCAGATCAATGTAACTGGGTTTCTACAGATTCTCTTTATTCGGCTTTGGCATTGCATACTCTTTATGAAAATAGCTCAGCCAATATGGAGGACCATATTGAACTCTTGACCAAAGCAAGTAAAGTGGAGTTTGATAGGGGTAACTACAGAGAAGAATCTATTTATTTTAAAGAGTTATTCAATTTTTATGAACGAGAACTAAAAAGACAAAATAGTTTGAATAGTTCACAGGAGTATGATGCAAATGTTTTGAAGACAGTGATTCTCAACTTTCTTGTGCATTTAAGATTATCTGATGCCTTTAGTGAATTAAATATTAATATAAACTCTTTTACAAAACTTAAGCCAAGCTCTAGTATTGAAGCTTCAATTGAAGAAATAGCTGCTGATTGCAATGTGATTGTTGACTCAACTGGGAAAGCAGTCGGGGATTATTGGAGCCCTTACAAGGCGGTTGATATAATCCAAAAACAGCTAGTTAGTACTAGAATTCTTCCGGATATTTCGTCTCTTCACTTGGCAGAAATTGTTGAACTTAAAAGTATGTTAAGCTATCATTTTGATCCATTGAGGGCGGAATTGTTGACTATGACAGAATCACTTAGATCGATGTTAAACGATAACATTTCAGAAGAAAACATTAATCGTGAAGCAACTAATCTTATTATAACTAGAGTAGAGCCGGTTCTAAGAAACTATGCTACATTGGTAGATTCAGAATTGAAAAATAAGTATCGAAAATACTTAAAAAAGGGAGCAAGAATGCTGGGGTTTGCAGGACTGGGACTTTTTTTCCCTCAGGCGTTTGCTTGGGCAATGAAGGACTCAATCGACCTTGTATCAGACTCACTTAGCGAAAGTATGGATATCAAACCAGCTACCGAAACAGCAAGATTTGCCATTAAAATGGATAGTTATTTTGATAAATAAATGAAACATTGAAAAGTGTAACAATTGAAAGCATTAAGAATGCTACAAACGAGTTTAAGGTTGAGATTATTGCATGATCCCGATTGGGAATCTTGCGCAAACGAAAGCTTTTATTCACTTCGCTCATTTTACACCTTTTTTCATTTATTCGCTTTATGATGCAAGCATCATACGCTCTAAATGAAAAAAAGCCCTGATGGAAACATCAGGGCTTTCGTTTGCAGAAGCGGAGGGATTATTTCATGATCCCTTTTAGGGATCTTGCGCAAGTAATTACTTTCACTCCGTTCGATTTTTTATTTTCTGATACTCCTCTGTGCAAGCACAGTCGCCCAGAAAACAAAAAACCCAGCACACTGTGCTGGGTAATTACTTGCAGAGGCGGAGGGATTCGAACCCCCGGTACCTCGCGGTACAATGGTTTTCAAGACCACCGCATTCGACCACTCTGCCACGCCTCTGAGTCTCTGCTATCGATTTCGCGTAAGCCGCAAAAATCGGATCGCAAAAGTAAACTTTTCCGTTAAACTCGCAAACAGATTTTGAAGACTCTTTTAAAATTATAAGCTGCTATTCATTGTAATCCACAACGAACTGAATTTTTTCAGTATCATCCTGAATAGGAACGTCAGGAATAATGCCTGTTTTGTTGAAGCCCTTCTCCATCACATCCTTATTCAAAGTCCCGGTGGGGTACCCAAAGTAGATATTCTGACTTCCCGAATTTTTTAAAAGAATGGAATTCACACTAGTAAAATCGATCATGCCCCTGGATGGCGATCCAAAAGTTGTAACCAAATCGCTTGATCCTTTCGCATGTAAAACGAACGACTCTGATGCACTTGCGCTGCCATTATCCATTAAAATGGAAACTCGTTCAATATCAGCTTTACCTCGTTTGAAACTTCTTTCCGGGTAATCCGGTCCGTCAACGACCTCTCCATTTTTTGTCATTCTGTTTAGAACCGGAGTGTACACCTTCGAAGAACCAAAGCCCTTGAGCCTTTCAAAATATGCTCGATTATCTTCCGAGGTGATTACAAAGCCCTGTTTTGATTTATAAGCCTTAGTAGCAAACAATTTTATCAGTGGAAAGTAGATCGCATTGCCTCCAGTATTGCCTCTGATATCGATGATCAAATGCTTAGTTGAATTTAAAAGACTCTTGTTCTCTTTAAGAAAATCTTGAAATTCATTGTAGTCAACGAGAAAAGATGGAATTGTTAGAAGTGTGTTTTTTTCGTCTAGCTTTTTAATGGTTGGACTAAGAATATTGGAAGGTATGGTTGTATCATCAGTTCTTACCCATGTTACGCTCCCCATGCTCAACTTACTTGCCTCTTTCAATACGCTAGCCCTGACATATCGAGCATTGTAATTATATTGGAAGTAGCTGCCTTCATAAGCCTGATCTGTTTGTGATAATCTGGCTTTCAAACTTCCTACGTCGACATTCTCTCGATTGCTTTTGACCAAATAGGCATCGTAATATGTCCCATTCTCAACTATTTTAAAGATAGATTCACCATCAGACCAATATCCAAGAATTGTTGCGGAGGATTGATTCTTCATTTGTGCAATCTCCTCGAATCCTTTCATTTGCTTGATAAGGAAGTCTTTGGATCGAGATAGTTCTAACGAATCTAGTTTAGGATATTCTGCTGCGTAAAGATGTCCATCTTCAAAAAACGATAGGAAGTCGTTTAGGAATTTCGTGCATTGTGAAGCGCTAACTTCTTTGACTTTTGATGAATAGTCTTTTTTCAATTCATCATATTTTTTAAGTTTTTCTGTGTCCTTGGTAAGTGCCAAGGCAACATAATTGGATTCCAACTTCATGACCAGTTCTTCAAAAGTCTTGTCGCAATCACAAGGGCCAGTTTGAGGATTATCCATAGCAGATGTGCCGTTTTCAATAGAACAAGCTCCTAAAATGAATGAGGCTATGAATATGTGTTTAATGAGTCGTAGATTCATGTTTCTTTAATTTTGAGTTTTTGCGAAACTATCCCTTGGGATGATGCCATCATTGTACAAAATAGACAAAATTGAAAGTCGTTGAAATAGAACCTAAAAATGAGGTACTGAAGAATTATGTCTCCAAGTACCAGTACTTTGATGTTGACGGACCATTGCTAGTAAAAGCTATTCCTACTGGCACGTTGGAGTGTTTCGTAATAATAGGTGGGTCGTTTGAGATTTTTGACCCGGAAAAAGCTACTTTTTTTGCTTCCGAGCATATCGGTGTTTTTCCAATGGGAAGTCAGGTTTCTGCCTATTTCATTCCTAAAAATGTAAAATGCTTTAACATCAAGTTAAAGGCCCAGTCTCTAAGTCTGCCAAAATTTAAAGGTGTGATTTCAGATTGGAAATCTTTTTCGGTTGAAAGCTTTCTGGGGGCAGCTGGCATGGAGAAAATTCGAACATTTGATTATTCAGATGAAGAGAATTTTGCTGATACTATAGACGAGATCTTATTGGAAAACAATGATTTTAATGCTGTTGACACACGATTAGAAGCTGTATTAAATTCTATGGTTGCTGAATCAACCTCCAACATGAAGGTGGATCAAATAGCAGAAAATAATCACATGACCATAAAGAGCCTAGAAAGATTGACAAAAAAGGTGTTTGGTATGCCTCCAAAGAAATTAATGGGCATATTGAGGTTTGGTGAGTCGGCAAAGTATCTGAAAAATACAGAGGGGTATAAGTTTATCGATGCACTGCAGTTTGGCTACTATGATCAATCACATTTCATCAGAGAGTGCAAAAAGATCACCAAGATGAGCCCTAAGGAATTTCTTTCGAAACTAAATCTTGATACCAATGATTTGGTGCTGGATGGAGGTCTCGATGAAAATTAAGCCTACTCAAAAAATGGAGCAATGGATTCTTTCATTCTCTCAGGCATTTTTACCGGCCTACCGGTTTCCATATTCATAAATGCCAGTATTGTTTCACCTGTGTTGATTAACGTTCCTTCTTCATTTCTGATTTCATAAAGAAATGACATTCTCGCTCTGGGCATCTCTGGAATAATTAGTTTGACTGTAAGTAAGTCGTCATACTTTGCCGGTCCATGATATTTAACACTCATGCTAAGAACAGGCATTCCAATACCACCATCTTCCATTTCCTTGTACGGGAATCCCAGTGCCCTAAACCCTTCTACACGTGCGATTTCGTAATATTTAGGATAGTTGCCATAGTAGGCAAATCCCATCTTATCAGTATCTGCATATCGAACCCTAATTTGCGTTTCGTGAGTGTACATTATCTGTAAATCCTTTGTAGGTTAAGTGCTCGTTGGAACCTTCTCGCATTAATGTTATGCTGACTGAGCGTTTTAGCAAAGACATGATAGCCAGAAAAGTCTGCATTTGCACAGAAATAAAGGTACTTATGTTCATCGTAATTCAAGACTGCATCCAATGCCGGAATACTTGGCATGTTGATTGGCCCGGGAGGTAGTCCATAATATTTATAAGTGTTGTAAGGGGATTCAAATTCCTTATCCTTATTTAAAATTCTTCGAATGCTAAAGTCGCCGATTGCATAAACGAGTGTTGGGTCTGCTTGTAGTGGGATTCTTCTATTCAATCTGTTAATGTAAACCCCAGCGATTGCCGGTGCTTCATCCATCTTATTAGTTTCTCCTTGCACGATTGAAGCCAAGGTAGATACTTCCATTTGCGTCATACCTAGTTCTTCAGCTTTTTGCTTTCTTTCTTCCGTCCAAAAATTATCGTACTCCCGTTTCATTCTATCCAGTAATGTCTTAGGTGTTAATGTCCAATAGACTTCATAGGTATTTGGGATAAACATGCTGATAAAAGTCTCCTTAGTGAATCCATAGTATGCAGCGGTAGAATCATTGAGCAATATCGGAGCTAGCTCAGCAGAATCTATCTCCAGGCTTTTTGTAAGAATCTTTGGTAATTGTTCCAACAATCGAGCATTTGAAAATGTCAATGAGACAGGAGTTTGCGACCCTGACCTTAGCAAATTAATTAGCTCGATATTGGTCATATTCGACTTGATCAAATACATGCCATTTTTGACATTGGTGTCTAAGTCCTTCAGTTTAGCTAAGAAGCTGAATGAAACCAAATCATTTACAATACGCTCTTTGGCAAGCTTATCCTGCAATTGTTTGAATGTTGTTCCTCTTGGGATATCAAAGTATCTGTCTTGTTCTTCTACAAGAACATTTGGCGTATAAATGATCTGATACGTATAGAATGCAAATGAGGATAACATCATGGTGAAAACCACGAGAAATATGGCGATGAAGTATTTTTTACGCATGCGTGCAAAAATAATATGGGGACCTTGTACTAAAGCAGACTTTTCGAGAATGCTACAGCTCCATAACGGCCGTGATGAGAAATGGATATCTCTTTTTTAGAAGGCTCAATGATTGGTAGGTTTAAATCATCTGATCCGATGTGATAATCATGGCCCAATTCCCTGAAATATTCGATGATCATGAACCGGATACTTTCACTCCAATTATCATTATCCTTGATAAAAATGTGATGTTCTATGTCTGTCAAATCGCCACAAATCGCCAAGATATATTCATCTTCAATTATGATACTCCCTGCTAGATCATCAGATTTAAATGAAACCTTGTCATTTTGTATTGAAAGTTGAATCGGAATTTTAGTCGGCGAAAAATTGATGGGCTCTCTTCTGCACTTAAAAACGGCCTCCTTAGCAGACCATAACAACCAAAACAAATATGGATGATCCAGGTGAGTATCTCCTTCATTCTTTATGAGATCAAGCGTCCTTTCATTGCGCTCTTTGAATGATGGGTCTTTAAGGTCTACTATATCAATTCCTAACATTGGTAGTATCTGTGTATTGGGTTTCTCTCAGTATCTGAGCAAATTCAACACACTTCTAAGTTAGAAATTAATTCCAAGAAATTGTGGATATCACCAAAGATCACTCAAATCGTGACTTTCTGTAAAAACCAGACCCACTTTGCCGTCATTTTTTTCTTCCCTCACGAATTCCACTAATTCATCATTTATGAACAAATCATAAACAATCATCCAACTAGGGCTGTGAGTGTCGTATGGGGGCTTACCGTTATAGAGCTCTACTTTCAAATCGTTCTTATCTTCATTCACATATGGTGTGAGGTCAATGGTTACATTATACTCACCATATACGGTTCCTGTGTCGAAGATGGTAGAATCATTAATGTATGCTATTACTCTGTTGTCTACATGTCTGATAACTAGCTTATACTGATCGCCCTCATATTGGATTGCTGGTTCAGCTTCTACTTCACTTGTATCAGCTTCATTCACCTCTGCAGTCTCCTCTTCTTTTGCTTCCTCTTTATTTTTTTGAGGACTAGAACAGCCAAATATTAATGTTGCTAGTAGTACCAGCTGGAGTAAACGAGTCATTTTTAAAATTTTTGAATCTCTTATATATAAAACCATGCCAAAGGTACGCAAGTTGTAATGAATGCTTAAAATGTAAAATGCTTCTTTATTTGTGCATTAAGAATCTATTTGAAGCGTTTCTATCTAAAGATTTTAGCTGAAATTAGCATCTGAATAAATTTCGACTCTGAATCAAACGAGTAGTATGAATTTGAAAAAGAACATTTCGATTGTAATTGTCCTTACCATTTTTAATACAGTGACAGGACAGGTCCTTGATCCAAATGATATGCTCTTGGATTATTACAAAATGTTGGAGTTGAAAAATCCACAAATGGATCAGCGAATAGGGATTCATCCTTCAATTGTAAATAGTTATCAGAGAGATAGTCTTACATGGAACCCATGGAGTGATTATTTGCTGACTGTGAAGGAGGAAAAAAAATCATTTCAACTTCTACCCGCCAGAGTGAAGAGTTCAGTGAATACCAACTATTCTCGAAGTTACAATGATGGTGCTGTATGGCAGGGAAAGGGACTGACAATGCAAGCGCAAGGCGGTTTTACAGGTCGGCATGGACGTATTCGGTACACCTTTGCTCCAATTATATACTGGAGCCAAAACAGTTCTTTTGCACTGGCTGAGAATGCTAGTTCTGAAATAAATCAATACAATTATCAATTTAATGTCAGAGGATTTATTGATTATGTTCAAAGATTTGGGCCAAATAGCTTCTTTGACTGGCATTTGGGCCAATCAGAAGTTCGAGCAGTTTTTAATTGGTTTACGGTTGGGCTATCTACTCAAAATATCGTATTTGGGCCTGGCCAACGTAATCATATAATATTAGGTAATAGTGGAGGGATGATCCCTCACATAGATTTAGGAACAGATCGTCCAATCGTTACTTCCATTGGTAAGATTGAGGGCAAAATGTATTGGGGACGTATGAGTGAATCTGACTACAACAATGAAATTACTACTGGTAACCCAGCCGAAGCCAACCCGGTTCAATACTTTACTGCCCTTTCTCTAAGCTACAGTCCAAAATGGGTGAAAGGATTTTCTCTAGGTGCGAATCGTGTATTCTATAAAAGATGGCAAGATTTTGTTTTCGAAGATTTTATCTCTTCTGCTATCAGATTTAATTCACCTGAAGAGACGGTTTTTGGCAATGATGACCTGGATCAAACTGCATCGCTGACGATGCGATGGACATTTCCTGAAGTTGGTTTCGAAGCATACATGGAGTTTGCAAAAAGTGATTTTGGTGGAAATGTTTTTAGGTCTGAACCAGATCATGCTAGAGCAATAACATTGGGATTCATTAAAGTGCTGGAATACTCAAACTTCGACATCAAATTGAACTACGAGCATACCACACTTGGACAGCCGAAGAATTTCCTATTTAGACAGTACAATAGATATTATAGCCATGCGGTAATGAAAAATGGCTATACACATAGGGGACAACTCTTAGGAGCTGGAATTGGTCCTGGATCTAATGGAGATTGGTTTGATGCTAAGATCTATTTCAAGAAAAGCATGATTGGCGGAACGCTACAACGAATCCGATTTGATGACGATTATTTCTTTGCAAACTTTTCTCGAAAGGAACAGCACGACTTTGAGTGGACGATGGGACTCCAGTACGAAAGGTTGATGAGCACAGGAAGACTTGGTTTAGAGTTTAATTTTTCCAATAGAAAGAGTACCTATTTTATTGAAGGGAATGATAAAACCAATGTTTTTGCGTCTGTTTCTTTTGTAAAACCTTTTTAAAAGTCACTCAAATATCTAGGCAGTTGTTGCCTGCTCTGTAAAATATCGTTGACGCATATCTTCTAAACCCACTTGGCTTAATACCAGTGAAGGTCAGTTTACGGAAACCTTTTTCAGCATAGAAATCAAAAGCACTTTGATACTTTTCTCTTTGGCTGTCATCAAGGATCAATACGCCATTATCACTCAGTTGATCAAAAGAATTTTTAGCACATTCAACCCTCTTCCGGCCATCTACAAGTATTATATCATACTTGTCCTTCATCGTGTTCACAGCCTTCTCATATCCATTGTCTAATTCTACCAGTTGGATATCAACGTTGGGTTTATCAGAAAGGCTACTTTGGATGTCGTTGAACCAAGTTTTATCATGCTCAATTGACTTCACAGATTTTACTCTTTCAGAGAAATAAAGTGTAGAAAAACCGAGCCCGTATTCGAACAGTGTTAAGTCTTTATTTAGCTTCTCTGCAAAAAAATCCAAGATGGCATAATTCATCCATGGTAATGGATTGCCGTCCTTGTCAAAAGGACGATCAGTCTGTATAGATCTCAGAAAACCATAATGTTTGAAATAAGAATCCTCGTCGAAAGCAAGACGATAGTAAAGCTGAAATACCTTATATAATTTCTTCATGATGTGGTTAGATTATGGTTTTTGAAGATTGGCTCTAAGTTAAAGTGACTCTAAGAAACAAACTATTCGAATGATAAAAGCTTTCCGTCTCTTAGCTTCAATAGGTGGTCAGATAGATGGAAATATCTATCATCATGGGTGATTACTATCAGCGTTTTACCCTTCTCCTTTAGGAGTGGAATGATTTTACTGTAGAATATCTCTTTAAAGTATGGGTCCTGATTAGCAGCCCACTCATCAAATAGGTATACCTCTTTATCTTCCAATACAGCACTTATCAGAGAAAGGCGCTTTTTCTGTCCGGCGGAAAGATTCTTAGTGGTAAATCCTTTATCAGCAATTTTCACCTTCTTGCCCAACTCTAAGAGATCAATCAATTCTTGCCCTTTCTCGGCAAGTAAATCATGGTCGATGTGATCCAATTCCTGGAAAACATATGAGTCCGTAAATACTGCAGCGAATCGGCTTCGGTAAAAGGATAAGTTTTTAACATCTACAGCTACGCCTTTATACTCGATGATCCCTGCTTTGTTCTTGTAAAGACCAAGCAGAATTTTGGCAAGAGTCGTTTTACCACTTCCATTACCTCCTACGATAAAAATGGATTCTCCTTTCTTGATACCAAGATCAATCGGGCCTAGTTTGAAGTGCTCGTCTTCATCAGCGTGATAGTAAGTATGTTCTATCTGCTTCAGTTCAATTAGAGGATCACTGTCTTTCCATTTATCGTTATTGATGTTGTCATCATGCTGAAAGGAGGGTTCTAGTGTAATTCCAACCTGCTCAATGTGCTTAAATGACACTTCGATGTTTTTAAGATTTCGCAAGAATGCGGTTGCAGATGAAAGTGGAGCAAGGGTGAATAAAACTAGGGTAAGGTATTTCCCAAAAAATTCTAGTGTCACAAAGCCTGTTTGAAATATGATCACTACCAGAGCTCCCATTCCCAATAAAAGAATCAAATCCGTAGATCGATTATATATGGAAGCTACTATACTTTCTTTAAGATAAAATTTCATTTGCTTCCTGCTCGTAGGATCAATGTGATCCTCGATGAAAGATTTCGAAAAGTCTTTATTTAAAGCCAGCTCTTTGATTCCGAAAATCAACCCTTCAAAATGAGCAAATAGGTTGTTCAAGTTGCTTCTTGCCCCGTAAGCGTATTTCCTGATTAGAGGTAAGACAACCTTTGTGATAAGTATTACGAGCGCAAAAAGTATAATGGTAGACAATGATAAAATCGGAGAGTACCAAACCATGTAACTCAATATGCCTATCACAGTGGCCAGACCCGTAGTTACGGTAGGCAATGTTCGTATTTGTGTGGCAACTCGGTCAATGTCGGCAGTAAGTATAGGTATTAAGCTAGACTGATTTCGTTCGATTTCTTCATATGGAGCCTGAATAATTTTGTTGGAAAGATCAATTCTTAAATCGTGAATGATGCGCTCCATTAGTTTGGATACCGCGTACGAAGCAAGTATTGAAAACGCTCCATATAGAAACCAATACCCTCCAAATTCAAGTAAAAATGAATTCAAAACGAAGTTATCATCTTCGATCGCTTGGTGTATGCTTCCAATTACCAAAGTGGAGGTAGCTCCAGAAAGTACACTAGAAACCGCCGCAAGGATAAAAAGCGGAAGTGATGATTTAATAAGTATTCGAATTACTACCATTACAAATTCTTAGTGCCGCGAAGCTACTGAATTGAGTTTAAAGATGTTTGATTAGTCGCATTTGAATTGATTTACCCCCAAATCAATTGAAGTTTTATTACCTATGATATTTCTGTTTCTTTGTGAGAAATTCATTCACTCTTGGCTAAGCGAGTACTTTTAATTTCTCCTTATTTTCCACCCCACAATACGATTGGCACCAAGCGTGCCATAAATTTTGTGCAGGGGATACATGGTCAAGAGGATTGGGAGGTCGCGGTATTAGCAAGTAAACCTTTTAACGATAAGAACGACTTCAAGCTAAATGAGCAAATTCCAAAAGGTGTAGAAATTAATTATGGATTTGTAGGAATATTTCGCCCGCTTATTTCCTTTCTGGCCAATGGATTTAAAAGTAAAAAACCTTCCAACGCACCTGAGAAGGTTGCGCCCCCCAAGAAAGCTGCGTCAAAGAATAAGAAACCAAGCAAATCTTGGACGCCTTTTGATCAGTACTTATGGGATACAGGTTCGGCAGTACGGAATGGTAAAAAGCTAATAAAAAAATGGAACCCCGCTGTGATCTGGGTAAATGCTGATCCATGGTCTGGTTTCTTGGTAGCACAGAAGTTAAGTCGGAAGTTTGAAATCCCCTGGGTGGCAGACTTAAGGGATCCGTGGACCATCTTCGAAAAGAAAATGGAGCTGAGACCAAAGATTACCGCTGATGCCATAAGGAGGTATGAAAAATCCTTTTTTCACACAGCTTCGAAAGTTGTCTTAAACACTGAGACAGCTTGCAATACTTATAAAAATGTCTATCCAGAGATAGAAGATAAATTCACATTCATACGAAATGCGTTCAATGATAAGCTTCTTAAGGTAGGCGAGGCAAATGAAGCTAGTGAGCCATTCACCTTCGGGTACTATGGCGGGTTTAGAAAGTTTGTCCCATCTACATATCTCTTAAAGGGCTACGCTAGTTTCATAAAAAAAGCTAAGCTTAACCCCGATCAGGTTCAGCTTGAGGTTAGAGGTAGTGTTTATTCCGATTTTTGGGATCAAGTCTTCGAGTACAATTTGGAAGACTATGTCAGCGTAAAAAAAGAGATTAATCAAGATCACACAATCGCATATCTACGAACTTGGGATGTACTTCTGCTAAGCGCTGTTCATGATTTTCGTTGGATGGTCTCAGCTAAATTTTATGATTACCTCTATACCAGAAAGCCAATATTGGCAGTATCTGACAACGATGAATTAAACAGATTGATTGATCAAACCGAATCTGGTAGTTGGGCTAAAACCAACGAAGAAAGCAAAATAGAAGAATTGTTTAGTAGTTACTTCAGCAAAGGGAAAACAGCACTCTTAAACAATGAAGATCTTATTGAAGCATTCGGTGCCAATCATCAAGCAACACAATTTATGAGGGTACTGGATGAGGTTATTGACAAATAACCATAGCCGATTGAGTGCATTGTATAACTTTGCGCCCCAACGAAAATTATTCATTCATGGGTAAAAAACATTTCTTAACATTCGCGACCAATTTCAAAAATGAGAATCCATACTTGAAAGAGTGGATTGACTATCATGTGAAGGTAGGAGTAGATCATTTTTACTTGTATGATCAAGACGGTAGTGAGGAATCAAAAGAAATCTTGAAGCCATATGAAGAAAGTGGTGTGGTCACAAGACACCCTTGGACTCATTTAGATGGTACTAAATACGATGGCGCCACTAAATGGTATCAGAGAAATAAAAACCACATGGGATTTGCACATGCTGCAAAAACCTATCGAAATGAATTCCAATGGTTGATGAAAATTGACGTGGATGAATTTTTATATCCACTAGAAGATAAACTGAGCTTATTGGATTGGCTCAAAACTGTGGATGCTAAGAAAATAAAAGGTGTAAAAGTCCCTAGAATCAATTTTGGCAACAATGGACACGATACCGCTCCTAAGGATCCAATTTTGAAAGCGTACACAAAGAGAGAGGAAGACTATTCAGATCATAAAGATCTTGGAAATGGCGACTTTTTGTCGAGCAATAGATTCGCTTACAGTGCCCACTGGTGGCATTACAAATGGTACAAAGGAGGGTCGATGCTCAAAGAGCACAGTGATATAGGCTGGAGAATCAATCATTACTACACAAAGTCGCTGGAAGAATATATGGGAAGACAAAATGTATCCGGAGGAAGACCAGAAGGCCGTGCAGGTTTTGATGAAAAGAACAGTGGGTGCAACGAAATTGTGGATGAAGGAATGCTGAAGTTTCTATAATTCGAAACTAGATTTTTCAGGATACTTTCTTTGTAAAAAATCTCTTACTATTTCCACAACCTCGGGGTTGGGATTGTCTCCTTGATCATCATTTAAGCAATAAAATTTCGGGGATTTATTTTCAAGCTTTTTGAAAGCTTTCTGTTGCTTACTTAAGCTGTTGGTAACCTTGTGGAAGGTGTGAATCTTTAAAAGATCCGGTAGTTTGATGGCTTTTACATACTTTGACTGATGTTTTAAAGTGTACCATCGATAAAGCTTGTAGGTCATTACGTCGGTTCCTTCTCTAAACTTGTGAGATTTAATTTCTTCAATCAAGTCAGGCCTAGCATCTTGCATCCCTTGCCACCAATCTTTCTTAATTAGGATTGGAGAATGTTCAATGAGTCCCATTCCTACGATATCGTTTTTCTTGTTATAGATTCTCCATCCAAAATTTTCACCGAATAATGAGCCATGTATCAGGACCTTTCCATCTTTTGAATAGAAGTCCTGAGGCTCCACTTGATTCCCAAATAGGAAATCGTCATTGAGATAGATGAATTCTTCCGATAAACCGGGAATCTTGTGGATATAGCTTTCGATTACATTGTAATTGAAAGTGGGGATATCCGCTTGATCAAATACTTCATCATGATGAATGATTGAGATTTTGGGATGATCAATGTCTAGCCATTCAGGTCTTTGAGGTCTACATGTAAAAATGTAAATGTGATTAATCCATGGAGCATACTTTTCAACTGAACGTATGCTATACTTCATCATATCAAAAATATCCCGGGTACGTTCCGGGTTTAGATCGATTGGTTTCTCTGAGTATTGATTTACCAATTTTCTGTACTCAATATCATCACCATCCACCCAAGTGTAGACTAAATCGATCGGCTTTTGTAGGTCTTTTTGATCCAATGATTGAATAATTGATTGATTTCCCTTTTTTTGTTCCATGATTCGCCTGAGCCAATACATCAAACGGATTGCAAATGTAGTTTTATTCGCATTGCCCGGTCAATACCAAAAGCGTCGAATCCAAATTTTGGAGGAAATGTTTCGTAAATCTATGCAGGTGCTAAAAGATTCTGGTGAACCATATTGGTTGGATTTTGGCACTCTCTTGGGGTATCACCGTTCAGGTGGTATCATTCCACATGATATTGATATTGACGTTGCGATGATGGAGAGTTCTTATGAATCCATCAAAAAAATGAAAGGTAAGATGCCTCGTGGATTGAGGTTTTATGATACTTCTGCCAACCACGAAGGACCAAAAGTCTACTTCTCTTACAAGGGATACGATTTTGATATTTTCTTCTATGAAGATGAGGGGGAGACTATACGCACGTTCGTAGAAGCGGATTATCCAAACGAGCGACAACACATTTCGAAAAGCCTTGTTTTTCCTCTAGCTAGCGACTCTTTCCTAGGCATTGACGTTACTGTACCAGCAGACACAAAAGGCTATCTAGAATTGATGTATGGGTATCTTGGGACTGGAGGTTGGCGCGATCAAACAACTGGATTGTGGCATCCGCCAAAGCATTAATCCAGCCTTGGCAATATTTCCTCTTTCGCTCTCTCCAAATGTTCCTGATTATCAATTTCGCACCAAGCAAGATCATCAACCTTTAGCACGGAAACCGGGTTATCAGAAGATATTTCGGCAATGGCAATCTCATAGTCTTTATTAGCAGAGTTTTCTGTTTCAGCATGATATTGCTTTAGTTTTTCAAGAAGATCCATTGAAATTTTCCAAATCCCAACAAGCTCGGCATCTACAGAATTAAGCTCTTCTTTTTTCTTAGAGAGGTTTTTCAAATTACCATTCACAATTTCAACATAGACTTCATCATTTGATTGAGTAAACCCACTTGTTAAAATAACATCCTGAGCGCTGTGATGAAGAAGTCCCTTAATTGCATCCGAATGGTACAAAAGGTCTGATTCAAGAAGTAAAAAATCTCCCTTTATATTTTCAGAACCATAGATAAGCGTGTGAAAACTGCCAGTTGTGGCAAAATCAGGGCTAAGAAATGTTGTTAATCCATTCTCTTGCGCAAACTTCTCATAGTGCTCATGTAAATGGCCCGTTCCAATGATGACATTTTTTATGCCGTTTTCTTTTAAGAGCCTCACTGATCTTTCTATTAATCTTTCATCACCTACAGGCATAAATCCTTTAGGGATATCAAAAGTGTAAGGCTGTAGCCTTGTGCCCCTTCCAGCGGCCAGAATTACAGCAGTTTCAATCGTTTGCGTCATCTATTTAGATTTTAGAAGGTGTTTACGTTCCTTTGAGCTTAATTTGCCACGAAGATAGAATAATCTAATCGCGTTGAAATGAGCATAAGTCCAGAATTCTTAACATTTCCTTAAAATGGATTGTTGGGTGAGTGCTAGTTCGAAGTGTACCAACAAAAAATTTAACTATTCAAATGAAGAAAGTATATGTAGGAATGGGAACCGATCTCATTCATCATGGCCACGTAAATATCATTGAGGTTGCCCGAGATTTGGGTGAAGTAACAGTAGGATTACTCTCAGATAAGGCGGTTAGTAAATACAGTAGAACTCCATTTCTATCATACGATGAAAGAAAAAAGATTCTTGAAAACTTAAAAGGAGTTCATGAAGTAATACCACAGCAAGAGTTGGATTATGAGGAAAATCTTAGATCCTTGAAACCTGATTATGTTGTTCATGGCAGCGATTGGAAAACTGGACCTCAAAAGCACATAAGAGATAAAGTAATCAAACTTCTAGAAGAGTGGGGAGGTGAATTAGTAGAACCAGATTACACGTCTGGAATTTCATCTACTGGCCTAAGAGCGGCGATGAAGGAAGTAGGGACTACTCCGGATATCCGAAGAAGAATGCTTAGAAGATTACTCGAGTCAAAAGATATTACTAGAGTAATGGAAGCTCACAATGGTATTTCTGCTTTGATAGTTGAACAGACAACAATCAATGCTGAAAACGAAGTGCGTGAATTTGATGCAATGTGGGTGAGCTCTCTTACGGACTCTACTGCCAAGGGAAAACCTGATACGGAATATGTAGACAGAACCTCTCGATTTAATACCATCAATGATATTCTGGATGTAACAACTAAGCCAATTATTTTAGATGGGGATACTGGAGGTGTTACTGAGCACTTTGCAATGTTGGTAAGAAACCTTGAGCGATTGGGTGTTTCTGCAGTAATTATTGAAGATAAGGTAGGGTTAAAAAGGAATTCACTTTTTGGAACAGAGGTTAAGCAAGAGCTTGATACAATAGAAGGTTTCTGCGAGAAAATCAATACTGGAAAGAAAGCTCAGGTGACTGAGGAATTCATGATAATAGCAAGATTGGAAAGCTTAATCGCAGAGCATGGAATGGAAGATGCGTTGACGCGAGCTAAGGCCTACATAGAGGCAGGGGCTGATGCTATCATGATTCATAGTAGACATAAGGATGGTAGTGAGATCATGGAGTTCATGAAGCGGTATCAAGAATTTGAGTATAAAGTTCCTGTGGTATCAGTACCATCATCGTACAATCAGTTTACGGAAGAGGAGCTTCATGAAGCAGGATTCAGCATTGTGATATATGCAAATCACCTCCTTAGAGCTGCGTTCCCTGCAATGAAGAAAACTGCAGAATCTATACTTACAAACAAAAGATCGAAGGAAGCGGATGAGTTCTGTATGTCTATCAAAGAAATACTAACGATCCTTCCTAACTAATGCCAATTAGTATTTCCAATTGGACATAATCACAAATCATAATGAGTGGTCTTGAATGTTTCAAGGCCACTCTTAAAATTTTACGATAATGCTAAACCCTCAGAGTTTTTTAAAATCAATTCGAAATCAAGGAGTAGAATTTACCACCGGTGTTCCTGATTCATTACTAAAGGATTTTTGTTCTGTAATCACAGATGAAGGTTCAGACATCATTGCTGCAAATGAGGGTGGTGCTATTGCTTTGGCGATGGGACATCACCTGGCCACAGGAAAGATACCTTTGGTTTACATGCAAAACTCAGGTTTTGGTAATTGTGTAAACCCACTCACTTCCTTAGCTGATAGTGATGTGTATTCTATTCCTATGCTTTTGATGATTGGCTGGAGAGGAGAGCCTGGAGTTAAAGATGAACCTCAGCATGTGAAGCAAGGCAGGATTTCAGAAGAATTACTACAGACAATGGAAATTGACTATGCAGTACTTTCTGATGATGAGAAGGAAGCGGATGGTCAACTAGCAAAGGCCTTTGAGGTTATGAAGCAGACAAGTGCACCTTATGCATTGCTAGTGAAAAAAGGAATTTTCGATAAGTATAAGCTCCAAACCAAAGTTGAGAATCCATATACAATTAATCGTGAAGAAGTAATTGAATGGATGTTGCAAAAAATGGAGGATGAGGCGGTTGTAGTTTCAACTACTGGAAAATCGTCAAGAGAAGTTTTTGAGATTAGAGCCAAGCATAATATGGGTCACGGAAAGGATTTCCTAACTGTAGGTGGTATGGGCCATGCTTCTCAGATTGCTTTGGGTATTGCTTTGAGTCAAGAAAACAGACCTGTCTACTGTTTAGATGGTGATGGAGCTACCATTATGCACATGGGCTCTGGAGCTATTATCGGAAATCAACCTTCAAAAAGCTATAAACACATCTTGATCAACAACGGCTGTCATGAATCCGTAGGCGGGCAAGCTACCGTAGGGTTTGCAATTGACTTTCAGAAAATTGCTGAGGCATCAGGATATAAAAAGACCTGGTTAGTATCGGAAATGGGTGAGCTACCAACAGTTTGGGAGGAGTTTAAGAATGCCGAAGGACCAGTTTTGTTAGAAATAAGAACTACCGAAGCTTCAAGGGCTGATTTGGGTAGACCTACGACTACACCAGTGCAGAATAAAGAAGCATTCATGAAAAATTTAGGTAACTAGTACTTTTAAAAACCTCAGATTTAGGGGTTTTGTCCTTGTCAAATCCCTCACTATTAAAACAACAACCTATGCTTCACAAAAAGGAAATCGACAGAAAAATTCTTTTAAATCCGGGTCCTGCTACTACGTCTGAAAGAGTGAAGGAAGCACAACTTGTATCAGATATATGTCCTCGCGAAAGTGAGTTTGGACAAGTAATGCATGATATCTGTGAAGGTATTTTGAAGGTCGGAAATGGGCAAGACACGCATCGCGTTTCACTTTTTGGAGCTAGTGGAACTGGAGCAATGGAGGCTTGTTTGGTATCGGCACTTGGTAAAAATGACCATGCATTGATCATTACAAATGGTGCTTATGGAATTAGGATGAAAGCTATCTGCGATGGATATGGTATTAAAAACTCGACTCTTTTTGAGTTTGGTGATTATCCCGAACCAACTAAAATTAGTGAAGCACTTAAATCTGGAGATTATTCACATCTGATAATGGTACACCACGAGACATCAACAGGGATGATGGACCCGTTGGAGGAAGTTGGTGCTATCTGCAAAGAACATGGAGTGAAATATATTGTAGATGCAATGAGTTCTTATGGTGCTTATCCAATAGACCTGGATGCTCACAATATTGATTTCCTCTTTTCTAGTTCAAACAAGTGTATTCACGGGATGGCAGGGCTTTCCTTCGTTATTTTCCACAAGGATCATACGGACGAATTGAAGGCGAACGGAACTGGATTCTATTTCGACGTTTATAAACAGTGGGATAATCTTCAAAAGAAGGATCAACTGAGGTTTACTCCACCAGTTCAAACTAGCTATGCGTTCTTAGAAGCAATCAAAGAACATGAGGAGGAGGGTTTAGAAAATAGATGGAAACGCTATCAGGCCAATTGGCAAAAGCTGTATGATGGTTTTAAAGAACTAGGATTTACATTCTTCTTACCAGAAGATCAGCAATCAAAGATCTTATTAGCTATCAATCTTGACAAAGAAGGACTAGACTTCAATCACTTCCATGACTATTTGTATCAAAATGGGATCACTATTTATCCTGGCGTGATTCCTGAAAGTAAGACGTTTAGAGTAGCTGTTATCGGTGAGCTTTATGAAGAAGATATGGATTATGTTATGGATAAAGTGAAGGAATACTTCAAACGTTGAATCTGTTCGGATTTTTCTCAAGCTTAATCTTTTCCTTCATTGATGATTCAAGTCCGTTGAGCGCTTGAATTAATTCATAAACATGGTTTTCGCTGATCAATTTGAAGTACTCTAAATATACTTTTCCATTCGATTGAACTCGTAACCTATTATTGATTCCATTGCTTTGCAATAGTTGAGAATCAAGAGCCTGATATTGATTTTCATAACCATCTATGTAGATATTCAAGAAATCGATCTTGTCATAGCTAAGTTCAATTTCGCCTATTTTAATATGCTCATCTCCTATTGAGAGTTCACCTTTAGGGCTAGCATTTGAGCGTTCTTTATTGAAAACGTATCTTGAAAAATGCAGGAGGAGTCCCCATGTTACGATAACGAAGAGAATAATATTACGCGAAGGACCGGGATCAAAAATATAAGCAATAAGAAAAGCAAGAGTCAGAAGGAGACCCATTTGAATAAGCCTTGTATCTTTTGGCTGTTCTTCGTCTTTTTGAAATGTGACAGTTTTAAACTCGCTCATATACCGAATTCACCTCTTTAGAAACCTCGGCCCAATCGTACTTTTTGACCTCTTCCAAACCATGCTTAGCAAGTACTTCTCTTTTTTCGGAAGGTATCAAATTCTCTATTGAAGAGATGAATTGGTCCAGGTTCCCTGGTTCAGCAAAACCAACATTCATCACATCTGTGATCACATTCTTGTATCCTGCATTTGCATAACCAGCAATTGGTGTACCTACCGCCATTGCTTCTAGTAGGACAATTCCAAAGCTCTCTCCATACAAAGCGGGGGCCAAATAGATCTCTGATTCTTTTAGAAGTTTATATTTCGTCTTTTCATCAACAAAGCCGAGAAGTTCAACATCTGTCAATGAGAAGTCTGATATATATTTTTCAACTTCACCTCGACCATCACCATCACCAGCTATTAAAAGCTTCATCTTAGGAAACCGTTTCTTTAGCTTGTGAAAAGCCATTAATGCATGCATGACTCCCTTCCTTGGCTCTAACCTACCCATAAAGAACATTTGAAAATAGTCGTCGTCTCTACTATTTTTTTTGGGTGCAAGTTCTTTTATTTCATCAAGGTCAATTCCATTTGGAATAATATGAATATGTCTCTTAGAAAATCTTGAAATGAAAGAGGATTGACTTTTAGATACAGAGATAATTTGATCCAAAAATGTGAAAACACCACGAGCAACTGTCGGCATCACATACTTACCAACAAATTCGCTTTTAGGAGTATCATGAAATGTGGCGATTTGTTTAGTTTTCGAATGCTTTAGGACTTGAAAGGGGAGTAGCGGATTCCAGATGGTGTGATAATGAATTATGTCAAAATCTTCCTCCTTTAAGAATGCTTTTAACGCTTTTTTTTCTTCACCTAATGCGATATTTACATCGATCTTAGTACCACCAATGTTGACTGATCTATTGCGACCAAAGAAGCATACATTTTTTTCTTCAACAAGATTGGCATTAATATTGGGTGCAATGATCTTAACTTGATGACCTATCATTGCAAGATGCTTGGCTAAACTTACAATATGTGACTTAACACCCCCCGGTCGTGAAAAATCATACGGACATACAAGAGCAATTTTCATTCAGAGCAATCTTACAAGGTTGGATCAAGATCCTAATACTTTTTGTCTTTCTTTCTGGAGCACTAAATGCTCAAGCTCAAAATAAATCATATCCATTCAAACCTGGCGAAAAATTGACCTATAACATGAAGTTTGGGTGGTTTAATATTGGTGATGCGGTGGTATGGTTGGATCCTGACTATCAATACCCTAATAAGAATGGCAAACCTCACTATAAAATCCAGTTTCAGATAAAGACGGCAAGCTGGTTTAGGGTTTTTTCTAAGCTCAGGTTCTGTATGGAGTCATTAATTGAAGTAGAAACACTTAGACCATATAAATCAGATCGGGATTTAGAAGCCAAAAACAAAATTGACATTAGACATGACTATTTCAATTATGGAGATTCCATTTCTATAGATGCTTACATTGAAGATATTGACAAATGGCGTTATCATAAATTCGCTAAAGATGATTCTCCTTTTTTGGATGCCATGAGTACCTATATGTGGTTAAGGGGTCGTAATCGATCCGATTTCCGTGATGAAATTAAAGTGCGAACATTCTTCACGAATGATGTGTATGAGTTTGTAATGCTACCAGCGGAAAAAACAACTTACAAATACGATGGCCGAAGAGTGGGCGCTTTGGAAATGGAATTGGTCTTTCCTGAAGGTGAATATTTTGATGATGGGAAAACCGGCCGATTAATTTTAAGCGATGATACCAATCGCCTACCTCTAAGAATCGAAATTGATATGAAAGTAGGATCATTCATTTTTGATCTTGATAAGGTAGAATTCCCTAATTAATCAATAACCCTCTTAATTTTGCTGAAAAAATAGCAATTGGGACAATCTAAAATCTTGTTGGGTTCAAAGGCATTCATGGAGATGTTGGCAAAGGTATCTTCAAGTGCCACGGACTCCCTCTATGCCCAGGCAATGACTTTTGAAGGCGATGATGCAGGAAAATGGTTGATTGATATCATGAAGTCTTGTCCTGCTGAGGATAAGAGGCTCTTAATAGACAGCTATTCTAAAGTTGTAATTAATGATCATTTCGTCAATTCAATTAAATATTTAAAGGATACAGCATTTAGAAATGAGGTGAAAGAAACATCTCGACTGATAGATGAAGCAAAATCTGCTGGGATTGATGTGAGATTCACTAATCCGGTAGGATTTTTTGGTCAGAAATACCCGCTTCGAAACCATAAGAAGATGGTAATTGTGGATGGGGAAGTCAGCTTTTTAGGTGGAATCAATTTCAGTGATCACAATTTCGAGTGGCATGATATGATGATCCAATTGAATGATAAGGTACTAGGGGAAAGCCTGGTTCATGATTTTAATACTACTTGGAGTGGCACTAATCAATCAAAAAGGATTGAGACAGATGAAGGCGAGCTTTATTTATTTAATGGCAAGAAAAGTGTTGGGCTCTATCAAGATTTTTTTAAGCACTTAGAAAATGCAAAAGCGTCCATTCAAATAATCTCACCGTATATTTCTGAGCCTCTCTTGGGGGTGTTAAGGAAAGTTGCTGCCAGTGATGTGGAGATCACAATAGTTTCTCCACAAGAAAATAATAAATCAATTTTTAAGAATATAATTCTATCAGAACAGAAGAAGGGATATTTCAAGCTGAAAGAGTATCCAGGAATGTCCCATATGAAAGCCATTCTGATAGATGATGAGAAGTTAATTTTTGGAAGTAGTAACTATGATTTAGTGAGTTACTATTTTGAGCAAGAAGTAGTTTTTGTGTCAACAGACATAGAGTTAATTGCGGATTTTAAAGCGAATGTGCTTAGTCAGGTTGATGAAGTGTCTGATGCTGATGAGTACTCCGCCTTTCAAACAAGGAAAGCTTCATTTATAATGAGTCTTTTGAATAAAGTTGGAGGATTTGCTGCCCAAACTATTTTACGCCCCCATTAGTTAAATTTGTAGTTAGATATGGAGCAAAAAGATTTTACCTGGAGCGAAGAGAAGGAACCTCACTTCCAAAGAAGGAAAGTGATAATGGAGTCACACCCCGAGGTTAAGAAATTATTTGGCAATGATCCTTCATTAATTTTTAAGACAATTTTTGTATCTGCATTGCAGCTATCGATTCCGATATTTTTCCTTCCTCAGAATCCATGGATTTTTGCATTGGTTATGATTTTGGTCGGAACAACGCTTACGCACATAATCGTTTTAGCCGTTCATGAAATCACACATGATCTCGCATTTAAGAAAAAGACTTTAAATAATTGGTTGGCGATAGTAGTTAACCTACCACTCGTTGTGCCATTTGCTATGGCTTTCAAAGCCTACCACGCCAAACACCATTGGCATCAGGGTAAGGAAGGGGTTGATACGGACTTAGCAGTAAGGTGGGAAGCTAAATTTTTTAAGGGACCGCTGGGAAAATTTATTTGGTTAATCATTCAGATTCCAGTCTATGCAGTTAGACCACTATTTGTTCATCCGCTTGTGCCAGATAAATGGCAGATAATTAATGCGATATTCCAAGCTGGTGGCATGGTAGGATTCTATTACTTAGCTGGCTGGCCAGGTCTTCTATATCTTGCTCTTTCTACCGCTTTAGCCACTGGACTGCATCCTATTTCTGGCCATTTTGTCGCAGAACACTTTATTTACAAGGAAGGCCAAGAGACATATTCATACTATGGTTGGTGGAATAAGTTTATTTGGAACGTTGGCTATCACAACGAACATCACGACTTTCCAACTATTCCAGGTTCGAAACTTCCAGAGCTTAAAAAGATTGCTGGTGAGCACTACGATAACCTTTATGCTCATAAGAGTTATTCTAAAGTGATCTGGCAATTCTTGTTTGACAACAAGATTTCATTATTCTCAAGAGTTAAGCGTAACAATTAAAATGCTTGGTTACTTTAAAAGAAAGTACCAAAATCATTTAGACGAGGTTCTTTCCACAATTAAGCTAATTGATATCGAAGAGAGGTATGACTTATACTTCAGTCGCTTTTTTGGCTTGTACTTTGCCAAAATTGCCAAATGGCTGAAGCTTACTCCTACCAATGTTTCTATAATAAGTCTGATAATTGGAGTGGCAGGCGGCTGGCTATTTTATTATCAAAATATTCTATGGGTAGTAGCTCTGGCTGGGTTTATGATCACTTGGGCTGGAGTATTGGATAGTTCGGACGGGCAGCTGGCCCGAATGACTGGGCAATCCTCTGAGATCGGTAGACAAATTGATGGACTAATCGACAACCTCGTATTTATATCTTGTTATATCGGAGGTACAATTTATTTGATCCCTGAATATGGATATTGGGTATTGATACTAATGGCTGCTACAGGCATTGCTCATAGTTATAAGGCTGGACTATATGAGTTTTATAAATCAGAATACCTGTATTTGGTGGGAAAATCAGACGCGGGTCTTATTCCATTGACTAGAGATGAAATAAAACCGACTGGTGAAAAACTCTTTCACAAGATTATACACTATATAAATCTGGATTATACAGGGAAGCAGATAAAGTCTACAACAAGAACTGCAGACCAGAGACAAAAAATGAGAGAACTCTCAAGGGAGATGCCTGAAAAGTTCGATCCACTTTATTCTAAGCTCAATATGAGAACATTATTCTGGTGGGCTTGGTTGGGCGGTAGCAATACCCACCGTAATGCGATGGTAATTTCAGCTTTGTTCGGAAGATTCGAAATATACCTGATTGCTAGCCTTATATGGACAATCGGATATATTCCTCTTAACCTTCTACAAAAGAAATTTGATGAGAAATTATTGAAAGAACTGTCTAACTAATTAGGCAGCCTTTTGTAAGACAACATCAATTGAATCCTGAACAGTGTTCATTTCTCCAATAACGTCATCATCAATCATGATGTCAAATTTATCCTCAATATCAAGAACGATATCTACAATGTGTGCAGAGTTGATCATCAAATCATTGATTAGATGCTTATCTTCAGAAACTTCATTTTCCATGATGTTTTCAGGTAGATAAGGCTTAATGATGTTGATAAGGTCGGTTTTTACAGTTTCTCTATTCATCTTCTTTGTATTTCCTTAAAACGAGCGCGCAATTTAAGTCACCAAAACCAAAATTGGCTTTGATTACAGTGTTTACTTCCTTGCTTTGGCAACTCGTTGGAATACAACCCCCAAAAATTTCTGATAAAATTTCTGGATGAATATTTTCAACATTCAAATTCGGATGAATAAAGTCCTTGGACATCTGCAAAACACTGGCTATAAGCTCCACTGAACCGGCACCGGCGACTGCATGACCAATCATTGATTTAGGCGTATTTATTAACGGAAAATCTTCCCCTGACCTTCCTAAAGCCTTGACCCAATTTCTTATTTCTGCTGGATCACCTTTGGTAGAAGTAAGGTGCCCATTAATTAAATCTATTTCTTCAGGTTTAATTCCTGAGGATTGCATTGCTCTCTTTATGCAATCAACCACAGCTTCTGGATTAGCAGCTGTCATCGTACCGCCACTTCGTTGGCCGCCAGAATTTACATGACCGCCTAAAACTTCACCATAGATTTTGGCGCCACGTGCTTTTGCACTCTCAAGTGTTTCTAAAACTAATGCCCCTGAACCACCGGAAGGAACAAAACCGGCAGACGAATCACTCATTGGACGTGAACCAAATTCAGGATTATCATTTGAATTGGAACAAAGCACCCGCATAGCATCGAAAGCGGCCCAAATGTATCTTCCATCACCTTCAGTACTTCCGCAAATCATTCGATCTGCACGTCCTTGAGCTAAGTATTCATAACCCATCAAAACGGCCTCAGATCCAGTTATACATGCGGAAGAATTGGATTGCACACGATTGCCCACGCCCAGAATTGAATTAAGATAGGCTGCAGCACCACTATTCATGCACTCGGATATGGTTCTTGATCCTAACTTTCTGCTTTCTCCATTATCGATCGGATAAGAAGGGAATGGCCTATTGATAAAACTATCAAAGCTCAAATCTCCAGCACCAAAAATCATCCCGGAATTAAAATCTCTTTCTTCTGTATTCGGCTCTAATCCTGCATCGCTCCAGGCTTCTACACCTGCTAGCATAGCATATAAAATTCCTTTATTAGTGATTTTTTCGGCAAGCAGTCTTGGCAAATGATCACCTAAATTGATTGATGATAAATCTGGTGCTCCACCAATCTGACATTTGAGATTGATTTTATCTAACTCTTCCCAATGTTTTATGCCAGACTTACCCTCTCTTAAAGCCTTTTCATAATTGTCAACACCAATTGCATTGGCGGCAACAACGCCTAGCCCAGTAATTACAACTCTATGTTTTTCCAAAATTTACGCTTCTGCTTTTACAACCATTCCTGCAAGCTCTCCTTTAGCCACCACCGTTCCGTCGGTTTTTTTGCAAGTGACCGTACATTTTAACTTGCCAAAGCGAAAATAGACTTTTTTTGACTCAACAATAAGTTTGTCGCCAGGGATAACTTTAGAAAGGAAGTCAACATTGGCACTGGTGAAGGCTGGCAGAACTTTAGAATTCTCATCCAACTGCATCAGATGCATGGCCAATGTGACAAGGCCAATTTGGCACATAATCTCTGTTAATATAACACCAGGAACAATTGGGTTGCCCGGGAAATGTCCCTCAAGATAAAATTCATCTTTTCGAATGGTGTAACTACCTACAGCACCATAATCATCGAGAGATTCTATTTCATCTACAAATAGAAAAGGTTCTTTATAAGGAAGAAGTCGAAGTATGTTATCAAAATTACTCATATCAAATGCTCACCTCCATCTACATGAATAAGCGCTCCATTGATCCAGTTTGCCTCAGGTTGAGAAAGCAAATAGATCGTATTAGCTACATCTTCTGGGGTTGTCAGGCGTTTAAATGGATTTCTTTGCTTTGATTCTTCTATCAATTTATCTGATCCAGGGATCAGTCGTAAAGATGGTGTATCTGTTACTCCAGCCTGTATAATATTTGCTGTAATGCCGTGAGGCGCAAGTTCTATCGCTAAATATTTTGAAAGGGTTTCAAGTGTTGATTTAGCAAGTGCTACTGCTCCATATCCAGGCCAGAACTTATCATTTCCTTCAGAAGTAAGTGTCAGTACTTTACTACCATTCGTAAGTAGTTTTCTTTCTAGAAGCTCATTTGTCCAAACCTGGAGGTTAGTGCCCATGGCCTCAATAGTTAAGGCAAGGTCTTGAGGGGTGAGTTTGGGACCTTCTGAAACGAATGGTTTGAGGTTTCCTCTAGATACCGCGTGAAGCACAGTGTCGAAATTTGAAATCCCGGATTCTTTAATAGTCTGAACACACTCATTGATCTTTTCGGGATTAGTAGCATCGATGTTAAAATTCTCAATTTGAACTCCAAATTGGTTCTTTAGATTTGAACATATTTCCTCAAGATCAAGAACACCTTGCTTCCTATCCCTATGAATAATGACGAGATTGCAGCCATGCGATGCTAGCTTTTTTACAGTGGCTAAACCAATACCACTTGACCCACCAATAATCAGTGCATGCTTACCATTCAGTTCCATTCTGTGAAACTACTAAACTCAGCTTAAAAATGTTTGATGAAACAGCTGCGCTTTATTTTACCTACATCTATATCGAATTCGTTCCAAGTATTAAGAACGTTTTTGTTGTCTTCCAGCATTGGCCCTGAAGCCATGTATTTTATGCCAGCCTTCTCATAGATTTTTTGCAGGTAATCATAAATGAGCGCATGTATACCTAATTTTTGATACCTAGGTTTGACTGCTATTAAAAATAAGTCTGCCAAATCATTGAAATAAAATGATTTTAAAACATGGATGAATCCGAACGGGTACAAGGATCCTTTGGCTTTTTGAAATGCTTTAGAAAGTGAAGGAAGGGTTAGAGCAAATCCCACAACCTCATCTGACTCATTAACTATTATGCAAACAAATTCTTTTCGGATAAATCCAAAATATTGCTCAACGTAATAATCTATTTGTTTTGGGGTAAGTGGATAATATCCATAGAGATTGGAGTATGATTCATTTAGTACATCGAATACACCTGGAGCGTACTTTAAGATCTCTTTAGTGTTCTTGAATTTCTTCACTTTCACCTTAAATCGATCTTCAATAATTCTTACTGCACGGTCAACTTTTTCTGGATTCTTACTTGGTGCTTTACCCCTCAGTTCTACCCAGGATGCAGCTACTTCTAGGTTCCAGGATTTATAATGATCGATGTAATATGGATGATTATAGATTGTAGCTTGTGTTGCTAACTCTTCATATCCTTCCACTAAGGCACCTTCAAAATCAAGATCTGTGAAGCCCATAGGTCCATGGATTGCGGTAGCTCCCTTTGTTTCTACCCATGATTTAGCAGTTTCAAGAAGTAGGTTAGATACTTCTTGGTCATCTATAAAATCTATCCATCCAAACCGAGCAAGTGATTTTTCTTTCAACTCATGATCCAATACAATAGCTGCAATTCTTCCAACGATTTTTCCATCCCTTTCAGCAACCCAATATTTAGCTTCTGAATGATCGAATGCTGGATTCTTTTCTTTAAGAAGCGTACTCATTTCAAACTCAATGAGCGGTGTTACATAGTATGGGTTGTCCTTATAAAGTCCAAAAGGAAACTTAATGAATTGCTTAAGTTCTTTTTTGTTGGCGACTTCCTTGATAGCTAGCGACATCAGATAAGTTTATTTTTCTGGTAATATTTCAGCGCATCTTCAAATCCTTCTTTCAAAGATATTTGAGGCTTTACTGAAGAGTGACGTAAATCTGTGGTGTGAAGATCCCAATGTTGAGAGATTTCGTCAAACTTCTCTAAAGTTATTCCTGGCCTTTTATTAATAATCTTATGCCAAATGTCGGATGAGCCCATTGAAAATTTAGCAAGCCACTTCGGTAATGGGAATTTTCGAACTCTTTTGTTGAGAAGCTCTTCAAAAACACGAATGAAGTCTTGATGCAAATAGGTATTTCCATCATTATAGTGTAGAATCCCCGGAGCAGTTTGCATGTCATTCACAATCATTCTTGCTAAATCTTCTGCGTGTATCATACTCATGCGCTGACTGCTATCCGTGACTGGATACACCCCCATTTTTGCCCCCTTAAACAATGGGAGGAAAGCCACATCGCCTGCCCCATATATTGCCGTTGGTCTTACCAATAAAAAGTCAGACATTTTTTCTTGTATCACCTTTTCTGCCTGAAGTTTACTTCTTCCGTAATGTGAGACTGGCTTGTTTACAGAGGCCGGTCCTTGAGCTGCATATGAAGATGTATATACAAACCTGCCTTTCTTTTTAAGGAATTGAGTTGCTAACAAAGCGTCAGTGATTGCGGTCGTGATTCCAACATTTACTTGATAGTATTCTTCATTGACCAAACTGACAGTCATGCCAGCATTATGAATGAAGTAGTCAATATCGCCGACATCATTCTTGATATGATTGAATTGATCCTCTAGTGAGGATCTATAGTCAATCTCATGAATTGAGAAAGTAGAGTCATTAGGGAGTAGTGATTTATTTGCATTAGCCCTAACAAGAGCATGCACTTCAATCTTTTGCTTGAGGCATTCTTTTACGAGGTAAGACCCTAAAAAGCCATTTGCCCCAGTGATTGCAACCTTCAAACTAGGCTACCTCAGTTTGACGTTTTACATCCAACTCATTTGCAACCTTTAAAATCTTATCAATTGCAATATCTATTTGCTCAATGGTGTGGGTTGCCATTAAAGAAAATCTAATAAGAGTGTCTGTAGGTGCCACTGCAGGTGCCACAACCGGGTTTACAAAAACACCTTCTTCAAACAAGCGCATAGTCATTTTATACGCTTTTTCATTGTCTCTTATATAAATTGGAATGATAGGAGTTTCAGCATATCCAGTGTCAAACCCAAGTTCTTTCAGTCTCTTCAATGAATAATTTGTGTTCTCCCAGAGTTTCAGTCTTCTTGAATCGTCAGACTCCATGATTTCCAATGCAGCAATAGTTGCTGCTGTGGAAGCAGGTGTCATACTTGCACTGAATATTAGAGAGCGTGCAACATGTCGGATGTACTGTATTGTTTCTTTATCTCCAGCAACGAACCCACCAAGTGAAGCGAGTGATTTACTGAAGGTTCCACCAATTAGTTCAATGTCGTCGGAAATTCCAAAATGATCTGGGGTACCTCTTCCGTGATCACCAAGCACTCCGATAGCATGCGCACAGTCACTCATTACTGAAGCGTTGTACTTTTTAGCAAGCTCAACTATTTCTGGAAGCTTTGCAATGTTTCCTTCCATGCTAAATATGCCATCTACTGCAATGATTCTATGATTAGCATCTTGCAGTTGAGATAATTTCTTTTCAAGCGATTGCATGTCATTATGCCTAAAAATCACAGAGGAGGCATCACTCAATTTAGCACCCTCATACAGTGAGGCGTGATTAAGTCTGTCGAGTAATAATGCATCGCCTTGTTTTGCGATAGTAGGTAAGACACCTAGGTTTACTTGAAATCCTGTACTGAATACAAGCGCTTCTTCTTTATTGAGAAATTTTGCAAGGTTATTTTCAAGCTGCTCGTGCATGTCTGTGGTTCCATTTAAAAATCTAGAACCTGAACAGCTTGAGCCATATTTACGAACTGCAGCTTCAGCCGCTTCGATTACTTTAGGATGTGTAGTAAGGCCCAAATAACTATTAGAACCGAACATCAATACATCCTTTCCGTTCACTTTTACCTGCGTCTCTTGCTTAGACTCAAACGTTCGGAAGAAAGCATAATACCCGTTCTTTTTAGCATCCTCCGCTAGTCTAAAACTTGAAAATCGATCTCTCAAAAATTTCCCCATTTTGCAAATTTAGTTATATCACTTGGAAACATTTTCGTAACATTGACATTTGAATCGAATCCCAAGTCAATATTGACATATTTCTTTAAAAAATCCCCAATTTGAACCTTGTAATATTAGCTGCTGGTAAAAATACCCGATTAGATACAGGCATCCCAAAAAGTCTGGTCACTTTAAACGGTGAAACTTTAATGTCTCGCCATATCAGAATATTTAAAGCCTGTGGAGTTGAAAAATTTTGCATAATAAGTGGCTACGGTTCGAATAAGTTACAAGCAGCACTTCCTTTACTCAGTAAAACCCATAACGCAGACATAACCATTTTGCATAACGAGAGGTTTGATCTTGAGAATGGTTTTTCAGTTTTTCGTGCCAAAGAATGGGTTGAAAAAAATGGCATGAATGATTTCTTCTTAACTATGGGAGACCACGTATTTGATCCAGACTTTGTCAATGAATTCGTTGAAAAGTCATCAAGTCTTGAAAATACACTGCAATTAGCAGTAGATATGCCTGGTGAATCAAATAAGCACATTGATATAGATGATGTTACTAAAGTATTGGTAGATAGCGATGGCTTCATTGATTCAATTGGAAAAACAATTCCTGACTACAATAGGTATGATACTGGGTTGTTTCGTTTAAAGGCTGAAGTTTTTAATACATTTCAAAAATCCTTTGACAATGAAGAGTATACAATTTCCGAATCAGTTTCAAAACTGATGGCCGGTCGTGAAGCAAAATCAGTATTGGTAGAAGGGTACACCTGGAATGACGTTGACAATCCAGATGACCTTCAAAGTACCATTAACCTGATGGATCAGAATTTACTTTGATCAATCGTAGTAATCCAATCCTAAGTTCGTAATCAAGTCTTCTCCTGCTAAATGGCGAAGCGTGTTTTTAAGCTTCATCAGCTGCACAAATATGTCATGCTGTGGCTTAAGACCTTTTAGCGCTTGTGGAGATTTTAGATAGAAGGATAACCACTCTTGGATTCCTTTCATCTCCGATCTCTTAGCAAGATCAAGGAATAGCGCCAAATCAAGAACTAAAGGCGCTGCTAAGATCGAGTCCTTACAAAGGAAATCTACCTTAATCTGCATTTTATATCCTAACCATCCTTTAATATCAATGTTGTCCCAGCCTTCTTTATCGTCACCTCTTGGTGGATAATAATTGATTCTTACCTTGTGGTATAGGTCACCATAAAGCGTTGGGTGAAGTTCAGGCTCAAGAACTTGCTCAAGCACTCCAAGTTTAGATACTTCTTTGGTTTTGAAGTTGTCAGGATCATCAAGTACTTCTCCATCTCTGTTTCCTAGGATATTTGTAGAGAACCATCCATCAATACCTAAAGATCTTGCCTTAAGTCCAGGAGCTAATATGGTCTTCATTAATGTCTGACCAGTTTTAAAATCTTTACCAGCAATAGGTGCCCCTGTTTGTTTTGCTAATTCTACAAGACAATCAACATCACATGATAGGTTAGGTGCTCCATTAGCATACGGTACACCCATCTTGATTGCTGCATATGCATAGATCATGCTAGGTGGAATGTCCGGATGATTGTTTCTAAGCCCCTCTTCAAATTTTTCAATTGTAGAATGAACTTCGCTTTCCTCAATATAGATCTCTGTAGATCCACACCATACCATGACTACTCGTTCGCAGTTATTCTCTTTTTTGAAGTTGGTAATATCTTCCATTAGCATCTCTGCTAATTCCATCTTGTTGGCTCCCTGCTTTACATGACTGCCTTCAAGTCTTTTGACATAGTTTTTGTCAAAAACAGCTTTCATTGGCTTGATCTGCTCAAGCTCGTCTTTTAATTCATTTAAAAGATCTTTATCCAAAACCTGAGCATGCATTGCTGCTTCGTATGCGTTATCCTCAAATAGATCCCAACCACCAAGAGCTACATCTTCAAGTGGTGCAAGAGGAACAAAATCTTTAATTAATGGGTTTCTATTTTCTGTTCGCTTACCAAGGCGAATGGTGCCCATTTGTGTTAGTGAACCGATTGGTTCGGAAAGTCCTTTACGGATACTAAGTACACCTGCCATGAACGTAGTGGCTACCGCCCCCATTCCTGGAGTTAAAATTCCTAGTCTGCCATTTGGCTTTTGGATAGTTGTATTGTCTGACATTGCAGTTTTATTTCTTTTGTAGTCTTTCGGTAAAATCTAATGTCATAATATATAGGTGACATCCCTAAAGAAGACATTAAATTTTCCGCAAAATAAATTAATCCATACTGGATAAGCTTAACATTTTGGTAATTTGATCTTTAAATCTTTGAATTTTAGCCTTGTGAGGTAATTCAAACTTTGGAATATTATGGCTGCTGAGTTTATAAAGTTATATTCTGCGAACCCTGAAAGAAGGAAAATCGAGGAGGTGGTAAGGGTACTTCGCAACGGGGGAGTAATTATATATCCTACCGACACGGTTTATGGATTGGGGTGTGATATTTTTAATCAGAAGGCTGTTGAACGTATTCGTCAAATTAAGGGGATAAAAGGGAAGCACTTGAACTTGTCTTTTATATGTTTTGATCTGAGTCACATTTCTGAATACACAAGGCATTTGGATACGCCTACGTTTAAATTGATGAAGAAGGCGCTACCTGGACCTTATACATTCATATTAGAATCTTCATCTAAGGTTCCAAAAATTCTTAATGTGAAGAAAAAAACGGTTGGAATTCGAATACCAGATAATAACATACCAAGAGAAATCGTAAATGAGCTAGGTAATCCAATAATTACCACTTCTATCCATGATGACGAAATTCATGATCACGCCACAGACCCAGAGATTATTTATGATGACTTTAAAAATCTTGTGGATATAGTCATTGACGGAGGATTTGGACAAGTGCATCCCAGTACGGTAATTGATTGTACCAGCGGAACCCCACTACTGATTAGAGAGGGTATGGGAGATGTAAATATTATCTCATGAGTAAGCTGATAATAGAACCTCATTACCTGGGTAGCTTAGAGTATTTCACGCTCTTATCTCAATATCAAGAAGTTTGTTTTGAAGTCAATGAATCATTCCCTAAACAGACTTTTAGGAATCGAGCATATTTTCTTACTTCCAACAAAATCCAGCCGTTGATTATTCCTGTCAAATATTCCAATAGGGATAAAACTGAAGATGTTAAGGTTGATTATTCGCAACGTTGGATTAAAGATCATTGGGGTGCCTTTTATTCAGCTTATGGGAAAGCTCCTTTTTTTGAATATTTCGGAGAAGAGTTTAAAGGTATTTGGGAAATGAAGAAAGAGGGCTTGGTAGATGTATGCCTTGAATTTATGACTCTTATTTTCAAAATACTTCAATTAGATATCGAAGTTTCT
Source organism: Ekhidna sp. (assembly GCF_963691765.1). Classification (GTDB taxonomy): domain Bacteria; phylum Bacteroidota; class Bacteroidia; order Cytophagales; family Cyclobacteriaceae; genus Ekhidna. The sequence goes on from NZ_OY829375.1 coordinate 2,399,176, forward strand.
TATACCCCAGATTTTCAAAAACACTATGAGAATGATTTTAGGAATGTAGTAAATCCTAAGAAACCGTTTTCTGATCGAAAAATATACGATCCAACACCCTATGCTCAGCTTTTTGGTGATACATTTGTTCCAAATCTGAGCATAGTGGATTTGATCATGTGTGAAGGACCAAACGCGGCACAAATTTTGAGCAATTCATACCTGAGAAATTGACCTAACGAAAAGAAAAATCGAATTACATGAAGTATTTCGATTAGATAATGAACAAATCCGAAATTGCTCGCGTTTTTTCATCTACATTAAGGGATATCATCGTATATCTTATATTTTTACTAAAAAGCGAAAGGCGATACGCATGTCAAAAGAGGCAAAATTTTCAAATAGAGTCAAAGAAGTAATCTCACTTAGTAGAGAAGAGGCCCTTCGGCTAGGACATGATTACATTGGCACCGAGCATCTCTTACTAGGTATGATTAGAGAAGGAGAAGGTGTTGCAGTTAGCGTAATGAAGAAGCTTGGTTTATCCATGAAGGAGTTACGATCTGCAATTGAGCAAGCTACTAAAGGGACGGCCACCAGCAATGTCAAGAATCTAGCTAATATACCACTGACTCGTCAATCAGAGAAAGTATTAAAAATCACATACTTGGAAGCAAAGATTTTCAAAAGTGCACTTATAGGTACTGAACATTTGCTGCTTTCAATCTTAAGAGATGAAGATAATCTTGCAACTCAAATACTCGAGAAGTTTGAAGTAAATTATGATCTAGTGAAGGAGATGCTTGAATATCAAACGGAGAATCCGATGTCTTCGGCAGATACCGATGATCCAAATGATGAGGGTGATGAACTTTATTCGAGCAGTCCGCGAGGATCTGGAAGATCTAGTGCAGGCAAAGAGAAAGGAAATGAAAAATCAAGGACTCCTGTCTTAGATAACTTCGGAAGGGATCTGACAAAACTTGCCGAAGAAGAAAAACTCGATCCAATTATTGGTCGAGAAAAAGAAATCGAACGAGTAGCTCAAGTATTGAGTAGAAGAAAAAAGAATAATCCAATACTTATTGGGGAACCTGGTGTGGGTAAAACAGCCATAGCTGAAGGGCTTGCTTTGAGAATAGTTCAGAAAAAAGTTTCTCGAATTTTGTTTGGAAAGCGTGTTGTGACTTTGGACTTAGCTTCATTGGTGGCAGGTACAAAGTATAGAGGTCAATTCGAAGAGCGGATGAAAGCCGTAATGAATGAGATTGAAAAATCTCCCGAGGTGATTCTGTTTATTGATGAGCTTCACACTATTGTTGGAGCTGGAGGTGCCTCAGGCTCATTAGATGCTTCAAACATGTTCAAGCCTGCGCTAGCAAGAGGTGAGATACAATGCATCGGTGCAACCACACTTGATGAGTATAGACAATATATCGAAAAAGATGGGGCGCTTGCTCGTCGTTTTCAGATGGTAATGGTAGATGCTACCTCTCCTGAGGAGACACATCAAATCCTTGAAAATATTAAGGAGAAATATGAAAATCATCACCATGTAAATTATACACCAGATGCAATCAAAGCGTGTGTAACTTTATCGGATAGATACATTTCCGATCGCTTCCTTCCGGATAAAGCAATAGATGTAATGGATGAGGCAGGGGCACGTGTTCACATCAACAATATCAATGTTCCAAAGATCATTACGGAATTGGAAGAGAAGATCGAAGATGTGAAGAAAGAGAAAAATAAGGTAGTTAAAAGCCAGAAGTACGAGGAGGCTGCGCAGCTTCGAGACAAAGAGAAGAAGCTAATCGCTCAGCTAGAAGACGAAAAAGCGAGATGGGAGGAGGAAACCAAGACGAAGAGATATGAAGTAAGTGAGGATAATGTAGCTGATGTAATAGCTATGATGACAGGTATTCCGACCAAACGAATAGCGGAGAATGAGAGTGAAAAACTACTCACGATGGGTGAAGATCTTGAGGGTAAAGTCATTGGACAGAATGATGCCATCAAGAAACTATCTAAGGCAATTCAGAGAACAAGAGTTGGACTAAAAGATCCTAAGAAACCTATTGGGTCATTTGTATTTCTAGGACCAACGGGTGTTGGTAAGACGGAGATGGCAAAGGTTCTTTCCAACTTCTTATTTGATAAAGATGATTCGCTTGTCCGCATTGACATGAGTGAATACATGGAGAAGTTCTCGGTTTCAAGACTAGTAGGTGCGCCTCCCGGATATGTAGGTTATGAGGAAGGTGGTCAATTGACTGAAAAAGTTAGAAGAAAGCCATATAGCGTTGTACTACTTGATGAAATTGAGAAAGCGCACCCGGATGTGTTTAATATATTACTTCAGGTATTAGATGATGGTGTATTAACTGATGGACTTGGTAGAAAAGTTGATTTCAGAAATACGATCATTATTATGACTTCTAACATTGGCGTTAGAGATCTTAAAGATTTTGGTGCTGGTATTGGTTTTGCCACACAGAGTAGAAAGGATAGCATGGATGAAATGATGAAGTCTACTATTCAGAATGCTTTGAAGAAAACTTTCAGCCCAGAATTCTTAAACAGACTTGATGATGTGATCATTTTCAACTCTCTAGAGAAAGAAGATTTATTCAAGATTATCGATATCACTTTAGGTAAGTTGTTTTCGAGAATTACTGACTTAGGATATGGAATTGAATTAACCAAGAAAGCTAAGGAGTTTCTTGCTGATAAAGGTTATGACCCACAATATGGAGCTAGACCGTTGGCTAGAGCTGTACAAAAGCACCTTGAAGATCCGGTGGCCGAGGAAATCCTTAAAGGAGAAATTCAAGAAGGTGATACCTTAGTTGCAGATTGGGATGGAAAGAAAGAAGAACTCAATATTAAGCTTAAGAAAAAGAAAGCAACAAAAGCACAGGATAAGAAAGAAAAATAGAATAAAGGGTAGCATAATGTCTACCCTTTATTTTTAATATTTGGTTTATAATATAAACTAATTTATTTTTGTATCGTATTTATAGTAAAATCTATAAAATCATGAGTAACAAAGAACTAACAAAAGAAGAGAGCTTAGAGCTAATCACGAATATGATTGGACAAGCTAAGCGCAATGTTGCTAAGGGCGGAAGTTTTTATTTCCTCCTTTGGGGCTGGGTAATAATGCTTGCTAATCTTGGGCATTACATCCTTGAGAAATTTGAGCTTTACGATCATCCATATATAGTTTGGACATTAATATTTCCAGCTGTGGCAATAACTATTTGGTATAGTGCAAGGCAAGGAAGAAATGCTACTGTTGTAAGTCACTACGATAGAATTTACGGGACGATCTGGGCATGTATTTTTGTGACGATAATTACCCTACTTGTTTTTGCAGACAAATTGGCTTTCAATCAGAATGCGGTAATACTCCTTTTTTCAGGATTAGGAACATATTTAAGTGGCTCTTTACTAAGATTTAAGCCATTGCTAATTGGAGGCGTATCTTTATGGGGAGCATCTATTGTAGCATTTAATGTAAGTATTCTGGATCAGTATTTGGTTGCTGCAGTTGGCTTATTGATTGGATATTTGGTGCCAGGATATTTATTAAGAAAAGCAGAAAAATGAGTGGTTTTGTACAACTAGATCCCTTATTGCATTCTCAATTGAGACTTGCAGTGATGTCACTTTTGATAGGTGTTGATTCTGCTGAGTTTGTATTTATAAAGGAAAAGACTGGAGCAACTGCTGGTAATCTAAGCGTGCAGTTGGATAAATTATCTAGTGCAGGGTACATCAGTGTGGTTAAGTCCTTCAAAGGCAAGAAGCCACTCACAACTTGCAGTATTACAAAAGTTGGAATCAAAGCATTTGAAGATTATGTAAATAATCTTAAAGGATATATAGAATAATTTTTTTGTAATTATGGTTTATAAAATAAACTACTTTAAATAATAATAAAATGAAAAAACTACTAACAATCGGAATGCTATTGATGGCAGGGCTGTCGATAGCACAAACATCAAGTCAAATGCAGTACGCTGCATATCTAAATGCTAGCAAAACGATGTGGGAGCGCAGCATCGGACAAGCAGAAAGCGAATATGGAGAAAGAAGTTTCGAAAAAGCTGTGGCTATGTACGGTCTATTGAGTAATACAATGGCCACAAAAGATGAAGAAACTTTTGACGCTAATGTGGATGAAACTATAGATCTTCTCAAAGAGATTATTGATACCGACGAAGCTCATGGAGAGGCAAGAGCAGTATTATCCTCCGTCTATGGATTAGTGATGGCGTACAGTCCAATGAAAGGCATGCTGTACGGTATGAAAAGCTCCTCTTTAATGGATGATGCTATTCGTTTATCTCCTGAGTCTCCGATCGTACAAAAATTATACGGTGGCTCCAAGCTATATACACCTGAGATGTGGGGAGGGAATGCTGAGAAAGCTGTTCTTGCCTTTCAAAAATCAATTGAACTATTTGAAAATGAAACAGCTGAAGAGAACTGGCTTTACATGGACACGCACATGGGCTTGGCGATGGCGTACAATAAGGTGAAAAAAAGAGAAGAGGCAAAAGCAACATTGAAGAAAGCGATCTCTATGGAGCCGCAATATCACTGGGCCAAGGCAGTTTTATCACAGTTAGAAAAGTCATGAGGTCTTTTATAGCCATATTTCTATCGCTTTTCTCGATTTCTTTATTTTCTCAACGAACGCTGATGGGGCATGTGGTGGATGAAGAAGGTGAGGGGCTAATAGGTGCTCATGTCTACTTACTGAACAATTGGAGAAAAGGGGCTATCACGGATATTGATGGAAAATATCAATTAGAATTAGGGTCTGGTGATGAAAAAGATTCTCTAATTGTATCCTATATTGGTTTTGAGGAAAGGCTAATTCCGATTCAAGATGGTACTAGAATAGAATTAAAGCCAATAGAGACTTTAGTTGAAACAGTGGTGGTTACAGCGAAGCCATTGATCGCAGAGGAATTCAAGTATATGGAAATCAAGAAGCTTGATATCTATACTAACCCGGCCGCAAAAGCTGATCCAATTCTAGCGGTAAACTCATTGCCTTCTGCTACAACCACAGATGAATCTGCAAACATTAGTTTGAGAGGAAGTAGTCCGCTTGAGACGGGCGTATTTATGAATAGCGTGCCCATCTATGATGGTGTGCGTTATTCTCAACTAAATGGCATTGGGACTTTCAGCATATTCAATACGGCAATTATAAAAGGGGTGACTGTATTCCCCGGAAATCCTCCATTGGAGTTTGGAAATGTTACATCAGGGATTATTGCTATGGAAACGGATGATTTAGTGCTTGATGGAAATGCTAATTCACTTTCGATCAGTTTGGCCAGCATCGGATATGCTCGCGAACAGAAAATTAATGATAGGCAAAGTCTCAAATTATTTACCAATTGGCAATTGAGTAGTCCTATTAAAATGGTAAATGAAAGTGCTTTGGAAGACATTGAATCATTTAATTCTAACGATTTTGGTCTTTACTGGTATGGAAGTAATAATTGGATCAACTGGAAAATTCTAGGATATGGTGTTAATGAGGGTTATGAATTTAATTTTCAGCACCCAAGTTTTTCTGGAATTTTTGATCAGGAGAAGCAAAGAGGATTTTTGATTTCTTCTTTTGAAAAGCAAGTGGGTAACGGCACTATTAGTATCAATAAAGGACTGAGTGCGAGTCAAGGAGATTATACGTATTCAAATGTGGCCTTCAACGTACAGAAGAAAGATCTTTTTCTAAGCGCCAATTATCTCTTAACAAGAAATAAGTTCAATCTAAAAGCAGGCTTAAGTTATGATTATCGTAACTCGTCGATAGATGGTAATTTTCATGAATTGAGTTATGCGCTAAATACGAATCATCCAACTTTAGACTTATCAAATGGAATAGCTCTTAAAGTCCTAGAAGGATATAGTTATCTAAAGTATCTCGCCTCTGATAAGATCGCTATTGGTGTTGGAGTAAGAAAAAACGTACCTATTGATCAAATATCAGACTACTTAAGTAGTCAAGGTAATGTTTCTTATTCAGGTGATGGATGGACTATCACAATGGGAGTTGGGAAGTATCATAAAAATAGCCTTGTAGAGAATACAGGAGAACCTTTTGAATCAGAGAGTATTCAAAAATCTATTGACATTAAAAGGGACATAAATGGCCTAGAAGTAGCTCTAAGCTTGTTTGATAAGAATGGCACCTTGAACAAGGAAAAATATATTTCAAGAGGTCTAGAAGTATTTACTAGCTATCTATTTGCTTCAAAAATCAATACTTCTGCATCTATCACCTTGCTAGATGCAAGCAATGAGGGTGAGATATATGCGTATGATCTCTCTTATTTCTTTCGTGGTAATATTTCTTATTCTCCAGGTCGATTTTGGACCATTGAGACAACAATTGTAACTAGGCAAGGGTCAACCACTAGGGAAGTGGCCTCAGCTAATTACGATGAAATCTTAGATGTTTACATTCCCAATTATTCAGAGGAATCATTACGGCTTGCGTACTACTCGAATATTGGTTTGTCGGTGAGCAAAGTATTTACAATTTCTGAGAAAATGAACATTATCGCTTTTGCCAGCATAAACAACATCTTGGATCGAAAAAATCAACGTGGGTTTGAATATAATGCTGATTATACTCAGAGGGATAATAGCTTATTCTCATTAAGAACGGGGTATTTTGGGGCTGTTATTAACTTCTAATAACCTCCCCAGAATTTCCTTAGGAACCACTCTGAAGAGAATAAAATAAAAATTATTAGGTACCACCACCAAGCACGAAAAAGTGGTATTAAGTCTTCCTCACTTTTTATTACTGGCTTAAAATCTTTCGCTTTTATATCCTGTATTACTTGAGAGGCGTTGCTAAAATCAACAAAAGAGCCACCGGTTTTATCAGATAGGTTCTTAAGTATCCGATGATCTGCGGCGAGGTTTAAAAATTCTGGATTAATATTTTGGACAGAAAATTCACCTTTATCTATCAATTTCTTGTCACCAATTTGTGTGCTCGCCGAATATTGATAGATGCCTGGTTCGAAAGTTGGAGATTTGAATGTGTTGTTGAATTCAGAGTCTGTAAAAGAGAAATTCTGTTGATTTCCATCTTTTGAAGTGATTTCGATATCAATAGTGTTATTATACGTTCGCTCATAAATATCATTATAAACTTCAGCATCGAAAAGTATTGGTTCAGTGTCAGTAAAATTGTTTTCTCTGGTTGTGAATCGGAATTGTTTTTTATCATTCTTTACGGACAGAAACTGAACAGTCTTTCTGATTAGATTTTCAAATTGTTCGGCATTTCCATTCAATGCTGACTCCTGAAGTTTCCATTTCCAAATATTCTGACCAAGAAGTACAGCACTTTTCTGTGAACCATCGTCGAATACTGCCATCAAAGGTTTTTGTGTTTTGACACTTCCTAGCTTTTGGTACATAAGAATTTCGACAGGCCCGCTCAAGCTATAATTACCAAATGGCACTTGGATAGGCGGATATTCTTCAAAAGCTGAGACATCTTCAATTTTATACTTACTGAAATTTTGGTTAAATGACCCAACAACTTTGTCAGGCTGTGAACCTCTTCGCTCGATATTTAGAAAAGAAAGTGTTTTATTGACGGAGGTAATTGAGCTTTCATTGCTCAGAATGTACCAAAGTCCAGGCTTCTCTTTCGGAACGTAGTTCACGCCAGAGGTAAAGGCACCATGAAAAATCACTACATCAAATACTTCACTTGGTTTTTCATCATGTATTTCAGGAATATAAACTTCGGTTCTATAATTTCCGGTCTCCGAAAGGATACTTCTAATGGCTTTAATATCAGGATGTGGAGCGTTGGCTACAATTAAAACCTGTTGTCTGCCATCAATTACCTCCATAAAAACATTTGACTTGTTGTTTTCCAGAGTAGACTCATTCTCTTGGTCATCGATTTTAGCAACTAAATGCCTTAAACCTTCATTTTCGGATTTAACTACAAATTCAATTTCTTGTAAGGAATTTCTAAGTCTTATGCTTTGTTCAGCAATCACTTTGCCGTTTTCACTTAGCTGAACATTGACAGATTTATTATCAAATCCCGTTTGACTGATTTCAAGAACTATAGGACTTTCATTGTCCTTAAAAGTAACCTTGTTATATAGCGTCCTAGTGATGCTGATATCTTTTGGAGGGATTGTATCCCCAAGCCCGATTGAAAAAATCGGCGCCACATAATTTTTATAAAGGGGTGAGCTGCCACGATTGTAGATGCCATCAGTAAGCAAAATGGTCCCAGCAAAGTATCTATTATCCATTTTTTCATCAACATCATCCATTAAGTTGGAAAGGTTTGATGTAGACTGATTAAAGTTGGTAGAGTCATTAAATGATGTGATTACAACCTCAAAGTCATTATCAGAAAGCTCATCTTTTAAATCTTCAACTAATGTTAAAATCTCATCTTCTGAATGTGTTCTTTGAATGATTGATTGAGAATTATCAAGTGCAATATTGATAATGGGATCCTCCAGGCGATTGCTAATTTTTATGATGGATGGTGAAAGAAGCAACGTAAGTAATGCGGCAATGCCGAGAAATCTGATAGATGCCAAAACCCAATTTTGGTATCTATTCCATGGTACATTCTTTTTTGCATAAAGAAAATAGGAAAGAATAATAGAGACTAATATTATCAGTACTACCCACCAGCCAGAGTATTCTAAATGAAGAAAGCTTCTATCCATTAATTGTATTGTCGATTTGATTGCGAAGATAGTAGATGAATTGGTGCATCTGGATTAATAATCTATCTCAGAAAATCAATACGAGTAACATTGCTATAAGGATATTATAATTTTTTAAGAGGTTAATTGATTATTCCGGCGATTTCGGAAGCTGAAATCTTGTTCAATGTAATTCGCTCAAAACGTCCAGCGACGAATGTTGTGCCAAGAATTAGAATCGAGTTGTCAGATCCAACTTTAACAGATTTGAACGTGAAAGGATTGAGGAATCCAATTCTATGTGATCCACTGATTTCTCCAGTTTCAGAATAAAAGTTAAGTAGTACTTGTCTTCCTTTCGTTTCAGCAGCGAAAACAGAAAAATTGGCTCCAGTGGAATATCTGATGATTTTGGCTGGTGTATATGATTTTAATTCAGCCATATCTCCGGGATATAGATCTGCACTAGAAGATATCCCTCCAGTCGAAAGAGTCGAGCTAGCTAGTTGATAGTTATCGTCAAATTGAAAACCTGCAACCGCAAAATCACTACCACTTAATGGGAGTATTGCCCTGATTCCAGCATTTGATGATTGACCTTGAACGACACCGCTAGGTGAATCGGAGAAATCTGTAAAAACTAAAGAAAAACTGTAATTGTAAAATCCATTGAAATAATAATTTCCAGTTGATACCTCTCCGCAGAAAAATGGAAGCGGTCTTTCATTAGTATTTAGGTAATGATTGACAATCTCTTCTTCCACATCGTCACCTGGTCCGATAGAATATCGATTGCCACCTAAATACATTCCCTCCAAGGATATTTCTGATATTTCAGTCTCTTGTGAAAGAGGGTCATAACTTTGAAGTAGTAAATTTCCATTACTTAGAACACTGGAAGAAAGTGGATAATTAGTTCCACCTATAAGAGCTTCTGACACTACCTCTAGCTGTGGGTTGACAGCTATTAGCACAGCTTCCAGAGATGTAGGGTTCATGGCAAAGAAATAGCTATTACTGTCTGCTTCATTCAAATACATATCGCCAACAGGTACTACATAATCGTTCAATGCTACATCTGTGACATAATTTCCCTCTTCATCTATTTTAATAAGACGAATGCCCATAAAGTCTGTATTAGTAAGTTCCGTACCACTTAAAACGATATACCCATCTATTGTCTCGACAACATCTATGGGTCTATAACTTAAGTCAATATTCGAGTCGTCATAAATTTTTAAAAAAGACTCACTTAACGATGGCTCATCATTTGAACATCCATTTATTAATATTGCTACAAGTACAATCAACACCGGTCTGGATATTGATGCTGACTGGAAGAATTGAACTATTGATTTCATAGAGATATTTTTCAACTTGGAGAACATCTGAGTGGTTAATAGGCTTTGAATTGAGTATCGATAAATCTGAATGGGAATACAAAACCCAGAGATATGCTGATATCTCTTAAGAAAATTTCATCGTTAGTCTCTCCCAATGAAGCAAGTTCGTTTTGCTCGGAATTTTGACGCGTTGCTGCAGTAAGAGATCTTTTATAGTTGACTTCAAATACCGTACGAATATTCCAGTAATCAAGATTTAAGCCAACACCGCCGCCAACACCTGCAAAATTTTTGAAGGAATCTTTCACTCCTAGTGTGCTTGTTCCTCCAGAAGATTGGAGTGGATTGCCTGAAGAAAAATCTATTTGCGTAATTCTTACGTCCTTTTGCGCAGAAACAACAAATGAGTAAAATCCGCCAACCATTGCGAATGGTCTTATCTTCCCCTTTTTAATGATGTCGTACTTAATCATCAAAGGCAACTCTATTAGATCTAATCTTTGTTCAATGTTGTATCTAGTTTGAAATCGATTGCCCGATTCCCCTTGCCATTCTAAGTTGCTGGAGTACCTGTACCTACTTCGTTTATATGCAGGTTGAAATGAAGCCGAAAAACCCTTGTGATAGAAATTCATTTCTAAACCCATGTGAGCACCTGGCAATGCAAAATCATCATAGCTTTTCTGCAAACTGTCTGCATTATAATCTATCGGGCTAAAACCTGTATTTCGTGTCTCAGGGAATGCTTGTGTATAGTTAATACCCATTTTAAGGCCTAGCCAAAACTGGGTGTCCAAGAATGACTCCAGCGGGTTTTTGGTTGGTGGTTTTTTCTGTGCCTGCAAGCTTCCTGCAAGAAGCAACAATAGGAAGCAATAGAGTAGCTTACTTGCGAATGATGAGTCTCTTAGTTTCATCTAATATTTCTGATTTGGCTTTAACAAAATAGAATCCTGGGCTGAGCGAGTCGAGTACAAATGAAAAGGTATGTTCACCTGGTGCAACCCGTCGAGTGGACTGCGCAACAATGTGTCCACTTACATTGATTAATTGAACATTTACATCCTGATAATTATTAACAAAGATTTTTGCTTGAGTATAATTTGATGCAGGATTAGGGTAAACAGATTCAATTCTATAATTCTTTTTGAGGTATTCTTTTTCACCTAAAATGACCTCTTTTATCAGGTCTAGTGGCTCATAATTTCCGCCCAAAGGATTTGAACCTTCAATAAAATCCTGGAAAAAAATATCATTCTCAATCACAGATTTATCAACACCCATCCACTCGAATAACACATTGGCATAAATCTGTCTATAGTCGAATTGCATACCTACATTACTTTGAGAGACATCAGGGACGGTTCCATAAATGCCTGGCTTTACTCCCAATCCGAACATTATAACAGGTCCTCCAGTACCATGATCACTTCCATAACTCCCATTAGATCCTACTCTTCTACCAAATTCTGACATTGTCAACGTAAGTACCCGATCCTCTATTCCTCGCGACTGAAGATCTTTTTGAAAGGCAGCCATTGCTGAAGAAATATGATAAAGAAGAGCCGAATGAACACCCATAGTTGGGTCATAACTCTCTACTTGTGAAGCATGAGTGTCAAACCCTCCCATTTTCACTAAAAATACTTTTGTTTTGACTCCTCCAGCCAATAGACGAGCAACCAAACTTAATTGACTGCTCAGTGGATTTCTCTTTGAACCATCGGGAGCATTGAAGGGATATGTCTCCGGATAAGTAACAGATGTTTCGGAAGCAGATTCATAAATCTCGGTTAATCTACGAATGTATGTTTCAGACTTATCCTCCAATCCTAAAATCCAGTTCATCTCTTGTCCATATGGAGAATTATTAAGAAATGCAGGTGGATTGCCTCTAGGGTCAATTCCTTCATCTTCAAAACCTTCTAGTTGGTCAATAAGATTGGCCAAATTTCCAGGATTACTTCCCAATGAAATGGAGGTAGGTATATTACCCTCTTGGTGAAATAATAGAGAGACATCATTTCCCATTTCCAATGCTAGAGGGTCTGGCATATCGTCGGTTGGGAAGTCTGTCGGATAAGTAAGCGGCTCATATTCTTTGCCTAGGTATCTACCTATCCATCCTGAGCTGTAGTAGTCATCAGCTCCACCACCCATAAACCAAATATCTCTTCCTCTAAAGTGTGAACCATTATTTCTCTCATAAGACACACCTTGAAATATTGCTGCCTTCCCCGTATCATAGAGTCGTTTGAAGTCGTGCATATCTGGGTGCAGGCCTACTTGCTCCTCACTTGCAACCGTGCTATCCAAAGGAATAAGCGTGCGATTTCCTACTTTATAAGGAATGGCAATGTTTGCTCGTCTACTGTAATATTCATCATAGTTTGAAATTGGTATTATCGTATTGAGTCCATCATTACCGCCATGAAGTTGTAAGATGATTAGTACTCGATCATTGGTGCTTTGCTGGGCGAGTTGCTGGTATTCTTGATGAGATCCTAGCAGTTTTAATGGGACACCTTGAAATGCAATTGGAGCACCTGCTGCAAAACCTATTTTCTTTAAAAAGTTCCTTCTTTTCATTGTAATAGCTGGTTACATGAGTTGATATTCGGGCGATTGCAGCATCGCATTAAATAAATTTATTAATTGATTTCTTACTGTATCCATATCAATTCCATTTGTCCATCGGTTGGTCCATGCCGCTTCAGGATCAGGATCAATCTGAGGTGAAAATAGAAAGGCAGTTAAGAAGTAATTAAGACGTTCTACGGTAAGCTCACCAACATCAGGTGTGTCGAAACTGAGATTTTCTGATGTTGGCAAGAAATATTCGGCAACTGCAATTACTAAATCTCTTGCATTTGCTGCAACACCGGAAAAATTAGCTTGTACAAATGCCAAAATATCGACTTGACCCATTTCCGGGTCTTGACTTACAATAGAACCACGTATAAAGTTGTAGCGATTGGCTAAATAATTAGTCGTAATCCAACTTCTATTGAAGATCGGGAATTGATGATAAGCTGGATATCCTGCCACCTCGAAAGGTTCATAATAGTCCATTCCTTGAATATTAATTGTGCCAAGGAGTGCACCAGTATATTCGTAATAGTCAGCAAGCTCAGTTTCGTAATCAGGGAGTGTTAGATCAAAATTCCTCATAAATCCTAACACTAAATCCAAAGGAGATTTGATTATGCTACCAAAGTTGTTATCATCTTCACCTGCTTCCGCTTCAAAAAAATGTTCGCTGGTTAGTAGTGCTTCTAAAACCGGTTGAATTTTGAATTCGTTTGTAGTAAAAATATCTGCCATATCTTGAATGATATCTTCTTGCAGAGTCAAATCGATTTGATGGTAGACAAAGAATCGGTATAGCTCGCGACAGATGCTCCGAGCAGTTTCTGCTTGATCATAGATTATATCAACATATTGACTAATCTCATCCAGAACACTTTCTTCTGTAGGATTACCACCGAGTAGAAGCTCAGGATCTGGAGTAACCACTTGATTGTTTAGCCTGGTACTGAATGTTTTGGATCCTTCTTCATGACTCGAGGCAATATTGCCACCTCTCACCACACCTCTTGGGATTCCAGTATCCGTATCGATATTAGAAAATGTAGGGTCAACGGTAAAACCGGATAAAACCTGCGCTCCAACCTGGACATCTTCTTCGGTATAGTTGAAATAATCACCATCAAATTCCGCATCAGGCACATTTCCCTCCAATCCACGTCCAATTGAATAAAGCTCCATTAGCTCCCTCGCGTAATTTTCATTTGGACTACCCTTTACATTAAATCTTCCATCTAGAAAGACCAACATAGCGTTATCTACACTCAACTTTTTGGTGAGTTGCTTGAGGTTTCTAGGTACTATTTCATCTGGATCTTCGGGATCCTCGGCTGGGATGGTTATGTCTTCGCCATCTAGTGCGAACATTCGAAATAGGGCTTGCTGATAGTAAAGACCTCTAGAATTACCTACGACCGATCGTTTTGTTGTAAAATGGGTATGTAGAAAGAATACTAACCTTTCTCGAAAGATATAAGGCAGTTTAACAGTATCATCAATTCCATTTCCAAGCATTTGGCCAAGATGCCAAGCCAAGAAATATCTTTCCAACTCAAAGCCTTCGCTTTGTGCATTTCCAGATGTAATCCATTCCGTTCCAGACAATGGATCTACTGGTAGAGTTGGATCGGGAAGATCATTGTTGAAAAGCTGAGCAACAGCTTGCGCCGGAGTAAGTGTGGCAAAGGAATCTATCTCAGAAACAGATCCGCCAAAACATGTCCGTCGAAGTAGGTGAGCAGCTCTCTTCCTTCCCAATGTGCTGGTGAGTTCATTTAAAGGCATTGGAGCAGTTTTGGTATTAAAACACTAAAATTAATCTATTTATTATAAAATAAGTGATAAAAAATATTAAAATAGTTTAATTATTTGTTAAAAGAATGCAAAACAAGTACTTGGCTTTAAAGAAGATATTGCCAAGGATCCTTATCTAGATGTCGATAAGAATGATTTGCGTCCTGCATGTATAAGAAGAAAAAGATTAGGCCTACAATTAAAAATATTGACGAAATATTGATGAAGTTAGAAAGTCTCTTTGTTCGCTTTAAATATTTGCTATCACTTTTCTTAATCTCCCACCAAGTAGTGAAGAAGTATAGGAAGCCTTGTTCGTAATGTTGTGAAGAACGTGTACGATTACTATTTCCATAACGACCGACGCCTTCAAATTTTTCAAGATTATAGATGTAACTGTCCATAGCTTGATGGACGAAATAGTTGAGAAGAAACTTAAAGAGCAGGTATACACCTGCTCCCCAATAAATTATTTCTTGAAAATGGTAAAAGTAAAGGTCCATTACAACCTTAAGTAAGCATACCTCCGTCTACTTGGATGGTTTGCCCTGTTATGTAAGCAGACATATCTGACCCTAAGAAGATACACGCATTGGCAACATCTTCAGGTGCCCCGCCTCTTTTCAAAGGAATTGCATCTCTCCAGCTTTGAACTGTCTTTTCATCCAAAGCATCAGTCATTTCAGTTTCTATAAACCCTGGAGCTATGGCATTGCATCTTATCCCTCTAGATCCTAATTCAAGAGCAACTGACTTGGTAAAACCAATGATTCCAGCTTTTGAAGCTGCATAGTTAGCTTGACCAGCATTACCCTTAACTCCGACTACAGAAGACATATTTATGATCGACCCACTTCTTTGCTTCATCATGGTTCTACAAGCAGCTTTCACGGTGTTAAAACATGATTTGAGGTTGATATTTTGGATTGCGTCCCAGTCTGCTTCGCCCATTCTCATCAACAAATTGTCTTTTGTAATACCAGCATTGTTTATGAGGATATCCAATGATCCAAAATCAGCAACCACACTATTGATGAGTTCTTGAGCTGCCTCGTAATCTGAAGCATCAGACCTATACCCTTTAGCTTTAATTCCTTTAGCTGACAATTCTTTTTCAAGAGCTTCACCTTTTTCTACGCTTGATAGGTAAGTAAATGCTATGTTGGCACCTTGCTCAGCATATTGTTCCGCGATAGATTTCCCAATGCCTTTTGAAGCTCCGGTGATAAGAGCCGTTTTTCCTTCTAGTAGTTTCATTTTCTGTAATTTGTATGCGAAGGTATATAATGGCATGAATTTCGCTATATTCAAGTAGAACCAAACGCTATTTATTATGAAAGTTTACACTACTCTAGCACTGATACTTTTATCATTAGTATCTTATTCACAGTCGGTTTTAATCAACACATCGAGATGGGATAGTCCAGTTGCATTCGAAAATTCTTCAACCCCGACAATTAAAGCATTTGGAGAGCATAGCGACTCATTGAAAGCTATTTATGGAGTGCAGTTTTTGTATCATAATGGAAACTACTTCCACCTAACAACGTGGGCTGACTATTATTTATGGTTTACTCAGAAGTATTCGTATTTATTCTATCTAAGTCCGGAACTATATCAGAATTACTATGAATCTGGGAACAATTACGCTATGATGGATTATGTCTTCAATTTTTATAGAGGAGATATTTTACCTACCATTAAAGTTGATCTAGGTACTGGAGGAAGTAGGGATATTAGAAGTTATGCCTTTAATGCAAATAGGTTTAGAAATTTCGATAATGAGTTGGCCAGAGAGCGTAACTTAATGTTTCTGGCACGTACTTCTCCAGAGAGGACTAATTCACGACAATTCGATCGTTCTAAAGTCACTAATCCTAGAAGAGGTTCAAGTTCATCAAGTTCAGGATCTTCTAGTGGTTCTTCAGGTGGAATAAGCTCCAATAGTTCAGGATCTTCAGCTAGTATCTCTGGGAAAAACTGATAAGAAGATTATTTTTGCGCAAAAAAAGATATGGCGTCAAAATATGATCTAATTGTAATCGGAAGTGGGCCTGGCGGATATGTTGCCGCAATTCGCGCATCACAGCTCGGAATGAAGGTTGGTGTAGTTGAAAAATCTGAGCTTGGCGGTGTTTGTTTGAATTGGGGTTGTATTCCGACCAAGGCTCTTTTAAAAAGTGCTCAAGTTTTTGAATACATCAATCATGCGGAAGATTATGGGATCAAAGTGAAAGATGCTAAAGCGGATTTCACAGGCATGGTTAAGAGAAGTAGAGAGGTTGCCGGAGGAATGAGTAAAGGGATTCAGTTCCTATTTAAAAAGAACAAGATTGATCATATTGCCGGATATGGCACTTTGAAAAAAGGTAAGAAAGTAGAAGTGAAGGATGATGCCGGTAAGATCACTACGTATGATTCCGATCATATTATTCTTGCTACAGGAGGACGGGCGCGAGAACTTCCCAATCTACCTATAGATGGTAAAAAAATAATTGGCTACAGAGAAGCAATGGTACTAGATAAGCAACCAAAGAAAATGGTTGTTGTCGGTTCTGGTGCTATTGGTGTTGAATTTGCGTACTTCTATAAATCAATAGGTACTGAAGTAACAATTGTTGAATTCATGGACCGAATTGTTCCAGTAGAAGATGAGGAGGTGAGCAAACAGCTTGAAAGAACTTACAAAAAAGCTGGTATGAAAATCATGACCAGCTCAGAAGTCACCAAAGTAGATACTAAAGGTGCTGGCTGCAAGGTTACTGTTAAGACGAAGAAAGGTGAGGAGCAAATTGATTGTGATATTGTATTGTCAGCTGTAGGAGTTGCCACTAATGTTGAAAATATTGGTTTAGAGAGTGTAGGAGTTAAGACTGAGAAAGGCAAAGTCTTAGTTGATGATTACTATAAGACCAATATTGATGGAGTATATGCCATCGGTGATATCGTGAAAGGTCAAGCCTTAGCTCACGTAGCTTCAGCAGAAGGGATAATTTGCGTAGAGAAAATTAAAGGAATGCATGTAGAACCACTTGACTACAACAACATTCCTGGCTGTACTTACTGTTCTCCTGAAATAGCTTCAGTAGGATATACCGAGAAGGGGGCTAAAGAGGCAGGTTACGAAGTTAAAGTTGGTAAGTTCCCTTTTTCAGCTTCTGGGAAAGCAAAAGCAGCCGGCGCATCTGACGGATTTGTAAAAGTAATTTTCGATGCAAAATACGGAGAGTGGCTAGGTGCTCACATGATTGGTGCCAATGTGACTGAGATGATTGCTGAGGCAGTTGCAGCTAGAAAGCTAGAAACTACTGGCCATGAAATTATCAAGACGGTTCATCCACACCCTACAATGAGTGAAGCTGTAATGGAAGCAGCTGCTGCTGCGTACGACGAGGTGATACACCTATAAGAATTTTTAAACCAAACTAAAAGCCCTGTTGAAAAACAGGGCTTTTTTATTTCTTGATATGGTAAATTTTAATCTCGCAAGACAACTTTAATGGACAGCTCATCCATTTTACTAGTCAATTTGAGAATATAGATACCATCCTTCAATCTGCTTCCATATTTGTCTTTGCCATCCCAAGTAATTTCATGCTCACCAAGAGTCTTATAAGCATTCTCTAATGATCTTACTTGTCTCCCCATCATATCGTAGACCTGGATACTTATTTCTGAATTCATTATTAATCCGTAGCGAATCGTTGTCTGTTCTGTGAATGGATTTGGCGTGCTGGAAAAAAGTTGCAGTGCTTCTCCATTATTTAGACCAAGTGGATTCGGACCATAGCGATTTTTCCAGAACCTCATTAATTTCCTTAGTGATTCTGGTTTATTAGTTGGTTCAGCATTTCCAGCTTGATCAAATTTGTTGATTCCATGGCAACCTGGACATGTCATAATTTCTCCAGGCGCAAATGTTAAATCTTGTCTTTCAACTACCACTTCTTCATTTTCAGGAGACTTTGTCCACCAGGAAAGAGACCTCGTTGCAGGGACAAATAGAGCTACAGATCCATCGGGCTCTATTTTAATACTGTTTGCAGGCCCATCCGGATCATATGGGTTAATGCTCGCTAAGTTTGGGTGAGATGGAGAGTTTTTAAACGGTAAAGGGAATGTGCGTCTACCATCCCTTCCTTGATAGCCTCGTTCTAAATATCTAACGAAAGGTTGGAAGTGTGATATGTCATAGACTTTTCCATCATCTCCGGTTCTGATTGTAGAAGTACCACCCGGCACTCTTAAATTATAAGGCTGTTGAAAATCATTCCTATCTCTAGAAGTCAAATTTCTAACAGTAATCATGGCCAAGTCATTTTCAATAAGCCATGCTCGAAGCTCATCTATATTGACGCCCTCTTCCTCAATTACACTTTGCTCAATTGGGTCAACCTGATATGTTGGTAAAATGGCAGGTCTTGAACGCGCTACAATTGGCTCTGTCTGGGCCTCCATAAGTTTTACCGTCAACCTTTGAATCTCGGTATTGTCTCCCCACCATACAATTTCTTTTTCAAAACCATCCCCGGTTAAAGGATTCTTTTCAAAACTTCCTTCCTCCATTCTGTTGAGTTGGAGGTGATAGACTCTTCCTTCCTCTCTATTGTAATTTGATATATCATCAGTATGCGATACAACTAAAGACCCATCGTCCATCATTACGATATCTCTAAATCTTCCATACTGGTTGTTTTCCGTAGCTCCTGAAATATCTCTTACCACAATATCTTCTGGATTGGTCCCTATTGAAAAGTTGGAAGCTAGCGGAGTGCCTGCTGCAAAAAATGTGAATTCTCTTGAATAAACAAAGTAGAAATTTCCTCCCATTCCTTCTCTATGATCTTCATTAACCTGAAAGAATCCGGCATCTCCACGTATGCGTTGACGCATCTCGTTATTACTGGTATAAATAGATTTCTCCAAATAGCTAGATCCTGTTGCAAAGTTGGGATCGTCAAGAAATGACCCTTGCGTATACGCTCCACCTAAATCATGTCGCCCTGAATGCAGGATGGTTTGATTTCTTTCTCCATTTGGAAGTATTTCCCATATCTGAAATTCATTGAACTTTAGTGTGTTTTTGTTTGGGTCGTAGTCTGGCCATGATTCAGATCGGGGTTCTGGAAATAATTGATACCTAGTACCATTTTCATCAGCAAAGGGCTTACCATCAAAAGTTTGAGGTGCAATTTCTATCTCTGCATCTGGGGCTTCACTAACGAAATTGTGAGGTTTAAAATGATCACCCAAATCACCTAATCGATTAGCTTCTGCTTGCTGATCTCGTTGTTCATGAGCCCATCTTATGAAAAGTAGCCGACCATCTGAGGCAAAGGTTAGGTCAAAGTCACCATCAGCTGCATGTGTAAGGTGAGAGACCACTCCCGATTCCCTATTTAGTTTCCAAATACCTGTTGGCACTTCACTACTTTCATACCTATCCCTTTGAGGATAAGTGTGATGCATATCATTATATGGGTTGTCGCTTGTGAAAAATATTTCATTATCTGTGATTCCATAGATAGGAGAGGTATTATTATACCCTTCGGGTTGATTTTCTACTTTAATAATGTTGGGAGTGGCTCCTTCTAAAACATCACATAAGTTAGTAACCTCCCAAATCTGCCATCTGTTCTCTTTGTAGGATTGGTCAAATGCTTCAGTGGGCCCTCCGATGACCATGGAGAAAAGAGCCTTGCATCCATCCCAGTGTACACATGGTTGTCTAACGGATATCCCTTCCTCTGATTGGACTTCTCCGCTAGGTACCCCGAAACCTGCTTCTTTGGTTAGAAACCTAACTGAGCCATCTGTATTCATCAAGGCAAGATCACCTCCGCGAGGGGAGGTGACCATATCTGTAGAAATGTTGGTAAATGGCTCAAGTGGATGACCGAAAGTACTGCTATTTGTTAATGGAGGAACGAAAAGCCCGAAAAGTATGGGATTAGGTATAACTGGATCGTTTACATACTTTGTAGTGCTAGTTCCTAAACTTCCAATAAGAATCAGCCACAATGTAACAAGCACTATGAATTTCTTTTTTTTAGTATACATATTCTAATATTCCGATTATGAGATTTGAATCGCGGAATTTAGTAGGATACCAAATCAAGAGATATCACAGCTTAGTGTACTATTGGTAAACTAAGGGGTTTCGATTAAGTGACTAACACTTTTACATGAGCTAGATCAAAATCTTAGATTCTTTCTTTACCTGATAGCTGAAGCCATTAAGAATACGTTTTAAATCTTCCAAAACTGCAGATCCAGTAGGTAATGACCCAGCTCCTTTCCCTGCAGCAGTATGCTTTCCACTTATGAGTGTATCAACACTTATAGCATTATTTTCAAAATCTATGCTATATAATTCATCATTAGGGCTAACCAATTCTGGTTTTACAGTGCATGTAATTTCACTTCCTAATCGCTCAATTGTAGCTACAGGTTTAATCTTTTTCCCTTTCAATCTTGCTTTCTTAATGTTCTCTTTAGATACATTTTCTATACTTTCTGCATTAAAGCTGTTCATAGAAAATACTTCTCCAAATGCGTGATAAGCGAGAATCAAAAGTTTATAAGAGGCGTCTACTCCACTAACATCCAGAGTGGGATTTCGTTCAGCAAAACCTTTATTCTGGGCATCTAGAAGTGCCTTTTCAAAATCCCAGTTGTTTTGTTGCATTTGTGTCAAAATGTAATTGGATGACCCATTAAGGATGCCTCGAATTTTTGTTACCTCTTGATCTCTTAAAAAACCATCAATTGCATGAACTATTGGTATTCCTCCACCAACTGCCGCTTCGTACAATAATGTAGATTCAAATTCTGAATGCCAAAAGTCTACTTCGCTCAGAGACTCTCCAATCATCTTTTTGTTAGCACTTATTACGTTTTTCCCATTTCTTAGAGCAGTATGTACATATTTTTTTGCAGCATCTGCATCATCAATCAATTCAACTATTATGTCGATATCTGGATCTAGAAGTAATTCATCCGGATTGTCCGTGAAATATAGCTCATGACCAATCCTTGGTAAATCAACCCTCTTGACACAAACCTTTTCAATTGTAGCTGGTAAATGTGGTTGTTTTTTTAGGTTTTCGTAGAATCCTTTGCCGACAGTGCCGAAGCCAAAGAGTCCTATTTTTTTATGTTTGTTCATTGTAGTTCTTTCTTTAAAATGGAGCTTATTTGTTCTGTTTCAATTAAAAATCCATCATGTCCATAAAGACTTTGAAGTGGATAAAAAATGGAATCTGGTATGTGGTCAAAAATGAATTTCTGTTCGTGAATAGGAAATAGAATATCAGATTCAATGCCTATTACAATGGCTCTAGATTTAATTCTATTTAATGCATTAACTAATCCATTTTTATTAATTCCCACATTGTGACTATCCATTGCTTTAGATAAATAGTAGTAGCTAAATGGAGAAAATCGATTACTTAGTTTTTGCCCCTGATATCGTTGATATGAGGATGCAGAAAAGTCATTTATTCGGTCGTCAACATCTTTTTGAGTTGCTTCATATGTTTCTTGATTTCTATATGATAGCATCGCAATTGCTCTTGCTACTTCTAGTCCTTCATCTGGGTTAGAAGCATGTTTGATAGCTATTCGCTGAGTTTCATTGAATGCAATACCCCAAGGCGAATGTTTTGCGTTAGTCGCAAGTGGTATTATCGTTTCAAATAGTTCAGGTTCTTGAGTAGCCCACTCTAGGAGCTGCTGTCCGCCCATGGATCCTCCAATGCCTATGCTGATTTTATTTAGGCCTAAATGTTCTTTCAATAGCTTGTGCGCATTGACCATATCCCTGACTGTTATCAATGGGAATTCAAAATTTTCTGGCTCTGTACTGCCATAACATGAACCGAGCATATTTGCACATATAATGAAATAATCATTAGGATTTATCAAATCATCCTCACCTATCAACCCTGGCCACCATTCGAGTGGATTGCTATTTGCGGTAAGCGCATGAAAGACCCAAACAACATTGGACTTTTCATTATTAAGCCGGCCATAAGTATTGAATTGGATCCTAAGATCCCGAAGTGATTTTCCACACTCCAGGATCAAAGGTTCCTTAACCTCAAAACCATGTTTTTCAGATATGTGCTGTATCAACGTCGGCATAGACTTTTTCAAATGCTTGTTCAAAATCTGATTTAATGTCATCGATATGTTCTATACCAACAGATACTCTTAGAAGGTTTGGAACTACCCCTGCATCCAGTTGCTCGGATTCAGAAAGTTGCTGATGAGTGGTTGCGGAAGGCTGGATGATCAATGTTTTCGCATCTCCAACATTTGCTAAATGGCTAACCAGTTTTAGGTTATCAACAAACTGGGTAGTTTCTTCTTTTTCACCTTTTAATTCAAAAGAAAGTACACCGCCAAATCCATTTTTGAGGTATTTATTGGCCAAATCATGATATGGACTGGACGTTAATCCTGGATAATTGACCTTAGATACTAAAGGGTGTTCTTCCAACCAATTTGCCAGAGTTAGAGCATTGTCTACCGTTCGCTGCACTCTCAAAGACAGTGTCTCTAGTCCTTGCAAAAGAAGAAATGAATTGAATGGACTAAGAGCTGGTCCAAAATCTCTTAACCCCTCTACTCTGGCTCGAATTGCAAAGGCAATATTCGGTAGACCCAATGGATTACCTTCTCCAAATACTTCCCAAAATTTAAGCCCATGATATCCTTCAGAAGGTTCTGTGAATTGTGGGTATTTGCCATTTCCCCAGTTATAATTTCCACTGTCAATTATTACTCCTCCTATTGATGTGCCGTGTCCACCAATCCATTTTGTAGCAGAGGCAGTTACAATCGCAGCTCCATGTTCAATAGGACGGAAAAGAAACCCAGCTGCTCCAAATGTGTTATCAACCACTAAAGGAATTTCATAGTCTTTGGCAACCTCAGCTATCGCTTCAAAGTCTGGAATGTTAAACCCTGGATTCCCGATTGTTTCTAAGTAAATAGCCTTTGTGTTTTCATCAATCAATTTTTCGAAATCCGATGCTTTATCTGTTTTCGCAAAGCGAGCTTCGATGCCTAACCTTTTGAATGCTACCTTAAATTGATTATAAGTTCCCCCGTAAAGGAACGAGGTAGATATAAAATTATCTCCAGCTTCAAGAATATTGTTTAGAGCTATGAACTGAGCAGCCTGTCCAGACCCTACTGCCAGTGCGGCAACACCACCCTCGAGCGCAGCAATTCTTTTTTCAAAAACGTCTGTGGTTGGATTCATAATTCGGGTATAGATATTCCCAAATTCTTTCAGTCCGAATAGATTAGCTCCGTGCTCAGAATCCTTGAATGTGAATGATGTTGTCTGATAGATCGGCACTGCTCTCGAACGAGTCGTCTCGTCAATTTCTTGTCCCGCGTGAAGTTGAAGTGTTTCGTATTTTAATTCTTGTGACATAATTGTAATTTTTTTATGAGTAGCAATTTTTCAACTTCTTTGGTGTGAAAAATGCCACTCAATCTTTTGAATGAATCATTTTTGATATGAATAAATTGTTAGATGGATTTATCGTATGTAACTGAATATCTCAGATATACGACTGGATTTTTCCAGACATGGACGCACCATGTCTTAAGATGATCACAAACCCTGGATGGATCAAATAGGAATTAACAACAGCTGAAACAGCAACACCTACCTGCGTTTGCGCAGTAGATAAATGAAGACTTTCGAGTTAAGAAACCCGATACTTTTGTGCTGAAATTTTTGAATTGTCTCATAGCAATCAATTTATATTTCAGGAATTAGCACCGTTCCGATTTTCGGGGGGTTGCTAGTGCGTCATTGAGCCTGTCTCTCGGCACTTCTTTATAAATCGATACCTTATCGATTTGATGATGCAAACGTAGAATAGGAATTTTGGTTTCTCCAAATTTTTTTCAAAAAAAATTTTTTTAGCTCGATTTTTTTATCAAACCTTTGCATAACGACAAACGAAAATTGTTTACAACAAACACTATAGTACCCAGATTTTTCAGGCCAGTTCCGGCCAGGCTAAGGCCTGTATTATAGTTTAGTGTCACCTACGCGGTGACCGTTCTCCAACGCATTTTCTCGTTTTTTTCAATCTAAATTTTACTAACAATGGCTAAGGTTATTGTTAAGGTGGCATCACCTATACACAAAAAGTATGCAGAAGAAATCTGCGATCTTATTGCTATCAGTGCTCAACAAAGAGGGACTGGAATTGCGGTAAGAACACCGGAGTATATCCGTAAGAAAATTGATGAAGGCAAAGCAATATTGGCACTTTCATCCGATGAACTTGTAGGATTTTGCTATATCGAATCTTGGGGCGACAAACAGTATGCTGCGAATTCCGGCTTAATAGTCAAGCATCAATTTCGATCTACTGGGATTGCAACCAAAATCAAAAAAAAGGCCTTCGAACACTCCAGAGTGCTTTTCCCGAATGCTAAACTCTTTGGTCTTACCACATCATTGCCAGTGATGAAAATCAATTCAGAGTTGGGCTATTTGCCAGTAACATACGGTGAATTGACCAAGGATGAACTTTTCTGGGATGGTTGTAAAAGTTGCGTCAATTATGAAATTCTTATGAGTAAAAACAAAGCCAATTGCATGTGTACTGCCATGCAATTTGATCCTCGACAAGCTGAGAATAGCTCATGGAATTTTATGAAAAAATCAAAAATCTATGAACGCTTCATGAAGATTAAAAAGAAGCGTATGATCAAAAAATATAACGTTTTATGAAAGTAGTCTTAGCATTTAGTGGAGGTTTAGATACCTCTTATTGTGCCAAATATTTATCTGCAGAACTTGGTTATGAAGTACATGCAGTTACTGTAAATACCGGTGGTTTCAGTGTTTCTGATAGAATAGAACTTGAAAGGAAAGCCATAGAACTTGGCGTTTCGACCTATCAATTCATAGATCGACAGAATCAGTTTTACGAGCAAGGAGTCAAGTACCTTCTTTTTGGGAATGTGTTGAAAAATAATACGTATCCGCTATCGGTAAGTGCTGAGCGTGTTTTTCAAGCAATTGCAATTGCTGAATATGCTCAAGAGATTGATGCCGATGCAATAGCCCATGGAAGTACGGGCGCAGGCAACGATCAAATACGATTTGACCTTGTTTTTCAAACATTATGTCCAGAAAAAGAGATCATTACGCCGATACGTGATCAAAAGCTTTCGAGAGAATATGAGATAGAATTTTTGAAAAATAATGATGTAGCAGACAATTGGGAGAAATCTATTTATTCCATCAATCAAGGATTATGGGGGACCTCGGTTGGAGGTAAGGAGACCCTCACCTCAGATCAATTTTTGCCTGAACATGCATTCCCTAGTCAACTTAAAAAAGAAGGTTCCGAAACAATAGAGATTGCATTTGAGGAAGGGCAACCAGTTGCCTTTAATGGCTCAATGGGTGATCCCATTACCATAATTGGTCAACTAAATGAGATAGCTGGAGCTTATGCAATTGGACGTGATATTCATGTTGGAGATACCATTATTGGGATAAAAGGACGTGTAGGTTTTGAAGCCCCAGCCGCATTGATCTTAATAAAATCACATCATGCGCTTGAAAAACATGTTCTTTCAAAAAGTCAGTTAAAGCTTAAAGATCAAATTTCCTCTTGGTATGGAGATATGATGCATGAAGGTCAATACCTCGATCCAGTGATGAGAGACATCGAGCAGTTTTTAGTCTCTAGTCAAAAGAGTGTGAGTGGGAATGTGACCGTTCACTTAGCGCCATACAGGTTTTACATACAAGGTATCTCATCGCCATACGACTTGATGCAATCCACATTTGGACAATATGGTGAAATGAATAATGCATGGACAGGGAGTGATGCAAAAGGGTTTATAAAAATCCTTGCGAATCAAAGTAAAATTTTAAAATCCGTACATCATGATTAAGGTAGGAGTTGTTGGAGCCGCGGGCTACACCGCAGGAGAGTTGATTCGTATTCTAATGAATCACTCTGAGGTAGAAATCGCATTTGTTCAAAGCGAGAGCCATGCAGGAAATCGCATACAGGAGGTTCATAAAGACCTCATTGGAGAAATTGATTTAGTGTTTAATAAAGAAATAGATGCTGAATCTGTGGACGTAATATTTTTATGTAAAGGTCATGGAGAGTCAACCAGAATTATTGAAAAAAATCCAGGACTTCTAGGTTGTAAAATCATTGATTTAAGCCAGGATTTTCGATTGAAAGGCAATCACAGTTTTGTTTATGGGTTGCCTGAGAAAAATAAATCTGAGATTATAGGTGCGAGCCACATTGCAAATCCCGGATGCTTCGCCACTTGCATACAGCTAGGTATAGTTCCTGCAATAAATGGAGATTTTGTAAATGGAAATATTTCTGTTTCGGGAATCACGGGGTCTTCTGGGGCTGGCCAACGACCTACATCAACCTCGCATTTCAGTTGGAGAAGCAACAATGCAAGTGTTTACAAAGCATTGACGCATCAACACATGCTTGAAACCAACCAAACGATCGAGTCTTTAAATCCAAAGTTTGACTCGAAAGTTTTGTTCGTTCCTTATCGTGGAGCATTTACTAGAGGCATCATTACAACAACACATTTTGAGACCGATGTAACTGAATCTCAACTGATCGATTGTTACGAAGAATTCTATGCAGACGCACCATTTACTCATGTTGTGGATGAAAATCCGGATTTGAAATGGGTCGTCAATACGAACAAATGTTTGGTTTATCCTCAGGTGATAGACGGAACCGCAATCATTGTTTCAGTCATTGATAACATGCTAAAAGGAGCATCTGGACAAGCTGTCCAGAACATGAATCTATTGTTCGGCCTAGACGAATCTACCGGCCTTAATCTCAAACCATCAGCATTTTAATAGCCATGAAAAAAAATATTTCCATCATAGGAACAGGTAATCTAGGAAGGTCTATTGCAGAAGGAATCGTTGCGAAGAACTTGACTGGTCCAAATCAAATTACACTGACAAAAAGAGATATATCCACCATTTCTGATTTGGAAAATAGAGGATACAACCTTACTCAGAGTAACCTAATTGCAGCCCAATCAGCCGATGTTATTCTTTTATGTGTTCAGCCAAATCAGGTCGCTGAAGTATTGGAAGAAATAAAAGAATTGTTGGATGATAGCAAGCTTCTCATTTCAGTAGTGACAGGTGTTTCCATTAAAGAATTGACATCACTAATGGAGAATAAGATTCCTGTGGTACGAGCCATGCCAAACACGGCTATCTCTATTGGGGAATCAATGACATGCATATCCTCAGCCGACAAGGAAGGTTTGGAAATTGCAAAATCTCTTTTTGATGCACTTGGCAAAACATTGATAATCGATGAGAAGCTTATGCAGGCAGCAACTGTCTTGGGAGCAAGTGGGATAGCGTTTTTTATGCGATACCTGCGTGCCGCAACTCAAGGTGGAATACAGATGGGCTTTGATGCTGCCGATGCGCAGATGATTGCAATGCAAACAGCAAAGGGAGCGGCCTCTTTAGTTCTGGAGAATGAATCTCACCCAGAAGTTGAGATTGACAAAGTCACTACCCCGCAAGGATGTACGATTGAAGGGCTTAATGAAATGGAGCACAAAGGGTTTAGTTCGGCGCTTATACAAGGCATAATGACATCCTTTTTTCGAATTACAAAAATGAAATCAAAAGAATGAAATTATTTGAAGTATATCCTCGATATGAGGTAGAGCCTGTCAAGGGCAATGGTTGCTATGTATGGGACAAGGATGGGAATCAGTACCTCGACCTTTATGGTGGTCATGCGGTAATATCAGTCGGGCATAGCCATCCCCACTATATTCAACGAATTCAGGATCAACTGAACCAAATCGCCTTTTATTCTAATTCTGTAAAAATGTCCATTCAGGATGATATGGCTAGGAAGCTTGGAGAGTTATCTGGCTATGATTCCTATTCATTTTTTCTATGTAATTCCGGAGCTGAGGCGATTGAAAACGCCCTAAAAGTTGCTTCATTCCATTCCACGAAGAAGAAGGTTATTGTTTTTGACAAGGCTTTTCATGGTCGTACTTCACTTGCGATTGAAGCAACTGATGGTGAAAAAATCAAGGCCCCGGTCAATCATACTGGAAATTTTATTCGATTACCGTTGAATGATGAAGAGGCTTTAGAACAACATCTTAATGACTCAATCGGTGCCGTGCTTATTGAAGGAATTCAAGGGATAAGTGGTGTACACATTCCATCAGACGATTTCTTGAAGAAGATTGAATTTCTATGTCAAAAATTTAATGTGCCTTTCATCATTGATGAGATACAATCAGGATATGGTAGAAGTGGAAAATTCTTTGCGCATCAATATGCAGATGTTAAACCTGATATTATTACGGTAGCTAAGGGAATGGGTAATGGATTTCCCGTCAGTGGAGTATTGGTAAATCCAAATATCCAATCTTGGATGGGAATGTTGGGAACAACTTTTGGAGGAAGCCATCTGGCTTGTGCTGCAGGTTTGGCAGTACTAGAAATCATGGATAAAGAGTTGTTGATTGATAACTCTGCTAAAATGGGTGAGTTATTGCAAACAGCTTTAACCTCCATCGAAGGGGTTGAAGAAGTACGGGGTAGAGGCTTAATGATCGGAGTGACACTGGATCGTCCTGCTAAACCTGTTCGTGATACTTTGGTGTTCAATCATCGAATATTCACCGGTTCTTCTACAGATCCTAATACACTGAGAATCTTGCCACCTCTATCAATTGGTAAAAAAGAGGTTGATCAGTTTTTATCCACCTTAAAACATGTACTGTCATGAAGCATTTTACTTCAGTTGAAGATGTCTCTAACGTCCATAATTTGATTCAAAAATCTATTGAACTAAAGAAAGACCCATTTCAGACTCCAAAATTGGGAGAAAATAAAACGTTGGGATTGGTATTCTTTAATTCGAGTCTTCGTACACGGATGAGTATGACAAGAGCTGCCTATAATCTGGGTCTGAAAGTGATTGTTCTGAACGTAAGTGCTGAATCCTGGCAGCTCGAATTTGAAGATGGAGGAGTTATGGACGGAGATAAAGCTGAACACATAAAGGAAGCAGTACCAGTAATGTGTTCTTACTGTGATATTTTGGCCGTTCGCAGTTTCCCTGGGTTGAAAGATCAAAAAGAAGATTATCAGGAGAAGGTTTTGAAAGCTTTTGTTGAATTTGGGAGCTGCCCAATAATCAATCTGGAATCTTCGACGCTTCATCCGCTTCAATCTTTAACAGATATGGTAACGATTGAAGAGTTTAAAAATGTAAAGCGTCCAAAAGTAGTGCTGACTTGGGCACCTCACATAAAAGCGCTACCTCAGGCAGTGCCAAATTCATTCTTGCAATGGGCCAACACATTAGATTTTGATCTTACCGTTACTCATCCTAAAGGAATGGAGTTGCATGATTCTTTTGTGGGCGCTGCAAACATTGAATATGATCAAGATAAAGCGCTTCAAGATGCTGATTTCATATATGTGAAGAATTGGTCTTCCTTTCGAGACTATGGAGCAATTAAGAAGCACCCTGATTGGGAGTTGACGCTTGAAAAATTGAAATTTTCCAATAATGCTAAGGTCATGCATTGTTTACCTGTACGGAGAAACTTGGTTATCTCAGAGGGTGTATTGGAAAGCGATCAATCGATAGTCATACAGCAAGCCGAAAATAGACTCTACACAGCACAGACTGTTTTATCTGAAATTTTAATGTCGATGAAATGAAGGAATTATTAACTATTGTAAAGGTCGGTGGTGCTGTTCTGGAAAATCCAGGTAAACTTTCGATTTTTCTGAAAGGATTCACCTCCATTGAAGGAAAGAAAATCCTGATACATGGTGGAGGAAAAACTGCAACTAAGTTTGCCGACAAGCTTGGTGTTAAGTCGAAGATGATAGATGGTCGTCGCATTACTGATGATGAAATTCTCGATGTAGTAATCATGACCTACGGAGGTCTTATCAATAAAAAACTGGTAGCTCAGCTAAGTGTCCTTGGAGTAAAATCTGTCGGGATAACCGGAGCTGACAATAACAGTATTTTATCCAGCAAACGACCTGAAATTAATGGGATAGACTACGGGTGGGTTGGAGATATTGAAGAAGTCAATACTTTGGCCTTTGAAGCCTTTTTTGATACTAACACAGTTCCAATAGTTGCTCCGCTGACGAGCGATGGCAATGGGAATTTATTAAATACTAATGCAGATACCATTGCGAGTGAAATAGCTCGTGCGTTTGCACAAAAGTTTAATGTTTCATTAAACTTCGTTTTTGATCTAAATGGGCTTCGAGAAGATATCTCAGATGAAACTTCTTTGATCAAATCAATCGATCAAATCAGGTATCAGGAGCTTAAGGAAAATGGCGTTATTTCTAATGGAATGATCCCCAAACTAGACAACGCTTTTGCAACTATTAGCGGAGGTGTTAGTCATGTACGTCTGCTCAATGTGGAAGCTCTTTTTAAACTTTCAAATCCAAATTTTGATGACTACACAATTATCCGTTAATACGTACTTTGATGAAGCTGTCGGGTTATTGAAGCAGCTCATTGAAACACCCAGTCTAAGTGGTGAAGAAGAAAAAACAGCCCGACTCATCGAAGACTTTCTTGCAGAAAGAAATGTACGATTTGATAGAAATGGGAATAATGTTTGGGCCAAGAATGCAAGTTTTGATTTGACCAAACCTACCATTCTTTTGAATTCACATCATGACACTGTAAAAGCCAATTCCGGTTATTCTCGTAACCCATTTGATTCGGAAATAGTGGATGGAAAATTATTTGGATTGGGGAGCAATGATGCAGGTGGACCTTTGGTTTCGTTGATAATGACATTCCTTCATTTCTATAACAAAGAACTTCCTTACAATCTGATATTAGCTGCAACAGCCGAAGAGGAAAATTCGGGGCCGAATGGTGTGGAATCAATTTTAGGAGATCTGAAGCCAATAGAGTTTGGAATGATTGGAGAACCTACGGAAATGAAAATGGGTGTGGCAGAAAAAGGCTTAGTTGTAATGGATTGTTATGCGCATGGAAAATCAGGACATGCTGCTAGAGAGGTTGGTGATAACGCAATTATGAATGCAATTAGGGACATCCAGTGGTTGAACGAATATCAATTTGAGAAAGAGTCTTCGTATTTAGGTCCTATAAAAATGACCACAACCATGATTAATGCTGGGTATCAGCATAATGTCATTCCAGATACCTGTCATTTTGTGGTGGATGTGCGAACTACAGATTCTTATTCAAATAAAGAAGTTTTTGAAATTTTAGCTAATCATCTCACAAGTGAGGTGAAGCCGAGATCTCTGCGGTTGAATTCCTCTCATTTACCAGAAAATTTGAAAATATCGAAAGTGGCAGATGAAATGGGACTTGAGAAATTTGGATCTCCAACTTGCTCAGATCAGGCAGTTATGGACTTTCCAACCTTTAAGATGGGACCGGGAAAATCTGAGCGTTCGCATACCGCAGATGAGTTCATCTATTTAAATGAAATCAAAGAGGGTATAGCCGGATATATCCAATTATTAGAAAATTTATTTAATCATCAGCAAACAGATAAGTCATGAAATTGTGGGATAAAAACGAACCTATAGATCAGCTTTTTGAGCGATTTACTATCGGCAAAGACAAGGAGCTCGACGTACAACTCGCTTACTATGATGTGTTAGGTACAATTGGTCATGTCAAAATGCTGAGAAAAATTGATTTGCTTACTAAGGAGGAAGAGAAAAGTCTGCTTGAAGAGCTTGATTTAATTAAAGATGAGGCGAAAAATGGTCGATTTATTTTGGATGATGGAATTGAAGATTGCCATTCTCAGATAGAGCTTCAGCTTACTAAAAAGCTAGGAGATGTTGGTAAAAAAGTGCATTCTGGTCGATCTAGAAACGATCAGGTTTTAACTGCTCTTAAACTTTTCACCAAGCATAATATTGAAGAGATTGTGAAAAAGGCTAAGACACTTTTTGAGCTTCTTCAAGAAAAGAGTGAAGAAAATAAAGGAGTATTGATGCCTGGCTATACGCACATGCAAGTGGCTATGCCATCCTCTTTTGGTCTTTGGTTTGGCGCTTATGGCGAAAGCTTATTGGATGATTTAGTTGTGTTCAAATCAGCTTATCGAGTTGCAGATAAAAGTCCTTTGGGTTCTGGTGCAGGATATGGTTCCAGCTTTCCATTAGATCGGGAGTTTTCTGCCAAAGAAATTGGATTTTCATCATTGAATACCAACGTGGTATATGCTCAGATGACTCGTGGGAAGCACGAACGAATAGCAGCATTCGCACTCAGTTCGTTGGCAGCCACACTTTCCAAGTTTGCAATGGATGTTTGCATGTATGCTGGTCAGGATTTTGAATTTCTCAGTGTGGAGAATGCATATACTACCGGGTCAAGTATAATGCCTCATAAACATAATCCTGATGGTTTCGAGTTGGTACGTGCTAAATGCAACAAACTCCAAGCTTTGCCACATGAGTTAAACATGATTCTTGCCAACCTTCCCTCAGGGTATCATCGCGATTTACAAGTATTGAAAGAAAGTTATATGCCGGCTTTTCAAACGATGAAGGATTGTCTTGATATCACCATTGCAATGACTGCCAATTTGAAGGTGTCGAAAGAATTGATTGACCATGGAAAATATGATTTACTCTTTACAGTGGAAGAGGTAAATCAACTTGTTTTGGATGGAGTCCCCTTTCGTGATGCATATAAAAAAGTGGCTGAAAGTGTTAAGTATGGGGCTTATGAGGCTCAAAAAAAAGTAAATCATAAACATATTGGAAGTATAGGAAATTTGGCGAATGCAGAAATTAAAGAAGCTTTTGAAAAGGAGTATTCGTGGTTTCAGTTGGGATGAAATCACAGTTAAGCTAAATTCACGCAATTAAATCAATACTATGGCTAAACTAGTAATCAACAATCACGAAGAATTCGAGTCCTATCTAGGGAAAGTGATGGGAGAATCAGAGTTTCACAAAATCACACAAGAGCAGATAAATAAGTTTGCCGATGCTACTCTTGATCACCAGTGGATCCATACAGATCCAGAGCGTGCCAAGGATGGACCTTTTGGAACCACTATCGCTCATGGATACCTCACCCTTTCATTGATGCCGTATTTGTGGGAGCAGATTGCACAATTTAATAATGTGAAAATGCTGGTGAATTATGGGATTGACAAACTGAAGTTTGGACAAGCAGTAAAAGTGGATAGTGAGATCAAACTCACTGCTACCTTGAAATCCTTGGCTAACCTCCGCGGAATATCAAAAGCAGAAGTCGAGGCATTGTTGGAGATCAAAGGAGAGAAGAAACCTGCCTTTACGGCGACTATGATTTTCCTGTATCACTTCGAGTAAGCTACACGACAATTTTTTCACTCAGTTGAAAAAAAGATTTGCATTGTTAGAATTTTTCGATTTTACTTTGCACCGAAATTTATAAAGAAGCGCTAAGAGACAGGCTCTATGATGCGCTAGCAACCCTCCACATGGAACGGTGCTAATTCCTGAACTTTTAAAGTGAATATAAATTATGAAAAATCAATCGACACAATTTCTTAAAGCATCATATACACAGGCAATATGTAATTGCTGTTGTTGCTGCTAATCTTTTTGGGCTAAGCTAACAGCTTTCCCTTTTCCTCATTTTTTCTTTCTATTAAACCGTTATCAATGAACTTTGAAACAGAAGCCATACGTGTACAATTAGATAATGCCCTCCACAGAGAGCATTCAGTGCCATTATTCATGACAAGCTCTTTCACTTTTGCAGATGCTGAGGAAGCCAGAGCAATGTTTAACGATGAAATATCCGGAAATATTTATTCCAGGTATTCCAATCCAAACACAGACGAGTTTATCACGAAGCTTTGTCGATTGGAAGGTGCTGAAGATGGCATTAGCACTGCAACAGGAATGTCAGCGATGTTTACCAGTATTGCTGCATTATTAAATCAGGGAGATCATGTACTTGCTTCGCGTGCAATCTTTGGGAGCACGCATCAGCTATTCACTAAGATTTTTCCAAAGTGGGGCATTGAGCATTCCTATTTCAATATTCACCGACCTGAAAAATGGGAAGAACTTATTCAGCCCAATACGAAAATGATTTTTGTTGAAACGCCATCCAATCCGGGCTTAGACATCATTGATTTGGAATACTTAGGAAAGGTGGCGGAGAAGCACAATCTCATTCTTAATGTAGATAATTGCTTTGCTACTCCATATCTACAAAATCCAATTGATTTTGGTGCTCATCTCGTAACGCATAGCGCGACCAAGTACATCGACGGGCAAGGAAGGGCACTTGGAGGAGCTATAGTGGGTAAAAAAGAATTGATTGATGAAATTCAATTTTTTGCAAGACATACTGGACCTGCAATGTCGCCTTTTAATGCATGGATACTTAGCAAGAGTTTAGAAACACTTGCAATACGGATGGAAAGACATTGCGAGAACGCTCGAAAAATTGCGGAATATTTTGAAGGTCATGATGAACTTGAAGTAACAAAGTATCCCTTCCTAGAAAGTCATCCTCAACATGAATTGGCTAAAAAGCAGATGAAATATGGCGGTGGAATAGTGACTTTTATTGTTAAGGGAGGTCTTGAAAGAGGAGAGGCTTTTCTCAATCACTTGAAGATGCTCAGTTTGACGCCAAACTTGGGGGATACTCGGACCACAGTCACTCATCCTGCATCGACAACACACAGTAAGCTGACTGAAGAAGAGAGAGCCAAAGTTGGTATAGCTCCAGGGTTGGTTCGGATTTCAGTTGGGTTAGAAAATGTGAATGATATACTGGCTGATATCGAACAAGCATTGCATGCTACAAGGCTGAAAACGGTTTCAAAATTTTAAAATATGATAATAGATAAAAAGATATTATTCGAACTGCTCATGTGTTGTTGTAGGATTTGTATGCAACAAAAAAGTACCAGTATGCCATAATTAATACCGTTGTTTAAAAAACAAACCCCGATGGCATACGCTTTCGGGGTTTTTTTATATCAAAAAATCAAAAAAATGTCAATAAATACACTTTCAAAGGAATCAGAGAATGATATTCTCGAATTGCAAAATAAAATCAAGCTCTTTCACAAGGGTGAAATACCGGAAGAACGATTTAAAGCTTACCGACTAACCAGAGGGGTTTATGGTCAGAGGCAGAGTGGGGTTCAAATGTTTAGAATAAAACTACCATATGGTAAAATTTCACCTAATCAGTTGAGAGTAATTGCAGATATCTCTGATCAATATTCAAACAGAAACCTTCACCTTACTACGCGACAAAATATCCAGTTGCATTATGTGAAATTGGAGGACTCACCTGCTATATGGACCTTACTAGAAGGTGCTGGTGTAACTGCTAGAGAGTCGTGTGGAAATACTGTTAGAAATATAACGGCATCGCCATATGCGGGAATAGATCCCAATGAACCGTTCGATGTCTCACCCTACGTTCAAGCTACGTTTGAATATTTCTTGCGCAATCCGATATGCCAGGATATGGGAAGAAAAATCAAGATGGCATTTTCATCTAGTGAACAGGATAGTGCTTTTACATTCATCCATGATCTGGGTTTTATTCCAAGAATTAAAGATAAAATCAGAGGATTTAAAATAGTGATCGGGGGTGGTCTTGGTGCTCAGCCGTTTATCGCTCAAACCGCTACGGAGTTTATTCCTGAAGATGAATTGATCCCATTTATTGAAGCCTCGCTTAGAGTTTTTGATCGTTATGGAGAAAGGGAAAAAAGAAATAAAGCCCGTCTTAAATATTTAATTGAACCACGAAAGGGATTGGGTGTTGAGCGTTTTCTGGAATTGGTGGAGGAAGAAAAGAAATCTTTACCATTTAAGAAATTTCCAATTTCATCTGAGGAGCTTGAGATTGAGCCTGAGTCAAGATCTTTCGAATCACATCCTCAGGTAGATATTGATGCTTTTAAGAAATGGAAATCGACGAATGTTTTTGAGCAAAAACAAACTGGATATTATGGGGTACAGATCCGCGTTCCGCTGGGCAACATTTCTCCGGAAGATGCACGAAAGCTTGCGAGTATCGCGGAAGATTTTGCTTCCAATGACATTCGAATCACGATTAATCAAGGACTTTTATTTAGATATGTTCGAGAGGAAGCGTTAATTCAAATATTCCATGCCCTGAAAGATCTAGGCTTAGATGAACCTGGTTTCGACACGTTAGTAGACATCACCTCATGCCCTGGTACAGATACCTGCAATCTTGGTGTTACTAATAGCACGCAGCTTGCGACAAAACTTGAACATGTAGTAAGAGAAGAATACCCGCAGCTGATAGATGAAGCTAACATTAAAGTAAAGATCAGTGGATGCATGAATTCATGCGGACAGCATATGATAGCCAACATTGGATTTCATGGTAGCAGCATCAAGGTTGGTGATAAGGTAGCTCCTGCAATGCAAGTAGTTATCGGCGGTGGTGTGAGTCAAGGGGGTGAAGGTTTTATTGCAGAAAAAGTAATCAAGGTTCCGACACGAAGAGCGCCGCAAGTGCTAAGGAGTATTCTAGATGATTATGAAGAAAAGCACATTGATGGAGAGTACTTCAATGATTACTACCAAAGAAATGGGAAGAAGTATTTCTATGGTTTGCTAAAGCCTATTGTTGATAAGGAATTTAATGATAACGACTTTATCGATTGGGGTAAGTCAACATCATTCCTCCCTGATATTGGAGTAGGAGAATGCGCAGGAGTCATGGTCGACTTGGTAGGTACCATCTTAGACGATGCAAGGGATAACCTGGTAAAATCGCAAGAAGCATTCAATAAGAAGGAGTGGGCTTACACGATATTCTTCGGTTACAATACATTCATTATTGGAGCTAAAGCACTCTTGTTAGCACATGATATTCAGTGCAACACGCATAAGAAAATATTAGAAGATTTTGAGGAATTGATTCGCAAAGGAGGGTGGTCGGATTTTCGAGGTTCTTTCTCAAAAGAAGTTCTTGCTATCAATCAAAATGAGCCGTCCGAAGCCTTTGCCGGAGAATACCTCAATAGGGCACTGGAATTTTTTGAAAAAGTCGAGAATCGAAGATCAGTCCAAGATCAATCGGGGATTGAAAAATCCGTCATTGTCAGTCATTATAAAGCATAAAAAAATGGAAAAGAAATATCCAAAACTCACATTGGTAGGGGCCGGTCCTGGAGATCCGGATTTGATTACGCTAAAAGGAATCAAGGCTTTAGAAAAAGCTGATGTGGTTCTTTATGACGCTTTGGTTGACCCAGAGCTACTCCAATATGCCAAAAACGCTGTGCATATATTGGTTGGAAAACGAGCAGGAAAAGCGAGTGTTTCGCAGAAAACCATCAACAGATTAATTGTTGAGAATGCCTTAGGTAAAGGTCATGTTGTACGGTTAAAGGGAGGCGATCCATTTGTTTTTGCAAGAGGATTTGAAGAGATCACTTATGCCGAGCAATTTGGAATAGAGACGGATGTTGTTGTCGGTATTAGTAGCATTATGCTACCAGGATTATATGGGATCCCGTTGACTTGCAGAGGGATAAATCAGAGCTTTTCAGTGCTTACTGCTACCACAGCAGATGGAAGCATCAGTGAAGAAGTAATTAACGCTGCCAAGTATGCGCCTACCGCGATTATTTTCATGGGTTTAAACAAACTAGAATCAATAGTAGACGCCTATTTGAAAGAAGGTAGAGGAGACCTTCCAGTGGCTATAATCAGCAATGGTACACTTAAAAGCAGTGAAGTTATAGCCAGTGATGTGAAATCGATTGTGCCAGTGGTGCAATTGAAAAAGCCTAAGGCGCCGGCACTTTTAGTGTTTGGTGAGGGAGCTGCCAGTGCACATTTAAATCAAATATTTAGTGAACATTTTAAAACAGAAATAGCATGAGTACAAATAACAAACTATTTCCAATCTTTCTTAAGTTGAACGAATTGAACATTCTCTTGGTAGGAGGAGGAAATGTGGCGTTGGAAAAGCTGCAAGCACTCTTGAAAAACGATCCGAATGCGAATGTTAAAGTTGTAGCGGACTTTGTTTCAAATGAAGTAGGTGATCTAATTGAAAAACATAGCAGTGTACGATTAATAAATAGAAAATATATTTCGCACGATTTAGAATCAGTGGATATAGCAATATTGGCCACTGACAGTCCTGCCTTACACAATCGTATTCGGCAGGAAGCAAAACAGCATGGGGTCATATTGAATGTGGCTGATACACCACATTTATGCGATTTCTATCTCGGTGCAACAGTCAGCAAAGGCAACCTTAAATTGGGTATCAGTACGAATGGGATGTCACCAACTTTCGCCAAACGACTCAGGGAATTTTTTGAACAAACAATCCCTGATGATACAGATGAGCTACTAAAAAATTTGCGCCTTATCAGAGATCGCCTTAAGGGGGATTTTGCATACAAGGTTGAAGAATTGAATAAGATCACTAAATCACTAGCAGCTAATGGACTCCATAAAAATCACAACTAATCTCGAAACCTTAAATCAAGAATTTGATGGATACTATCCTCAAGAGAGGCTGGATAAAGTCTTTGAGGTTTTTGATAGCGAAAGAGTTTTAATGACATCCTCATTTGGATCTACTTCAGTCATTTTGCTTCATATGATTAGCAAAGTGCGCCCAGATCATCCAATCTATTTTATTGATACTGGATATGTGTTTCCAGAAACAAAAAGATATAGAGATCAACTTATTGATAGACTCAATTTGAATGTTGTTGATGTAGGCGCTAAACCAAATCATCATCGATTTACAGCTGAGAATTTGACATGGAAATATACGAGCGACTTGTGTTGCTTTATCAATAAGGTAGGGCCAACGGACAAGCTGAAAGAAGGAAAAGAAGTGTGGATTTCAGGCCTCTTACGGTATCAAAATGCAAATAGAGAGAAGCTCAATATTTTTGAGCAGCGGAGCGATATAATTAAGTTCCACCCAATTATTGATATGACCGAAGAAGAGGTTCAAACTTACTGCCTCATTTACGAGCTTCCGCTAAATCCATTGGTCTATCAAGGGTATGGCTCTATTGGTTGTACACATTGTACGGCAAAAGGAGAAGGTAGAGAAGGCAGGTGGCTGAATAGCTCTAAAACAGAATGTGGATTACATACATGAAAAAAGCCCCAAGAGGGGCTTCTTTTTATTATGAGGAGAGATTATTGATTTATAATTTGAATACCAGTTTTTGTAGCATTTTTTGCCTAACAAGTTTTCCTTGTTGTTTGCCTGGAATCCACTTTGGCGATGCTTCGATGATTCTTTTAGCTTCCTCATCGCAACCTGCGCCAATGCCTTTTAGAATTTCAACGTTCGACAAGCTACCATCCTCTTCTACAATGAATTGAACATATACAACACCTTCAACGCCTTGATCTTTTGCTTGTGTTGGGTATTTTAAATTTTCACTCAGGTATTTGGATAGTCCATCCACACCACCATCGAAACTAGCAGCTTCTTCTACAACTGTGAAAACAGCATTTTCACTTTGTTCTTGTATTTCTATGGTCTTTTCGAATAAGTCTGAAGATTGATTAACAATTAGTGTTACGCTTTTTTCTCCATCCTTTTTTTCTACGAACACCATTGCGATTTGATCTGGATCGTATTCGTTAAGCTTATTAATGCTTTCTTCGTTCTCGAACTTTGTCTCGATCACTGCGTACTTTTCGCCAGGATTTTGATCTTGAAGTTTCACCAAAGCAGCTTGAACATCATCCGAATATTCAATTTGTTGATTGCTCTCTTCAATGATTTCCTCAAGTTCGGCTTCAAGTTCTTCTTCGCAAGCAAACATTGCTCCCGAAACGGCCACCATTGCTGCGATACTCGCAACTTTCCAGATACTGATTTTCTTTTTCATCTTTTTAATAAAATTTAATCGGTTAAAAATAGGAGCGTCATCGAATGAACTGGCCAGGTCCATTCCATGCGCCTTCAAGGTGCATTGCACCAAGGTCTTGGTATAAGTAGTATCATTGATCTTCAAGGCATAATCATCTGCTTCAAATTCATGTACTTCTTTCAATTCTTTAATCATTAGCCATACAGATGGAACCCACCAAAACGGAATAGACAGGATATGAAAAAATAGTAGGTCTAATGAATGCAATCTTTTGGCGTGTCCGCGCTCATGCCTAATGATGTCGGCTGGATTTTCAAAATTCTTAGGATCTATAAATATCCATTGGAGGAATGTGAAACTGTTTTGGAGTCCCGCCACCTTTCTTATGTCAATATTCTCAAGTGAATCAATCTCACTCTGCTTATACCACCCATATATCTGAGAAAGAGTGACGATTAATTTTAGTGCGAACAGCGCACTGACTATTCCGAGCAAAACAAAGTACCAAGGG
This sequence comes from Ekhidna sp., assembly GCF_963691765.1. GTDB lineage: Bacteria > Bacteroidota > Bacteroidia > Cytophagales > Cyclobacteriaceae > Ekhidna. The sequence goes on from NZ_OY829375.1 coordinate 2,440,086, forward strand.
ATATCTAAAGATTGTACTTCGTTACCAGTAGTAGTGACCATTGGTAGTATGATGGTATCCATGTCGATCGTTGGTATTGAGGCCTTGGTTGGGATTTCCAAAGCAGGTAACACAAGGCTTAATATCGTGGATCCAACAAGGAAAAATCTTAAGAACTCCAACTGGGTTTCCCTTGCTAACATCACCTTATAGATGAAATAGAACAGCAAGTGTAGAATAGCAAATTCAACTATATAGCTTATCATTATTGCTCTTTTTTAAGTTCGTCCAACAATCGTTCTAAGTCCTTCACACTCATTTCTTTTTCCTTGGTAAAGAATGAAACAAGGTCTTTGTATGATCCGCTGAAGTATTTATCAACAAACCTGTTGAGGTATTTTCTACTGTATTCTTCTTTGTCAATTAGCGGATAGTATCGATGCGACTTACCGAATGCTTCATAGCCAACAAACCCTTTTTTTTCCATTATTCTGATTAATGTAGAGATGGTATTGTATGCTGGCTTGGGATCTTCATACTCTTCGACGATGTCTTTAACAAACGCTTTTTCTAGCTGCCAAAGGATTTGCATGATCTCTTCTTCTGCTGAGGTAAGTGGCTTCATATTCTTATATAACTAATAACTTAGTTTCAAAACTAAATGATTAGTTTAAAGATCCAAATTATTTTCAAACTAAATTTTTAGTTGATTGGGAAAATGCACAAAAAAACCCTGACGAATTTCGCCAGGGTTCAAATTTTATATTGAATTTTTATTAGCTAAGTGCTTTTTTCATTACTTCCCCAATATCTGCAGGTGAATCAACAACATGTAAACCACACTCTCCCATAATTCTCATTTTTGCCTCAGCAGTATCATCTTTTCCACCAATAATTGCGCCAGCATGACCCATTCTTCTTCCTGGAGGAGCTGTCTGTCCTGCTATGAATCCTACAACAGGTTTCTTGTTTCCGTTTTCTTGTATCCAGCGCGCTGCATCTGCTTCATAAGATCCACCGATTTCTCCAATCATTACAATTCCATCAGTTTCAGGATCTTCCATCAACATTTGAACTGCTTCTTTAGTAGAAGTGCCAATAATTGGATCACCACCAATACCAATAGCCGTAGAGATTCCCATTCCAGCTTTTACTACTTGATCTGCAGCTTCATATGTCAGCGTTCCTGATTTTGAAACGATTCCTACTTTACCTTTTCTGAATACGAATCCTGGCATGATTCCAACTTTAGCTTCCTCTGGAGTGATTACACCCGGGCAGTTAGGACCAACAAGCACCGCACCTCTAGATTTAGCATATGGCTTAGCATTCATCATATCTTTTACAGGAATACCTTCAGTGATCGTAACGATAACCTTAATGCCTGCATCAGCAGCTTCCATGATTGCATCAGCAGCAAATGCGGGAGGAACAAAAATGATAGTTACATCAGCACCAGTTTGATCTACAGCTTCTTTCACGGTATTGAACACAGGTTTGTCCAAATGTTTCTGTCCGCCTTTGCCAGGAGTAACTCCACCTACCACATTAGAACCATACTCGATCATTTGACCTGCATGAAAAGTACCTTCAGAGCCTGTAAAACCCTGTACGATGATTTTTGAATCTTTATTTACAAGAACACTCATTTCTTTTAGATTTTCCGCAAAAATATACGATTAATACTGTCTGCCAATTACTTATTTAAATACCGTGAGAGAAACACCATTTTTTTTGCATTCAGGCCATAAAAAAGATTTTAATTTTTGTTTCTCTTCGATAAAGATTGGCACACTTTTCGCAGAATATTATTTGAATATTTATTCTATAGGCGATTAATCTTTCGATAAAATCAAGTGTCTAAAGGTTAAAGATCGTTAATCAGCATAACCTCATAGAAGAAATAAGCGTTAAACATTACAGTAAATTAATCCTCTTCATATTTACTAGGTTTAGAAATAGGGAGCTTTCGAGCTCCTTTTTTTATTTAAAAACGTCAATATTCCACGAGCTTACTACTATTTTCACAATGGAAATATGTCCAGATGCTCCAATCCGCTAGAACTTTTTTAGGAACTGAAGTTGATAATAGCCCGCTTGTGCTATTTCGAATGATTTTTGGCTTTCTGGCTGCTGCAGAAAGCTTTGGAGCAATCGCTACAGGATGGGTCCATAAAACATTTATAGAGCCTGAGTTTACATTTACTGTAATTGGATTTGAGTGGCTGCAACCTTTAGAAGGTGATGGCATGATTTACTATTTCGCAATAATGGGAGTAGCTGCTTTGGGGATAATGATAGGCTTATTTTATCGGGCTTCTACATTTATATTTCTTGGAATGTGGACGATGGTCTACATGATGCAGAAGACGCACTACAATAATCACTATTACTTGTTGGTATTGCTTAGCGTTGCTATGCTTCTACTTCCGGCACATAAAAGCAGATCCCTTGATTCGCATTTTGGATTCACAGTGCCTGCGAATACTTGTGCAAGAGCATGCCACTACTTTTTCATTATTCAAATATTGATTGTTTATGTATATGCCAGTATTCATAAAGTGCATCTTGATTGGCTTGAGGCACGACCGATCAGTATTTGGTTCAACTACAAATCGAGCTATCCAATTATTGGACCTTTGCTTCAGGAAAGTTGGTTTCAATATGCAATAGCATGGGGAGGGGTAATTTATGATGGAAGTATATTTTTTCTGTTGCTTCATCCCAAGACAAGAAAACTTGGGTTTATTCTGTCGATTTTTTTCAATCTCTTTAACTCTGCCGTCTTCCAGATTGGAATTTTCCCATACTTAATGATTGGCCTTACTGCTTTTTTCTTTCCTCCAGAAACCATTCGGAGTATCTTTTTTAAGAAAAAGTTGAAGGTGTATCCTACTAGAAAGAAGTTGAGTAATACGTGGACCTATTTACTGGCAGCATATTTTCTAGTTCAAATTTTGCTTCCACTGAGGCATCACTTATTTGAAGGTAACGTAGGTTTCACTGAGGAAGGACATCGTCTCTCTTGGAGAATGATGTTGCGTTCTAAATCTTCAACTGTAAAATTCTATGTTGAAGATAAAAAAACAGGAGAGCGGCAGAGATTACTGCTCACCAAATATCTTAGTCGCGATCAGAGGTCTGCACTCGGTGGTCAACCTGATATGATCTGGCAGCTTGCGCAAAGAATTAAAAAAGAAAATGAAAAGCTAGGTAAGGATGTGGCTGTTTATGTTAGTGCGAAGGTTTCGCTTAATGGTCATCCCAAAAAGCCATTGATCGATGAAAATGTGGACATTGCAGCTGTTCCTTGGGAATCACTGGCCCATTCAGATTGGATTTTAACAGATGAAACATATGATTGATTTAAGAAGTGATACCATCACCAAACCTACTTCTGAAATGTTGGAAGCGATGATGAATGCTAAAGTTGGAGATGATGTCTTTGGAGATGACCCCACAGTAAACGCACTTCAAGATAAAATTTCTAAGCTATTTGGGATGGAAGATGCTTTGTATTGTCCTTCTGGAACAATGACCAATCAAATAGCTATGCGGATACATACGCGCCCGCAGGATGAAGTAATTTGTCATAAGCATTCACACGTATACTTATATGAAGGTGGTGGAATGATGTATAATTCCATGCTTTCACCAAAATTGCTGGATGGAGATAGGGGTAGGATAACTGCAGATCAAGTGGCAGCTAGTATTAACCCAGATGATATTCATTTTCCTAATTCGAAGTTGGTTGTTTTGGAAAATACAATGAATAAAGGAGGCGGAGCTATTTATGATTTAGAGGAAATAAAGAAAATCAAAGAAGTATGTGAGTCTAATAAATTAAGGCTTCACCTTGATGGAGCAAGATTCTTTAACGCATTGGTGGAAACGGGAGAAAGTGCTGGTGATTACGGCGATTGTTTTGATTCCATTTCCATCTGTTTTTCAAAAGGATTAGGTGCGCCTGTTGGATCTGTTTTATTGGGTAGCACAGATCAAATAAAGGAGGCCAAGAGAGTTAGAAAAGTCTTTGGAGGGGGAATGAGACAAGCGGGATATTTGGCAGCCGCATGCATACACGCGCTGGATCATCACATTGATCGCTTGAAGGAAGATCATGAAAGAGCTAGAAAGATAGGTGAGTCATTAATTGAACTTAGCTTTATCCAAGAGGTTTATCCGGTGGATACCAATATTGTTATTGGCAAGCTCGAAGATGGTAAATCTGAAAAATGGTTTTTGGAAGAATTAGAGAAGCGGGGAATCCATGCTGTTGGTTTCGGCAAGGGATTGGTACGCTTTGTCACTCATCTTGATTTTACTGATGATCAATTAAATCAATTTTGCGAAGCAATTAAGAAGATTTCTTAGTCATCGTTACAAGCCATACCCCAGTAAAAACAAAAGCTGCTGCAAACAAGTGCTTAATAAGGAATACCTCATCAAAAAATAAAATAGCAGTCATAGTAGCGAATATTGGTTGCAGATAAATAAAGGCTCCTACAACTGATGAGTTTACTTTAATAAGCGTCCAAGCATTCAGGAAATAAACAACTACCGTAACTATAAAGATCGCGTATCCCATACTCCACCATACTTTTGATGGCAATGTGCTGAATTCAACATTTGATGCCTGATTGAATCCAACCGGAACAACAAATATGATGGCAATCGTAAAAACCCAAGTAACTACTGTCATGGGTTTATATTTTTTCATCAAAGGCTTTACAAGGACCAAATAGCACGCATAGCTAGCACCATTTATTAAGATCAGAATATCACCTTTCCAATCACCTGAGGTAAGTAGTGTGTCTGGTTGATAGAGAATGATAATTGCCCCAACTAGGCCTATTATGATACCAATAATTTTTCTAGAGGTGATTTTTTCTCCAATCAATAATGACGCCCAGATTAATACCAATACGGGTGTCAATGTCATGATAATGGAGCCATTCACTGCAGAAGTAAGACTGATTCCTTTATAGAATAGCAGTTGATTGATAGCTACCCCGGTCAATGCACAAAGTACAAGGGTCTTACCATCTTCTTTCCAGTTAATTTTTTCGGTGTTGAATGAATGAATAATCCAGAAAATTGCCGAAGCCACAATCACTCGAAATAATATAAATCCGTAAGCACCTACATATTCGGGGACCACAATTTTTAAGATACTGTAGTTGATCCCGTAGAATAAACTTACCAATGTAAGTGCTCCATATGTCTTGATAGATGACCAATTCACCGCGCAAATGTATACTCATGGATTTAAGTTATTCGCAAGTTGATATGAACAATACGGTCAGAATGGATTAAAAATCTTCATCCATTAAGGAATACAATAGAAGAGCAATGCTGTACTTTCGAGGCATGAGATTAAACTCATCTTCACTTTTCCTTATTCCCGCATTGATATGGGGCTCTACGTTCTTTGTTATAAAGTTTCAGTTAGGCGTGGTAGACCCTACATGGTCTGTTAGCTACCGATTTATATTGGCTGGGATAATCTTGCTTACCTTCTCAAAAGCAAAAAAGTTAAATCTGAAGTTCACATTCAAAGAGCATTTGCGGATGGTTCTTCAAGGTGCTTTCCTATTTGGTTTCAACTATTGGTTTGTGTACATCGCCGAGCAAGAATTGATAAGCGCCTTAGTCGCTATCATGTTCTCCTGCATTATTTTCTTAAACGTCTTTTTTGGGAAAATTTTCCTCAATAAGGTTGCCGAAAAAAAAGTGTATTTCGGAGCTATTCTTGGAATCCTTGGAACAATACTTCTTTTTAAGCAGGAGCTTATTGGACTAAGTCCAGAAGAAATTAAAACTTTTCACTTGAGCATCTGCTTTGTTTCAGTCGTGATAGCCTCACTTGGCAATATCACATCTGCCTTCAATCAGTCAAAAGGTTTACCAGTAGTGCAAACAAATGCTTTTGGGATGCTCTATGGTGGAGTAATTATAGGCTTGATTGCTTTTATTACCGGTTCTCCTGCTTCATTAGATCTAAATTTTGAGTACTTATCATCACTTCTTTATCTTTCAATATTTGGGTCCATAATAGCGTTTGGAGCCTACCTCACTTTAATTGGTAAAATAGGTGCTGATAAAGCTGCCTATGTTCTGGTTGTGATCCCTGTGATTGCAGTTGCACTTTCAGCAATCTTTGAAGATTACCTTTTAGGTTGGCATGTATTGCTGGGTATGGTTTTAATTCTTGCTGGTAATGTGATTGTCCTTAAAAAGTGATTTCTGTAGCTTTATTAAAAAAGCGATGAAACCAATACTACTTATCCTTGTTGCATTTTTAGCTATTGCTTGTAATCCCAATCAAGCGCTGGAAGAAGAAAATGAACGACTCAAAGCTGAGTTAGCTAAGATCAAAAAAGAATCTAGCATGTTAAGTGATGAAGCCGTTGAAAATGCAGAATTAGCAAGGCTTAATGCCCAAAAAGCACAAGAAAATGCAGAAACGGCGAATAGAATGGCGGGAACTGCAAATGAAAAACTAAAAGCATTGGAGCAAGAATCACTTGAGCAAAGGCGACTTGCTGAGGAAGCAACAAGAGTGGCAAAGCAGAATCTAGAAGAAGCCAGTCGTCAGCATGCCATTGCGATGGAATCCAGGAAAGAGGCCGAAAAGCAAGTAAAATTGGCTGCAGAGGCTAACGAGCAAGCAGAGCAGAATTTGATGGAGGCTAGGCGTCAAAAAGCAAGGGCGGATGACCTGGCCAAACAATTAGAATCATGTAAATAGTACTAATATTTTTAGTATAACTTTGGCGAATGTTTCAAGATCAATCACCTCTTGCGGAACGTATGCGTCCATCAAAATTGTCAGATTTGGTGGGGCAAGAACACCTTGTTGGTGAGTCCGGAGTCTTAAGACGTGCCATTAGTTCTGGGCAAGTACCATCAATGATTCTTTGGGGGCCACCAGGCACTGGCAAAACAACCATTGCGAATATTATTGCCAACGAAGTAAAGAGACCTTTTCACACACTCAGTGCTATTAGCTCTGGAGTCAAAGAGGTGAGGGAGGTTATTCAGATCGCTAGCCGAGGCAATAAAGCAATTCTATTTATTGATGAAATTCATCGTTTTAATAAAGCGCAGCAAGATGCATTATTGGGAGCTGTTGAAAAGGGTGTAATCACCTTGATAGGTGCGACAACTGAGAACCCAAGTTTCGAAGTTAATTCAGCATTAATTTCTCGGTCACAGGTTTATACTTTAAATGCGCTTACGAAAGAGCACCTTTTGACTTTAGTAGAAAATGCGCTTTCTCAAGACGAAGATCTCAAGAAGGAGCAGGTGGAGCTTAAAGAGACAGAAGCACTCTTTAACTTATCAGGAGGTGATGGGAGAAAGCTTTTGAATCTTCTGGAATTGGTAATTAAAAGTGATGATTCTGAAAAGAAAATTGTCACCGATGATAAAGTAATAGAGGCTGCACAACGAAAGACTGTGTTGTATGATAAGAAAGGAGAAATGCATTATGATGTTATTTCTGCTTTCATTAAATCGATCAGAGGAAGTGATCCAAATGCCGCAGTCTATTATTTAGCTCGAATGATAGAAGGCGGCGAAGATGTTAAATTCATTGCAAGAAGACTAGTGATTCTGGCATCAGAAGATATTGGAAATGCGAATCCAACTGCTTTAGTAATGGCAACAAATGCTTTTCAAGCAGTCAATATGATTGGGTATCCTGAATCACGCATTATACTATCCCAGTGCGTTACATACCTGGCATCTTCACCAAAAAGCAACGCAAGCTATATGGCCATCAATCAAGCACAAGCGCTTGTTCAAAAAACTGGAGACCTTCCGGTGCCGATGGCGATTCGTAACTCTCCAACCAAACTGATGAAAGATCAAGGCTATGGGAAAGGCTATAAATACGCCCATGATCATCCCATGAATTTTGCAGAGATGGAATTCTTACCGGAAGAAATAAAAGAAACTAAGCTTTATGATCCAGGACAAAATGCCCGCGAAGAAGAGCTCCGTAAATTTCTTCGCGTGCGATGGAAAGAAAAGTATGGATATTAAATTTTAAAAGCCACTCCAAACTTTATAGTCAGTAAATCTGTCGTAGACTCTCTGGCCTCCGTTTCAAATGTAAGTTCATCTCCACCTACTGTATTGCTATCAAACGAAGTGGGGTCACCGCTAAATTCAATGTTCCATGCCTCGGTATCCTCACCATCAAAAAATTGAGCACGCTGCCCTTTGAAGAAGTTAGCCCTTAAGTCCACATAAAAACTAGGTCCAACTTTAATTAGAAAACCACCTCCAAATCCATAGCTTAAAATCCAGTCGTCTAATACAGTCTCTCTTAAGATTACATCATCATCCGGATCTCCACTCCATCGATTGTCATCAGACAGATCTCTGATCTTTACATTGGTAGAAATGTATCTAAAGCCAAAAAGTCCTTCAGCGTACGGTTGAATATTTTCAAAAGGAGCAACTGCACGAATAAATGCATGTGTTCCGAATAAGCTACTCGTGTTCACAATTCTCAATGGAATACGAAGCGGGTCACCAATAGGCGTACCATTTGACAAGGTGACTTGAGCAAATAATTCTTCGTCCTTTTTATTGAGACCATAAATCATGTAGTTAATATCAACACCCATATAGATGGGTGTGCCTTTTTGAAATGGGAAGGCCAGTGATAAATCACCACCAAATCCTGTTGCATCAGTATTTTCTTTGAAATCGTTTTGAGGCAAGCCCAAAGAGAAAGCCAAACTACCTATTTGGGAGAATCCGCTAATAGCAATAGTAAAAAGTAATGAAGTGATCAGGTATTTTTTCATGTTCATTATGGTTCGTGGTACATTGACAAAATTCGTAACTTTTCACATTAATTCAATTTTCATACCATGTCCAAACTTATTGGTCCATTTACACAGGCCATAACACTTCAAAGTGCACCAGAAAAAGGTGCATTAGGCGACGATACGCTAGATATTGTAAAAAATGCCGGCATTTTAATAAAGGATGAAAAAATTCTTGAAGTTGGTGATTTTGAAGCCTTAGCATCACAGGCAGACGAGATTTCAGAAATAAGTGGTCATCATGTTCTAGTTCCAGGCTTGGTCGATTGTCATACCCATTTAGTGTGGGGAGGATCTCGGGCCAGAGACTATACATTGAGGATGTCGGGAGAGTCGTATGAAAAAATTCTAGAGCAAGGAGGAGGTATTTTTGATTCAGTAGCTAAAACACGTGCTGCTGACGCAAGTGTCTTAAAGAATGGTTTGATAAATCGTGCTACAAGACACTTAAAAGATGGCGTGACAACCATAGAAGTCAAGAGTGGATATGGACTGGATGTTGAAAACGAACTCAAGATTCTTGAAGTAATCAAGGAAGCAAAAGCTGAAATCAATGCAGACCTTATTCCTACATGTCTTGCGGCACATGTATGTCCAAAAGAATTCGAAGACAAGCAAAAGTTCTTGTCTTACTTAGAAAATGAACTGCTTCCTCAATTGCTGGTAAAAGGCTTGACGAATCGTGTGGATATTTTCGTTGAACCATCAGCGTTTCCTAAAGAAATTGCAGCTGATTATTTGCAGAAAGCAAAGAATTTAGGTTTTGACCTAACGATACATGCTGATCAATTCCATACTGGTGGAAGTAAAATAGCTGTAGATCTTGGAGCTAGTAGTGCTGATCATTTAGAAGCTAGCACCGAAAAGGAAATTGAAATGTTGGGAGCTTCAGAAACGGTAGCGGTGGCACTCCCGGGAGCAAGTATGGGATTAGGTATGAATTTTACTCCAGCAAGAAAGCTACTTGATGCAGGTGCTTCCGTGGCCATTTCTACAGACTGGAATCCTGGATCAGCTCCTATGGGGGATCTTTTGGTACAAGCGTCGATACTCGGTATTTATGAAAAACTGTCAACTGCAGAAATATTAGCGGGGATCACATATCGCGCGGCAAAAGCACTTGGATTAAAAGATCGAGGTAAAATTGCTCCAGGCATGAAGGCAGACTTCATTACATTTCCTGTGGACGATTATAAGGAGATACTATACAATCAAGGTAAGATCAAACCGAATATGGTTTGGAAAAATGGCAACTTGGTAAGTGATGTATAAAAAAGGAAATCAATCCATTTGGACGGGTCGGAACGACCCGGGTTCTACGCGAGATGTGTGGCATCAAGTAGTCAAAGCAGTTGACTTAAATTCCACGATTCCGAATGGCTATTGCCTTCTTGGGTTTTGCTCTGATGTTGGAGTAAAGCGAAATATGGGAAGAGTAGGGGCTGTCGAAGGTCCAGATGCTATTCGCAGAGCCATGGTAAACTTTGCTGTTCAGTTTGATGAATCTATAAAAATTTATGATGCGGGAGATGTTGTAGTTAGTAGTGACAATTTGGAAAGCGCACAGAACGAACTTGCACGATATGTTGGGCAATTAATAAAGGACAATTCTTTTCCAATATTATTGGGAGGTGGGCATGAGATAAGCTACGCCCATGGTAAAGGAGTATTAGATACTGCTTCAAATAAAACGGTAGGGATCATCAACTTTGATCCGCATTTTGACTTAAGAAAATATCCGCAAGGAGCTCATTCGGGGAGTTGGGCTAGGCAGCTTTTTGATGAATTTGAGAACTTCTACTATTTACCCGTAGGAATTAACGAGGCAGTAAATATTGCCGAAATGTTTGAGCTAATGCGTGATAAAAATCAATCATTTATCACCATGGATGAATTGCTGAATGAACCCCAGGAAGATATTTTAGCTCGGATTCAGTATTTTATTGATCAAGTAGATATTATTAGTGTTACACTGGATCTTGATGTTTTTTCGGTGGGTGTTGCTCCCGGAGTAAGTGCGGCTAATCCATATGGTGCGCTTCCACAACATATTAAACCACTATTAAAAGCCATCTTAAAATCAAATAAGGTGGTGAGTTTTGATGTCGCTGAAATGAGCCCTACATATGATGATGGCAGAACAGCTAAACTAGCAGGAAGCTTTGTCTACGATGTAATTGTTTCAAAATAACTTACTCAATAATCGCAGTAGCTTCAATCTCAATCAACATGTCTGGTTCGATAAGTGCACTGACTTCAACCATTGTAGTGGCAGGTTTTATTTGAGAAAATACTTCTCCATGCGCCTTACCTATTGCTACCCATTGTGAAATATCAGTTACATACATTCGAGTTCTGATAACATCTTCAATTTTACCCCCTGCTTCTTCAATTGCATTTTTGATGATTTCAAGGCATATCTTCGTTTGCTCGTACGCATTGCCACCAGCCGTCTGTCCATCTACGACAGGGGCAGTTCCCGAAACCTCGATGGTATTGCCTATTCGAACAGCTCTACAATAACCTACTTGATCTTCCCAAGGAGCTCCTGATGAAATATTTTGTCTCATACTTAAAAATAAAAAAGTCCGATTCGAAAATCGGACTCTTCTAAAACTTTGTTGATTAAGTTTTAAGCATTCTTGTGCACGTGAACATCCATCTGAGGATATGGAATGTTAAGTCCAACTTCATTGAATTTATTGTAAACTTTTTCATTCATTTCGAAGAATACACCCCAGTAGTCGGCGCCTTCTACCCATACTCTAACTACAAAATTTACTGAACTGTCGGCTAACTCAGAAACTGCAATGAATGGTTCTGGATCTTTGAGAATTCGTTCATCAGCATTTATCAGTTCCATTAATGTATCACGTGTTTTCTGCGTATCATCACCATATCCAACTCCAAAAGTCCAATCCACTCTTCTTCTTGGTTCAGATGAATAATTTGTCATTGAGCTGTTCGCCAGCGTTCCATTTGGGATAATGATGGTTTTATTGTCAGGCGTTTTCAAAAAAGTATTAAAAATTTGTATTGAATGTACCGACCCAATGTAGCCAGCTGCGTCAATAACATCTCCTACTTTGAATGGCTTCAATAATAAAATGATAACTCCACCGGCAAAGTTTTGAAGTGTTCCTTGTAAAGCGAGACCGACAGCTAAACCAGCGGCTCCAAGAATTGCAACAAAGCTTGTAGCTTCAACACCTACCATCCCTATTACGGAGACAAAGAGCATTACTTTAAAAATTGTGCCGATCAAAGACTTTAGAAATGGTGCCAATGAAGGATCAACATTTCTTTTATCCATAGCCTTTCCTATGCCTCTTGTCATTATACCAATGATCCAAAGACCTATTATTAAGGTTATCAAGGCAACAACCACTTTAGGACCATATATCCATACTAGCTGTAGCGCCTTGTCTGCATAATCTGTTATTTCTTCCATTTTCTTTTCGATTAAGGTTTAGGTGTCAAAAATATTCTTCATCAAGATAATAAACCTGAAGTCTCGATGAAACTACCTTTAGTCAATTTAAAGAATACTTTTTCCTTGTTCGTTAGGTAGTTTATCTGGTTCTTCTATTTTTGTCAGATTGCAAAAAACCAAACAACCTGATTCATGCAAGAATTAAATAATTTTTTATCCTTAATAGACAGTTTTATTGGTAGTTCATGGTGGTTCCCTTATGCCTTGCTTGGGACTGGCCTATTTTTTACCATCTACTTAAAATTTCCGCAAATCAGGTATTTCCGCTTTGCCTTCAAAGTGGTGAAAGGGAAGTTTGATAAGTCCGGTGATGAAGGCGACACCTCTCACTTTCAAGCACTGACAACAGCGCTCTCTGGAACTGTAGGTGTGGGTAATATCTCAGGAGTTGCATTAGCTGTTCATGTTGGAGGGCCTGCCGCACTTTTTTGGATGCTTATGACTGCTGCAGTCGGCATGTGTACAAAATTTGTAGAGGTAACACTCTCTCACAAGTACAGAGAAAAAGCAGAAGATGGCTCTATGGCTGGAGGTCCTATGTACTACATGAAAAATAAATTGAACATGAAGTGGCTAGGAATAATTTTCGCACTTGCCACAGTTCTTTCATCTTTTGGTACTGGTAGTTTGCCTCAGATAAATAGTATAGCAGACTCAATGAATTCTGTTTTTGGGTTGAATCAGATGCTGGTAGGAGGAGTTTTGGCAGTGATGCTTGGATTCGTAATTATTGGCGGAATTAAGCGAATTGCTGCAGTAACTGAAAAACTAGTACCAGCTATGGCAATTCTATATTTCATTGGTGCCTTCGCTGTAATCTTTGCTAACATAGGAAATATTGTTCCTTCGTTTATTTCAATTTTTTCTGAGCTTTTCAGCGGATCTGCTGCTACAGGAGGTTTCCTTGGAGGTACAATTTCTTTAGCTTTCAATAAAGGGGTTGGACGAGGCTTATTTTCAAATGAAGCTGGTCAGGGTTCTGCGCCGATTGCTCACGCATCTGCCAAAGGGCATGAGCCAGTATCAGAAGGTTTTGTTGCTATACTAGAGCCGTTTATTGACACGATTGTTATCTGTACTATTACTGGTCTGGTTTTACTTTCTTCTGGTGTTTGGAATCAAAAGCATCAAAACAACTTCGACTATACTGATATCTACGTTATGAATAATTCAGTAGACTTCGATTCAAGAGAAGGAAGACTGGAAGTAATTGATCATGTAGAAAAAGTATCGAATGAAAAGCTTTATACCGGTGACATTAGTGTAGCAAATGGAACAATCGAATCTGATATTGTTTTTATTCACGCACGTTCACTAGCAGAGGGTGTTGTAGTGTCTCAAGAAGGTCAACCTTACACTGGTTCTATTGCAATTGCGGACGCAAAACCAGCGAGTGGATTTTCATTCTCTGGTAAATCACTTGTGCATAGTGCGCCATTGACTACCATAGCATTTACGAAAGGTCTTTTTGGTGAATCCGGGAAATATATTGTCGTATTTGGTCTACTGCTTTTTGCATTTAGTACAGCCATTTCATGGTCCTATTATGGAGATCGTGCGATGACATTCATTTGGGGAAGTAAATCTGTAGTGTACTATCGCATTGTGTATGTAATTGCATTCTTCTTCGCAGCATTTACAGATACTACCATAATATGGACGCTTTCAGCAATCACCATTGCTGTAATGACGCTACCGAACTTAGTCGGAATTTTGATGCTAAGGAAAGACATGAAATCTACGGTCAACGATTTTTGGAAAGGATTTAAAGAAGAATGGCCCGACGAAAAGACACCTGAATAGATAAGAAAAAGCCCCTAGCTAAGGGGCTTTTTTATTGTATTAACTATTTACGTTTTGATGATTTAGCTTCTTTATTAAAGACTAAACATTGATCCAACCATTTGTCCAGCTCTTCCGAATTGTCCCAACCCGTGGCATCTACATAAAGATATCCTTTCATTGGCCTTTTTGTAAAATCCATTTCACGAGCATGGGGTTTCTTCAGCATTTTTTCATATTCATACGGCCCTACACGTGCCATCAGATCATCTTTGATGATGCCAACACACATTTTATCATCAACCATGATACATAGACCTCCCATCATTTTCTTTTCTTCAAAAGGGACTTTTCTTTCGGAAAAAGCTTGTCTCAGTTTATCAGCTAAATACTCATTATATGCCATAGGATTAAAATTAAAAATGGTTGTTCAAATTTCGGTTGTACCTTAAATGAAGCACTTTCTATTTTTGAATAATGATTGCACTTCCTTCAAATGACGAAATGTACCAGGCACTTTTGGACAAAAATTCCCAATACGAAGGGGTTTTTATCGTAGGAGTCAAGACAACCGGGATATTTTGTAGGCCAACATGTTCGGCAAGAAAGCCTAAGTATGAAAATGTAGAATTCTTTGGATCTACAAAAGAAGCGTTAACTAGTGGGTATAGAGCCTGTAAGGTGTGTCGACCAATGAAGACCTATCAATCTCACCCAGATTGGCTAGTGCCGCTGCTAAAATTGGTAGAAGAGCATCCAGATAAAAAATGGAAGGATTTTGAATTTACTCAATTGGGATTTAGTCCAAGTAGGGTACGTAGGTATTTTAAAAAGACTCATGGTATTACCTTTCAAGCATATCTTCGAATGAGCAGAATCAATAATGCTTTTTTGAAGATAAAGGAAGGACAAACGGTAACGCAATCAGCATTTGAACAAGGATATGAATCTCTTAGTGGCTTTTCAGAAACGTTTAAGAATATGACAGGATTTTCGCCAGGAACGCAAGGGCAAATAATTACAGTAAATCGAATTCCCACTCCTTTGGGACCAATGATGATTGGGGTAACAGATGAAGGGCTTTGTTTGTTAGAGTTTACTGATCGCAAAATGATTGAAACTCAAATTGAAGTATTAAAAAAGCGAACGAAATCAGAAATGGTGACAGGCAAACACCCAATGATCGACAAGGTGTCGGTACAACTGAATGAATATTTTGAGGGAAAAAGAAAGAATTTTGATATCCCTCTAGTAGTTCCAGGAACAGAATTTCAACAAAAAGTATGGGATGCATTAGTGAAGATACCCTTTGGGGTAACGCGTTCTTACAAGCAACAAGCAGATGTTGTAGGCGACGTTAAAGCAGTAAGAGCTGTAGCAAGAGCAAATGGAGAAAATCGTATTTCTATTATTATTCCTTGCCACAGAATTATCGGATCAGATGGTAGCATCGTAGGCTATGGAGGAGGTGTCCATCGCAAACAATGGCTATTGAAACATGAGTTTGAAAATAACTAGCTAATCAACTTCCCATTCATAGAAATTCGTTGTTTCATTTAATTGAAAGCCAGCTCTTGGATAAAGTTTATTCCCAATTGTATTGGTAATTTCGGTTTCAAGGAACATCCCACAAGCTCCTGTTTTCCTCACCAAATCCTTGGCTTGTTCAATTAATTTCAACGAAAGACCTTTTCCTCTATAGTTACTGTCCACAAAAAGATCATTTAGCAGCCAGAACTTTTTCATCCGAGTAGAAGAAAACAGTGGGTATAATTGAACGAAGCCCACCAGCTCACCTTTATCACTACAAACGAAAATTTCCGAATCTTCATTTTTTATTCTCGCTCCTAAGAAGTTTTTAGCTCCTTCTATGTTTGAGTTCTTTCTGTACCAAACTCTGTAGCTGTCAAACAGATTTGCTAGTGAATCGAGATCATCACTTGTTACATTTCTTACTTCCATTACTCGAAAATGTTTGTTTCTACCTGAGTACTTAATAAATCTTCAATGGTCTCTCTTCTTTTTACTAAATGGTCTTTTCCCTTGAAGATTAAAACCTCTGCCGGTCTGGGTCTCGAATTGTAATTAGAAGCCATGGTTGCGCAGTATGCTCCAGCATTCTTAAACACCAATAAATCACCCTTTCTTACTTCAGGTATGATTCTGTCTGATGCGAAAGAATCCGTTTCACATACATAGCCAACAACATTGTACACCTTGTTTTCACCAGTCGGATTAGTCAGGTTTTCAATGTGGTGATATGAGTTATAAAACATCGGCCTGATCAGGTGATTGAATCCTGTATCTAATCCAACAAATGTGCATGAAGTGGTTTGCTTAATCAGATTGGATTTTGCAATGAAGTATCCAGCATTGCTAACCATAAATTTTCCTGGTTCAAATTCTAGCGTATAGTCTTTGCCCTGCTTTTTGCAAAAGTCGTTGAAAGACTTGCTGAACTTTTTGCCAAAGCTTGTAATATCTGTATGAAGATCGTCAGGCTTATATGCTACTTTGAATCCACTTCCGAAATCGATATGGGTTACCGTGTCGAATTTTTCAACCACACTGAATACAAGTTCTGCGGCCTTAATAAATACATCGGCATCAAGTATGTCAGAGCCTGTATGAACATGGACCCCCATAACATTGATGTTAAGCTTTTTAACAATACGTTCGATATTCGGCACTTGATGAATTGAAATGCCGAATTTAGAATCAATATGCCCTACCGAAATGTTTTGATTACCCCCTGCCATTAAGTGCGGATTGATTCTAATGTATATTGGAATATTTGGGTGATTCATTCCAAAATATTCTAAAGTATAGAGGTTGTCGACGTTGATCTTTACTCCAAGTTCTATCGCTTGTTCATATTCCTCTGTCGAGATGTTATTTGGAGTAAACAAAATGTCATCTGCAGAAAATCCAGCATGCAATCCAAGATGCACTTCCTCGATAGAAACGCAATCTAAACCTGCACCCGCAGACTTAAACAATTTAAGAACTGCTTGATTGTTTAGTGCTTTACATGCGTAATGTACTTTAAGCTTATCAACCTTAAATGCTTTAACGAACTGTTTATAATTGTTCATCATTTGATCTGCGTCATAAACATAAAGGGGAGAGCCGTATGACTCTGCTGCTTTAATCAAGCTTGAAGTTTCCATTTTAATAGTTAACAATTTTTGTTGGACATAAAAAAAGCCGGACATCTGCCCGGCTTTTGAAAATATCTTGTTTTGATTTAATCAATATCCGGGCACCAAAGAAGTCGTTTAGACTTTTTGTCTTCTTTCTTTTTGCTCACCCAGATAGTGCTATTCAAATTCATTGTCGCAAACATAGTTTTTTTTTCGGAACTGAAAATGTCTTGTTAATTACTATAAGTGCCAGTAACCGTACCGGTTAATGTTACTCCCTGTCCAAATGGGACATCGGTGAACGTTACATCATACGAATTTCCAGAACCAGAAATGTTAACAGTACCTCCAACAAAAGATTGTGATTCGTCTGATGCTGTCTGTACGGTCACGAATGCGTATTGATCTTGCGTAATAGAGTTTGTAATGTATGCGCCACCGCCAATCACAGAAGCACCTTCATGGATTGCTCTGATTGTGATTATTATAGTAGCGTCAGAAGCTGTTACATTACCAGAACTTCCAACAGTAAAAGTCCCGTCAGATATAAAAAAGATTCCTTCTGCGGCTCCATCTGTTTCACCTTGAGTGAAAAAACCATTTGCTACGGTGTAGGATTGCCCATCAAAAGTAACTGTGCCACTAAGTTTCGGTTCGCTTGTGCTTGTATCATCGCTTCCACATGATGAAATTAGAATTAGAGCGAAAATTGATAGTATTGGTAAGATCTTTTTCATGACTTTTTTCTAATTGATTTTTATATGATTACTTCAATATACGGGATTTTGTTCTTTACTAGATTAATGGCGAAAATACATTGTCGAATTTTCCTTCTAATGTTCCATTAATTAACCTGTCGGGTGAGAATAGCTTAATGGAATCGAAATTTATTTTAAAATAGCTTCCTTTCACATCTACTTCTACGGACTGATTTAAAATAGGTCCGAAGGAGACACTGTCATCCGGACTAAATACGGTTATTGCATTGATCCTTTTTTTTAGTTGTGCATCAAATGGATCGAGCTCGTAATCTCCATTTGTTAGTTCATTCCCTATACTTGATAAAGAGATATAAAGCACGTATGCATTTTCTTCCGTACTAAATCTTTCTGAAAGTGGATTGTATGAGACTTCCATATCTGATAGAATGAATTGATATGTGCTAAAATCAAAAAATGAATTGTATTCTTTGACCAAAACATGATGCTCTGGGATGAATATATAATCATTTATTAAAATCTCTCCGTATGGAGGGAATAGATCCAAATCGTTATCACTTCCACATGCTCCAACAATTAAACCTATAAGTAAGAGTAGCAGACTAACTTTTTTCATGTGGAAACGCAATTGCTTCTAATTAGCAAAAGCTGAAACATTCGTTTCCCTTATAAAACCCCTGAATTTTTAGAAAATAACTAATGAATTTAAAGATGTTGCCACCTAAAAGGTGATATTGATCCTTCCGAATTTTCCAGACACATTTCCTTGAAGTTCTCGACCATCTTCAAAATCTGCTACGAAAGAAAGTGTGTAAGCATCGCCTGAGCCTTGAATGTTTAATGCTCCTCCAATGGCTGGTAAACCCCCAGCTCTAGCATTTTCTTCATTTACCATAATGATGTATGCATTCTTATCATTGACACTTTGATCTGTATCAATTACCGCATAATTGCCAGGAGCAAAGGAATCGCCAACTGAGAATATTATTACATTGATCAGATATTCTCCAGTGAAATTTATTAGTTCGAATTTTTCATCAAAACTGACAGGCGATTCAGTAAAGTAAAATGAAGCAGAATAGCTTCCATCCTCAATTATTTCTGAAAACAATCCATCTCTTATTGGCATAGTAGTACCATCAAATTGTACTTGACCTTCAAGACTGTAATCAGAGTCGTCACTACCACATGAGGATAAAAGTAGTAGGGCAAGAATGATTATATAATTAAAACTATTTTTCATTTCAGAATTAGAAATCTAAACGTGCCTTAGATTCTACATCTAAATAACCATTGCTCTTTAAATAACCACTATGCAATAAAATTTTAATTATAGTGTGGTTTATCTGGTTGTATTAACAACATTGTCGAAAACCCCCTCTAGAGTGCCATCAATTACCTTTCTGTCAGTTGAAAATAGCATAGAGTCGAACTCAAGGGTATACAAATCATCAACATTACTTATCTGCATAGTCTCATCTACTCGAGGCCCTACACTTAGGTTGTCGAACCCGTTTTCAAAAAACTGGATACTTGAAATTTTGAAGAAAACTAGTGAAAAATCGAATGGATTAAACCGATATTCCTCGGGGACGAAACTCTCTCCTGGACTTATAACGGTAATTCTTAGAAGATCTGAATCAGTTTGAAACCTGATGGTGCCAGAGCTATTTACGTATTGAATCGTATCATCTGACAATAAAAATTGAAAAGTGGTGGTTTGTTCTGAAGCTGAAAAACTGCTTAGTAAGAGATGATGTTCTGGTTGAAACAACTTATCGTCAATCATTAATTCTCCAAAAGAAGAACTATCCTCAATGATATCTTCCTCGCTGTTTATATCGTCATCATCTCCACATGATACCAAAAACAAACCGAACGCCAGGATGGCAAGTGATTGTATTCTCTTCATGTTAATCTTACTTGTTTACTTAGCAAAAGCTACAGCACGAGTTTCCCTTATCACAGTCACCTTAATTTGTCCTGGATACTGCATATCTTTTTCTATTTTCTGCGAAATGTTAAATGAAAGATCACTTGCATGTTTATCATCAACATTTTCAGCATCTACAAGCACACGTAGTTCCCTACCAGCTTGAATCGCGTAGCATTTGTTTACACCATCAAAATTCAATGCAATACCCTCTAAGTCTTTTAATCTTTTTAAGTACTGCTCCATAATTTCCCTACGAGCGCCAGGTCGCGATCCGGAGATGGCGTCACATGCTTGCACAATCGGAGAGATCATTGAGGTCATTTCAATTTCATCATGGTGGGCACCTATTGCATTACATACCTCGCCATTCTCTTTATATTTTTTGGCGAGCTCCATACCAATTATTGCATGGGGTTTTTCAGGTTCTTCTGGCCAAACTTTTCCAATATCATGTAGTAAGCCAGCTCTTTTGGCCAGCTTTGGATTAAGCCCAAGTTCTGAAGCCAACGTAGCACACAGGTTTGCTACCTCTCGTGAGTGCTGCAACAAGTTTTGACCATAAGAAGATCTGAATCTCATCCTACCAACCATTTTGATTAATTCTGGATGTAGGCCATGAATTCCTAAGTCTATTACTGTACGTTCTCCAATTTCAACAATTTCCTCACCAATATTTTTTGTTGTCTTGTTTACAATTTCTTCAATCCTTGCTGGGTGAATTCTCCCGTCCTGAACCAAACGATGTAATGAGAGTCTTGCAATTTCTCTTCGAACTGGATCAAAGCCTGAAATAATAATCGCTTCAGGGGTGTCGTCTACAATAATTTCAACACCCGTTGCAGCTTCAAGTGCACGTATATTTCTTCCTTCCCTTCCGATAATCTTTCCCTTGATGTCATCGCTTTCTATATTGAAGACAGAGACGGTATTCTCAATAGCGTGTTCAGTCGCTGTTCGTTGTATGGCTTCAATAACTACCTTCTTAGCCTCCTTAGTAGCAGTCATTTTGGCTTCTTCTACGATCTCTTTTATGTGGGCAGAAGCATTGGTTCTTGCTTCATCTTTTAAGGCCTCCATCAGCTGGGCTTTTGCTTCCTCTGCCGGGAGATTTGCAGCTTTTTCTAAAATAGAAACTTGTTGCTTTTGCATCTTCTCAAACTCGTCTTTTCTTTGACGAGCGATCTCCATTTGATTCGATAGTGTTTCTTTGAGACTGTCTAACTCACCCTCTTTGCGTTTTGCCTGCTCAAATTGTTTATTCAGATTGGCTTCTTTTTGTTTTAGTTTCTGTTCGTTGGTAAGAATTATATTTTTCTTCCGCGCTGCTTCTTCTTCAAACTCACTTTTCATTTTGAAAAGGTTCTCTTTGGCTTCGTGAATTTTGTCTTTCTTGAGGCTTTCTGCGGTTACTTCTGCTTCTTTAATGATGAGCTTACTTTGCTCTTCTGCTTCCTTTACTTTTTTATTGGCTGTTTTACCTTGGAGTGCTCTGCCTATAAAAAGGCCAACTATTGTGCCAACCACGGCAGCAATAATGATTATTAGTATGGAGTCCATGTTGTATTTGCTTTATCAAATAACTGGACAGTCAAAGATTTATATCAATAAGATCGAATCAGAATCCTAAATAGAATCAGTAATAAGTTGGTTAAGTTTTGAAATTTCACCTAGTGCGAAATCATCTGAAGCTTCAGAAGTCTCCTCTCTTTTAAGTTTCTCAACTAGACAATCAAAAGCTACCATCGCTGCCAAATCTTGTGTATCGTCAATCCCAAATTGGCTTTGGTAATTTTTTATTTTTTCATTCAAAAGTTTTCCTGCTCTACGTATTCTTTCTTCATCCTCCGCTTTCACTCTCATGGGATACTCTCTGTTCCCTATTCTGATTTTTATGGATAGTTCAGCCATTCGGGTTTATTTATATTATTCTGCCAAATGGGCAATACATTTATCTATCTCTTTGATATAGCTATCTATCGTCTCTTTCAGCTGTGCTGAATCTCCTTCACTGACCGTCGCGCTATTTACTAGTTTATTTATTTTCAATTTATCCTGAAAGGTGTTCAGATTAGCCTCCTGACTTTTCATCTTTTCTTTCAGTGTGCCATTTTCTTCCCTGGTAACATTCAATTCATCTTTTAGACGCTTATTTTCAGTAAGTACAAGCTGAATCTTTCTTTCCAGATTCTGAAATTCACGATATAATTTTTCGCTAGGCATCTTATTTTCGTATTACAGCCCCAAGCTCTTTTTCATATAAGCTCATCAGACTATTCATACTTTTATCAATCTGTTTATCTGTTAAAGTTTTGAATTTATCTTGAAGAAAAAAACTAATTGCGTAAGCTTTTTTTCCTTTTTCTATTTTATCGCCCTCATAGACGCTAAAAAGGTTTATTCTGTTTAATAATTTCTTCTCTTGTTTGAAGGCAAGTTGTTGGATATCAGCAAACGATACTTTTTTATCCAATACCAATGAAAGATCCCTTTTCACCTCAGGATACTTTGGAATAGGCTCGTACGCTATATCAGATTTGTATTGATCAACAACAATTTTCCAATCGAGTTGAGCATGATAAACATCTTGTTTAATTCCATATATAGAACGCAGTTCTTTTTTTAGCTTACCAATTGTGCCAATTGTCTTGTTATTCTTCTTAATCGAAACTCCATATTCATATAGTGGATCTTTATCAATCGGCAATATTTCAGTTTTACGAATACCTCCATATTTCAACATACCTAAAACAGAGGTGCTTAAATCATGAAAAGAGCTTTTTCTAGGCTCGTCTAACCAGCTTTCTTCATTTGTTTGACCTGTTAGATATAAAGTCAGCCATTCTTTTTCAGAATAGCCTTCACTTTCTTTTTGATATGATCGCCCATGTTCAAAAAACTTCAAATTTGGGTTCCTTCTATTGATATTATACGCGATCGATTCCAGAGCTGTATAGACAGGTGATGTCTTCATAATTGTGAGCTCCTCACTCGAAGGATTAAGCATTTCCACGGGCTCACCTCCCAAAGGAAATTTCTTTCTGTACTGAGGGTTGGTCAGTGAATTGGTTAATATCTCTGAGAAGCCATTGCCGGCTAGGAATTTGGATAAATCTTCCTGTACTCGATAGGGTTCATGTTCGTTAAATTCTGCCAGATAGTCCGCAGAAAATTCTTCATCCAGTTCAATTTCATTGAACCCATAAATTCTAAGAACTTCCTCAACTAAATCTGCAGGTCTTGTAACATCACTTCTGTATGCTGGCACAATTGCATTAAATCCAGTATCAGTAATTTCTTCTGTTCTTATGTCAAGCCAATTAAGAATTTCAATTATTAGCTTGTGGTCAAGTGTTTTCCCAATTAGCCAATGGAATTTTTGGAAATCAATAGCTATTTCTTTCTCCTGAATAGGATTGGGGTAGATGTCTACAATCTCCGATGCAACATAGCCACCAGCAAGCTCAAGAATCAGAGAAGTTCCAAGCTTAACCGCGGGAATGGTCATCTCAGGGTCAGCACCTCTTTCATAGCGAAATGATGCATCTGTTGAGATGGTATGTCTTTGGGCCGTTGATCGAATGCCATCTGCATTCCAATAGGCACTTTCTAAGAAAATATCCGTCGTCTGATCCGTAACTCCTGAGTCAAGTCCACCTAAAACACCCGCCATGCACATTCCTACTTCATCACCATTGCATACCATCAAGTCGTCTTTGCTTAACTTTCTTTCCTTTCCTTCAAGCGTGGTGAATGGTGTGTTGTCCTTAAGTGTTTCAACTATTATTTTATCACCAGTAACATGAGCTGCGTCGTATGCATGCATTGGTTGTCCCAATGAGTGCAGCACGTAGTTTGTGATATCAACTATATTATTGATCGGCTCTAAACCAATAGATCTTAGTTTCCATTGAAGCCAGTCTGGTGATGGCTGAACTTTCACGCCTCTAATCGTCACACCAGAAAATCTTGGACATCTTTCACTATCCTTTACCTCGACGCTAATAGGCCTATCATTCTTTACTTCGAATGACTTTCCTTCAGGTATTCTGAGGTCTTTTCTGAAATACGCTTTCAGATCTCTAGCTGAGCCCATATGAGATGTAGCATCCCCTCGATTTGGTGTAAGTCCAATTTCAAAAATGTGATCTTCACCTGTTTCGAATAATTCAATAGCAGGAGTGCCATTTGGCTTATCGGTATCCAAGACCATTATGCCTTCATGACTACTACCCAGTCCCAATTCATCTTCTGCACAAATCATACCCTCAGAAACTTCACCCCTGATTTTTGCCTTCTTAATCTTAAATGGCTCTCCATTAGTGGGGTGTATGGTAGCGTTTACTGTTGCTACTAGCACTTTTTGACCGGTAGCAACATTGGGAGCACCGCATACGATATCTGAAAATTGCTCTGCACCAATATCTACTTTGGTGACTTTTAATTTATCGGCATTTGGGTGTTGATCACATGTCATCACCTCACCAACAACTACGCCTTGTAGACCACCAGGAATCTTCTCTACTCTCTCGATTCCTTCCACTTCTAAACCAGTTTGGGTAAGTATATCACCAAGTTGCTCTGGAGCTTCCGTGAAATCAATGTATTCTTTTAGCCAATTGTAAGATATCTTCATTCTAACAGTCTCTGAATTAAGAGAGCAAAAATAAAGAAACTCCTTAGCTGCAGAGTGAGATTCTTATCCTAATATGGGTAATTCTTTTCCCCGGCTTCGATTGCAACATCTAGAAGGTTTTCTCTTGGAGGTAATGGGCAAGTGAAATCATCGAAATATGCACAATATGGATTGTAAGTCTTGTTGAAATCAAGTTCTACTTGATCAGATTTTCCAATAACAATATCGAGGTATCTACCACCTCCGTATGTTGTTTCTCCGCTTGTCCCGTCTCCAAAAGCCAGTAAATACTGATTGCCAAAACCCAAAGTTTTGAGCACTAATAGTGAGCATTCGATTCCGTTAATTTTAAACACTACGTTGGCAAATTTTAAATAAGATGTGGAGGTGCCGTCGCTGTTTGCAAGTTTGAGTGTTTCTCGTTTCGAGAATCTCTTCAATGTTCCTTTTACTTTAAAGTTTTCTTGGGCAGGGTAATATTCAATTGATTTATATTCTACATCCTTTTGTACGAATGGACTAGCGTCTGATGTACGAAAAAAATCACTTCTATCGTCCCAAAATTTCGCAATGCCTTCAGCGTATTCTTCATCAGAACCCCCGGATTGAACCATGAAAAACACAAGAGCAACTATTGGGATCAAAATCAACCAACCCTTTTTCATATCGAATTATTTGTCCGCAAATTTAAAGTTGAATTTGAAGTTAAAGCATGTCTTCATCAGCAAAACTGAAGAATCCATTTTCAGTGATTATTAGATGATCCAGAATTACAATATCTAGTGACTTGCCAGCATCTTTTACTTTTTTAGTTAGGTTGATATCTTCAATACTGGGATTTAAGTTTCCACTTGGATGGTTGTGAGCAAGGATAATTCCGCTTGCAATTTCTTCTAGGGCTCGTTTGAAAATCATTTTTGAGTCTACAATGGTGCCAGAGATGCCACCTCGACTCAGCATTTCCTTTTTAATAACCTCGTTGTTGCGTTTTAAGAATACCAACCAAAATTCTTCGTGTTGAAGATCTGAAAGATCACCAAGTAATAGCTTGTATGCCTCTTTCGATGAGGTGATCTTTAGCTTCTTTAGTGGATCAGCTGATTTTCTTCGTCTTCCAAGTTCAAGAGCCGCAACTATAGTTATTGCCTTTGCTTCACCTATACCTTTGAATTTTTGAAGATCCTTAACTGAAACCTTAGCCAGACTGGAAAGATCATTCTCATAGTATTCTAATATTACTTGAGAAAGTTCAACAGCAGATTGATGTTTATTTCCGGATCCAATAAGAATTGCAATAAGTTCTGCATCCGAGAGTGCGGATTTGCCCTTTAGTAATAATTTTTCACGCGGGCGATCTTCTTCTGCCCAGCGTTTGATTGTAAGTCTTTTATCTTCCATCTGATGCTATTCCAGTAGCTGAAAGCTTGAGTGCAGATGGTGGATAATTGCAAATTAGACTTTAGTAGTGTCGAAATGAAATAAAAAAACCCTGCGTAAATTTTACACAGGGTGAAAAATATCTTATAAATAAAGCTTAAAGACCAGCTACGTGCTTAGTCAATTGAGACTTCAAGTGTCCAGCTTTATTCTTGTGGATAATGTTCTTCTTAGATAATTTATCCACCATTGAAATTACTTGAGTTAGAAGCTCTTCACCTGCCTTCTTATCCGTAGTCTCTCTCAGTCTTTTGATGAAAGTACGAGCAGTTTTATGCTGATACCTATTTCTAAGTCTTTTAGCCTCGTTGCTTCTTATTCTCTTAAGTGCTGATTTATGGTTTGCCATAACGCTTTTCTAGTATTCTAAAATTTTCGGACGGCAAAGATAGGAGTTTTATTTAGAAATGAAAAAGCTTTTTATGAATAGAAAATTCACTTTTTTATGTGTCATAGAAAGCTTTTTATTCTTTAGCTGCAAAGATGTGCATTCATTAGATTTAAAATCATGAATAATACGAAACTCCCTCATCAAATTTCTTCGCTCAGTGATTACACTAGAATGTATGATAAGAGTATAGAGAATCCAGAAGGTTTTTGGACGGATATTGCCAATTCATTTATATGGAAAAGAAGGTGGGAAAAGGCTCTGGAGTGGGATTTTCAAGGGCCAGATGTAAAATGGTTCTTAGGAGCTAAACTTAATATCACAGAAAATATATTAGATCGCCACTTAGATGAAAGGGGAGATCAAACAGCGATCTTATGGGAGGCCAACGAGCCGAATGAACCTGCTATCAATATTACCTATCGTGAACTCCATCAACAGGTATGTCAATTTTCCAACGCCATGCTAAACAATGGAATAAAGAAGGGGGATCGCGTGATTATATATATGCCTATGGTGCCAGAGGCAGCTGTAGCAATGTTGGCTTGTGCTAGAGTGGGAGCGGTTCATTCAGTTGTCTTTGCAGGGTTTTCGTCAAGCGCCTTAGCTGATAGAATTAATGATTGTCAAGCTTCCATGGTTTTAACAGCAGATGGTAATAATCGAGGGTCAAAAAAGATTGATGTCAAAGGAGTTGTTGATGAAGCATTGGAAAAATGTGATTCTGTGAATAAAGTTATTGTTCTTAGACGCACAAATCAGGAAGTGAAAATGGTGGATGACAGGGATGTTTGGTGGCACGAGGCCATTGATGGCATGTCATCCCAACATGACGCTGAAGAGATGGACTCAGAGGACTTACTTTTCATACTATATACTTCTGGTTCAACTGGTAAACCAAAAGGTGTGGTACATACTTGTGGCGGATATATGGTCTATGCCTACTATTCATTTATTAATGTATTTCAGTATGAGCAAGGGGATATGTATTGGTGTACTGCTGATGTTGGTTGGATTACAGGTCATACATATATCGTATATGGACCGTTGCTTGCTGGAGCAACTACGATGATGTTTGAAGGTGTCCCCACTTACCCAGATGCGGGTCGTTTTTGGGAAATTTGTGACAAGCATGAGGTTAACCAATTTTATACGGCTCCAACAGCAATTAGAGCTTTACAGGCACATGGCCTTGAGCATGTTCAAAAACATAAACTTGATTCTTTAAAAGTGATAGGATCCGTTGGTGAACCTATCAATGAGGAGGCATGGCATTGGTATCATGAACAAATTGGTAAGAGTAGATGCCCTTTGGTAGATACCTGGTGGCAAACTGAAACGGGAGGTATCATGATTTCAGCTCTTGCTGGAATAACACCAAATAAGCCTGCACATGCATCTTTGCCATTACCGGGAATTCAGCCAATCATTGTAGATGCTGAAGGGAACGAGCTGGAGGGAAATAATGTGCAAGGAAATTTGTGCATAAAATTTCCTTGGCCATCAATTCTGAGAACTACTTACGGAGATCATGAAAGATGTAAGCAGACTTATTTTAGTGCATATCGCAACATGTACTTCACCGGAGATGGTGCCAAAAGAGATCATGATGGCTATCTGAGGATTTTAGGTAGGGTAGATGATGTGATTAATGTTTCTGGTCATAGGATGGGGACAGCAGAAGTTGAGAATGCGATAAATGAACATCCAAAAGTAGTAGAATCAGCTGTGGTCGGCTATCCACATGATATCAAAGGACAAGGGATCTATGCATTTGTAATTGCCGAAGAAGGTGAAATAGAAGATGAAATTAGGATGACAGTCTCCAAGATGATAGGGCCAATAGCGAAGCCAGATCACATTCAGATTGTATCAGGGTTACCAAAGACACGTTCAGGGAAAATCATGCGAAGAATTTTGCGAAAAGTTGCAAGCAAGGATACCGATAATCTTGGGGACACATCAACACTTTTAAATCCAGAAGTGGTTGAAGAAATTATTAAAGGAGCTAAATAAAAAGCCCCACTCGTTTGAGTAGGGCCATTTTAGGTTAGAATTACACTATTTATCTTAAGAACCACACATTTCGCATCCTTCTGGATCATCTAACGAACATTGAATGGCCGCTTGTTGATCAAGTTCTGCTTGCGTTAGGTTCGCTGCCGCTGGTTGTGCGGCTTTCACTTCCTTTGGTTGCTCTTGATTTTCTTTCGATACGGTAAACTTGATAGCGTCTGTTGCAGCTTTTGTTCTCAAGTAATACATACCAGTTTTCAAGCCTTTCTTCCAAGCATAGAAATGCATAGATGTCATCTTACCGAAGTTTGCATCCTGTAAGTGGATGTTAAGGCTTTGACTTTGGCAGATATATGCTCCTCTGTCCGCAGACATATCGATGATTGCCTTTTGAGAAATTTCCCAAACAGTCTTGTACCTTTCTTTGATCTCTTCTGGAATCTCCGCAATATTCTGGATAGATCCGTTTTCAGCTTTGATTCTGTTCATCATACGCTCATCCCAAAGACCAAGATCTATTAGCTCGCTCATGAGATGCTTATTGGCTACAATGAACTCACCAGAAAGAACTCTTCTTAAATAAAGGTTAGAAGTGTATGGCTCGAAGCATTCGTTATTACCAAGTATCTGCGAAGTAGAAGCTGTAGGCATAGGTGCAAGAAGTAAGGAGTTTCTAACTCCG
Source organism: Ekhidna sp. (assembly GCF_963691765.1). Taxonomy (GTDB): domain Bacteria; phylum Bacteroidota; class Bacteroidia; order Cytophagales; family Cyclobacteriaceae; genus Ekhidna. The sequence goes on from NZ_OY829375.1 coordinate 2,469,137, forward strand.
TTTTTCTTAACCTTCTGCTTAAGATCTGTCCAATCCCATCTTCCAGAATCAGGAGTCACTCCCCACATATCGAATTGGAATACGCCTTTTGATACCGGAGAGCCTTTGAATGTTTCATAAGCTCCTTCTACAGTTGCTATTTCCATAGAAGTCTCCATAGCAGCAAAGTAGATAGTCTCAAATATTTCTTTATTTAACTTCTTAGCTTCTTCCGACTCGAAAGCCATTTTAAGCAATAAGAATGTATCAGCTAATCCTTGAACACCTATTCCAATAGGTCGGTGTTTCATATTAGAATTTTTAGCCTCAGGAACCGGGTAGTAGTTTACATCGATAACCTTGTTCAGATTACGAGTAACAACCTTAGTGATTTCATAAAGTTTTTGATGATCAAACTTGCCATCAATAACGAAACGAGATAGAGCAATAGATGCTAGGTTACATACTGCCACTTCATCTTTTGAAGTGTATTCCATGATCTCAGTACATAGGTTACTAGATCTGATAGTACCCAAGTTCTTTTGATTGGACTTTTTGTTAGCAGCATCCTTATAAAGCATATAAGGTGTACCAGTTTCTATTTGAGCTTCAAGAATCTCAAACCAGAGGTCTTGAGCTTTTATAGTTTTTCTTCCTTTTCCTTCTCGCTCATACTTTTCGTAAAGAGCTTCAAACTCTTCACCGTATGCTTCATAGAGTCCTGGGCATTCGTCAGGTGACATTATTGTCCAATCTCCATTCTCTTCTACACGCTTCATGAAAAGATCTGGGATCCATAGTGCGTAGAAAAGATCACGAGCTCTCATTTCCTCTTTACCGTGATTTTTTCTTAAATCAAGGAAATCAAAGATGTCTGAATGCCATGGCTCTAGATAGATCGCGAAACTTCCTTTTCTTTTACCGCCCCCTTGATCGACATATCTAGCAGTCATATCAAAGTTTCGAAGCATTGGTACAATACCATTAGACGTACCATTGGTTCCTTTTATGTAAGCACCTGTTGCTCTTACATTATGAATGCTAAGGCCAATACCACCTGCAGATTGTGAAATTTTGGCACACTGCTTAAGCGTGTCGTATATCCCATCAATAGAATCATCTTGCATTGATAAAAGGAAACAAGATGATAGTTGAGGTTTTGGTGTTCCCGCGTTGAATAACGTTGGAGTAGCGTGCGTAAACCATTTTTCAGACATCAAATTGTAAGTCTGAACTGCAGCATCAATGTCTTCACCATGAATACCTACTGAAACTCTCATAAGCATATGCTGTGGACGCTCCACAATTTTGCCATCCAGTTTCATTAAGTATGAACGCTCTAATGTCTTATAGCCAAAGTAGTCGTAATTGTAATCTCTTTCGTAGTTGATGGCGTCATCAAGTTTTTTGGCATTTGATCTAATGATGCCATAAACTTCAGTTGAAAGCAATGCAGCATTCTCTCCAGTTTTAGGATTGATGTATTCATACATTCTCTTCATCGTGTTAGAGAATGAAGTCTCTGTCACTTTGTGAAGGTTTGAGATAGAAATACGGGCAGCAAGCTTTGCGAAATCAGGATGGCGTGTTGTCATCGTAGCAGCAGTTTCTGCAGCTAGATTATCAAGTTCTATGGTTGATACTCCATCGTACAACCCGTCGATTACTTTTTTGGCAATCTCTACAGGCTTTACATAGTCTGAATTCAAACCATAACACAGCTTTTCTATACGTGCTGTGATTTTGTCAAATTTTACTGATTCTCTTCTTCCGTCTCTTTTTACAACTAACATAGGTCTATCGTGATAAGGTGATTACAATAATGTTTTTAAAAGTCTTCATCTAATGAAAATTTAGATTTGCCGCTATCTCCATCCATAACGCCTGCTTTCTGATACTCTCCAACTCTTTTTTCGAAGAAATTCGTTTTCCCTTGAAGGGAAATCATCTCCATGAAATCAAAAGGATTGGTAGAGTTGTATACTTTCTCGCATCCAAGTTCTCCTAATAGTCTGTCTGCAACAAACTCAATGTACTGACACATCAAATCAGCATTCATTCCAATCAGTTTTACAGGTAGCGCATCTGTCACAAATTCTTTTTCGATTGCAACAGCATCTTGAATGATTTTTTGAACTGTCTCTTGAGATAGCTGATTTTTTATGTGGCTTGTATATAATAGGCAAGCAAAATCACAGTGGAGTCCTTCGTCTCTTGAGATTAACTCATTGGAGAATGAAAGCCCAGGCATCAAGCCTCTTTTCTTTAACCAGAAAATACTACAGAAACTTCCAGAGAAGAAAATCCCTTCAACAGCTGCAAAGGCAACCAATCTTTCGGCGAATGATCCTTCGTCAATCCATCTTAGTGCCCAATCAGCTTTCTTCTTTACACAATCCATTGTCTCGATTGCATTGAATAGGTAGTCTTTTTCTTTAGGGTCTTTGACGTAGGTATCTATTAATAAGGAGTAGGTCTCTGAATGAATATTCTCTACCGCAATTTGAAAGCCGTAGAAAAACTTAGCTTCTGTGTATTGAACTTCCGCAACAAAATTCTCCGCCAGGTTTTCATTTACAATGCCATCGCTTGCAGCAAAAAAGGCAAGTACATGTTTGATGAAGTGTTTTTCATCATCATTCATGGTATTGCTCCAATCTTTCAAGTCTTGACTTAAATCAATTTCTTCTGCTGTCCAGAAACTAGCTTCTGCTTTCTTGTAGAACTCCCAGATATCGTTGTGCTGGATTGGGAAAAGAACAAATCGGTCCTTGTTCTCTTTTAAGATCGGTTCTTCTGCTTGTGCTGCTACGTCGCTCATAATATTTGTTAGGTCAAATAGTATTTATTCTATTTATAAAACAATAAAACGTCCCTAGGCTCACGACAAGCGTGTGCTTTTTAAAAAAACTTTTTAAGTCTTGGGATACAGCCCTAAGAGTGGTTTATTTTTCTCGGTGGCGTGTCTACAAATCTGTTTAAAACGGAGCGAAATTCCAAGCGGTTATTACGGGTCCGGAAGGTGCGATTTGGATATTAAATATTTATTATAACGACTTGTATTTTAAGGGATTAAATGCAAGTTTTATAACTTTCACTTTGATGAAAACACGTAGAAATGGGGGTAAAAAAAAATGAAAAAAAAAATAAAAATATTTTAACACAATTTTATCCACACTACATATTTGGATATTCATATTGAAATGGTATCTTTGCAATCCTTTTTTCAAAAGAAGATAAAATGTACGCGATAGTAGACATTGCTGGGAAGCAATATAAAGCAGAGAAAGACAAGTTCCTATATGCTCCACTAATGGAGGGTAAAGAGGGCGCTAAAGTAGACTTTGATAAAGTACTACTAGTAGATAATGATGGCAAAGTTAAAGTAGGAGCTCCTACAGTTAAAGGTGCCAAAGTTTCTGCTAAAATTCTTGAGCATGTGAAAGACGATAAAGTGATCGTGTTCAAAAAGAAGAGAAGAAAAGGCTACAGAGTGAAAAATGGTCACCGTCAGCAGTTTTCTAAAATTTTGATTGAAGATATTAAAGGATAAAATCTCATGGCACATAAGAAAGGTGTAGGTAGTTCGAAAAACGGAAGAGAGTCAGAAAGTAAGAGGCTCGGTGTGAAAATCTTCGGTGGACAAAAAGCGATTGCTGGAAATATCATCGTTCGTCAGAGAGGAACAAAACATCATCCAGGTGAAAACGTTGGTCTTGGTAAAGATCACACGTTATTTGCATTGTCTGATGGTGTTGTGAAATTCCACAAAGGGAAAAAAGACAGATCCTACGTGAGCGTAGAGCCATCTGCTGAATAATTCCACATTCCATTTCAAAGAAAAAATACTATCACTTGTGATAGCAGGTAGAATATTGCGTTAAGCGATTTAGGTTAGGTTAGTTAGAGTATTAAAAAAGGGGTTCCATTTGGAACCCCTTACTCTTTTACAAGCCTACTAAAAGTTATGCTTCAGCTTTATTCTTTTTAGGTCTACCCGGAAGAACTGTATCTGGCTTAAAGCCATTTTTGTATCTCTTCTTACGAGTCTTCCAAACCTTATAGTTGTTTTTATTTCCTACTTCAAACTGCCACTTCATGTGCTCAGAAGGAGTCATCCATTCAAGATTTTCGAAATAATTGTTTCTTGGATTGTTATCAACGTGAATAATCATTGATTTCTCCTGATTAGCTCTTTTTACAAAGACCTTTGCAGTTTCTTTATGAGGATAGACTGTTCTTCGTTTTCCATTGTCGTCGATTAAGTCTAAGAAGTAGCACTTGCATATTTTATTCCACCTCTGGCGCATTAGTTTACCCCGTAGTTTCATGTGGGTTTTACTCCCCTTATGCCATACTTTTCTACTTTTACTCCGAATTTTACCTCGGTTGGATATTTCGTAGTTAGAGAATCCATCAATAGGTCCCCACTCTTCATCCTTTTTCTGATCTGCCATGTAGCTCGCTTTTTTTGGTTGTTAAACAAGCCAATTCTTAATGTATTTCAAATGTAACAATTTTTATCACATTATCAATTGATAATGTGAAAACGTTATTTCTCGTATTTCTTCGGAGCGTATAAAAAACCGAACGCCTCAGCGTCTTCTTTCGTGTGCTTTTCATGGTGAACATAATGGGCACGCATGATTCTTTTCATATACTTACTTTTTGCTTTAAATGGAATTTTGATCCTTCGGTGCACGATGATATCATGAAAAATGAAGTAAAAAATACCATAGCATAATATTCCTATACCTATATACAAAAGCCACCAATATTCTTGATAATTACCATAACCGACATAGATTGTTAAGATTGACGGAATACTAAAAACAAGAGCAAACAAATCGTTCATTTCAAGCGCATGGTTATGAACTTTATGATGAGACCTATGCCAGCTCCATAAAAATCCATGCATGATGTATTTGTGAGTAAACCATGCTACTCCTTCCATAAAAAAGAAGGTACCAATCACTAGAAGTATATTTATCAACGTCGACATAATTAAGTGTATGCTTAATTAACTATTTAAAATTAATCTTGTTTATTCAACAATGATGTTAAGTTTATGTAAAAAGTAACATCTAATTAGTAACATAAATTTACGAAGATTTGGCACTCTAATTCTTTCTGATTTAACCTTTTCAGGAGATAGTTTGGTTATTTTTTTGAATAAAACGGTGTAATAGATGTATGCTAGATAAACGCCACCCCGAACTCCTCTTGGAAGCAATCGTATTCCTTCGACAGCTTTTTTGAACTCTGACTCAATATCTTTCTCAATGAGTTTCTTTTCTTCGACACTAAAACTGTTAAAGTCTACACCTGGAAAATATACACGACCTCTTTCATCGAAATCACTTTTTATGTCTCTGAGAAAATTTACTTTTTGAAAAGCTGAACCTAAATATTTAGCAGGTGATAAAAGTCTTTGGTATTCATCTTCATCTCCATCACAGAAAACTTTCAAACACATCAACCCTACTACTTCAGCACTCCCATATATGTACTTTTCATAATCTGGATCTGTGTAATCTTTTTTGCTCAAATCCATTTCCATACTTATTAGAAATGCTTCTATCAAATCATGATCAATGTTGTATTCATTCACTACATCTTGAAAAGAGTGAAGAACAGGGTTTAAACTGATTTTTTCTGCAATGGCCTTGTATGTATCATCCTTAAATCTTTGAAGAAGCTCTCTCTTGTCGTGCTCATGGAATGTGTCTACGATCTCATCAGCATATCTGACAAAACCGTAAATGGCATATATCGGTGCATGATAGCTTTTGTGAAGCGTTCTTATACCTAATGAGAATGACGTACTGTAAGTTTTCGTGATCAGCTTACTGCAGTCAAATGCTGTTTGCGTGTAGAGTTCTTCCATCAATTTTTAAAAATAGGAAAATCTTTTTCTATTTCTTTAGCTATTACTTCTCCAGATATAAGAGAAGGAGGGACGCCTGGTCCAGGTACCGTAAGTTGCCCAGTATAGTAAAGGTTTTTTAGCTTCTTATTTTTTAAAGATGGTTTAAGTATTGCAGTTTGTCTTAAGGTATTGGCTAAGCCATAGGCATTCCCTTTATAAGAATGGTAATCTTCCATAAATTCCTTATGTGCGTAACTCCTTTTTGTAAGAATATGATCCCGAATATTTTCGCCTGTATATTCTTCTAACTTATCCATTATCATTAGAAAATAACGCTCTCGAGTTTCTTCCGAATCTTCAATGTCAGGAGCAACCGGAATTAATACAACTAGATTTTCTTTCCCCTTTGGAGCTACTGAGTTATCAGTTTTGGAAGTAGCTGAGACATAAAGAAGTGGTTTACTTGGCCACTGAGGAGTGTCATAAATTTCACTCGCATGCTTCTTAAAATCTTCGTCAAAGAATAATGTATGATGTTCTAGATTAGGTAATTGCTTATCAATTCCTATATAGAATAAAAGAGATGAGGGGGCCAATGTTCTAGATTCCCAATACTTGTTTGAGTAATTCTGAAAAGAAGGCGGCAGAATATGCTGATCTATGTGATGGTAATCTGCACCAGCTACTACCATCTCACATTCGTATTCTTCATGAACTGTGTTAACCGAGACTATTTGATTTCCACTAAAGGAAAAATTGGTTACTTCTTGACCAAGCTTCATTTCTACATTTAGCTCTTTTGCCAACTTCACCATACCTTGTACTACAGCATTCATTCCTCCTTTCGGATACCAAGTACCTAGTGATAAATCAGCATAATTCATCAGGCTATACAATGCTGGTGTATTGTCAGCTGTTGCACCCAAAAAAAGAATAGGGAATTCCATTAATTGGATTAACCGTTCATCTTTGAAATGTTTCCTAACATGTTTTGCTATGGAAGTAAAGACATCCATTTTAAGAAGTCCAAGGAGTAGTTTTGGATCTACAAATTCGAGCAATGATCTACTTGGCTTGTATACAAGTTTTTTGACACCAACGTCATATTTGTACTTGGCTTGCTTTAGGAATGAGCGTAATTTCTTACTGCTTCCAGGTTCAATTTCTTCAAAAAGCTGTTCCAGATCCGACATGTTAGCTGGAATGTCAATCGAATCGTTTTTAAACTTAATCCTGTAAGATGGGTTCAGTCGGTCCAATTGGTAATAGTCGCTTACCTTCTTCCCAAAAGTTTCGAAAAACTTGTCAAATACATCTGGCATCCAATACCAAGATGGGCCCATATCCCAAGTAAATCCTTGATCACTGTAACTTCTTGCTCTTCCTCCAGCTTGTTCGTTTTTTTCAATCAGCGTTACATGGTATCCCATTTTTGCCAAATGGCAGGAACAAGAAAGGCCGGAAAATCCGGCCCCTATCACTACAACTCTACTATGGAAATTTTTAGTTGTCATATACTTTTAAACCTTTCTTTAATTCTTTTCTAGCTATGTGAATTCTATTCTTCACCGTCCCAATAGGGATGCTAAGCTTTTCAGCTATTTCGTGGTATTTAAAACCTCTAAAATAAAGGGTAAAAGGAACTTTATACATTTCTTTTAAACCATCTATAGCTGCATTTATATCTTTCATTACGAAATCACTTTTCGCATTATTTTCAATCACGTTTGCAGATGAGTTTATGAAGTGATTGTTTTCAGTTGTATCAATGAATGTATTCCTTCTAACCATTCTTTGATAGTTAGTAATGAACGTGTTTCGCATGATGGTATACATCCACGCTTTTAGGTTTGTTCCGTCTTGAAACTTATCTCTATTGGAGAAAGCTTTAAACACAGTTTCCTGCAATAAGTCATTAGCTTCTTCTCCGTCTTTGGTGAGTTTTAAAGCGTATGGCTTTAATGAGCTGGTAAGATTTTCAATCTTGTAACCGAATTCTAATGCAGTCATTTTGTTTAATGTTTTAATGTAAACGTTAAACGAATTTACATACATATTGTTTAACAAACAAGTAAAAAGATTAAACAAAATATAATTTTCGCTGAAAAGTGCTCTTATTCACTCAATCGACTTTTTGAACGATCTGTTCTACTAGTTGTATTAAATCTTCAAATTGATTTAATAGACCGACATTTTTCGGATATTCGATTTCTTGTCCGATTACTTTCCTACCAGTTACATATACTTGACAGTTTTTGAACTTGGTCCCAAGTTTGTTTATGTATTTCTGGACTTCCTTGGTTTCGGGAGCTGTGGTTAAAGAGGTGATTAAGAATTCAGGATTTAATTTATGGTATACTTCTTCAAGTGCATCAAGGGGGACAGTTTGTCCAAAAAAGATTGTCTTTGCTCCTTTAGATCTCAACAAGAAATTAGCAAATAGTAACCCTAGCTCATGCAATTCTCCTTCAGGCAAGAAAAGCAAGAACATGGGTCCACTTTGATTTATTTCGGCATTATCTGTAGCAACTATTAATTTTTGCCTTACAAGATGAGAAATAAAATGTTCTTGAGCTGGATTAATTGAATTTGTTAGCCAAAGAATTCCAATTCTTCTCATGAAAGGATAAATGATCTCCATCATCGCTTTTTCAAAACCCAGCAATTTTGTGCAATCATCAAGAATGGATGAAAACTGTTCTTCATCAAGATCTATCATCGCCATTGTAAGTGCACTAATTTGATCTTGGTGAGAGCGCCTCTCAAGTGCAATTTTTTTTACTTCTTCTTCAAGGACCTCTTGAGGCATGGCAACAATCTTACTTATCTTGATACCATGATCTTTTAGAGAAGCGATATTCAAAATGAGCTTTAGGTCTTCATCGCTGTAAAACCTAATATTAGTTGCTGTGCGTTGTGGCGAAAAAAGTTCATACCTCTGTTCCCATATACGAATGGTATGTGCTTTGATCCCCGAAAGGTGCTCAAGATCTTTGATTGAATAAACGCTCATTCTCAATTAAACCCCTCAATAATTAAATTGTTTGTATCCAAGGAGGTTTATTTTCCGTTTTCCTTAATTTGCCAAACCTAACAAATGACGAATGATTTTATATAATGTTACCGTCAACATTGACGATGATGTAGAGCAAGACTGGGTAAACTGGATGAAAGAAACCCATATCCCTGAGGTTATGGAAACTGGCTTTTTTGTCGATTTCAAAATGCTCAAAATGCTTTCAGAAGGCCAAGATGATACAGGATCAACTTATGCCATACAATATATGGCAGAGACCTTAGGACATTTGGAAACATATCTTGAAAAAGCTGCTCCAAAAATTCAAAAAAAATCAATCATTCGATACGGCACTAAAATGGCCGCATTCAGAACTGTACTGGAAGAGGTCTAAAAATCCAGATTACAATTGATCCATTCACCATCAAAATTGGTGTTGTACTTCTTATAGAAATTGATTGCTGGTTCGTTCCAGTCTAGCACTTGCCACATCATTCCAGTGCAATGGTTCGCTTTTGCGATGGCTAACATTTCATCGAATAGAAGCTTACCTGTACCGCTACCTCTTTTAGATTCTGTGACAATTAAATCCTCAAGGTACATTCGTTTGCCTTTCCATGTAGAATAGCGATAATAGTAAATAGCTCCACCAATGATTTCACCTTTTTCTTCCGCTACAATGAATTCGTAGATTGGATGTTCTCCAAAACCATCCTCCTCCATTTTTTCTATTGAATTTGTCACTTGATCTAGCCCATTTTCATATATGGCTAGCTCTTTTATCAATTCGAAAATTTGCGGGATATCTGCTTTTATTCCTTTTCTTAATTCAAGCATTATTACATCTATTAAAAAGCCCTCCTTCGAAAGCGAAAGAGGGCTTTAAAAGGTCTTGATTTAAAATTACATTTTTTCCTTGGCTACATCAGGGATAACTCCCATGTTGTACCAAGCATATGAATACATATCCGCATTCAATTCAATTCGTTTTTCTGTCGACATGCCTGCTCCATGACCTGCTTTAGTCTCAATTCTTATTAGTAGTGGACTTGGATTGTCAGGATTCATTTCTTGCAGTGTGGCAGCATATTTAAATGAATGCGCTGGCACTACTCTGTCGTCATGATCTGCTGTAGTCACCATTACTGCCGGGTAAGTCGCATTAGGATCTATATTGTGGACAGGAGAATATGATTGTAGATACTTGAACATCTCTTCAGAATCTTCAGAAGTGCCATAGTCTGCTGACCATGCACGGCCAATTGTAAAGTTTTGATATCTCAACATATCCATTACACCGACCATTGGGAATGCAACTTTTGCAAGATCTGGTCTCATGTTAATAGTCGCTCCAACTAGTAGGCCTCCGTTTGATCCACCTTGAAGTGCCAAATAATCTGACGATGTATACCCTTCATTTATTAAATATTCTCCAGCAGCTATGAAGTCTTCGAATACATTAATCTTCTCAAGTTTGGTGCCGGCTTTATGCCATTTTTCACCATACTCTCCTCCACCTCGGATATTTGGCATTGCATATACACCTCCGTTTTCTAACCAAACCAGCCGAGAGGTGCTGAATGAAGGCCTTAAGCTAATATTAAATCCTCCATATGAGTACAACCACGTAGGGTTTTTACCATTTAATTCCAGTCCTTTCTTATGAACAATAAACATAGGAACCTTGGTGCCATCTTTACTTGTGTAAAAAATCTGTTTTGTTTCGTAATCATCTGGATTAAAATCTAGTTCAGGTCTTCCGTGAAGTTCTGATTCACCAGTAGCGATATTATACCTGTATATAGATCGTGGTACGGTGAAGGAAGTGAACGTATAGAAGAATTCTTCCGCATCAAAATTTCCACCAAATCCTCCTGCCGTTCCTATACCTGGGAGCTCAACATCTCTGATAAGATTTCCTTTGTAATCATATTGCTTGATTGCGGTTTTTGCATCTATCAGGTAAGAAGTGAAAATATTACCACCACCTGTTCCAGCACTCATTACATTTTCAGTTTCTTGGATCATATCTACCCAATTCTCCGATGTTGGATTTTGATAGCCGACACGAACAATGCGATTATTAGGGGCATTTAAATTAGTATGGATGATTAGATCATCACCATCTGTATCTACTATGTAATGATCATTGTCGAATCCTGTAATTATTGGTGTGAATTCGCTTGAAGGGTTGGAGAGATCTTTTACATAGAGTTCATTCCCGCTTGTCCCGGTATAAGAATAAATAAATAAGAATCTCTCGTCCTCACTTACACCTGCACCAAACCTGTTTTCAGGATTGTCAGGATTTGAATAGACTAGTTCGTCAGAAGACTGATTTGTCCCTACCTTATGGTAGTATACTTTACCGTACTGGTTAGCTGCAGAAAGTTCATCACCCTCTTTTGGCTCATCAAATCTTTGATAGTAGAAGCCATCTTTGTACCAGCTCATACCAGAAAATTTGATCCAATTGATTTCATCGGTCAAAAGTTCTTTTGTTTCTGTATCCATTATGTATGCGGTACGCCAATCAGAACCACCTACAGAAATGTTATATGCTGTGTATTTGTAATCTGAAGAAAAACTAAGACCGCCTAGTGCAGTAGTACCATCATCTGAAAAAGAATTAGGATCAAGAAATACTTCTGGTTCATCGCCAAAGTTTTTAACTCTATATAGAATCGATTGATTTTGTAAACCATCATTTTTATAGAAATAGTAGTAATCACCAGCTTTAAAAGGTGCACTAACTTTTTCGTAGTCTTCTAATGCGGTAAGTCTTGCTTTGACATCTTCTCTAAAATCGATGTTACTTAAGTAAGAATTAGTTACCTCATTCTGAGCGTTTACCCATTCCGCAGTCTCGTCAGAAGTGTCATCCTCCAGCCACCTGTAAGGATCAGACACTTCTGTACCAAAGTAGACATCTACCGTGTCAACCTTTTTCGTGTCTGGGTAATTAAGACTAAGGGCTTTATTCTCCTGAGGTTGACAAGACCATAGTAGGGGAATTGCAACCAGGAAGGTCAGTTTTTTCATAGCTTTTAATTTTATTGGGCTATGAAGATAACTATAGTCCTATCAAAATGTGCAAGAGATTACATCAGAGGTAATTAGCTCTTGCGAATTTCTTTGAACCCCAGATATGGATGTAAAACTTCCGGTAGCTTTATATGATCACCAGCTTGGTTGTTTTCCAGAACAGCAGCAATAATTCTAGGTAAGGCTAAAGCACTACCATTTAAAGTATGTGCTAACACTTTTTTTCCTTCACTGTTCTTAACTCTTAGCTTTAATCTATTGGCTTGGTATGTCTCAAAATTTGAAACAGAGCTTACTTCTAGCCATTTTTCTTGAGCTGCAGAATAAACTTCGAAATCGTATGTAATGACTGATGTGAAGCCTAGGTCACCAGCACACAATCTCAATATTCGATACGGTAACCCTAGAGATTTTATTAAATCCTCTACATGTGCTACCATTTGATCCAATACTTCATAAGATTTGGTGGGATCTGTAACCTGCACAATTTCTACTTTGTCAAATTGATGCAGCCTGTTCAATCCTCTAACATGAGATCCCCATGATCCAGCTTCTCTCCTAAAACAAGGAGTGTGACCGGAATGCTTAATCGGCAATTGATCTGCTTTTAAGATCACATCTCTATACATGTTAGTAATAGGAACTTCAGCAGTAGGTATTAGGTATAAATCATTTGCTTCCATATGATACATCTGACCTTCCTTATCAGGCAGCTGTCCAGTACCATATCCAGACGCTTCATTAATTACAACAGGCGGCTGAACTTCTTCATATCCTGCTTTTGTCGCTTTATCAAGGAAATAATTAACCATTCCTCTTACTAAGCGTGCACCTTGTTTTTTATAAAATGGGAAGCCAGCACCACTTACCTTATTACCCAGTTCAAAGTCAATAATGTCAAACTCCTCTATCAGTTCCCAGTGAGGTTTCTTATTGTCCCCTAGATCCGGTATGTTCTCATCCTGTATCTTGATGATTTCATTGTCTTCATCTGACTTACCTGGAGGGACAGATTCATGTGGGATATTTGGGATATTATAAAGTTCCTTCTTTAGCTCTGCTTCTGTCGCGCTTAGCTCTTCTCCCAAAGTTTTGCTGTTTTGCTTCAGCTCAGTTGTTTTGGCTTTTGCCGCTTCGGCCTCTTCTTTTTTACCCTGTTGGAAGAGTTGTCCGATTTCCTTAGCGAGCTTATTGGATTCGTGGAGTATCTCATCTAACTGACCTTGGAGCTTTTTTCTATTTTCGTCAAGCTCTAATATATTTTTTAGTAGACTTTCTGCATTGTCCAGGCCTCGTTTATTCAGCCCTTTTACACATCTATCAAACTCCTTTTCTATGGTAGCAACCTGCAACATGAAATCTTCATTTTTATGAGTTCGCAAAGAAAAATGATTTTATGTTGAAATAGTGCTTCAAATCATATTTAGTAAAATTTTAGTTGCTATTTGTGAAATAGTAGGGGATAGTCTATCATTGCGAAGCAATCCAAGGGAAACTCATCCGGGTTTTTCTGCTTTACAAAGGCAAATAAGCGATTACCACGTATTCTTCGGAATTCATTTACAGTTAAATTTTGAAACCCACTTTTATACACAGTTATGTACACACTAGATGATCTTAGTGTAATGTTGCTATCAGAATTAAAGGAGATAGCAGAGAAACTAGGAATTAAGAACCACAAGAAGCTCGCTAAGCAGGACCTTATCTACGCTATCCTCGATCAGCAAGCAAGTATGCCAGAAGGCGAAATCAAGAAAATCAAGAATGAAGCTTCTGGTGCCGCACCAGTAGAAGAGACTAAAGAAAAGCCTGAGAAGAAGCCAAGAGCCAGAAAAGATACCAAGAAAGAAAAATCAGAAGGCGACAAAAAAGAAGAAAAGGCTGAATCTTCAGACAACAAGAGAAGAGACGACAAAAAAGAGGAGAAATCAGACAAGAAAGAAGGAGACAATAACAATAAAGAGCGTCAAGAGAGAGATAATCAACGAGCTGAGAGAGAAGCTGAAAGACAAGAAAAGCGAAGAAAGAAAGAGGCGTATAACGAAGAAATTAAAGAATTTGATGGTGTAATTGAAAACGAAGGAGTACTCGAAATCATGCAAGATGGTTATGGATTTCTTCGATCAAGTGATTATCACTACCTAGCTAGTCCGGATGATATTTATGTTTCTCCTTCGCAGATTAAACTTTTTGGTCTCAAAACTGGAGATACTGTCAAGGGGCAAATTAGACCACCAAAAGATGGTGAGAAGTACTTTGCTTTGTTGAAAGTAGAAACCGTAAATGGCAAGACTACTGAAGAAGTTAGAGACCGAGTAGCATTTGAATATTTGACTCCACTATTCCCTCAGGAAAAGTTAAATCTTAGTACTAAGCCGGATAATTATTCAACTAGAATCCTAGACTTGTTTTCGCCTATAGGTAAAGGACAAAGAGGGATGATTGTAGCACAGCCTAAAACTGGTAAGACGGTTCTCCTTAAAAATGTAGCGAATGCTATTGCTGAGAATCATCCAGAATGCTATCTGATGGTATTGCTAATTGATGAGAGACCTGAGGAAGTGACGGATATGGCACGCTCAGTAAAGGGAGAAGTTGTCGCTTCGACATTTGATGAGCAAGCTGACAAGCATGTGAAAGTATCTAATATGGTGCTAGAAAAAGCGAAGCGAATGGTAGAGTGTGGTCATGATGTAGTGATTTTGTTAGATTCAATCACTCGATTGGCAAGAGCGCACAATACAGTAGTTCCTTCTTCTGGTAAGATTCTTTCGGGGGGTGTGGATGCTAACGCACTTCATAAGCCTAAGAGGTTCTTTGGTGCTGCGAGAAACGTTGAAAATGGCGGTTCATTAACAATTATAGCAACAGCGCTTATTGAAACTGGTTCTAAAATGGACGAAGTGATCTTTGAAGAATTCAAAGGTACTGGTAATATGGAACTGCAACTGGATAGAAAACTATCTAACAAGCGAGTTTATCCTGCTATTGATGTTCCTGCATCTGGAACGAGAAGAGAAGATCTGTTGATGGATCCAGAAGAACTAAAACGAGTTTGGATTTTGCGTAAGTTCATGTCTGATATGAATAGTATCGAAGCAATGGAATTCTTACTTAGCAAAATGAAAGGCACAGCTAATAATGATGAGTTTTTAGTTAGCATGAACGGATAACATACGCTTAACGAATTAATAAAAGCCAGACTTTAGGGGTCTGGCTTTTTTTTTATGCCATTGAGAAAATGCATTTTAATCTTTAAAAAGGTAAAAACTCAAAACGCATGAAAAAGCTAATTTTTGGATCATTATTAGGACTATTTGTTCTGACTGGATGTCAGAATGAGGATGATAAATTGGCTGCTGACATTACAGCAGAAGAATCAAAAGAGATAGTTGAAAGCTCAGGGACTAATTTATCTGATGATATTGTATCATTGGTTGAATCTGAGGGGATTGACGAACTAGTAAAGCTTATTGATCTTTTAGATGAGCATGAAGTGCTCTATGCGAGATCAAGTAGAAGAGCGTGGACTAAAGGCCAAATCGAGACGATAAAACAATATTTTGTAGATGGGCCTGCCAAAAAAGTGAGTGATGATGGTCCTAATACGTTGGAGGATATTAGTGGTATTTACACGTGGAATTTTGAAACTGCTGAATTTGATTTTGAGGAGAGTGACCTATTCACAGTTTTTTTTCCTTCAGAAGGATCTGAAACGAATAATGCTGAATTTAAGGTCAGCAACCTTGAATATGCAGTAATTGAAGGAGGTCTAGATTTTGATGCTCCAAGTTTAATAGACGCTTACTTAAAGGTCGATGGTATAACATTGGTAGAGCTTGCTTATGATGTGAACTGGTCTGATTTAGGAGTGCCAGTAGAAGCAGATGTAAATCTATTGATTGCGCCATTTAGGTTTGAAATTGATTTTGTTGACGTTTTTGCAAAATCAACTAGTCTTTTAACCTCGGTTTACATTAATGATGAGGTGATTGTAAGTATTGACGTAGATGTGTCCTATGAGTCAGAAAGTAAAGAAGATCCGTTTTTAATTGAGGGCTCTGTTCAATACAGAAACTTGAAGATAGATGGTAGTATTGACGCCAGAGAAATTGGCGTGGATGCAAACCCAAATGATTTTATCAATCTAGCATTGTACTCTGGTGAGGATAAAGTGGGTGATATAATATTCGTTTTGGAGACTGACGATCAAGGTTTTGAGGATTACATCGCTTATGTTGAATATGCTGATGGAACGAGTCAGAATCTGGATGAAGTTCTTTTGCCAGTATTTGAAGAAATAGAAGCAATTTTCGCTGAGTTTGAATAGAAAGTATCACTAATAAGCTCATAAAAAAAGCCATGCTTAGCATGGCTTTTTTTAATTCCCATCAACGTAGTCTTGAAGGTACTGATAGTTTTCAGTTAGTGTCCCACTACTAGTTATTGTGGCTCGATGAATAACTTGTTCTTCATCGTTGCCAAGTAGATGTGGAATAACATTGTTTACTAGTTCATTGCCAAAACTCTCTGATGCATCTCTAGGAAGTTCGCAAGGAAGGTTGTCCACTGCCATAACAGTTATATTACCTTCATCAGACATGGCCTGCTCTACAACATCGTCACTTGGATTGTAATCGTAGATTGGATCATCTATTGTGCTAGGTTTTTTGGTTGAAGGAATCGACCCTTCAATATCACAGGTGATATCAGCTATTATCCTAATATCGAAATCATCCTTTAAAACATCCTCCCTGTGGAATAAAACAGGAGCTGCAGGATCCCAAAAAGCACAAGCAATTAAGATATCAGTGACTTTAGCATATTTCAAAAAGTCACCTTCATACATTTCAGGGTTTGAATAAAATTCATTTCTATGAAATTCTTCTCCGTCTTTTCGTCTGTTATAGTCCCTGGAATTGAGCTGGGTGAAAACAGGTTCGTCAAAGCGTTCATTAAGAAAGTCGTGCGGCGTAACTTGACGAATTCCAGCTCCAATTAGAACTTCCATAGCCCCTTTAGTAACTCTTCCTCCTCCAGTTAATGCTATTTTGATATTTGGCAGTTGAATCTTATTGAATTCATTTTTTAAGTCTTCATAATCAAAGCACTCGTTAGCTCTTCTTAAAGAAAAGAGGTTGTAGCGTTTGCCAAATGTCCAAAGCCCATTGTATGCACCAACAATTCCTGCCCATCTACCAAATGCGATGATTCTATTGCCACTTTCGTTTGTTAGTGTTTCCCAATCTATTAGGCGGATTTTCTTATCTAGAATAGCACGCAAAAGATCACGATTGTAGTCTTGTTTTTTAATGGTGTGTGAGAAAAAAAAGTGGGTTTTTCCAGGGATAAGTTTTTCTATTGGAACTTCTTTCACTCCTAAAATGATATCGCAATCATCTATTGATTCGACAATATCAAGTCCAACATTTCTGTAGTCATCGTCAGGAAAACATCTTATATCGCTAGATTGTACTACGACTTCTACGCCGAAATCATCTGCCACTTGTTTCGCCTGTTGAGGAGTTAATGGTACTCTCCTGTCAATTGGAACTTTACCTTCCTTAATGATGCCAATTTTTGTCATTTCATCACAGTTTAATGGACTGCGAAATTAATCAATCGGCTTGAGGTAGAATATGAAGCTAGTCTTTCTTTAGATCATCAAGATCGTCTCGGTCTTTTAGCTTTTTATCTTCTACATTCTTATTGAGAAACTTGTTTAGTTCATCAATGGGCATACTAGAGGATATTTCTCCAAAAGAATCAACCTTCAACTCTAACCCATCTAGGTCTTTATGTACACGTGCTTTTTCTTTTTTGCTCATTAGTAGTGCTTTAGTTGTTTAACACTGCAATTGAACTTTTAATTCGTTCTGCGGATTTTATTCCTCCTAAAATCTCGATTATTGTCATTAAATCTGGTCCGGACCCTTGCCCAGTGAGTGAAAGACGAAGCGTTTGCATGAATTGGCCTGGTTTATAGCCAGCATTTTCCAGTGTTTCCCAGAATAGGTTCTTCGCTTCTTCGGCATTAATGGAATCATGCGAACTAAGTTTGTCTGCAAAAAGGTTCAACGCAGTTGGAGTCTCCTCTTTCCATTTTTTATTCACTACTTTTTCATCAAAAGTTGTGGGAGGGAAGAAAATAACTTTGCCACCCTCAACAAATTCTGAAGGGAATGTTACGCGTTCCTTTAGTAATTCAATGATTTGAATTGCAACATCTTCGGCGCAATTTAAATCGTACTGAGCTTTGAATTCGTCAACAAGACCTTTCGCAAATTTGCGCGAATCAGTGCTTTTGATATACTGTTGATTGAACCACTTTGCTTTTTCAAAGTCAAATTTGGTTCCGGCCTTATTTATTCTCTTTTCTGAAAATTCTTCAATTAACTCATTCAATGAAAAAATCTCCTGTTCGGTTCCAGGATTCCATCCAAGAAAGGATAAGAAGTTAATAAGTGCTTCAGGTAAAAAACCTAGTTCTCTAAACCCTTCAGATAGCTCGTTCGTTTCTGGGTCGTTCCAGTTGAGCGGAAAAATTGGGAATCCCGCCTTGTCCGCTGCTCTTTTACTGAGTTTTCCGTTCCCATCGGGTTTAAGAATCAGTGGGAGGTGGGCAAATTGTGGCATTTCATTTTCCCAACCTAAAAATTGATATAGCAATACATGCAATGGAGCAGACGGTAGCCACTCTTCACCACGTATTACATGAGTGATTTTCATAAGATGGTCATCCACAATGTTGGCCAGGTGGTATGTAGGCATACCATCAGATTTCATCAAGACTTTGTCATCTAAAACTTCGGTATGAACCATCACCCAGCCTCGTACCATATCATTAAGTCTTACCTCTTCTTTTTTAGGTATCTTAATTCTGATTACATATGGTTCACCATTTTCAATTCTCTGTTTTACCTCTTCTTCTGAGAGGGTCAACGAGTTTTTCATGGTGGTCCTAGTCACAGTATCGTATTGCGGATTCATCACCCTTGATTCCTTCAGGCGATCACGCATGGCTTCTAGCTCTTCTGGAGTGTCAAAGGCATAGTAGGCATTGCCCTCTTCAACCAATTTTTCTGCATATTGGCGATATATTTCTTTTCTTTCAGACTGCCGATATGGTCCGAAATCACCCCCTTGGTTTGGTCCTTCATCTGGAGAAATTCCACACCATTCTAAAGTTTCTTTAATGTAATCCTCAGCACCAGCAACAAATCGTGTCTGATCTGTATCTTCAATTCTCAGAATGAATTTTCCGCCATTTTTTTTTGCGAAAAGGTAGTTAAATAGAGCTGTTCTTACACCTCCGATATGTAATCCACCAGTTGGACTTGGGGCAAATCTTACACGTACGTTTTCCATCTAATTTGTTGATTGGAGCGCAAAAATAAGGATCACTTAATGAATGCTAGTATTGAATGCTGTTCTTAATACGTAGCAATGCAAGAAATTTCGACATTCACTCCCTTTGGCAGACCACTAACTTCAACGGTCTCTCTTGCTGGAGGATTTTCTTGAAAATACTTTCCATAAACTGCGTTTATGCGAGCGAAATTATCCATGCTTGAGACGAATATCGAGCATTTAAGTACATCTTGAAATGATAATCCGGCTTCCTCAAGAATAAATCCAATGTTTTTCATTACCTGTTCTGTTTCATCTTCAATGGATCCCTCTACTAATAGATCCTTTTCTTGATCGATAGGTATTTGTCCAGAAATATAAAGTGTATTGCCAGCTTTGATAGCTTGAGAATATGGTCCGATTGGAGCTGGGGCTTTTGATGAATTTATTATCTCTTTCATAGTTGCAATTATTCTACAGTAACAGATTTAGCTAAGTTTCTCGGTTGGTCTACATTGGCACCTCTCATTACTGCAATATGGTAGCTTAATAGTTGTAATGGAATAACCGAAACCAGTGGCATTAAAGACTCATGGGTTGCTGGCACCTCGATTGTAAAATCAGCCATCGTTGGGATGAGTGCATCCCCTTCTGTCACAACGGCTATTACAATGCCTTTTCTTGCTTTAACTTCTTGAATGTTGGATACAATTTTATCGTAACTACTATCTCTGGTAGCAATCACCACAACAGGCATGTGTTCGTCTATTAATGCAATTGGTCCATGCTTCATCTCTGCCGCTGGATAACCTTCGGCATGGATATAAGATATTTCCTTCAATTTCAGAGCACCTTCAAGTGCAACAGGGAAATTATAGCCACGGCCCAGATAAAGGAAGTTAGGTGCATCTTTGAACATGTCTGAAATGTGTTCAATCTTATCATTCGACTTTAATGCAGTTTCTACTTTTCCTGGAATTAAACTAAGTTCTGTAAGGCGCTCCCTAAAGACTCTGTCCGTAATTGTGCCTTTGCTGAAAGCAGCCTTTAAGGCAATCATATATAGTACGGTTAGTTGAGCTGTAAAAGCTTTTGTTGAGGCAACACCAATCTCTGGTCCTGCATGTAAATAGGCTCCTTCATGAGAGACTCTGGAGATTGAGGATCCAACTGTATTTACTACTCCAAGGACTATTG
This sequence comes from Ekhidna sp., assembly GCF_963691765.1. Lineage (GTDB taxonomy): Bacteria > Bacteroidota > Bacteroidia > Cytophagales > Cyclobacteriaceae > Ekhidna. Next base: position 2,489,593 of record NZ_OY829375.1, read on the forward strand.
CTCCTTTGCTTTTCGCTAATTCAATGGCTGCTAAAGTGTCTGCAGTTTCACCAGATTGAGAAATGGCGATTACAATATCTCCTTCCTTTATGACTGGATTTCTATACCTAAACTCCGATGCATACTCAACTTCTACTGGAATTCTGCAAAGATCCTCGAACACATATTCGCTTACTAAGCCCGCATGCCAAGAGGTGCCGCAGGCAATAACAATTATTCTTTCAGCATTTTCTAAAGCCTTGGCATAATTTCTAATACCTCCTAATACAAGCTCACCTTTATCAACATTGACACGTCCTCTCATGCAGTCTGCAATAGAAATTGGTTGTTCGAAGATTTCCTTATGCATGAAGTGTTCATGTCCTCCTTTTTCAATTGCCTCAAGCTCTAACTCCAGGGTTTGAATGTAAGGTGTTTGTGGTATGTCTTTTGAATCTTTAATGATGTAGTCATTGTTCTCGATAACTACAATTTCCTCGTCTTGCAGATAGATTACCTCGTTGGTATACTCAATTATTGGAGTGGCGTCAGAGGCAATAAAAAATTCATCAGTACCTAGACCCAGAACCATTGGGCTACCCTTCCTTGCTGCTACCAGTTTATTTGGATTGCTTTTTGAGATGATAGCTATAGCATATGCTCCGATCACTTTCGAAAGGGCTACTCTTAGTGCATCTTCAAGGCTTAGGTTTTCATTTATTTTGATGTCTTCAATAAAATTTATGAAAACCTCAGTATCGGTTTGACTTTTGAAAGAATATCCTTTTTTAATTAAGTCTTCTTTGATTGCCCCATAATTTTCTATAATTCCATTGTGAATCAGGGCTAGGTCGCCGCTATTAGAAACATGTGGATGTGCATTCGTATCGTTTGGCTCACCGTGTGTTGCCCATCTCGTATGACCAATTCCAATACAGCTGTCGAAAGACTGATTTTCAGTAATTTGTTCAAGCTCTAGAACTTTACCTTTTTTCTTTAAAACAGAGATTTCTTGGTTTTCAATTACTGCTATTCCTGCGCTATCATAACCACGATATTCTAATCTCTTTAGACCTTTAATAAGAATGGGAAATGAAGGGTTCTTACCTACATAGCCTACGATACCACACATAGAAAATTATTATTGTTCTACCTCTGTATAATACAATCGTAATTTAACGCCATCTTGTTTAAAGATTGATCGTTGCAAGGACAATTCACCATTTGTGATATTAACCAATTCGCTAATTGGAATAAGATCTTCTGTAATTGGGTTCTCAAAAACTAAACTATCTTTTTCACGAAATTGTCCATATAATAATTGAAAGAAAAGGGTAGGAAACATTACAATTTTGTCTTCATTTTCATTCAATAGACTGACTGAAGGTTGCGCTTGACCAAATTGATACCCATCATCTGTTAGCACAATATTGCTAAATGAATTGCTCGCCAATGCGGGTCCAAAAATGGTTCCGTCATTTTTTCTGAAAAAATTCAAGAATCCGGTAAGCGGTTCTCTATCGGCCTCTTCATCAAATTCAAAAGATATAGTAGCGTTATTGATTAATATGCTGCCATTTTCTGCAAAAAATTGTTCTATTTCTGCTATAGAATATGCAGTGGTGATTCCTGAAAGAGGGTCCATGATGGTATTCCCTGAGGCAAGATCAAAGTCAACAAATTCTTCTATTCCGTCAAATTCAGATCCGGAGAGGTCCCTATCTAAGTAAGTATAATGTTTAGCTGTTCGACTAACATTTCTAGTAAATACAAAATTTGTTAGGTAGGTAGAGTCTCTATCTGGGCTAACCGGAGAAGAATAGACGATCAATCTAGTCGAATCGCTAAGTAGGTCGATAGAAGCGATTCCCGTAGAACTTGGATCCGGTATAATCCCCATTGATTTAAAGACTTCACTGGAGATAAATCTTGTTGTATCTCCAGCGATATCGCTGAGATTACTATAAAACGCTGCTGCATAACTGTCCTCCAACTTAACCCTGAATACTGTGTCAACTTCAGGATCACCTACAATCTGGTTGAAGCTACCTGCAAAAGTCCCAGTGGTTTGTTGAAAATTGGATAAATAAATCGCAGAGCTTTCCAAACTATCAACTAAATCAAAAACAGAAAATGCTTGAATTGAAGATGATTGATTTGGTATTATTCTCTGAGTGTCAAATACCAACACCATTGAATCAAGCTTTAGCGTATCTAGATGTGTAGAGTCAGGCTCATCTCGACGCTTCGGCATTGGTCCAGAACTATAAACATATTGAAGGTAAGCCTCCGCAGAAACACTTCCAGTTATTGGACTGTCGTAGTTTCCAATCAGCACCCTGTTTTCACCATCTGTTCGAAGGCTGTCTATTCGCAAATTAGTTGCTGGCAATGTGAACTCTTCAAATCTAATATTTGCATTAGTGCCCAGGTCATATTGAATTCCCAAGTCGTTGCTGCTTTCACAACCGAAAAAAACCGGGATCAACATGATTAATCCCGGTCTTAGAAATTTTCTTAGCGAAATCCTCTTAGCCAATAAGTTCATTGTATAAGTTGTAGTATGACTCTTCGAAATTTTCATCCTTCTCAATCGTATCAGTTTTCTTATCTCCTAAATCAGCAATCAGCTTTTCGAAGCTTTGAGTGTTTTCCTCTTTAGCATTGATAACAGCATCTGCATATTGCATGCCAAGCTTCACGAATCCATCATAATCTGCTGTTTTTAATGGATCTAGCATTTGATCGTCAATATCGATCATTTTTACTTTCTCTAACAGATCTTCGCCGAATTTATGCTTGAAACGATTGTTATAAATTGTGAAAATTGTCTTTGAGTCCTTATAAATAGGATCATTCTTATATGTAGTCTTGGTGTAGAGTGGAATTAGGCTCGTCATCCAATCATTACAATGTATGATGTCTGGTGACCAACCAAGTTTCTTTACAGTTTCCAAAACTCCTTTGCAGAAGAAGATTGCTCTCTCATCATTGTCTTCAAAGAAGTTGTCTTCTTTATCAAAGAACACAGACTTTCTATAGAAGTAATCTTCATTGTCAATAAAGTAAACCTGAAGCTTAGCATTAGGGATAGAGGCAACTTTAATAACTAAAGGTTTCTCTTCATCACCAACAGCAATGTTGATCCCAGAAAGCCTAACTACCTCATGTAGTCTATTTTTTCTTTCGTTGATAAGTCCAAATCTTGGTACTAAAATCCTGATTTCCATTCCCCTTTCTTGCATAGCTTGGGGAAGCCTTCTCACAAATTCCGCTACTTCTGTGGTTTTGAGAAAAGGATTAATCTCGCTTGCCACATAGAGGATTCTAATGTTTTCCATAAGTGCTTTTTATTAAATTCTTGATGGGACCCGATAAAATGAGCACAAATTTACCATTTTTTTGATTTATTATCAACGCTTTCAATAAGTTAGCGAATTAAATAAACCCATCCTATGCACGTAATTGGCGCACAAGACGCCCTAAAGGACGCTATTTCAACCTTTGTTAAAAAAGGTGAAACAATCGGCTTTGTACCAACGATGGGAGCTCTTCATAAAGGTCACCTATCTCTTGTGAGGAAGTCAATGTCAGAAAATGATGTTACTGTAGTGAGCATTTTTGTAAATCCGCTGCAATTTGATAACGAATCCGATCTTACCAATTATCCAAGAGTTATTGATGAAGACTTAAAGCTACTGGAGCTTGAAAAAGTGGATATCGTTTTTACTCCTTCCAAGGAAGAACTTTACGCAGAGAAGCCGATAGTTTCAATTGATTTTGGAATGCTTGCTAATTCGCTAGAGGGAAAGTTTAGAGATGGGCATTTTGAAGGAGTAGGGATTGTGGTCAGTAAACTGCTGCATTTAGTCAGCCCTACCAGAGCATACTTTGGCTTAAAAGATATCCAGCAGTTTTTGCTTATTAGGAGAATGTGCTATGACTTAAGTTTTCCGACAGAGATTATTGGTGTTGAAACTGTTAGAGAGCCATCAGGTCTAGCTTTATCTTCTAGAAATACTAGGCTGTCCGAAAAAGGATTATCAGATGCAATTATCATATCCAAGGGTTTGAATCTTATTAAAGAGGGTATTGAAGCTGGGGAATCACTTGATGCGTTGTTAGTACGAGCAAAAGCTATCTACGATCAGAATGAAGGATTTACGCTAGAATACTTGGAGGCAGTAGATCCTTCGAATCTATCGAGAGTAGATAGTTATGTCAATTTAAATGAACTTGCAGTGTGTATTGCCGGTTATGTAGAGGGTATAAGACTGATTGATAATTTATATTTGCGGCTCAAATAAAAGGGCATGTTCATAGAGGTACTCAAATCAAAGATTCATAGAGTTAAAATCACTGAAGCAGAACTTCATTATGTTGGGTCTATTACTATTGATGAAGATCTGATGGATGCAGCCAATTTGCTTGAGAATGAAAAAGTGCAGATTGTAAACATCAATAATGGTGAGAGGCTTGAAACTTACGTAATTAAAGGTGTAAGAGGGTCAGGTCAGATTTGCCTTAACGGACCAGCAGCTAGGAAAGCCCAAGTCGGTGATATTGTAATTATTATTTCATATTGTTCAATAGAGCAGTCTGAAGCAAAATCCCACAATCCAATCGTAGTTTTTCCAGATGAAAAGAATCGACTTGATTCTTAATATCAATGCCTAAAACGATACTAAATTTTCTAAAGATTTCCATAAGCGTCTGTATTGCGGGTTTGCTTCTGTACTTCGTGTTTAGAAATGAGAATTTGGAAGATTTCCAGAAACAAGCAAGCTTAGTAGATTACACTTGGGTTACTATCTCAATAGTATTGTCTCTTATCGCTTATGCAGCGAGAGCGTATCGTTGGAATATTTTATTAGAGCCTCTCGGCTACAAGTTGACGACTTTAAGAACTATGATCGCCGTTTTGGTTGGATATTTGGCAAACTTGGCGCTACCAAGGCTTGGAGAAATTACTCGTTGCGGGGTTTTAAATAGAAATGATAAAGTTGCTGTTCCTGCTGCATTGGGAAGTGTTGTCACAGAACGAATAATAGATGTTCTTACTTTACTCATACTAATTCTAATAAGCCTAATATTAGAATCAGATAGGTTATTCACATTTTTAAATGAGGCATATAAAGATCTAAACCCACCTTCTTATATCATTTGGGTGGTTATGTTAGTTGGTTTGGCTGGTATTTCCACTTTAATTCTTCTTATAAAAAGAAGAGATAAAATGAATGGGAAGTTTGCTTCTCTTATTAAGAATTTTATTGATGGCCTACTTACATTAAAAGATATTAAGAATCCAATTGGATTTTTTGTTTCGACAGCCATATTATGGATTATATATTTCTTGATGTCTTACACCATAGTATTTTCCTTACCTGCAACTTCTCATTTGGGTATTGGTGCTGGATTAATGTTATTGATTACTGGAGGTATTGCCATTTCTTTACCAGTTCAAAGTGGTTTTGGAACGTATCATGGAATGATAGCTGGTATGTTGGTTCTATACTCAATTGACGAGACCACGGGAAAATTTCTCGCAACACTTCTGCACACCTCTCAAATAGTGGCAGTTGCTATTTTTGGAAGTATAGCGTTGGTAATATCATTCTTGATAAGAAGAAATAACATCAAGAAAGACAAATTGTCAGAAAAATAGATTGGCTTGAAATTGGTAGTAACTTCACCAAATCAAAAAGCGTATTTGATTTTTAAGATTTGTGACGATTTAAATTGAAATATGGAATTATTCGTAATAATTATTGTGTTCATGATTGCCAGCTGGGTAGTTAGTTCACGTTTGAAAAATAAATTCAGAAAATACTCTCAGGTTTCTTTAGGCTCAGGGTTATCCGGAAGAGAAATAGCAGAGTTAATGCTAAAAGATAATGGCATCTATGATGTTTCTGTCACCTCTGTTCAAGGTAGATTGACAGATCACTATAATCCTAGAAATAAAACAGTAAATCTAAGTCCTGATGTTTATAACGGTAGATCTGCAGCTGCTGCTGCAGTAGCAGCTCACGAATGTGGACATGCTGTTCAACATGCAAAAGCATATAGCTGGTTGGAATTCAGGTCTGCGATGGTACCTGTTCAAAATATAAGTGCCAGCGTTATGAATTTTGTGTTCATGGCTATGATTTTCGGGTCTTTTGCTTTGCCTTCTTTGATAAATCCTCAATTGGCATTGATGGTAATAATCGCTTGTTATAGTGTATTTACACTTTTTGCTTTCGTTACGCTACCGGTTGAATATGATGCAAGTAATCGTGCCTTAGCATGGATCAAGGATCGTAATATTGTCGATGAAAGAGAGCATGCAATGGCAAAAGATGCATTGAATGCAGCTGCATCAACTTATTTGATAGCAGCTCTCGGTGCGCTCGCAACTTTGCTATATTATGTGATGATTTTTCTAGGAGGCAGAGACTAGAATGAATGCCAAAATATTTTTCAAAAGCCCCAAACATTGGGGCTTTTTTGATGGTTAATGGTATGCATGCATAACAATGAATATATTTGCGGCCCATTCTATAATTTTTAACTAACAAGACAGATGAATTTCAATTTTACCGAGGAGCAATTAGCAGTAAGAGATGCGGCAAGGGATTTTGCACAGAAAGAGCTTTTACCTGGAGTTATTGAGCGTGATGAGAAACAAGAATTTCCAGCAGAGCAGATTAAGCAATTGGGTGAACTTGGTTTTATGGGAATGATGGTAGATCCTAAGTACGGGGGTAGTGGGATGGATACCGTATCATATGTCTTGGCGATGGAAGAGATTTCTAAAATTGACGCATCTACATCTGTTTGTATGTCGGTAAACAACTCACTTGTTTGCTGGGGAATTGAAAAATTCGGTACCGAGGAGCAAAAAGAAAAGTATTTGAAGCCTCTTGCTAGCGGCCAAAAGATTGGCGCTTTTTGTCTTTCGGAGCCTGAAGCTGGTTCTGATGCAACCTCACAAAGGACGACTGCTGAGGATAAGGGAGATTATTACTTACTCAATGGAACTAAGAACTGGATTACAAATGGGAATTCCGCATCTTATTATATAGTAATGGCGCAAACAGATCCTGAGAAAAAGCATAAAGGTATCAACGCACTGATCGTAGAAAGAGATATGGAGGGGTTTGCAGTAGGAAAGAAAGAGGATAAGTTAGGAATTAGAGGGAGTGATACTCACTCGTTGATGTTTCAAGATGTGAAGGTTCCTAAAGAGAATAGAATTGGAGCAGATGGCTTTGGATTTACATTCGCGATGAGTGTACTTAACGGAGGTAGAATTGGGATTGCGTCTCAGGCGTTGGGGATTGCTTCAGGAGCAATGGAACTTGCATTGAAATATTCACAAGAGCGAAAGGCTTTTGGGGTAGAGATTTCTAAACACCAAGCAATTCAATTTAAGCTTGCCGATATGGCGACAGAAATAGAAGCTGCCAGACTTCTATGTTTAAATGCTGCACAGAAAAAAGATGCAGGCGAAGACTTTTCTAGGGAAGGTGCGATGGCAAAATTGTTTGCATCTGAGGTGGCTATGAAACAAACCGTAGAAGCAGTACAAATACATGGTGGTTACGGTTTTGTGAAAGAGTTTCATGTAGAGCGTCTAATGAGAGATGCTAAAATCACCCAGATTTATGAAGGTACGTCTGAAATACAGCGTATTGTTATTTCGAGGGATTTATTGAAATAGTTCAATAGTTCAATAGTCCAAAGTCCGTCTAGTCTTTGTTTATTAGGTTTTGAGGATGAATATTATTAGATTCGTCCTATTATTTTACTATTTTTCAATAGATTAACCTGCTATATTCATAAATGGAGGACTATAACAAGATCATTGAGTCGTTAGAAATCCGATTCGTAAAGGCTAAAAATATTAATATTTTGAAGCCAGTAACAATCGACAATAACTACGAAGTAGAAAACTATTTACTTCTTGTAACAGGCGGCGAAATCAAATTTGGTAAAGACAAAGATGTTGCAACAGAAGGTGACGTGATATTTGTCCCAGGAGGTCGTCCGATTTCTATGAGCTATGGTTCAGGTAATACCACAGTTCTTTCTAAAGATGATTTTCTCACCAATAAAGATCAGTTTTTAAAGTCTTACAGTGAACACTCCGTAAGTGAAGAGCATTATTGCTATGTAGCTTTTGATGCGAAAGCATTCGATTCAGTAAATTTCTTTTCTTCATTAGATATTCCTTCATTCAAGATTGAAGAAAACTATAAACTGGCAGGATTGATTAAGCAAATTAACGATGAAGTGAAGGCAAATATGCCTGGTCGAGATCGTATCGTTAAAGTGCTTACTGAGAATATGACTATTGAGCTTATTCGTTACATATTGAATAACAGTCTATTTGTTGAGAAGCTGGCTACTAACAGTACCTACTTCAAGGATCCCAGGCTTATTGATATATTCACTTTTATCAAAGAACATCTGTCAGAAGACCTATCAAACAAGGTCTTGGCTAATGTTGCCAATGTTTCCGAAGATTATGTAGGTCAATATTTCAAGATGCTAACGGGAATAAATCCTCAAGACTACATTGAATATCAAAGGATGGAAGCAGCTGTAAACCTCCTTCGTACTAGCAAGAAAAGCATAAGAGATATTGGAAAAGAAGTTGGCTATAAGGATACGGCTTACTTCTGTCGTAGATTTAAAATGATGTTTGGTATACCTGCTGGTAAAATGAGGAGAAGAGAATCCCTCATGAACGTCTAATCTTTTCTTTCTTCCTGCTCCTTATTGTCCGCTAGTTGGTCTTCTAAAATTCCATCAAGAAATTTGTTTAGATATGGCATAGCCAGCGTTGCAATTCGTGAGCCAAAGCCAGATTCATCCTTAGCTCTTTTTTTCTTCTTTTTTGGTTTTTCTTCTACTTCCTCGTCATCATTGAAAATGATATTGAAGATCCAATATCCCAATATTGACACCACTCCTGCTATCAATGCGATTTTTCCAACTCGCATTGCTTTCTCCTTCAATTCATCCGAATCAGAATCTAATTGGAGTTTGATTTTTCTTTCTCGTGCCTCTAGGGAACGGACTCTATCTTCAATCGATGCTTTCTTGCTCATACTTTGCTTCTTCAATTTTCATAATCATTGCCTCGATCCACTTTTGCAACTTCTTAGTTTTCAGTAGTAGGACTATTAATATAATTACAAGCAAGTAGGCGCCTGCGATTATCAAGTATCCCCAAAAGGCACTATTTAAACTTTGATTTATTATCTCAGCAAATGCAAAGCTTAAAAAGAACAAAAAGAAAAGCGAGAATAAACCAAGCATCGAAATAGCGATTACTCCAGAGAGCATTCGAGCAACCTTAGCTATTATTTTAAGCTTAATTTGCTCAGTTTTTACCTCTATGAATTCTATGATATTATCAATCACCTGTCTTGCGGATGATGCCATGTTAGCTTTGTTTAATCACAAAACTAATCCTCTACCTTCACTTCTATAGAATCTGAGCCTTTTTCTGATGACTGAGATATATAAATCAACGTAAATGGCAGTAAGAAAAATGCCATGAAGATATATGCAAAGCCAATTAGTCGTGCTTGTGTAGTCAGCAGCCCCATTTTCTTTGCCAGGTAGACTGGTACCTGAGATAAATAAGGCATAAAAAAGAATACAATAACACCAATTAGGTTAAAAAGTAAGTGGACGATTGCTAAGCTAATTGCCGCTTCAGATTGAAAAATAGCCGCGAGTAATGCGGTGATCGTCGTTCCAATATTTGCACCCATAATGAACTGGAATGCTTTTTTCACCTTTACCTTGCCAGTAGCAACAAGGGGCACAATCAAGGACGTTGTTAATGAACTAGATTGAGCAACCGAAGTAATGACTAATCCCCAACCAAAGGCTCGAAATTTATTTTTGAAAACAACATTTTCAAATCGGTCTTTGGTACGTCCAATTAGAATTTTATAAAGCCATTTAGATATAAACTTGATGCAAGCAAAGAGCAGTAAAATTCCAATTAGCAATGAAATGATAGGGCCAAGGGTATTGAGTATCCAATCAGTAGAAGTTTCAAATATGGATGCGAAACCAAAGGATCCTTGATTTTTCATCCCGGATCTGCCGGTTACGTGTATGGCAGAAGAGATGTAGGCACTGCTTCTTTCCAAGAAATTATATTTTACCTCAAGTGGAAAAAGTAAGATTACGGTTAAAATATTGAAGAAGTCATGTGAAGTTCCGGCTGCAACTGCTCTTTTAAACTCCTTATGCTTGGAGATGTAGCTCATTGAAATAATGGTGCTAGTTATTGTTGTGCCAACATTGGCGCCCAATACAATCGGAATCGCGTTTTGGAGACTTATTGCACCCGAAGCTACCGCTGCAACAGCAATTGAGGTTGTTGTAGAACTGCTCTGAAGCAATGCTGTAGATAAAAGTCCAATGAAAAGTCCGATAAACGGATTAGCAGTAACATTGGATATGTTATCAACCATACCTCCAGTTATTGATCCAATGGAAACACCCATCAATTCAATTGAAAGGAGGAAAAAGAGAATCGAGATTAAAATCACGACTGCTTTTGTAAGTATCGATTGGTATGTCTGCTGATTCATGTTTGTTGACAAGATTTTCCCTTCAATCATTATTTCTTGATTTCCTCCTTCAACTCTTTTTCCTTCTCGCCTGTCATGGCTTCAGAAACATTTATAGCATGATCACCTATTTTTTCTGCTAGGTGAAACAAGTCTTTATACCAACCATCTCTTTGTGGGTCATATTTTTCTTTTTCTATTGCTTTGGTGAGCTCTTTTCTTAATGAATCTCTAAGTGAATTGATTTTCCCCTCTACCAAAACGGCTGTTTCAAGCGACTTATCTTTTTCTGTAGAATCTAGATTGTGATGCATTATTCCCAATGCCTCTTGTACCAATCCGACAATCTCCTGAAGACTCTTTATTTGTTTGTTTTTAAATTTTTTCTCACTCTTAAACAACCTCTGAACGTCTCTTGACATTTGGAAAAAAAGATCCCCGATACGTTCAAGGTCGTTGACTGAACTTAAAAGACTAGCTACTTTGATGGAGCTAGAATCACTAAGAGTTCCTTGAGCGGAAACTTTCATTAGGTATTCACCAATTTCATGCTCCATTCGATCAGTCATCAATTCGAAATCTCTGATTTTCTTAAGGAGCTTATTCTGCTTTTTAGGTTTTTCCTCAACAATGAGGTCTTGAAATTGCTTTGACATTTTAATTGTCAGTTCCCCCATGCGTACTGTTTCTTTTCGAGCTTCCTCAATAGAAAATTCAGCCGTATTCATTAATCCAGTGCTGATATATTCTAGTGAGAATTCATCTTCCCCAGTAGATTTAATTGCCTTGGTAACTGTCCTTGCTATGAAATTGACAAACCATACCAATAGCAACGTATTTAAAATATTGAAAGTAGAATGGAATATTGAAAGTGCAATTGGAATACTTGCCGCTGAAGTAAATGGAGATGCAGTTCCATTTGATACTAAATACCAATCGACCAGGTTAATTGCTGGCCGTATTAGAATTAGAATCCAGATTACACCAAAAATGTTAAAAATTAGATGGGAGAGGGCTGCTCTTTTTGCATGAACATTTCCTACTAATGCAGCAAGATTGGCTGTGATGGTTGTCCCTATGTTTTCACCGAGCACCATAGCAGCTGCAAGTTCGAATGGTATCCATCCATTGTTAGCCATTACTAATGTGAGCGCCATGGCAGCACTTGACGATTGCACAACAACTGTAACGCATGTACCAATCAAGACAAATAGTAAAATGGATAAGTAACCCAGGTCAGTATATCGACTTAAGAATTCTAATATTTGTGGGTTAGAATTAAGATCTGGGACCGAATCTTTGAGTAATGAGAGCCCCATAAAAAGCAGTGCAAATCCAACCAACACTTCGCCCCAAAACTTCAATTTTTCACGGTTGAAGAACATCAGAGGAAATCCGAATGCGATTATTGGAAGTGCGTATGTGGCAATTTTCACTTTGAATCCAACTATTGAAATAAGCCATGCAGTTATGGTTGTTCCAATATTGGCACCCATTATTACTCCAATAGATTCTGTTAAAGATAGCAGTCCAGCATTGACGAAGCTTACCACTAATACAGTGGTTGCTGAAGATGATTGAACTAAACTGGTGATTGTAAAACCTGTAAATACTCCTTTAAATCGATTGGAGGTCATCGAGCTAAGGATGCTTCTCATTTTAGCTCCCGCTACTTTTTGAATTCCTTCACTCATGACTTTCATGCCATAAATGAAAAATCCAAGTGCGCCTAGGAGATTTAAAAGTTCAAACAATCCGTATTGCATATCTTCAGATAATTTGCCGCAAAGGTAAAAATCTTATGTGTCGTATGTATTATCTCAAGATTTATAAAATTCTCCTAAGAATAACTAAAGAGGTTGTGTTGGTAATATTTGGGTAATGTAGGATTAATGATTGCTTAGGCCGCAAGCAGTAGAAAAATATCCTAGCTATTTAGTTCATGAATGGCGAGGTAGGACATAAGGCCCATTCCAGTCTTTAGCGCGTTTTCATCAACATTAAAAGTAGGAGTATGCACTCCTGAGGTAATTCCTTTACTTTCGTTCCTAGTGCCTAATCGATAAAAGCATCCCGGCACTTCATGTGTATAAAAAGCAAAATCTTCTGCTGCCATCCAAAGGCCTAGGTCAACAACATTTTCGGCACCCATATATTCCTTGGCCGCTGCAATATTCTTAACTGTGTATTGCTCATCATTTACTAAAAATGGATATCCCGGAGCTATATGAACTTCGCACGATCCGCCCATAGCTTGTGCTATGGAAGTTGAAATATCTCTTACTTTTTGAAGGGCCTCTTTCCTCCAAGTTTCATCAAAGGTTCTGAAAGTACCATCAATCTTCACCTCGTTGGGAATTACATTATTAATGTTACCACCTTCAATTTTACCAAAAGAAAGAACCGAAGGAATCTTTGGATTGGCTATTCTACTTACAATTTGCTGGAGCGAAACTATTATTTGACCTGCAATCGCAATAGGATCAATAAACGTTTCTGGCATTGCGGCATGTCCTCCTTTTCCTTTGATTGTGAGATAAATCTCATCCGCGCTAGCCATATATTTTCCAGGTCTGAATCCAACTTTTCCTTCAGGAATTAGTGGCATCACATGCTGACCTAATATTCTTTCTGGCACTGGATTCTCAAGTACCCCATCTTTGATTAGGATAGAAGCACCACCTGGAGATTTTTCTTCAGCTGGTTGAAAAATAAATTTAATTGTGCCTTTGAACTGATCAGTAAGCTGAGATAGGATTTTGGCTACTCCCAGCAAGTTTGAGGTATGCACGTCATGCCCGCATGCATGCATTACACCATCATTTTTTGACTTATACGAAACGTCATTGGCCTCCAAAATTGGTAAGGCATCAATATCTGCTCTTAAGGCAATTGTTTTGCCTGGCTCACGTCCTTCAAGGCAAAATGTAACGCCCGTATCAGCTATTCTCTCGAAATTGGTTATGCCGAATTCACTAAGCTTATTTTCAATGAAATTTGCCGTCTCATGTTCTTGAAATGATAATTCGGGATTGGCATGAATATGCCTACGTATCTCGAGTATTTCTTCGAAATATTCTTCGGAGAGTGATTTTATTTTTTGAATAAGATCACTCATACTTGATCAAAAATCTTTCTGGTAGGAGCAAGGCTCTTGGAAATTCTTCTTTCACTTGCTGATGAACACGATTTGCTTTTAAACGATTTGTGAATTTTCCAGCCTTTACTCTGAAGTTTGGCTGATGCCAAGAAACTTTAGGTTCTAATTCTGGATAGAATGTGCTCATTTTTGATCGAGCTCTATTCGCGTCTTCTCTACTGTTGCCAGAATAAACTTGAATGATGTATCCATCAACATACTTTCCTTCTCTATTCTGTTCAAAAGCTACTTTAGATATACTATCAAGTTCTTGCTTGATATGACCCGTTAGAGGTTTATAAGGTTCAGTTTTTACTTCCTGCTCCTCATTATTCCCTTCTTCATTTTCTGACTGGATCATTACTGGCCGATGAATTCCTAAATCCTCAGAATATGATCCGGTAGAACCAGTAGGAGTCGTTGCTTTACATGCACCTAAAAAAAATAATATGATCAGTCTATTAGCACGCATTTATTATTCTTAATATCTTCTTCTACCGTCTTGAATTTAACATCTTTTTTCACAGAACCGTCAGCATATTGCACATTTACTCGTTGATTTCTGCTAGCAACTTTTTGTGACTGCACCGGTTTAGTTTGTTGCTGTACCGGAGGTCTGTTGCCACCTTCTGGTCCAGCGAGTGCTGATCTACTCTCGTCTTTTTGCTCCTTGTAATTCCTTGTTGTTCGTTGCTTTTGAGCTGCCTGTACATCATCGGCTTGTTCAACAGGGATTTCTGCTTTCATTAGGAATGAAATAGTTTCTTCATTGACTTTACCAATAAATCTCTTGAACATTTCGAAACCTTCAAACTTGTAAATAAGCAGTGGGTCTTTTTGTTCATATTGTGCATTTCTTACACTCTGGCGAAGATCATCCATGTCTCTAAGGTGTTCTTTCCAAAGAAGGTCAATCGTAGCTAGTGCGATCATCTTCTCCATCTCTAGAATAACCTCTTTGCCTTCAGTTTCTACTGTTTTTTTAAGATTTACAGAGGTGCCAATTTGTTTTTTTCCATCTGTAAATGGTACCAATACATTTTCTAGAGTTGCGCCTCTTGTCAATTCTAATTGTTTAAATATTGGTAAAGCTTTGTTCTTTATCAGCTGATTTTTTTGACCATAATTTTCAAGTGCTGCCTGATAAAGTTTGTCAGCTAAAGTGTTTTCATCACTTTTTTCAAGTTCTTCCTGGGTAATATTAAAGTCCAAGCCTAAAACTGAAATTGCATTTAATTTAAGGCTGTCTAGGTCATTTTGACCTTTAGCATTAAAGGCAATATCCTCAGATGTTTCAAGCAACATGTTAAGGATATCTAATTCGAGTCGCTCACCATATAGCGCATTCTTTCTACGCTTGTAGATCACTTCCCGCTGACTGTTCATTACATCATCATATTCGAGAAGATTCTTACGAATAGCGAAGTTGTTTTCTTCAACTTTCTTCTGTGCTCGCTCTATGGACTTTGTAATCATGCCGTGCTGAATCACTTCTCCTTCTTGAAGGCCCAGCCTATCCATGATTTTAGCCACGCGATCAGACATGAACAATCGCATTAGGTTATCCTCCAGCGAAACGTAAAATTGAGATGAGCCTGGATCACCCTGCCTTCCTGATCGACCTCTAAGCTGTCTGTCCACACGTCGAGATTCATGTCTTTCAGTTCCAATAATTGCCAGTCCGCCGGCTGCTTTTACTTCGTCGGTCAGTTTAATGTCTGTACCACGCCCTGCCATATTGGTTGCGATGGTCACTGCGCCTGGCTTCCCAGCTTCAGCAACAACATCTGCTTCCTTAGCGTGCTGTTTAGCATTAAGAACTTGATGTTTGATATTTCGCATCTGGAGCATTCTACTTAAAAGCTCAGATATTTCAACAGATGTTGTACCCACCAACACTGGTCTTCCAGCTTTGGTTAATTCAACAACTTCTTCTGCTACTGCATTAAATTTTTCACGAATGGTTTTGTAAACCTTATCGTTCTCATCTTTTCGCGCAATTGGCTTATTGGTTGGAATCACTACAACGTCTAACTCGTAGATATCCCAAAATTCTCCAGCCTCTGTCTCCGCAGTACCTGTCATACCAGCAAGCTTATGGTACATTCTGAAGTAATTCTGGAGCGTGATGGTTGCATAAGTTTGAGTAGCGTCCTCAACCTTAACATTTTCTTTTGCTTCAATTGCCTGATGCAATCCGTCAGAATAACGACGGCCTTCCATAATACGACCCGTCTGCTCGTCAACAATTTTCACTTTTGCATCCATCACTACATACTCAGTATCCTTCTCATACATGCAGTATGCTTTAAGAAGTTGGTTTACAGAATGGATTCGCTGACCTTTTACATTGTAGTCGCGGATGATTGATTCTTTCTTTTGCAGTTTGTCTGACTCAGAGATTGCTTCATCTTTTTCAAGTTTTGCTATCTCGTCACCAATGTCTGGAAGAATGAAGAAATTAGCATCTTCACCTTCGCCGGTAATCAAATCAATTCCTTTTTCAGTAAGATCGATGCTGTTTATTTTCTCATCTATTGTAAAGTAAAGAGGCTCATCTGCCTCAGGCATTCTTTTTTGGTTGTCTGCCAAATAGATGTTCTCTGTTTTCTGTAAGATCTGTTTGATTCCAGTCTCACTCATGAACTTAATGAGAGGCTTACTTTTCGGCAATCCTCTAAATGCTCTAAATAGAGAAAGACCAGCCTCAGCTTCATTGCCTTCCTTAATAAGTTTTTTAGCTTCATTGAGATAATCAGAAACCAATTTTCTTTGAGCATCAACAAGTCTTTGTATTCTTGGTTTTAAATCATAAAACTCATGTTCATCCCCTTTGGGAATTGGTCCTGAAATAATTAATGGTGTACGAGCGTCATCGATCAGTACCGAGTCAACTTCATCTACCATTGCATAGTGATGCTTTTTCTGTACCAGTTCTTCTGGACTTCTAGACATATTGTCTCTTAGGTAGTCAAAGCCGAATTCATTGTTGGTGCCATAAGTAATGTCAGCCATGTAGGCATTTCTTCTCTCAGGAGAATTTGGTTGATGATTGTCAATACAGTCAATCTTCAAGCCGTGGAATTCAAAAATTGGTGCATTCCACTCTGAATCTCTTCTTGCTAGGTAATCATTTACAGTAACGATGTGAACACCTCTCTCTGCTAATGCATTTAGGTATGCTGGGAGTGTTGCTACAAGCGTTTTACCTTCTCCAGTCTGCATCTCAGCGATTTTGCCCTGATGAAGTACAACGCCACCAATTAATTGCACATCATAGTGCACCATGTTCCAGACGACCTCATTTCCTGCAGCAATCCATTTGTTTTTCCAAGTTGCCGTTTCTCCGCTTATTTCAACGTTATTTTTTCGAGCAGCTATTTCTTTATCATGCTGAGTAGCCTGGACTACTATTTTTTCATTCTCGGCAAAACGACGTGCTGTTTCTTTCACTACCGCAAAGCCAACTGGTAAAATGTCCATTAGGACTTTCTCTAGCTCAACATCTCGATCACTTTCAAGCTTGTCAATTTGTCCGAAAATATCTTCTTTTTGATGAACGTCTAATGATGTATCGTCTTCTACTTGTTTATGAAGTGCGGCAATCTCATCATCAATTTCTTTCAATCGATCTTTAATGATTCCTTTGAGTTCTTCAGTCTTTCCTCTTAATTCATCATCAGTAATGCTTTTCAGTTTATCAAACTCAGCATTTATTAGACCGACATAGGGGGTGAGTTCTTTGAGGTCCTTCTCCGTCTTTGTGCCAAAAATCTTGGCAAATCCCTTCGTAATAGAATCTAGCATTGAAAAATTTTATTTTAGGCTTTTAACGCCATCAAGTTTTAAAATTTAGCCTTTTGTATAAAGCCTTAAAGTTATAATGGATTAATGTAAGAGCGATTAGATTGTTACACTTCCTTCAAACACTTTTTCTGCCGGTCCTGAGAGCCAAACATCTGTGAACGAATCTTCCTCACGTTTGAATGAGACACTTAATTCGCCGCCCATTGTTTGAATTCGAACGGGACTTTCAAGCCCAAGTTCGCCTGCCATTATTCCAACAGCAGTTGCTCCAGTGCCACAACTCAGCGTTTCATCTTCAACACCTCTTTCATAAGTCCTAATTTTCACTCTGTCTTGCAAAAGCTGTGCAAAATTCACATTTGTGCCATTATGTCGCGAATAGGTAGATGAGTTTCGAATTTTTCTGCCTTGATTGACAATATCTTCTTCTAATACATCTTTTGAAATGACAATATGATGTGGAGATCCTGTATCAACAAACCACTCCTTGTCATTGATTTTTTCTCTTTCCTTTACATCAAAAAGTTTAAAATGGATTTTGCCATCTTGTATTTTGATCTGGTGGATTCCGTCAGTGGTTTCAAATGTGGCTTTCACATCAACGATACCTAGGCTTTTCGCGAACGCAAATCCACAACGCGATCCATTGCCACAAAGGCTTTGTGAGCCATCAGAATTAAAATAGACCATTCTGTAGTCAAGATCGGGATGATTTTGAATTAGAATCAATCCATCGGCACCGACTCCAAAACGACGATCACATAATTTTTGTATCAATGAATCATTTATTGGAAATGACTCACTTCTGTCATCTAATAGGATGAAGTCGTTGCCCGTGCCTTGATATTTTGTGAAGTGTAGCTCCATTGGAAGTTAAAATTAAGCAGGAGCGAAGGGTTGAAACAAAAATCCCTCACCATTTGGTGAGGGATTTGGAAATTTATTTTTTAACAAGCTTCTCTTTAATACGAGCAGCTTTTCCTTTTCTGCCTCTCAAGTAATAAAGCTTAGCTCTTCTTACTTTACCTCGTCTCAAAACTTCTATTTTCTCGATGTTAGGAGTTAGGATAGGGAAGATTCTTTCTACAGCGATGTCACCAGAAACTTTTCTAACAGTGAAAGTCTCGCCATTTGTATTCGTGTTGTTTATTGACATTACAGTTCCTTGGAACTGCTGCACACGCTCTTTATTACCTTCTTTAATTTTATAGTGAACGTTAATCGTGTCACCAGGTCCGAAAGAAGGATGCTTTGCTCTTACTTCCTTGTATTCTTCCGCTACTATATTCAATAATTCTGTGCTCATTTCTCTACTCCTTTACTGAGTGTTTTAAAAAAGGAGTGCAAATATAGAAATAACTATTGGAAAAAAAGATATGCAATTAAATAATTCCATTGTTTAGCGCATATTGAATCAATTCTGAGCTGCTGTGTAAATCTAGTTTTCTTAAAATGTTCTTTCTGTGCGTTTTAACTGTATGCAATGAGATGAAGAGTGCCTCTGAAATTTGCGAGCTTGTAAGGCCGTCGCTCAGTTTTCTTATAATCTCTATTTCTCGCTCACTAAGTGGATATTCCTTTGTTTTAGATTCCTTCTTGCTGAAATTTTGAATTTGGTCGTAGTATGATTTTCCGCTGTGTACCCTGGCTATTGCATCAGACAATTCTTTTCCTGTATTGTTTTTTAGGAGACAGCCATCAATTCCGATTTTTATGATTTCCTCCACGAAAGATTTTTGAGCATACATAGTCAGGATTATCACCTTAGTCTTAGGGTATAGCTCTTTTACTTTTTTTGCACACTTGATCCCATCCATTTCTGGCATGTTTATATCTAGCACTACAATGTCAACTCTGGATTTGGCTAAAAAGTCTAAAACTTCAACTCCATTGGATGCTTCTCCTGCAACCTCAAAGTTTTCTTGAGAGCTTAGGACCAATTTAAGTCCATCGATGACAATTTGATGGTCATCAGCTATTAATATTTTCACTTTATTCATAGTGGTTGAATTTCGATGATGAACGTACTTCCTCTATCTGGAGAAGAGTCAATGGTTAGATCGCCGTTTAGTTTTGAGACCCTATTTTCAATGTTTCTCAAGCCCATCCCAGGGGTTATTTGTGATTTTAAGAATCCAATGCCATTATCTTCGTAGATTAAATTGAGATTGTCCTCTATTGAATTCAGCTCCAACCTTATTGTTGTGCATTGCGAGTGCTTCAATGAATTGTTGACCAGTTCTTGAATGATTCGATAGATTTCAAGTCCAATATCTGATGATATTTTACCGATCTGTATTTCTAATCCAAATTGAATTTGTTTAGCATCTGAAACTGCTTCTGACAATTGCTTAATTGCTGCCTCTAGCCCGAAATGTTTAAGCATCCCAGAATCCAGGCTATGAGATATTTTTCTGGTTTCTTCATTTGCTAGTTGGGCAGTTTCACTAATCTTTCTTATTAGATCGTTTTCAGTTGTCCCTTTTGATTGCAATGTATCTGCATACATATTTAGTGTTACCAGGATACTTCCTAAGCTGTCATGTAACTCAGCTGCAATTCGTTTTCGCTCCTTATCTTGACCTTCTAGAAGAGCATACGTTGCTTTCATTTCTTGTTCCCTTAGTAAATCCTGAATTTGTTGGTTTTCGAGACTTTTTTTTATGAGTTTTCTTTGATACAGGTAGATGAAGAGTACAATTGCGAATGCTAGAACAATCATGCCTAGAGTTCCGATGAATAGTATTGAGTCTGATTTAGATAGCATCATTAATGTTTTTTCGCTATAAGAAATCCGATCATTAAGATTACATTTTTAGCAGCATTTGATAGGTTGTGGAGGATCCAGGTTTTAAGGAGGTCGTATGTCAAAAAAGTAAAAAATGCTCCTGAAAAATAGAATAAGAAACCGCATACAAACCAAAAGTCGCGGTCTCTATCCAAGAATATTAGTTTTTCTTTTTTATACTGCTCAAAGAAATATGCAATACAGCAAATCATGAAGAAAAATGACTTTATTATGAAGCTTAAGTAGTCAAACTCGTACCATGAACTAATAAGAATCGGATTAAGGAGAAGATATAGAAGCAGGACACTTCCTGAAATTATTAAAAACTTGCTATTAATGACTCTTTTAAAAAACAGTATTAAAATAATTGATTCTAAGAATTGATAGACATGGATGACCGGCATGTTATTCTTGTAAATCGAAGCAAAATATGAAGCTAATTCGTCAGTTAATAGGCTGACCACCACAAGGGATAAAACAATTATTTTAGTATGATGACTACCCTTTATAACTGATATTATCCCGGCAATAAAGGGTAGCCAAATTGAATATTTCGATATACTCTCAATAGTTAAGCTCAATATTCAGGTGTTTAATTAATCGCACTCGTATGGACACGGTTTTGAAATATTAAATAGAGGGTCGCTATTACTCCTTACAGTTACTTGATCCTGAAGAAATTCTAGAATTGTTTCATCTGAAGAAAATAGCGAATCTATCTTAGGAAAGTCTGGGTCTAGATCAATCAAATTCTTACCATCTTTTGTAGGTATCAGAAACACATCCGGAATAAACCCTTTTTCAAAAAATGCGGCTCCTGCGTATACTCGAATACCATCGATGTCCGGATCGTTTTTCCTAAGGTCTTTCACGTACTTTGCAAAATCCCAGAACTCGTCCCAAGTGAATAGATTGCCATATACTTCTTGCGACCAAGTTCTTGAATAATTTCTGCGTCCATCGTCAGCAAGGTCTCTCCAAAGTTTGTAATTGTAAAGTTTATGTGCAGCGGACATTGAATCAATTTTTCCACTATTACCCAGGGTGGCTCTATAAGCCGCTATTGAAGCTGCTGATGGTAAAAGTGAGACGGAATCGCCACCGAAAGCAATGGTGCCATTCCCCTGATTCAGGGTGTTAAACTTGCTAACTTGGGCTTGGAGCTCATTATACTTTTTTTCTAGATTATCATATTCTTCTTGAGAAACCCCGCAAGAAGTAAGAATAATCAAACATAAAGTCATGAAACTTAGATTTTTCATATCTGTAAAGTTTAGGTTGTTAATTGGTTTACTTAAAAATATTAAAAACCGTGATCTTCAAGGTTTTGACATTTTCTATAAAGTTCTGATAAATGGGTATTGATTGAAATACCTATTAGGAGGTATTCTGTTTACATAAAATAAAAAAAAGCGAGCTCCTGGAGCTCGCTATCACCTGCGTCAACGAAGCAGATGCTGCCTTATCTTATTGCTCCCAGCCTCCAGTAGCGGTGTCCAAATCATCCACGAATTCAAGGCCGGCCGGGAGATTTAATGAATTATTGGAGAAGCCGAGTCTGCACAATCGCATGCCAACACTTATGGAAGGCTGGCCTGATGTTGACACAAAAATTATTGTGCTAACTCTGTTTGGAGGTATAGTTATGCTAACGGTCCTATTTCCAATATCACCCTCATTTAATATAGTGACGCCGTTTAATGCTCCACTTGCTCGTTCTCCCCATGCGGCGTAAGCACTGTACCAAACGGTAGGATTCCACACGATTGGACTTCCAGTTGTGTTGTTAATTCTGAATAGCACTAATGCGACTCTTCCATTTGTTGAAGAAAAGCTAGCTAACTCATCATTAAATATCATAGCGTTACCTGTTGCATATCCTTTTCGTTGAAACAGTGTTCTGAGAATTTCCTTATCTGAAGACAAATCTGCTGCTAAGGCACTCGCATCAGTCCAATTGCTTGGATTAACCCCGCCAAACATGCTTGGATCATTATTAAATGCCCATGAACCAGATCCTCCATTGGAATACGTGCTAAATGTAGCCCAGCGATAGGTGGCATTTGATCCGCCTCCCATTCCTGCCGGACCCTGTGCTCCTTCCGGTCCGACCAGTGATGTTCCGCTTCCCCAAGCACCTGCCGCTTTTGGGCCAAATATTTCGTTGGTTGAGGTATTAATATAAAAGTCACCATCTGCTCCTTCTGTTGTGGGATCTATAGTTCCGTTGAGAATAGTGCTTCCGTCACTACCATTACTTCCGTCACTGCCATCAGCTCCGTTTAGGGAAGTGGCACTTCCCCACGCACCAGAGGTTTTTGGACCGAAAATCTGATTAGAAGTTGTATTGATGTAGAAATCGCCATCCACTCCTTCTGTGGTAGGATCTACTGATCCATTCAGAACAGTGCTTCCATTTGTGCCATTACTTCCGTCATTGCCATCTGCTCCTATTAAAGAAGTTCCAATTCCCCAAGATCCGGAAGTTTTAGGTCCGAATATTTGGTCCGATGTAGTGTTGATGTAAAAATCTCCGTCTACTCCTTCTGTTGTTGGATCTGCAGTTCCATTTAAGATTGTTTTACCATCTGCTCCGTCGTTGCCATCGGCACCGCTTATTCCCACCAAAGAAGTTCCACTTCCCCAACTTCCTGATGATTTTGGCCCAAAGATTTCATTGGATGAAATGTTGATATAAAAATCACCGTCAACACCCTCAACACTTGGGTTGGTAGTTCCATTTAGGATTGTCTTACCATCCGCTCCATTGCTTCCATCGATACCGTCAGCACCATCGATACCATCATTACCGTCTGCTCCGTCATTACCATTGGCACCACTAGCTCCTATTAAAGAAGTTCCAATTCCCCAGCTGCCTGAAGTTTTAGGTCCAAAGATTTCATTAGAAGAGGTATTAATAAAGAAATCTCCATCTTCACCTTCTGTTGTAGGATCTAGTGCGCCACTTAAAACCGTCTTACCATCTTCACCAGGTTCTCCTTGAGGTCCAGGTATTGAACTTCCAGAGGTTTTTGCGTAGAGTGCATACGGTACACTTAAAAGTTGGCTTGTACCCAAAACTTCAAACTGAGATCCTCCATCCAAATCGATGGATGTTTCGATGAAGTATTGACCTTCCGACCAGTCGATAGTTGTAAAATCGCCAGAAACTGAATTTCCAGTGCCAATTTTTAAGGTTATAAGTCCATTATTAGTGGTTTCAACATTGAAAGTTTCCTGATAGACTGCATTGCCAGAAGTACTTCCTGATAATAATCTAAACTGAATTCCAATGTTTTCATTTGAGACGATTTCTCCGTCTGAATTTCTAATTACTGCTTGGTAGTTAAAACTCTCGGGACTTTGAGCCAGAGCTGAAAATGCACACAAGCAAACAAATATTATAAGTAGCTTTTTCATTTAATTAGTTGTTTTGTGGTTAGTTTCTCTTGATTAGAAGAAAAGATTTAGCGTGATCACTTTCTAGTTCTTGGAATAAGATTTTAAAAACACCTTCGTCAAGATTGCTGACATCTATGCTGTTGTTTTTTTCATCCAGTCTTCCAGAATTCAGTCTCTTTCCTGAAAGATCAAAAAGTTGATATGTTAGTTTGGACGTTGCTAGACTTTGAACATTTAGTTTGTCTATGGTTGGATTTGGATAGATGATGATATCAAGGTTTAGGTCCTTGTTAATGCTTAATGGATCATCTAAAACTGTAACTTGATGGAAGCCTTGATTGATATTCTCGAAAGATCCAACAACAGCTTCTCCAATAGTGAAGTCAAGATTCGTTTGAGTGGTTGAATAGTTAGCTCCTGAGCTGGAAACAACACTTTGGCTTTTCCCTTGGAATGCCATCAGAAGGAGTGCGAATATTACCAATGCTTTCATCTGAAGAATTAATTTTCTTCAAATATTATCATTTGATAATGTTGGTAAAATACCCACCTGGGGGTATAATGAAAATATGTTAGGTCTTATTTAAGTAGGTCAGGCCTTCTTTGTTCTGTACGTTTGATGGCTTGATCGTTTCTCCAAGCTTCTATATTGGCTTCATGACCTGAGGTTAACACTTCTGGTACTTTCCATCCTCTGTACTCAGCAGGACGGGTATAAACAGGAGGTGCGAGCAGATTGTCTTGAAAAGAATCGGATAGGGCAGAGGTCTCATCGTTCAAAACACCCGGAACTAATCTAATAAGTGAGTCAGCAAGCACCATTGCTGCAAGTTCTCCTCCTGATAGCACATAGTCTCCAATGCTTATCTCTTTAGTAATTAAGTGGTCTCTTACACGTTGATCAACACCTTTATAATGTCCGCACAAGAAAATGAAATTTTCTTTTAGGGAAAGTTGGTTAGCAATCCCTTGATTATACGTTGTGCCATCAGGCGTTAAATAAATGATCTCGTCATATTTTCTCTCGGACTTAAGCCCAGAGATACATTTGTCAATTGGCTCAATCATTAAAACCATGCCAGCTCCACCACCAAAAGCATAATCATCCACATTTAGATGTTTATTGGTCGCATAATCCCTTAGATTGTGGATTTTAAGCTCCACAAGGCCCTTGTCCATGGATCTTTTAACGATACTTTGAGTGAGCGGTCCTTCAAAAAGATCTGGTAGGCATGTGATTATGTCAATTCGCATGAGGTTAAGTTAATCATTGTAGATGTCCAATAGACCATCAGGCAGTGACACTTGTATTTTTTTATTTATTGTATCTACTGATATTAGAATTTCATCCTTCAATGGTATTAGAATTTCTTTATCATCAGCATCTACAACGAGAAGCTGATTGCCGCTTAGATCAACTACTTCTTTAACATCACCAAGTTTAGACTTTTCCTCAAACACCTCACAACCAACTAGATCATGAAAATAATACTGTCCATTTTCTAATGATGGAAGCGATGATAATGGGAGGTAAAGTTTGGATTTGACAATGGTCTTAGCACTATCTAGTGAATCAATATCTTCAAACTTGACCAGTGCTTTATTGTTGTTTACTTGAATGGTATCAATAAAAAAAGGAATCAGCTTTCCTTGTTGTTCAAGGAAAACTGATTCCAAATTTTGATATTCATTCGGGAAATCAACATCTAGTAGAATGCCAACTTCTCCATTAAGACCGTGAGTCTTGATTACTTCCCCTAATTGGTAGCAATCATCCTGCCTCATAGCAGATTAACCCTCTTTTTTGTCTTCTTCTTTAGCTTCTTCAGCAGGAGCTTCTTCTGTAGCCTCAGCTTTAGGTTCTTCCTTAGCTTCTTCAGCAGGTGCTTCCTCTACAGCTTCAGCTTTTGGCTCTTCTTTAGCTTCTTCAGCAGGAGCTTCTTCTACAGGAGCCTCGGTCTGAGTTTCAGTAGCTTGTGCTTCTTCAACTTCTGCTACATCTTCCGCTACGTCTTCGTCTCCTTCAGCTCCACCTTCTTTGATTTCAGCAACCAATGCGGCTTCAGCTTCTTGAGCTTTTTTCTTCAATCCTTCAGCTCTAGCATCACTTACCTTCTTCTCTGCATCAAGAGCAGCTTTCTTCTTGTCAGCCTTATCTTTAGCAAGCTTGTCTACTTTACCTTGAATCTTAGATTCTTTGTCTTTCAACCATTCTTCAAGCTTCTTATCAGCTTCTTCTTGAGTAATTGCTCCCTTGTTTACTCCTACTTGTAGGTGTTTTTTCATCATAACACCTCTGTAAGAAAGCATAGCACGAACAGTATCTGTAGGCTGTGCTCCTTTCATTACCCAATCAAATGCTTTGTTATCATCTAGATTTATAGATGCTGGATCTGTATTGGGATTGTAGGTACCAATTTTCTCGATAAAGCGACCATCTCGTGGTGCTCTAGCGTCAGCCACAACAACATCGTACATGGCTTGTTTCTTGCGTCCTCGACGCGCTAGTCTAATTTTTACTGGCATAATTCTTTTTGTTTATGGATCTCGTCCATCAAAAGTTTTAAAAATGGAGCGCAAATGTAGTCTATTTTTTTCGGAGCGAGAAAGATTTCCAAAAACAAATAAAACCACTTTAATACGTCGTCCTAAAAACACTTTAACCGTTTTATTAGTCAAGAGTCTTAAATACATTACTTACGTGAATTAAACGTGGTTTTTGGAACGAAAACACATTGAATTATTATACGTGTATTTGAATAACCGATTTAACGGTTTTTAAAGAAACTTTATTCAATCTAATTTTGTTTCAGAACATAAATGAATATGGACAAATATTCCTACATCGCCAATGCTCACGGTAATTACCTTGATGAGCTATTCAAAGCATATAAAGAAGATCCCGATAGTATCGATGAATCTTGGAAGAAATTTTTTGAAGGATTTGAATTTGCTCAAGAGCAATATGGGGAACCAGGATCAAGTACTTCTGTTGCTACTCCTAAAGAGACTGCAGTTAGAAATTTGATTTATAACTATCGATCATGGGCGCATTTAATTGCAGAGACTAATCCGGTTCGAGAAAGAAGGCCGCATACTGCTAAGCTGGAATTGTCTGATTTCGGGCTTTCTGATAACGATCTTGACACGGAGTTTGAAGTTGGAAGTGAAGTAGGTCTTGGAAAAGCTTCCTTGCGAAAGATTCTTGAGAAACTAAAAAATGTTTATGCAAACCATATCGGATTTGAATACAATCACATAAGAGACTCAAACATTAGCGATTGGTTGAAAGATAAGATAGAATCAGAAGGTGCCAATATCAATCCTTCTAAGGAGGAGAAGAATCGAATTCTATCCAAACTAAACGAAGCTAGTGGTTTTGAAAATTTCCTTCATACCAAATTCTTAGGGCAAAAGAGATTTTCACTTGAAGGTGGTGAAAATATGATTCCTGCGCTAGATACTATTATAAATAAAGGTGCAGAACTTGACGCGGATGAAGTAGTTATTGGCATGGCTCATAGAGGAAGACTCAATGTCCTTGCCAATATCATGGGTAAAACCTATGAAGAGATTTTTAGTGAATTTGAAGGGAATCAGGCAGTAGATTTAACAATGGGTGACGGTGATGTTAAGTATCACTTAGGATATTCTTCACATCTGGAAACTACTGCAGGTAAGAAAATGTATGTGAAGCTAGCACCAAACCCTTCTCACCTTGAGGCAGTCGATCCAGTGGTGCTTGGTTATAGCCGTGCTCAGATAGATGATGAATATCAAGGAGATTTGGGAAAAGCAATACCTGTATTGATTCATGGAGATGCTGCAGTTGCAGGTCAAGGAATTGTGTATGAGTGTATTCAAATGTCCTTGCTCGAAGGATACAAGACTGGTGGAACCATACATTTTGTAATTAATAATCAGGTAGGATTTACTACTGATTTTGCTGACGCAAGATCCAGTATCTATTGTACAGATTTAGCCAAAATTGTAGATGCACCAATACTCCATGTAAATGGAGATGATGCTGAAGCAGTTCAATTCTGCGCAAACTTAGCTGTGGAGTATCGACAGAAATTTAAAAAAGACATCTTCATTGATATGCTGTGTTACAGAAGACATGGACACAATGAAAGTGATGAGCCGAAGTTTACCCAACCTAAGCTGTACAATGCAATAGGTAAGCATCCGAATCCTCGAGAAGTTTATGTGAAGAAATTGACTGAAGGGGGTGATTTAAGCGACAGCGAAATAAAGAAGCTAGAGAAAGAATTTAAGGACAAGCTTCAGAATAGGCTTAATGAAATTAAGGAGAATCCCCTTCCATACAAGCCGCAGAAAATTGAAGAAGAGTGGGATCACTTGAGAAGGTCTAAAGAAAAAGATTTTGACAAGTCACCTGACACGAGCATCTCAGAGGAGATGATTAAGAAAGTTGGGGAAGCGATTAGTCAAGTACCTAAAGGATTCAAGCCACTTCGACAAATTGAAAAATTGTTGAAAGATCGAAAGGCCAACTTCTTTGAGAAAAAAGAACTTGGTTGGGCTGACGCGGAGCTTCTTGCTTATGGTTCTCTTCTTGCTGACGGTACAATTGTAAGAATGTCAGGGCAAGATGTAAAAAGGGGAACCTTTTCGCATAGGCATGCTTATTTCTTTGATTCCACAACCAACGAGCCATACTGTGGTTTGAATCAAATTCAAGACGACCAACAGCCTCTAAGAATATATAACTCACTTTTATCCGAATACGGAGTGCTTGGATTTGAGTATGGATATGCGATGGCTACGCCGAATGCACTAGTTATTTGGGAAGCTCAATTTGGGGATTTTGCGAATGGAGCTCAAATCATGATTGATCAATTCATAGCGAGTGCAGAAAGCAAGTGGCAAAGAATGAATGGACTGGTAATGCTATTGCCTCATGGATATGAAGGACAAGGGCCAGAGCATTCAAGTGCTAGAATGGAAAGGTTTTTACAGATGTGCTCTAATGAGAATATCATCATTGCAAACTTGACAACCTCATCTAATATTTTCCATTTGATGAGAAGACAAGTTACATGGGAGTTCAGAAAGCCAGCAGTTGTATTTTCTCCAAAATCATTGCTAAGACATCCAGGAGTTGCTTCTCCTGTTAAAGACTTTACTTCTGGAAAATTCCAAGAAGTTATTGGTGATGATTTTGTAACCAATAAGAGCGTTAAAAAAGTATTGTTCTGTTCTGGAAAGGTTTATTTTGATCTACTAGAAGAGCAAAAGAAGAAGAAAGCAAAAGATGTTGCAATTGTAAGGGTTGAACAGATTTATCCATGGCCTCAGAAACAAATTGATGCGATTCTGAAGAAATACAATAATCCAAAATTGGTTTGGGTTCAGGAGGAGCCTAGAAATATGGGTGCATGGAGTTTTATAAAAACTATGATAGAAATGGATTTCGAAGTAGTAGCAAGAAAAATTGGAGCATCTCCAGCTACTGGATATTCAAAAATTCATAAAGAAGAACAAGCTGATTTAGTGAAAAGAGCATTTTCTAAGTGAGCGTGTTCCAACCCGAAAAAGAATTAAAAAATAAAACAAGAATAAAATGAGTCTTGAAATGAAAGTTCCTGCGGTAGGTGAATCAATCACTGAAGTGACCGTAGCATCATGGACAAAAAGCGATGGTGACTTTGTAGAAATGGACGAAGTTATTTGTGAGCTTGAGTCTGACAAAGCCACATTTGAAGTTACTGCAGAAGCAGCTGGTAAGCTTAGCATCAAAGCTCAAGAAGGAGACACACTTGAAATAGGTGCAGTTCTTTGTGAGATCGATGAGTCTGCTTCTGGTGGCGGAAGTGCACCTGCAAGCGCTTCAGATTCTACATCAGCAGCTTCAGAGACCACCTCGGAAGCAAAGTCTACAGGAGAGGTTTTGGAAATGAATGTCCCTGCAGTTGGTGAATCAATTACGGAGGTCACTATATCTAACTGGGCGAAAGGTGATGGTGATTTTGTGGAACTTGATGAAGTAATTGCTGAAATAGAATCTGATAAAGCAACTTTCGATCTTACTGCCGAAGCTCAAGGGAAATTACAAATTATAGCTCAAGAGGGTGATACGCTTGAAATAGGTGCTTTAATCTGTAAGATTGAAGTTATGGAAGGAGGAGCTCCATCAGCACCAGCGTCTAGCACGCCTGAAGCAGAGGCTGCAGTACCTTCAACATCTGCCAACCAAACCTATGCCACCGGACATGCATCTCCAGCTGCTGCCAAGATCTTGGACGAAAAAGGAATAGCAGCATCGGATGTGAAGGGTTCAGGTAAAGATGGACGCATCACTAAGGAAGATGCAATGGGTGCTCAAAAGTCGGCGCCAAAAGCCGAAGATAAACCAGCAAAGCCGCAGTTCGAGGCTCCAGTGTTTGGAGGTGGCGTGAGTAGAGATCAGCGCAGAGAAAAAATGTCTTCATTGAGAAAGACAGTTTCTCGAAGACTTGTTTCAGTGAAAAATGAAACGGCAATGTTGACAACCTTTAATGAGGTTAACATGAAGCCGATCATGGATCTTAGAAAGAAGTACAAAGAAGAATTCAAAGAAAAGAATGAGGTAGGATTAGGATTTATGTCATTCTTCACTAAGGCAGTTTGTGTTGCTTTACAAGAGTGGCCAGCAGTGAATGCACAAATTGATGGAAATGAAATGATCTTTAGTGATTATTGCGACATATCCATTGCTGTATCTGCTCCTAAAGGACTCGTTGTACCAGTTATTCGAAATGCTGAGTCAATGAATTTTGTTCAGATTGAGAAAGAAGTAATAAGGTTAGCGACAAAAGCTAGAGACAATAAGCTTAGCATTGAAGAGATGGAAGGAGGAACATTTACCATCACGAATGGTGGGGTATTTGGCTCCATGATGTCAACGCCAATTATTAATGCTCCTCAATCTGCTATTCTGGGTATGCATAACATTGTTGAAAGAGCGGTGGTTGAGAACGGTGAAGTAGTAGTGAGGCCGATGATGTATGTTGCGCTTTCGTATGATCACAGGATTATTGACGGAAGAGAATCTGTTAGCTTCCTGGTAAGAGTTAAACAATTGTTGGAAGACCCTACGAGACTTCTTCTTGGAGTTTAAACTCAATTCTTTAAAATCACTTTAATCTAAAATCTAAATAGAATGGATTATCAAGTAGTAGTAATAGGTTCTGGTCCTGGTGGATATGTAGCAGCAATTAGATGTGCACAGCTTGGACTTAAAACCGCAATCATTGAAAAGTATGATACTCTTGGAGGTACATGCCTAAATGTAGGTTGTATACCTTCAAAGGCTTTACTCGATTCATCTGAGCATTTTCATAATGCGGAGCATACTTTCAAAACTCATGGAATTGATATCAACAAGCCAAAGGTTAATCTAAAACAGATGATTGATCGAAAGGCTGATGTGGTGAAGCAAAATACAGATGGAATTGACTATCTAATGAAGAAAAACAAGATTGAGGTTTTTCATGGCATGGGTAGTTTCTTGGATAAAAATACCATTGAGATTGAAGGTAAGGACAAGAAAAAGATTACTGCAGAGAAGGTCATTATTGCTACTGGATCTAAACCGGCAAGTCTACCATTTATCAAGCTTGATAAGGATCGTATAATCACAAGTACAGAAGCGTTGGAACTTAAAGAAATTCCAAAGCACATGATCGTAATAGGAGGAGGTGTGATTGGAGTCGAGCTTGGCTCTGTTTATGCTCGTTTGGGAGCAAAAGTGACTGTAGTAGAATTTCTGGATAGCATTATCCCGACTATGGATTCTACAATGGGAAAAGAATTGCAAAAGTCTCTGAAAGGAATTGGATTTGAATTTCATTTAGGCACTAAAGTGACTGCAGTTGAGAAAAAGGGTAAGAATGTTACTGTAAAAGCTGAAAACAAGAAGGGAGAGCAGATAGAAATTAAAGGAGATTATTGTTTAGTATCCATTGGAAGAAGACCATATACAGACAATCT
Organism: Ekhidna sp.; assembly: GCF_963691765.1. Taxonomy (GTDB): domain Bacteria; phylum Bacteroidota; class Bacteroidia; order Cytophagales; family Cyclobacteriaceae; genus Ekhidna. Next base: position 2,521,286 of record NZ_OY829375.1, read on the forward strand.
TGGTTTGGATAAAGCAGGAGTCAAAATGGATGATCGTGGAAGAGTAGAAGTAGACGATCATTTGAGAACAAATGTTGATAACATCTATGCTATAGGTGATGTTGTGAAAGGAGCAATGCTTGCACATAAGGCTGAAGAGGAAGGGGTTTTTGTTGCTGAATCCATTGTCGGACAAAAACCACATATTAATTATAATCTCATTCCAGGTGTTGTTTATACTTGGCCAGAAGTTGCTTCTGTAGGATACACTGAAGAGCAATTGAAAGAACAGGGCCGACAGTATAAAACAGGAAAATTCCCTTATAAAGCACTAGGAAGAGCAAGAGCGAGTATGGATACTGAAGGATTGGTTAAGATTCTTGCTGATAAGACCACAGATGAAGTTTTAGGTGTTCACATCATTGGTGCTCGAGCGGCAGATATGATTGCTGCAGGAGTTACTGCAATGGAATATCGAGCTTCTGCTGAAGATATTTCAAGAATGTCACATGCACATCCGACGTATATGGAAGCATTCAAAGAGGCTGCATTAGCTGCTACTGAGAACAGACCAATTCACATGTAAGAATTATGCGGGAAGGGAGATCTTAAAGTTTGTACCTTCCCCCAATTTACTTTTAACCGAAACATCGCCTTCGAGTCTTTCTACAGCTCTTTTTAAGATATGTAGACCAAGGCCTGTCCCCTCAATTTTCCTATTCGCTCTGAAGAACATGACAAATATTTTGTCAACTGTTTCCTCATCCATGCCTACGCCATTATCTGAAGCGGTTATTTCAATTTTATTGTCAATTCTTTGAACAGATACTGATATAAATGGCTTATTCCCTTCTTCAATTCTGGCATATTTGATGCCATTTTCAATGAGGTTTTGAATGATCGTATTAACAAGGGCCCATTCAGCTTCATATTTTATTTTCTGATCTACATCTATTTTGAATTCTACTAACTCATAATTAGTTAGGAATTTGTAAGAAGCTATGCAGTCATAAACGATCTTTTCAAAGTCAATTTCTTGTTTGAAATCTTCGTTAAAGGACATTTTAGTTAGTCTTAAAAGCCCATCTAAAATGTTATTGAGTCGGTTGGCTTGAGTTTCGTATTCGCCAATAAACTTTAAGGCATTTTCATCTTTCACCTCCAATTTTGCTACATAGTTAAGACTCATCAAAGATGTGATTGGCCCTTTCAAATCATGAGATATGCGATAAAAGAATGAATCTAATTCCAGCTTTTTCTTTTCAATGATATCTGCTTTTTCCCTCTGAGAATTGGCTTCCAATTCCAACGCTTGCATTTTAGAGATCACATCGTAGCTTTCAATAACCTTAGCTGTTCTTTCGTTGATGACACTTTCTTTTTCGTCAACATATTGCGCGAGGTATTTGAGTGCAAGTTCAAAATCTCCTTCTTTCTTAGCTATTTCATGAAGGAGGAGGTTGGCTTTAAACTTGATAAGGATGATCTTGTTCTTATTGCTGTATTCAAGCGCTTTTATCAATGTTTCTCTAGCATCATCGAGCCTACCCATCCGGATATACAATGCACCGAGTTTGTGATGACTCATTGCCCACCCAAGCTTTTCACCCATTTCCTCATGAATCTTGATTGATTCTAGAAAATCTTGTTCTGCTTCATCAAATTTATCGGTAAGCGTATACACTTTCCCACGTCCATAAAGAGCAAAAGCTAATCCGCGTACATCTCCTGTTTGTTCTTTGATGGCTCTAGATTGCTCAATTACCTCTAGTGCCCTACTTATATTTCCTTGGTTGAGATATATGCCTGATAAAGGGTTATATGCGTTGGACTGCAAATTCAAATCACCCGCTTTTTTACCGGATTCAATTGCTTCTTCATACGTCTGTGTGGCACTCTTGATATCACCCATGTATTCATAAATGGTACCCATCGACTTTTGTACACGCGCCAGGTTGTGATAATCACCAAGCTTTTTATAAGTAGATAAACAATCAATCAAATTATTGAGTCCTCGACTGTAATCATCGGTTTTATAAAGGGCTCCTGCTATTGTATACTTGGCGTCAGCTATTCCCTTTTCGTCCTTTAATTCTTCGAAATTCTCTATCGCTTCATTCGCCATATTTATTGAAAGATCAAAATCTCCAATAATCATATGAAACAATGAGAGATGCGATAAAGACTTACCTATACATGATTTATCAGATGTTTCTTTGCTTAGCGTTAATGCCTCTTCGGCAAGTTCGATGCTTCTTTTGAGATCATTTATTCGACTTTCATACGCCTCGTCAAGAAGTGTAATAATTTTGGTGTGCGTTGTTGTTTCTGAAATCTCCAAGAAAATGAACGTGGATTGATCTAGTAAGATAAAGTAGGGTGAAATAAATTTTGATGAGATTAACGTTCACTTCTATTTTTATGGTAGAAATTAGGGGATTTTACGTAGATCTTAGTTAAGTAATTTGCTTAAAATGTAAATGCCTTTGCCCGACTACATCTGATCGATTATTAAGGCTTCTTGGATAATTTCATCTATGGATCTTTCAGGAATTTCTTGTATTTCATAGAGATCTATGCCGGCTACATATTTTCTATTTTTCATTTGCAAGAGGTTTTGGTCGTTCGATAAGAGATATCCCTTTGTAAAAGCCAGCTCAATGCCATTTTTCTTGATTGGGTTGAGGTAGCAAACCCAACTTTTTCGATAGTATACTGGAATGTTGTAGCTGATCTTCCCTCTTAGGTCATGATAATTAGTCAATCGTTCATGAAAAAAGGAAACGATGGCTTTTTGTTGGCCATCGAGTCCTAAGATGAAGTTTTCAATTGTTTTCATGACAATTTAAAATGTGGATTATATATCAGTCCTATTAGGTTATCCCATGGGTCAAGAATTGTTGCCACTTCAATTCCACCACCCACATCCTTAATTGGTGTATGCTCTTTTGCTCCTAATTTCAGAAAGCGTTTGTGTTCTGCTTTAATATCATTCACTCCCCAATACGCCTCTACATTATCACCTCTTTTCTGATTTTCATATTCTGGAAATAGACCTAACTCGTATCCACCAATTTCAAAACCTATATAAAATGGCTCGTCAAAATATGGCTGTTTTCCAAAAGCCTCTATGTACCATTTCTTGGCTTCTGCAAGATTCGGTACCAAATAGATTACAGTTCGTAAGCCTAAAATATTCTTATTCATGACTCTTTTTTTTAACCGCGTATCTGAGAATCGTTTTCAACTTTTCTTCAGGTGTTTTCCTAGGATCACTAAGATAAATCTCATGATGATATCCATTTACTTGTAGTCCATTTTCTTGAATGAAAGTCATGATGCCCGCGATGGTTGGTTCTTCTTCATAAAAAGATCCAATATGTAGTCCTTGGACACATAACCCTTCGTTTATAAGCTCAAATTTTACATCATCGTTTTTAAGTAGCTCGGGGTTTTTAGCTTTTACTTTTTGAACACCTCTGTAATAGTGATCACCTTCAACAAAATCTGGCATACGAATGACTATTTTCCAGTTCCATTGATCTGGTGGAGTTTGTGCAAACTTATGTTGGGCTTCCAAACCTCCGTCAATCCACCAAAATCCCTCCATCTTGGGAACCACAAAATCCATATCTTCTGCTTTACAAATAAACTTTATACCATAGGCAACTGCATATAGTTTATCAATTGCTTCAAGGAATTCATCGGCTTGCGGATCACATCTTCCAGATAAAGACAAGTAGTAATAGCTGTCCAGGTCTTTAAGTTCTGGCTTTCTCTTGGCAGAGTAGTAATTCTTGTCTGCTTTTTTAAGATCAAATTTTTCAATTGTTGCTTCCATAATTGCGTGTTTTAGATTGTGGAAGCAAAGGAATAAGTACGAGTGACAGCCCTATGTCACTACTAAATTTGGGATCAAAATTTTTATTGAAAGTGCATAAATTCTCTGTTTTTTAAGCTTTCTGGGGTGAGCTTTACTCCATTTATTTCATCGGTGTCCCAGTCTTGTGTGATCTTCCAGGCCCCATTAACTTTCACTAGAGCTACATGAAATCTACCGACAAATTGTTGCTTATCATCTTTTCGAGTTATCCTATAATATCCGACCTCATACGCATTATCACCGTTTATACTTCGTGACTCAAAAGAGAACTCAATAATCGAATTCTTTTCCTGTCCCTTCATTCGATCAGTATTACGACTTTTATATTGATCGCCTATCAGCAATCTTCCAGGGTTGATGCGCCATACATCATCTGTGTGAATAGCATTAAAAGCGTTGGCGTCATTGGCTTCCCAAGCCTTGGTGAATTTTGTCCATACCTGTCGATCGATTGCTAGTTGTCCGTCTTGCGCGGATACTGCGATTGATATTGAAAGTAAGAGTGTGGTAACAAGGAATTTCATTGTGTTAGTGTTTTGCCAAAAATGGAGCACTGTGATGCGATAGAAGTTCTTTTGCAAAGGTGGCTGCTCTGCCCTGCAGCTCTGATGGAGAAGTGATTTCAACTTCATTTCCATACATCATCAACCATCTGGCGAAGTAATCATAGTATGGAGGGACAAACTTCATTTCATATCGACCATCTGCTAATTTTTTTTCCTCAACAAAACCGTGGTAATACTTTTGCTCGCCCATGAAGCGAAAGGCCATTGCAGTGCATACTATTGTAGCTTCGTTGGCATCCGTCCCTAATAGTGCTTCATTCAGAAAATCTAAGTAGTGAGGATGCTTCGCTGGATCTATGTTTTCAGCTAGTTGCTTTACTTTTTGAATACGATCTGCTCTAAAGTCTCTTAGATCCTTACGTAATCTGCAATAAGCGATAAGATGCCATCTTCCTGAATAAAAAACCATACCTAAGGGCTCTACCTCTCTTTGCGTCGTAGTGTCATTGTATTGAGAGTAATAGGTGATATGAATCAGTCTATTGGTAGCAATAGCCAATTGAATTTCTGCTATGTGAGAATCAGGAGTTGGATTTGGAGAGGCGCTTGGTCGTATAGCTATTCTATCGTCAAGGTTGTCAAGAAATTCCTTGTCAGAATATTTCAGTACAGCCTTAATTTTAAACATGGCTTTTTCAAAAGTTTGAATAGTATGGGGATCTGCACTACGTTCAATGAACTTTGCACCCATCAAAATGGCGCTTGCCTCTTCTTTATTAAAGACAACTGGCGGTAAGTGATATCCATCGACGATAAAATAGCCTTGACCTGCATGACCGCCAATCGGAACACCAGAATCGATTAACGAGCGTATATCTCGGAAAATAGTTCTTCTACCAACTTCAAAACGTTCCTCAAGTTCTGAAATTGGAACCCTCGGTTTTCCTTGTAAGTGGATTAAAAGTGCGTTGAGCCTATCGATCCGATTCATGAAAGAAAATTAGGGATTTTTGACTTCAATGGTCAGAATAGCTATCAAATTATCCTCACTGTCTTTTTTTAAGTCAGCTAAAAAATGTTGGTCACTCCCATTTATAAATTGTGCGCCTAAATGGTCTGTATATTGCTTAAAGTGGATGTCATAAGCTTCTGGACGCGCTCCGAAAACTGTTGTATGAATGTGACGGTTATCTGAAGAACTTCCATAATCACCAGGAAGTGTGGTCTGAAGCAAAATTCGGCCTTTATTGTCTGTTATTGCTTGACCACTAAGTCGAGCAGTTGATTCATCACCTGAAACAGTAGGATTGTAATTTCCATTGATATCCGCGTGATAAAAGTGGATTGATTTACCGCTTACGGGCTGTTTATGAATATTGTCAACAAAGCGTAGGCAAAGTGTTAACTTTTCCCCAGACTCATTCGAAGAATTAAGTTGTACTTGATGGGTTTCGTAAAGCTCCTTATAACTTTCTACAAGTTGTGCATCTTCATTTGATAAACGATTTACCTCACGATCGATTCCACATGAAAATAAAAATACAAGGGGCAAATATTTAATCATTTGAATCTCATACGAGATTTAAATGATATCAGTTTTTAGAAAGCCACTGAGGTTCTGAATTCAGATATCTTTTGAGGTAGTCATACCCTTCCCAAAAACTTTCCGAAAACTCGTCGTCTGCTTTTTCAAAAAGAGATACATTTTCTTTGATAAACGTAGAGTCTTGTGGAAGTCTACTTAAAACCTCAAGCTGATCCATAACTAATATGGCGTCATACTGGAAGTTGTTTTCGATGCTTACACCATGAAATCTTACATTGCAAAGTTCATAGGCTCCTTTTTTAAATTGAAACTCCTCCGTCCATGAAACGGTACTCCAAAATTTAGAATGGTGTACTATTGGGCGATAGTCAATTTTAAGAATTGCAAAGCTTGATTTATCGATATAAATCTTACCTGTAGCCAGACCATTGGATTTAGAAGGCTTGAATGTTACGACAGAAACCTCAACTTCATTTAGTATTGAATCTCCAGAATAGCTAAAAACATAGTCGTCTCTATTTTTTTCGCTAAGGAATGAATTTGGTCTCCAAATCGATGATCGAGCCATATCGCTCGCATTACCGAAAAGAAGATTTTCTTCTTTTATTTCTTTAAAGGCCTTTTTTCTTGTTTTAATAGGACTTATTGAAGCATTTTCAACTTGATTCAGATTTGATGGTATATAAATATCTACTATTCCATCTGCTAAGTAATAAATGGATTGGGTGTCTGACATTGACTCTTTGTAATACCCAATTTTGTGTGTTCGACTCATTTCATAATTAATATGAAATCGATCAAATACATTTTCCATAATTGATTGACCTGCTTGAACTTTTGCAGCAGCAGATTCATTTCCTTGACTGGCATTATTCGGTTGAAGAATAAACAGTGAAAGTACGGTGTTTAATATAAGTGCGTTCAGTAACATAACCATTGGTGGGTTTGGTACGATACAAACTTAGGCGAGCAATTGAGAGGTTTTACCCTATAAATTCACGGATTTCTATATAAGTATTCTGCTTAACTGCTACTAGATGCTTACACTTAAAGTATTACTTTAAGCCATTTGATGTGAAAATGGATACTTTAATCATTCGTCACAATTAGATTTTGACTCATCGAAGCAATACAAGGATTTATCTGAATCAATACTACAAGACTGTCTTCAATTCTTCAATTACATTTTTAGAGTTACCGATAAATATTTGATCAGCCACTAAAAAAACAGGTCTTTTTAGAAATGTGTATTCTTCCTGGATGAGGTTGCGATAGTCATCTTCCGTTAAGTCCTTTTCTCCAAGACCCATTGAGCGATACTTCATCGCTTTTCTAGAAAACAATGATTCATAAGAGCCGCTTCTTTTCTGCATTTCATCGATCTGATCAAATGTCATCTTATTCGTTTTTATGTCTTGTTTCTCAAAATCTGAGATTGAATTTCCTAATTCATCCATTATTCGTTTGCAGGTGGTGCAGGTAGATAAGTAATAGACTTTTTTCATACTGATGTGTTTATTTCCAATAGCAAGAAATGCATGATGGGAAAAGTTTAGATAGCTTATTTGTAAAGTATTTGTATGGGCAAGTTTAAGGCATTGATGTGGAGAAGTCTTTCAGGTTCTTATTAATTTGTTGCTTTATCAGATAAAATGTGACCTCCCCAGAACTTTTTGATTTTAATACCACAGTAATTTTCTCATCCGTGTTTGCAATACTCGGGATGAGTAGCCTATTACTTTATTTTGTGCTGAATCATAAGGTTTTCATTCATTTCTGCATATTGGTCTTTGGCCTGGCGGCTCACATTTCATTACCCCTCATGGGGGATGAGAACAACGAATTGCTAAGTAATATATCTGTAGTGACAGCTCTTGTTACTACTATCGGGGCACTTCTTTTCGTGCGTTCTTTCATTGGGTTTGATAAAGAAAAATACCCAGGTTGGTTTAAAATCTTTCATTTATCAAGCTTCGTGGCGTACTTCTTTTGTACGATACAAGTTCTAAACCTAATCTTTTGGAATAGTGAAGAATTTAGTCAGTTAGTTGCCTATGCTGCAGCATTTCTTGCCTTTTTCGCTATTGTATTAAGTTTAGTAGTCAGCTTTTCACTCTGGAAAAAAGAAAAACTTGCACCATTATTTATGTACATAAACTTGCCAATGCTATTGGCATCCATTGCATACATCATTTTATGGTTTACTCAACTGGATGGTGAATTTGAAATTAGACCTTACTTGAAACTTCTCATTTATGGAGGCATGACCACTCAGATGGTACTATTTTCCGTTTTTGTAGGCTACAAAATTAAAAATGCAGAAAAAGAAAAGCTTATACTGGAAAGAAGTGTCAATCGTAGACTTCAAGAGGAGGTAGATCGGCAAACTCATTCGCTGAAGGAGACAATGGCTGAAGTAGAGAATCAAAAAAATGAGCTTCAATCACTCAACGATTTGAAGAATAAGCTTTTCTCGTTAGTGGCTCATGATTTGAGAAATCCTCTTCAAAATCTCTCAAGTCTGATAGAGTTATTGGAAAAAAACCTGCTAGATCCCGAAAGAATGACTGAGTTTACTCAGCGAACAAAAGTGGGGCTATCAGAGAGTTTGATTATAATGGAGCGCCTGTTACACTGGAGTTATAAGCAACTTGATGGGATCCATGTCCAAAAAGAAAATATTGATTTAAAAGTCGCTGTAGGTGAGGTCAAGGATGAGCTCAAATCAATAGCTCAGAACAAAAAAATTGATATTAAAACTGATCTTAATAGTGAGATGATCTTTTTTGATAGAGATATGTTCAGAGTCATTCTAAGAAATTTAATATCGAATGGAATAAAGTTTAGCCATGAGCAAGGCTTAATTGAGATTTACACCACTTCGAAAGATCAGGAAATATCAGTTCACGTTCGTGATAATGGTGTAGGTATGAATCCTGTGTGGTACGAAAACCTTGTGAAGACCGGAAATCCTGAGATAAAGTCGGGAACAAAAGGAGAAAAAGGCAATGGCTTTGGTCTTCTGATTACAAAGGATTTTGTTGAAATGAATGGAGGTAAGCTGATCTGCGAAAGTGAGCTGGAAAAAGGAACCACCTTTACCTTAAATCTTCCAAAGTCTTAAACTAAAATGACCAAAAGGTCACATAAAATAAAAATGCTCGATACGCAAAGAGTACAAATACAAAGCTGACAAAACAGAGTAGGCTATTTAAAATTGCTTTCCACCCGCTTACTCCATAGAAGTTTGCCTGCATTCTAAGGAAGAAATATAATAGCATTAAGGAAACAGTAGAGCTTATGATCACTTCATTTAAACCATTGCTGGAAATCAGCAATCCTAATGAATGAAGTAATAACAGTATTCCTCCTTGCAATTGGACTGCGAAGAGAATTACAAACGTCATTAGTTCAAGTGAGACCACAAAATGGTCCGCAAGTGAAAGGTCGGATTTTATATGAATAAGGGAGAAGAAAAGACCTATAAATACCGCCATAGTGATGAGAAGCAGTTTAGAAAGCTCTGACGTTTTTATGTTATAAGTGATGGCATATTCTTCTAGGCTTATTTCACGCTCTTTGATTTTATCCATCACCATTTGGTTTGCTAACCTCGAGTGAACGAAATTCTCATCCGTAATTTGAGATTTAAGGCTATTGTTAAATGTGCTAAATAGTGGAAAAAGAAAATAAACAAGGTTAGCTAAGAAGAACAAGGCTATTGGCTTCATATAGCTGTTTCGTTTTCCAGCTATATAATCACTGGAAAATTTACCTGGCTTGGTTAGAATGATCTTAAGCGTCCTCCAAAATTTACTGTCAGCGAAGGTTATGGCATTAATGAACTCTGCAAGCAGGTGCTTTAGTTTTCTATCCTCTTTGGTAATAATTTTTTCACCACATGCATTGCAGAATTTGCCTGAAAATTTATTTCCGCATGATATACAAGTCTGATCTTTCAATGGTATGCTTGATTCAATTCATTAAATTACTAAACACTAACCCACCTACCTAAAATCATGAGCATCAATAGACGCCAATGGCTTCAGCAGAGTTTATTTGCTTCGGCATCCATATTATTAGCAGGGTCACCAGTTGCAGTTGGGTGTGCCAGTGAAAAACCAAGGTCACTAAGAGAAAAAGATAATCTGATTCTTTTAAACTGGAATGAAAATCCATATGGTCCTTCCGAGTCCGCACGCAAAGCAATCAACGATGCAATGAAATTCATGAATCGATATCCTGATGAAGCGATTGAGGAGTTGAAAGATAAGTTAGCTGCTAAAAATGATCTTAGTCGAGAAAATTTCTTGCTTACTGCCGGATCAACAGAAGTTCTAAGTTTGCTGGGTCAGCATGTCGGATTGCAGAAAGGGGAAATCTTGACACCTTTCCCCACTTTTCCAACGGCATTAAGGTTCGGAGAAAGAGCTGGTGCAAGCATTCGAAAGGTCAACTTGGATGCAAATGATAGGGTAGACCTTGATGCATTAAATGATGCGATTACTTCGAAGACTACACTTGTATTTATATGCAATCCTAATAATCCAACAGGTACCGAGTTGCCGACGGAAGATTTAAAAAGATTTTGTCGCAACGTTCCATCAAACGTGTTGATATGTGTAGACGAAGCTTATATGGAGTATTCAGTTGCAGGAGTAGAAGGCAGTATGTTGTCTCTTATAAATGAGCTCCCAAACCTGGTAGTATGCCGTACCTTTTCGAAGGCCTACGGACTAGCTGGTTTACGTATGGGTTATGCTGTATCTCAGCAAAAAAACATTGATGCGCTAAGAAATCGTCATCTCGGATTTGAACTGTCAACGGGTTGGCCTCCCGTCGTTGCTGCTAGTGCCTCCTTGGATGATCCCGATTTTTTAGATATGTGCATTGCTAAAAATGAGGAGGGCAAATCTCTATTGTACGAAGCATACGACAAGTGGGGTGTGAGATATAATCGATCCTCAACCAACTTTGTGTATTCAAGAGACGATAGATTTGAGAGCAACCTGCTTGATAAATTAAGGAATCGAGGAATATTGATCACCAAATGGCCAACGATGACGGATCATATCCGCGTGAGTATTGGTAAGCCAGATCAGATAAAAAAATATATCGAAGTAGCCGAGGAATACTTAGTGTAAAAACGTCGGCCGGCGTACCTTTTTATTTTAAATGATAAGACTCAAAAACTTTTAAGGTCGAATTCGTGTATTTGGTTTAAATACATATTCAATGGACCTTAAATCAATCATAGCTGATTCACTGAATCAATCGTATTCTGCTGAAGAATATCAAAATATTTTGAGCACATTCGCCGAGGAAGGCAAGACCTCTGGTCAGCAAAATGAAGACTTGATTTATTATACCAAGCTTAATGCGCAGCGCTCTAAGCGAATTGGTAAAACAGCTGTGATTGACAATAAATTAGAAGAAAAGGTTAGGGCATTGCCGAAACAAGTTTGGTTGTTGATTACTGAAACCTGGTGTGGTGATGCAGCAAATTCTGTCCCTCTTATTTCAAAGCTGGCGGATTTAAATCCACAAATTGAATTAAGAATCGTTCTTCGAGACGATAATTTAGACCTGATGGATCAGTTTCTTACAAAAGGAGGTAGGTCTATTCCTAAGCTTATTGCATTAGATGAAGACTTAAACGTCCAATTCGATTGGGGACCAAGACCAAAAGAAGCCCAAGAAATGTATTGGAACTGGCGCGAACGTGAAGATCGTGAGCCGTACAAAGAATTTCAGGTCACTCTTCAAAAGTGGTACAATCAGAATAAATCACAGGCAGTGCAAGATGAGATATCTGAGCTAGTAATCGTTAGAGGGTAAATAGTTTCTTCATATCAAAATTATTCAGATCGGCTCTCCATTTAATATAGAAATGGATCATTGATTGCAAGAAACTTTATTCATCTATCAATTCTTTTAATTCTTTCTTAATTAATTGAACGTCTCGCTTCTTAGTGTATAGAATATTGATTGTAATGATGATCGATGAAAAGAAGCCAAATCCCAGGAGGATAGATGATTCAGCATAATCTTTCTGTACAAAAAAGTATAAGCTTAATCCTAAGATAAATCCGAACCAAATTAATAAGAATATTAAGAGAATCTTGGAGAAGATAGTTCTGATATAAAGAAATGTCTGATCATTCTTTATATCAAGTTTGCCGACAAGTATGTAACAACTCATAAGTAACGAATTTGGCGTAATTCTAAAATTATCATCGAATACATATCCCAAGAATGGCTTTCGACTGAAAATTTTGAGAAAATACAGTACTCTGAATGGAGAATTATATAAATCTGCGCTCCCTTCGTTTGTTAGTCCTCTGAGGTATAAATTGAATTTTTCAATTGTGCTATTTAGTTTTAACTGAATCACTTAGAACGCCACAATCTCCTGCATCTTCTCACTGATTCGCTCCACATTAGGCACTACAGATTCCATCAATGGTACGTTGTGAGGCAGTGGAATATCAGGCATCGCAATTCGCTCGACTGGGGCATCCAGGTGATTGAATCCTTCAGAAGCCAATACAGCTGCAATCTCTGCACCGAATCCTGCTGTTAGCGCATCTTCATGCACAATCAGGCATCGATTAGTTTTCTTAATAGAGCTTAGCACCGCTTCTTTATCCCATGGCATGATTGTTCTAAGATCGATGACATCTGCTGAAATGCCGGTCTCGTCTACTGCACCCTCACAGGCCTCACACATGGCGCCCCATGTCACAATGGTAATGTCAGTTCCTTCTCGAAGAAGGCTAGCCTTTCCAAATGGAACGACGAACTCATCACCTGGGTAAGGTCTTCTGGCGTAGCGATTATCGTTCAGGTTTCTATGCTCGAAAAACATGGTTGGATTGTCCGAACGCATGGCTGATCGAATGAGGCCAACAGCATCTTGCGCATTGCTTGGGAAAGCTACTTGCCAACCAATGGCATGCGCAAACATCACTTCATTTGTAACAGAGTGCCAAGGATCTCCAACTTTCGCAAATCCTCCAGGCATACGAACCACGATTGGAGCAGCAAATCTGTTGGCTGTTCTCCATCGCGTGGTGCCGCAGTTGTTGAGTTGCTCCATCGCAGGGTCTGCATACTTTCTAAACTGTATCTCTGCTACAGGCATTAATCCACCGTAGGCCATACCTACAGCTCTACCAATGATTCCTTCTTCAGAAAGTGAAGTGTCAAATACACGATCTTCTCCGTACTTTGATTGCAGTCCCATTGTCACTGCATGCACACCACCTTTCATTCCTACATCCTCTCCAAAAACCAGGACTTTTGGATTGGTTTTTAATTCATAATCCAACGCCAAGTTGATCGCCTCTCCAATGTTTATTCTTCTCTTATCCGGATTAGGTTCTTCACTGCTTGGAGGAAAATCTGGATTTGATGGACGTAACCCACCGATACCTTGTACTTCATCAGGCTCTGAAAAGACGAATTTTTTGATCTTATTAGTATCAGGTGCTGGTCTGCTTAACGCGGCTGTCACGGACTCGTCCACAATGTTTTGAGCTTCTTCTTGAAGCGCCATCCACTCCTTGCTGCTAAACATCTTTTCCATGGATTTCAATGGATCGTTAGCTCTCTCTTTCTTTAGAAGTTTCTCATCCTTATAAGCTTGATTATCCTGATAAGAGTGGCCGTTGAGTCTAGGTACTTTAAGCCTCACCAATGCAGGCCCTTTTCTTGATCGCACATGGTTTGCACCGGCTTTTAATAGTTTATATGCTTCTTCGGGATCAGTACCACTTCCATCCCAGATATCTAGATTTTTGAATGATGCGAGATTTTCTGCGATGTTCTTGCCAGGAGTCTGGAATTCACTGGTCACCGAGATACCATAGCCATTATCTTCAATGTAGAATAGAACCGGTAGTTTTTGAGTAGTCGCAATTGTTAGTGCCGACCAAAATCCATTTGTAGCAACAGATCCATCTCCACCCAAAATCACGGACATGGAATCTTTGTAAGTTTTGTCTTTTAATGTCTTTGCATGGTACTCTATGCTTTGAGCCCAGCCTATTGCAGGGGTATACTGTGCTCCTACATCTCCTGCCATTGGGAGAACCACACATCCTCTATCTGATTTCGGCATGTTACACACTACACCTATGTCTCTTCCATCGCTGTATCCACCAGATCTTGTGAGTGGAGCAGCAAGAGCGTCTTCAACCGAAAGACCAAGGCCAATCATAAGTGGTCGGGAACGATAGTACGCGCTAGCAGAATCTTTGGGTTTGTCCAGCAGGTTTGCCAATATCAATTGGCCTAATTCATGTCCTCTAGCAGAAAATTGATACAATACCTTTTTTTCTGGCACTAGCTTATTTTCCTCTAGATCGTCCATCGCTCTGGAGATGAGCATTTTAAGAGCTATCTCTTTCCAATCAATCGAGGAAGCTTTCTTCTTTGGGGCAGTTGCTGTTTTTGACATATTATTTTATTGGGTGCGCTAAGTTACAAATGCTTCGGTTTGCGGAGAAACCGTTCGCATTATTCTGGTAAAAAATCAATGTCTCTTTTTTAACATTTACAGAACCTTCTTGATCCTCTTGCGAATAATGGAACATGAAAAAAATTGTGTTTGCGTTTGCATTGTTGGCTGTGCTAACTGCAAAATCTCAGGTTGATGAAAAAGTATTGGCCGATACTGTGAAGTTTTTAACCGATGAAATCACCGCTCTGGAATCTCTCAATTATGAGCAAAAGTCGTATCGCCTCAATTTTGAAGATTGCAATCTTGAGTATGAAAGAAAGTTTTTAGGCGAGGAGGGGAAGTGGCTTATCTATGACTTCTGGTTGGCTGATATAGATGAAGAGAAAATGAGCCTGGACTTTGCTGAAGGAGGTTGGAGGATCACCCTCGTTTCACCAGGAAAGAAAATAGAGTTTGATTCCAACGATGGATCTGGATGGGTTTCAGAAATACATATTTACGGTAAAGATCAAGCGCCTCTCCTTGCGATAGGAAAGGCGCTTTATTTTGCTATCAAAAACTGTAAAAGATTGGATCGATTTAAGAACTAATTCTTACAGCTTTTCCATGATAAAATCTGTCATCATTTGGTAAAGGTGACCCCTTCGTCCCCTCAGGCTATGCGCTTTATCTGGATAATAGAATGAATCAAACTGCTTGCCTGCTTTGATTAATTCTTCCTGCAGGACCACCGAATTTTGGAAATGCACATTATCATCACCTGTGCCATGCACAAGCAAGAAATTACCTTTTAGTTTATTTGCGTGTGTATTTGGACTGTTGTCGTCATACCCGCTTGGGTTGTCTTGAGGGCGCTGCAAGTAGCGCTCGGTATAAATGGTGTCGTAGTATCTCCAAGTGGTTACAGGTGCAACCGCTATTGCAGTTTTAAATACATCGTTGCCTTTCAGAATACAAAGTGAAGACATGTAACCACCATAACTCCAACCCCATACTCCCATTCTACTTTCATCTATGTATGAATATCCACCTAGTGTTTTAGCCGCAGAGATCAGATCCTCCGTCTCATATTTACCAAGCTGTTTATATGTCGTCTTTTTGAAATCTTCGCCTCGATAACCTGTGCCTCTAGTATCAATGACTGCTACAATGTATCCATTCTGTGCAAGGTACTGATGCCAAACAAAGTGACCTCCCGCCCAACTATTTGATACATTTTGAGACCCCGGCCCACTGTACTGAAAGATTAGCAACGGATATTTCTTATTCTCATCGAAATCAGCAGGCTTGAGAAAGAACCCATTCAGTTGATCATCATTATCGTTGCTGATTTGGAAAAATTCCTTATCAACAAAGCCATAATCGCTAGTTTTTTTAGCTAGAGTTGCGTTGTCCTCCATTACTTTAACCAGCTCATTTCCTTTTGCTTGATATAATGATACGTTCAAAGGCGTAGTAGCTGATGAATGATAGCTCATGTAATAGCTACAATCGTCACTCATGTTTATTCTATACCTGCCTGCCTTGTTTGTGAGTTTCTTTTTCCCCTTTCCTGAAAAGGATACTGAATAGAGATGGGACTCAAGTGGGGAGTCTTCCGAACTGGCATAGTAAAGCGTCTTTTTCTTTTGGTCAATTCCAACAAGCGTGTGTGCTTCAAAATCACCTTTTGTAATTTGATTAACCAAGCTCCCATCAAGGTTGTATAAATAGAAGTGCTTATAACCACTTGTTTCGCTACTAAAAATGAATTGCTTGCCATTATCCAAGTAAGTCAGATCGTCACAAAAAGTAAAATCTATGTACGTATCACTTTTGTCTGTAAGTATAACTTTGGAGCTACCGTCTTTTGCATTCACATGCAAGATATCCAGTTGATTTTGGAGGCGATTTAGTCGCTGGACAGCAAGTAATTCAGGGTTCTTTGTCCAGTAAATTTTTGGTATGTAAATATCTGTATCGGCACCAATATCTGCTTTGGATTTTGATCCATTTGAAAGCTCGTAGGTGTATATCTCTACTACAGAATTCTCTTCTCCAGCCTTTGGGTACTTGTATCGATAATCTTCAGGATAGTTGGCACCATCTTTCCATAGTTGAAGATTGTATTCATTTATTCCAGACTCATCCATCCGGTAGTATGCAAGTCTTTTGCTGTCTGGCGACCATGCAAATGCCTGTGTCAAGTAAAGTTCCTCTTCGTATACCCAATCAGAACTTCCATTGATTACATAATTGAACTTTCCGTCATTAGTAACAGCTACTTCTTTGCTGGTTGCTATGTCAACGTAAAACAAATTGTTGTCCCTTGTAAATGCCACCTTAGAGTTGTCAGGTGAAAGAGTAGCGTACGATTGCCTTCCATCAGAAAGCTTGGTGGTAGATTTTTTTTCTCTGTTGTACAGGTAGAAAATGGCAGTGTATGATCTTCTATAAATCGATTGACGATCGGTCATGATTAAGACGATGGATTCATCATCATTGAAGCTATATGAAGAAATCTCAAGACCTAGGGTATTCCCATCTGCAATTGTTTCAACTTCTTCTCCTGTTCGTACACTGTACTTAATGATTTTATTGTCAGACAATGCACTGTAATATTGTCCATCATTCATCCAATTTAAACTGCGAACAGACTTTTGACTGAATGTACCATCAGTCGCATTGGATACTTCTATTCGACTTTGCGCAATTGCTGAGAGAGCTATGAGAAATGCAATTCCATAGCTCATGATATTTCTGAAATACATGAAAGTAAGGTTAATGGTTTAGCGAATAAAGGTATGTATTTATGATTATTCTTTTGCCGATTCTGCCGGAACTTCTTCTTCGTAAGTCCCGGTAGCTTTTCGATACATGATCCTTATTTCTTCTTCTGTAAAATCTGGAAATGCTTGACCAACTGCAACTACTGCTTGTTCCTCATTAGTTACTAAATCATCAACATATTCAATAATTAAATCTTCCTCGATTTGTTTTTTTGATGATGGTTTTAACTCAGCATTTACAATATCAAGGGAACTGGCTGCCTCTTGTGCTAGGAAGCTTAAGTCTTCGGAACGCTCCATCATTGCTCGGTAAAGCCTTCTGAAGTCATCATAATTTCTGTTCCAAATGATTTGGTAATCAATTGCGTCGGAGTTTGCGTCACCCGGGATCGATTGATAGCGAAAGCCTAGTTGGGTCATTATTCTCTCAATATGCTCTACTCTTTTAGCTTGCTGATAAACTTGATGTAAAGATTTATTCAGTTCGAAGCTTATGATATCTGTATCCTGAATACTGAAGGCATGTTGAATGACTTGATAGTTATATTGTGGTTCTATAAATCTCCAACCTGAGAAATCGATATATCTACCTTCATTATAAATTTCCCTCCATTTGGAAGCTTGGGTATTTGAATAACTAGCTCTACCAGGCATAACAACTCTAAAAAACTCTAATTCGTATTTAATGGCTGAGGTGATCTTTTCTTTTTCTTTTAATGTCTTTTCCTTAGCTGCATATTGTTGAATAAGAAAAGCGCAATAAACCCCCAAAGATTACGATTACTAGGTCTACGAGTACCCAAGCAAGTTTATTCTCTGAATTGAAAAGCTTTCGAAGAAACATAAATTTGGTTTTCGTAAAAATATAAATTTATCCAATGAAGCAATTAATCCTTATACATGGTGCGATTGGCGGTGCTGATCAGCTGGTACCATTGCAAGAACAACTTAAAGATGATTTTGAAATTCATCTTTTGGAATTTGCAGGACATGGAAGACTTGCGTCGGATACAGACGAATTTTCAATAGATAGTTTTAATTCCCAGCTGAATCACAAACTTGATGAGATTGGGGAGCCGTCCCATGTTTTCGGATACAGTATGGGTGGATTCATTGCCTTGTTAAATGCAGCCGATAATTCTGGTAAGATTAAATCTTTAGTCACACTAGGTACTAAGATGGAGTGGAGTTCTGAAATCGCTGGGCGAGAAGTCAAACAGCTAAATCCGGATGTAATAGAATCTAAAGTGCCAAAGTTTGCTCAAGCGCTTGAAAGAAGACACGGTGGTCACTGGAAAGAACTACTTTCAAAAACTGCTGATTTCATGTTGCAGTTGGGAGAAATTAGGCCTATGCAAGAAGCTGTTTTGGTGAATATCAAAATACCAGTCAAGTTGTGTTTGGCAGATCAGGATCATATGGTTTCGCAAGAAGAGACTTTACAGGTAGCGCAGTGGATAGCCAACTGTGATTTTGAACTGATACGAGATAGCAAGCACCCGATAGAACAAGTAGACTTGATGGTACTTGCAAGTACCATCAAGTCTTTCGCAGTCTAATTACTTGTTTTTAAACTTTTGAATGAAGTTTCTTGTAAAATCGGATAATACAAGTTTTCCACTGGTTTCTGCTCTTTCGGAAAGTAAATCATCCCAATGGTCCGTTCCTCTCCAAAAAACTTTTTTTAGCTCAGCCATGGCCTCCGGGTTGTAAGCAGCCAATTTTTTAGCTTGAGCTTCTACTGCAGCATCCAATTCTTCGGCGTCTTCGCACACTTTAGCAAATAGTCCATTTGCCTGTGCCCATTGAGGGTCGTAAAATTCATCTGGGTTGATTCCCATTTGAGACATTGCCGAAAGACCCATTTTTCTTTCAATCGCTGGTCCTACAACAAACGGACCGATGCCCAATGCAAGTTCACTAAGTTTTATGGCTGAATGCTTAGTTGCAAAGCAGTAATCTACAGATGCGGCAAGTCCTATGCCTCCACCTACTGACTTTCCTTGAAGTCGGCCAATGACGAACTTAGGAGCTTTCCGCATTGCATTTATCACATTGGCAAAGCCCATAAAGAATTCTTTTCCTCGCTCTGGGGTCTCGATAGCGATCAGTTCATCAAAGCTTGCTCCGGCGCAAAATGTTCGGTCACCTCCACTTTTAAGGACGATAACTTTAATTTCAGGATTTCCCCCAGCCTCCGTAATGGTTTCTGCCAGTTTCTTTAAAATCTCACCAGGCAACGAATTGCTTTGTTCGGTAAAGAACTCTACTGTACCGACTCCATTTTGTATATCTAGATTAACGTAGTTCATAGCTGCAAAAATAGGATTACTTCTGCTTGGAATAAAAAAAGAAAGCCCACCGTTTTGGTGAGCATTCCGTCATTAGAAAACCAACTAATATGAGATTGTTAAGAGCAAATTTTCGAAAAACGAACTTCCAATAAAAGGGGGTAAATACGCGAATTCGAAAACAGGTATTTTTATCCGTTTTTGGTAATAGTCAAAAAAAAGAAAGCCCCCCAAACGGAGAGCTATTCCCAACCAGCTACCCCTTCGGTCTTTACCGAAGAGTATTGAGTTACTTAGGTAGATGTAAGTCTTCCTAGGCTATGAGTATCTTTATTATTTATTGCGTTAAAACCCCTCCTTGTTCAAAATCTATTGTTTGCCCTTCAAGACATGCGTAGTGGAAAACACTGCCTTTTCGACGGATTTGCGCTCCAAATTGTTTGGTATTTCCCAAGCATGGATCTCCGCCCATGTAGCTATTAGTAATAGTCACAATACCGTTATTTTGATTGATGAGCTCTTGCAACTTAGATTTTACATCCATTGCCAACCCGTTGTGCTCATTCCCATTTTTTAAAGCCCCATATACGGCAAAATCTACTTTGATTCCAGACATAAGATTTTAAAACTTTTAATAATTCCTACTCTTAAGGATTTTCGGATTAACTCCATCGAATGGATTAGAAATTTTCCTAAATCGATAGTGTAAAGTTGAATCCTTATGAAGTTGCTTACTAGAGGAGAAATAACCCTTTTATGAAACAGGTAGAAATACCTGTTTTTTCATTTTGGCATGGAAAGAATTACTTGAATTTCACATGACTCTTTATTAATAGCCTCGATAATGATTAGAATTGTTACTTAAACTATTTAACTATGAAAAACCTACTAAGAGTATTATTGATCATGGCAATTATTTCTTGCCAAGAGACGCAGCAATCAGCTACAGAAGAGACAGCTGATGGACCACCATTTGTTATTCAAGATTCGACTTCTTCGATGTATGCCGTTTCCTTGGCTACAGCAGAGCAAAATGTACAGTATTATGACTCATTGTGTAAAGCATCATTGGGAATCGATCCAATTAGAGCTTTCACGATTAGATCTGTTGATTTAGTTGAGGTGATGGGAATGAAGATGAATGTGCTCAAGAAAGCAAAGTATCGTCATGTAAGGATTTATATGGGACTAGATGAATCTACTGGAGAGTTTAAAATTTATCTGACGCCAGTAAAAGGGGCAAAACTTAGTGCAGGAGTACCTGGTACAGATGTTATTCTAAATGGTCCATACTCTGGAGATGACGGAGATGACGGAGGTGATGGTGAGTTGGCTGATGGTGATGGACCATATGTCTTTGACTTTAGCAAACCTTGTCCAAATGCATGTGATCCAAACAGTCCACTAAATAATTAATAAAATGTTCGAAGCAATCGCCAAGTTCATTATTGATTATTCTGACATTCCGACGTTTCTTGTGGGCATCTACACATTGTATGTTTATAAGAAATTGCCTAAAGAGATGAAATATTTCTCATGGTTCGTCATTATATCTTTTTTGGTTCAGGTGATTGCTTCTCTTCTTTATCATAATGGGGAAAACAACATGCCTCTGCTGCATATTTATACCGTAGTGGGGTTTATATGTTTGGTTTTTTTCTACAATCAAATTTTTGATGGGCTAATCAAGCCAAAAATCCTTTGGATACTGGCAGGAGTTTTTGTGCTCTATTCAATAATTAATTCGATTTTCATTCAGGATATCTACACTTTTAATTCTTATGCACTCAGTGTTGAGGCGGTATTTATAATTATTTTATCCTTAACAACATTTGTCTTTCTAATGAACGATATAGTTAAGGAGAAAAGAATGGCGATTATTAAAAGCATTAGTTGGATAAATGCCGGATTATTCATTTACTATGCTTCGAGTCTGCTTGTTTTCTACTTTGGAAACATGATCATCAATTTTTCTAGAACACCACTTGTTCGCTATACATGGTTCATCTATGCATTATTTTCGATAATTATGTATTTCTGCTTTTTTATCGGACTATGGAATCGACCCAGGAAATCAGTTTCTTAAGTATCCTATTGCCACTAGTCTTAGTGGTATTTGTCATTGCTATTGGAGTTTTTCTCCTCAATCAGCATTTTCAAAAAAACCTCTTTCGCCAACAGTTAGAGCGTGAGGAATTGAGAAGTAAGCATCAAAAAGAGCTGTTACAATCCAATATGGAGGTGCAAGAGTCTGAAAGAAAACGAATAGCCAAAGATCTGCATGATGAATTGGGGGCAACCCTATCTATTGCCAAAATGCATTTGATGCGGCTGGAACAAATGCATCCATCCTTAGAATCCAAAGGACTTTCTATTGGCAACGTTCGTAACATAATTGAAACATCTATCGCTTCGGTACGCCAGATTAGCCATCATCTAATGCCTAATCAGTTAGAGGCATTCGGGTTGTTAAGATCATTGGAGAGCATGGTTGACCAAATTAATGATTCTAAGCAGGTGGAAATTGCACTCGACCTCCCTTCAAATTCTACTAAGCTTTCATGGGAAAAAGAGCTTGGATTGTATCGAATTTTTATGGAGCTCATCCAAAATACGATTAAACATTCAAAAGCTAAGGCTGTGGAGATTTGTTACTCAGAAAAAGGTGATCAAGTCATCGTTGACTATAAAGATGACGGGGTAGGCTTGCCAGAAGAAATGGTTCTTGGACTTGGGCTAAAAAGCATGGAGGCGAGGATCAAAGCAATCGGTGGTGCCATGGAATTTATTCGAGGTGAAGGTTTTAAAGCACAATTAGTATTACCAATAAAAGAAGAATAAAATGCCTGAATCAATAAAAATAGGGCTTGTAGAAGATCAATTCCTGTTCAGAGAGGGGATGAAAGCAATTCTTTCTTCATATGAGGAGTTTGAAGTGGTGTTTGAATCGGAAGATGGTTTTTCAGTGATGGACAAACTTTCCAGCAGCGAGGTTATTCCTGATGTGCTGTTGGTTGATCTTTCACTACCTAAAAATGGAGACGAAGATTTTGATGGAATTGCTGTAACCGATACAATTGTTGAGAACTATCCTCAAATTAAAATTTTGATTTTGTCGGTTCATGATGATGATGCTTTTATAGCAGAGCTAATCGAACGTGGCGCACATGGTTATTTGATTAAAGATTCTGATCCGAATGAGGTGACCGAAGCAATCAGAGCAGTACATTCTAAAGGATCATACATCAATCAGAAAACGCTTTTTGCAATTCAAAAAAAGATGAATCAAAAGCACAAGACAAGTACCAAAAAGAGTCAGGATGAGGCACTGACCAAAAGAGAGATAGACGTTCTAAGATTGGTTTGTCAACAAAAAACTACGGGAGAAATTGCTGAAGAACTTTTCATAAGCTCTAAAACGGTAGATGGACATAGAAACAACCTGCTACAAAAAACACATTCGAGAAATGTAGCAGGCCTTGTGCTTTATGCCATGAAAAAGGGATTGATAGAAGAGTAATTAACTCTGATCCTTCTTCTTGATCATTGTTAAGATTGTTGCGATTGCTACGGTCTCACCTGTTTCGTCATATACATCCACCAAGAACTTGACAATTCCTTTTGCGATATCATCCTTCTTTTCCTGATCTACTTTTTCCTTAACTGTGCATCGAACGCCTATGGTCATACCTGGATAAACAGGCTTGGTAAAGCGACATTCCTCTAGACCATAGTTTAAAAGAACTGGGCCTTTTTTGGCTTGAACAAATAGTCCTGCAGCAGCAGATAATACAAAATATCCGTGAGCTACTCGACCCTCAAAAGTGGTTCCCTCTAGAGAAGTCACATCCGTATGAGCATAGAAATGATCCCAGCTTACGTTAGCGAATGTTACAATATCGGATTCGGTTACCGTTCGTTTAGCTGTAATTACCGTATCGCCAATTTCAATTTCTTCGAAATACTTAGAGAATGGGTGTTTTTCAGTATCCTTATACTCTCCTCCATATTGATATTGTTGCGTGATTTCAGTTATTGTGGTTGGCGATCCTTGGATGGCAGTTCTTTGCAAATAGTGCATAACACCTCTTTTTCCACCCATTTCTTCACCACCTCCGGCGCGCCCAGGTCCACCGTGTGTAAGCATTGGCATTGGTGAGCCATGACCTGTTGATTCTTTTGCGCAGGCTTCATTCAATACAAGGATTCTGCCATGGTGCGTTGCCGCTCCAACAACATATTCGGTAGCCAATTTGTCGTCAGCTGTAGTAATAGACGAACAAAGGGAGCCTTTTCCTCTTTTAGAGATTTCTACTGCTTCGTCCATTGTTTTATATGGGAGTATAGTACTTACAGGTCCGAATGCTTCGATATTATGAACTTCATCAGTATCTAGCGGCTTTTGGTTAACAAATAAAAGCGGGGACATGAAAGCTCCCTTTTTCCAATCTGCTCCCAATGCTTCTCCAGTATTGTCAAGTGAACCATATACTAAATCAGAAGTCTTTGCCAATTCAGCAACTCTCTTTGTCACTTCTTCCAATTGTTCTTTGCCGGCAAGGGCACCCATTCTCACGCCATCTACACTTGGATCACCAATGGTGGTTTTCTCAAATGCTTTACCAAGTGCGATCTGAACATCTTCTACTAGTTTCTCTGGAACTATTATGCGACGCACGGCGGTACATTTTTGACCACACTTTACAGTGATTTCTTTACGTAACTCTTTGATGAACAAGTCAAATTCAGGTGTTCCTGGTACTGCGTCTTCTCCGAGTACAGCACAATTCAAAGAATCTGCTTCAAGATTAAATGGAACAGAATTCTCTACAATTTGAGGCAATGTTTTTAATTTCTTTCCTGTCTCGAAAGAACCTGTAAATGTTACAACATCCTGAGAATCTACATGATCAAGAATACCATTACCATACCCAGCAACTAATTGAAGAGCTCCTTCTGGAAGAATCCCTGAATCGATGATTTCTTTGACCATTGACTCAGTCAAATAGCAGGTCTGTTCGGCAGGCTTAACAATACAAGGCATTCCTGCGAGCCAGTTCACTGCAGCCTTTTCAAGCATACCCCAGATTGGGAAATTAAAGGCATTGATATGTACTGCAACTCCGTCTTTTGGTACCATAATGTGATGGCCAACAAATGTTCCTTCTTTAGATAAACCAACTGTATCACCGTCTACATGATAGGGAAGGTCTGGGAATTGTCTTCTTAAGCTAGCATTGGAGAAAATGTTTCCAATCCCACCTTCAATATCAATCCAGCTATCAATTCGTGTGGCACCAGTGGCTTTACTTACTTCATAGAACTTTTCTTTGTTTTCCAACAAATGAAATGCGAGCGCTTTCAGCATAAGACCACGTTCTTGAAAGGTCATCTTTCTCAAGGCAGCATTACCTACATTTCTAGCATGATCGTAGGCGTCTTTAAAATCTATTCCCTGTATAGTGTGTGAGGCCACAGGTTCGCCAGTGATTGCATGGTGAAGAATGTCTCCATCACCAGCGCCTTCCATCCATTGCCCTGCGATGTAATGTTTTATTTTGGGTATTGCCATGTGTGTTTATTCTTAATTCAAAGTAAAGTTAAATGAATTGTGAGTGCATATTCAGCTAAACAAACTATGCAGTTCTGTATCTATTTTAAAAACTATATCTGAGAAGTCTTCTGGATTTTTGACAAAGTCAATATCACTTACTTCGACTATCAATAATTTGCCGGCAGTATATCCATCAATCCACTTTTCATAGTGCTCATTGAGGCCTTTTAGGTATTCTATGCGAATGAGATTTTCATAATCCCTGCCACGCGTTTCGATATTTTTAACAAGTTTACTTATATCCGATTTTAAATATATCAGTAAATCCGGAGGCTTGACATACTCAATCATCGAAGCGAAAAGTGCTTGGTAGTTTTGATAGTCACGTTCTTTGAAAAACCCTTGCTTATACAGACTCTCGGTAAATATGTAAGCGTCTTCATAGATCGTTCGATCCTGAATAATAGTTTTATCTACTTTCTTCAACTTATTGATTTGCTCAAACCGGCTATTAAGAAAATAGACTTGAAGGTGAAAGGACCACTTATGCATATCACTGTAGAAGTCTTCGAGGTAGGGATTGTCTTCTACAGACTCAAACTCTGCTTGCCATCCATAATGCTTGGCCAGCATTTCTGTGAGGGTGGTTTTACCTGCTCCAATGTTACCAGAAACAGCGATGTGCATTTTATTTGATATCATGCTAAGGTGCAGTTATTTAGTTTCATTCCATGTTTTATATGCAGCCGATGCGACAGGTCTATCTGGCTCTACTTCTCTTAAAGGCTCGCATTCTCTCAGTGTATCGTAGCATTCTCTTGGAAGTTGTTGATAGAGTTTGGTTCCCTCGGTCTTCCAATGAATCATCTCATCACTTACTTCTTTAATTTTTTTAGCTGGATTGCCAACAATCAAGCTTCTTGCATCAAATTTAGAGTCTGACTTGATGAAGGCCAATGCGCCAACTATGCACTCATCTCCAATTTCTGAATTATCCATGACCACTGCATTCATCCCAACCAATACATTTCTACCAATATTGGCTCCATGTACAATTGCTCCGTGACCGATATGTGCACTTTCTTTCAAAGTGATTGTGATACCTGGAAACATATGGATGGTGCAATTTTCCTGAACATTACACCCGTCTTCGATGACTATCCTTCCCCAATCTCCACGAATGGCTGCACCTGGTCCTACATAGACATCTTTGCCAATTATTACATCCCCTGTCACTGCAGCAAGCGGATGTACAAATGCCGAAGGATGGATGACAGGTTTTAGATTGTTGAACTCGTAAATCATTGTTTAAGCTCTCTCAAGTATTACAGCATAACCTTGTCCAACTCCTATACACATGGTGCAAAGCGCGTATTTTTTATTTGATTCATGTAATTGCAATGCAGCAGAATAGGTAATCCTTGCTCCCGTCATTCCAAGTGGGTGTCCGATGGCAATTGCTCCACCATTTGGATTGATTCTTTCATCATCGTCTGCAAGACCGAGCGTGCGGGTGCAAGCCAAAGATTGAGCCGCAAAAGCTTCATTAATTTCGATAATGTCCATTTGGTCCAGTGTGAGTCCTGCTTTCTTCAAAGCTTTCTGAGAAGCTTCCACTGGTCCTATCCCCATGATTCTTGGCTCCACGCCGACAACACCAGATGAAATAATCCTTGCAAGAGGTTTGAGATTGTGGTTTTTAATTCCATCTTCTGAGCCTACTAAGACAGCAGCTGCTCCATCATTTAATCCTGATGAGTTTCCAGCTGTAACGGAACCATCTTTCTTAAAAGCAGCCCTCAATTTCGCCAATACTTCAGGTGATGAATTAGGTTTAACAAATTCGTCTGTATCAAAGATTATCGGATCTGCTTTTCTCTGAGGTATTTCAACTGCTACAATCTCCTTTGCTAGCCTTCCATTTTTTTGAGCTTCGGTGGCTTTCATTTGAGACCTGTAAGCAAAGGCATCTTGATCCTCTCTACTTATTTTATGAATTTCTACTAAGTTCTCAGCGGTCTGACCCATGCCATCGGTTCCATACAATTCTTCCATTTTCGGGTTAATGAATCTCCAGCCGAAACTTGAATCGTACATTTTGGCATCTGTACCAAAAGGCTTCGCCGACTTAGAAATTACCCATGGACCTCTAGTCATATTTTCAACGCCACCAGAAATAAATAAATCTCCGTCACCTGTTTTAATCGCTCTATTGGCATGGACTATTGCTGACATTCCTGAGGCGCACAACCTGTTGACTGTTTCTCCTGGAACAGAAAATGGTAATCCGGCAAGTAATAAAGACATTCGAGCAACATTTCTATTGTCCTCTCCTGCTTGATTGGCACAACCCATTATCACCTCATCTATGGCCGCAGGATCTAGATTTGAGTTACGAGCCATCAGCTCTCTTATTGCAATAGCACCTAGATCGTCCGTTCTTACTGCACCTAATGTTCCGCCAAAATTTCCGATAGGTGTTCTAATGCCATCTATGATGTATGATTCTTTCATTTTACTAGTCAGGGTTGTTGTTTAAAGCTCTTTTTTAGTATGCAAATATTCAGTCAATTCGCTAACCTACCAATTAACCACATTACTAATTAAGAAATTCCTTTGTGGCCCATGCTTCATACTTTAATTTTGCCGGAATTTGTTTTAACCTGATTAACTAAACAGGAACCACTTAGAATCCTATGCCTAAAAACCCAAACATCAAATCAATCTTAATAATCGGAAGCGGACCTATCATTATTGGACAAGCTTGCGAATTTGACTATTCAGGATCACAAGCTTCAAGATCTCTTAGAGAAGAGGGAATTGAAGTAACACTGATCAATTCGAACCCAGCGACCATCATGACTGATCCGGTCACGGCTGATAACATTTATTTGAAACCTCTTACCAAGCAATCGATACGAGAGATTTTGGAAGCACACCCTCAAATTGATGCGGTGCTGCCTACGATGGGAGGTCAAACGGCCTTGAACTTAGCAATCGATTGTGACAAAGCAGGGATTTGGGAAAAGTACAACGTTGAGATGATCGGTGTAAATATCGATGCAATCGAAACTACGGAAGATCGTGAGAAATTCCGCCATAAAATGATTGAGCTGGGGGTAGGAGTATGTAAAGGTCAAACAGCTACATCATTTCTAAAAGGTAAGGAGATCGCTCAAGAAATAGGATTCCCATTAGTTATCAGACCATCTTATACTTTAGGTGGATATGGAGGAGGTTTTGTTAATTCTCCGGAGGAATTTGATACTGCATTGAATGCCGGGTTACAGGCATCTCCGATTCATGAGGTATTAGTTGAGCAAAGCATTTTGGGTTGGAAAGAATACGAGCTAGAGCTTCTGAGAGATAATCTTGGTAACATCATCATTATTTGTTCGATCGAGAATTTTGATCCAATGGGTGTTCACACAGGTGATTCAATAACTGTTGCCCCTGCAATGACACTTTCTGATACAGTATATCAGAGAATGAGAGATATGGCCAAATTGATGATGAATGGGATTGGCCATTTTGCTGGAGGGTGTAATGTGCAGTTTTCGGTTAATCCAGAAACCGAAGATATTATAGGTATTGAAATTAATCCTAGAGTTTCAAGGTCATCTGCGCTGGCATCAAAGGCAACTGGATATCCTATTGCCAAGATCGCAGCAAAACTTGCAATAGGATACAACCTTGACGAACTAAAAAATCAAATTACTAAGACCACATCAGCATTCTTTGAGCCAGCTATTGATTACACAATAGTCAAAGTTCCGAGATGGAACTTTGATAAGTTTAAAGGTTCTGATAGAAAACTTGGTTTACAGATGAAGTCTGTAGGTGAGGCAATGGGGATAGGGAGAAACTTCCAAGAGGCACTTCAAAAGGCATGTCAATCACTTGAAATTAAAAGAAATGGTTTGGGTGCAGACGGAAGAGAGCTGAAAGATCAGGAGGCGATCTTAAAAAGCCTTGAACACCCAAGCTGGAATCGCTTGTTCCATATTTATGATGCATTCAAGCTGGGCATTCCATTTAAGACCATTCACAAGCTATCTAAAATTGATCCATGGTTTTTAAATCAGATCGAGGAATTGATAACGCTTGAAAAAGAAATTGAAAAGCATTCCATTGATGATATTCCAAAGGAGCTGTTAATGGAAGGCAAGAAAAAAGGGTATGCTGATCGTCAGATTGCGCATTTGTTGAGATGCCTTGAAAGCGAAGTTTATAAGAAAAGAAATGAGCTAGGCATCAAGCGTGTTTATAAGCTGGTTGATACCTGTGCGGCTGAGTTTGAAGCACAGACACCTTACTACTACTCTACATTTGAGGAAGAAAACGAATCTCATGTCTCGGACAAGAAAAAAATCATTGTTTTAGGATCAGGTCCGAATAGAATTGGGCAAGGTATAGAGTTTGATTACTCGTGTGTTCATGGTGTATTGGCTGCAAAGGAGTGTGGTTATGAAACGATCATGATCAACTGCAACCCGGAGACAGTATCTACCGATTTTGATGTAGCAGACAAGCTTTACTTTGAGCCGGTTTTCTGGGAACATATTTACGACATCATCCTTCATGAAAAGCCAGAAGGTGTGATTGTTCAGCTTGGCGGTCAGACAGCCTTAAAGCTTGCAGAGAAATTAGAGCGCTACGGTATCAAGATCATAGGAACAAGTTTTGAAGCTTTGGACCTTGCAGAAGCCCGTGGAAGATTCTCTGATCTTTTAAAAGAACAAGAAATTCCATATCCACTTTATGGAACAATCGAAAATGCTGAAGATGCAGTAGAACTTTCCAAAGAACTTGGATTCCCGCTACTAGTTCGTCCGAGTTATGTGCTTGGAGGACAAAGTATGAAGATTGTGATTAATGAGACAGAGCTAGAGCAACATGTCGTTGATATATTGAAAGACAAACCAGACGGGGAAATTCTATTGGATCATTTCCTCGAAGGTGCTATTGAAGCGGAAGCCGATGCAATATGTGATGGAGAGAATGTTTACATAATAGGAATCATGCAGCATATAGAGCCTGCGGGTATCCACTCAGGCGATTCCTACGCTGTATTACCTCCTTACAATCTTGGTGATTTTGTTATTAGACAAATTGAAGACTACACGAAGAAAATTGCAATTGCTCTTCGCACGGTTGGACTAATAAATATTCAATTTGCTGTAAAAGATGATAAGGTTTACATCATTGAAGCTAACCCAAGAGCATCTCGTACTGTGCCATTTATTTGTAAAGCTTACCGTGAACCATATGTAAACTATGCAACGAAAGTGATGCTTGGTGAGAAAAAAGTTACAGACTTTGATTTCAAGCCATATAAGCATGGTTACGCAATTAAAGAGCCGGTATTCTCATTCCATAAGTTTCCGAATGTTAATAAGGAGTTAGGACCAGAGATGAAATCTACTGGAGAGGCTATCTATTTTATTGATGACCTGATGGATGATTATTTCATGGAAATCTATGCAGAAAGAAACCGTTTCTTGAGCCGATAGGTTTAATAGGATATGCTACTAAAAATCATCATCGTACTTGTTCTTATTGGTTATGTTTTCAATAAGGTTACTTCATTTCTTTTCAAAAGAAATGCCCGTAGATATGCAGGAGGGAATCAGTACAATCAATCTAGAACAACAAGGAAAGCTGCTGGTAACGACCTTAATATCGACAACGTTCCTAACCGAAGTTCTAGAAAGAATGGTGGTTTTAGCGGTGGTGAGTACGTAGACTATGAAGAAATAAACTAATTATTTGTAAAGTTTAGAGTAAAGTTAAAGCCGATAAAATCAGTCATTGATTTGCCAATTATCATTTAGCTTTGCTCGTTCACTGAGAAAGAATTCGAATGGCGTGGTTTAAGCGACAAGACAAAGGAATACTTACTAAGACAGAGGATAAGAAGGAAGTGCCAGATGGCCTCTGGTATAAAACTCCAAGTGGTTCTATTATTCACATGCGAGAGTTGAAAAACAACTCATATGTATGTCCAGATGATGATTACCATGTTAGGATTGGTTCAAAAGAGTATTTCGAAATATTATTTGATAATAATAAATTCAAGGAGTTGGATGAAGACCTGATATCAGGTGATCCGCTCAAGTTTCAAGACACCAAAAAATACCCTGATCGAATCAGTGCGACACAAAAGAAAACGGATCTGAAAGATGCTGTTCGAAGTGCCACTGGTAAAATGAACGGGATAGATATCGTAGTTGCATGTATGGATTTCTCATTTATTGGAGGTTCGATGGGATCTGTTGTAGGAGAAAAGATTGCAAGAGCTATTGACTATTCATTAAAAAAGAAGATTCCTTTCTTGATGATTTCAAAATCAGGAGGGGCACGTATGATGGAAGCGGGGTACTCGCTAATGCAAATGGCTAAGACCTCTGCTAAACTTGCTCTATTATCTGAAGCTAAAATCCCTTACATATCATTGCTAACAGATCCTACCACTGGTGGTGTTACTGCTTCTTATGCAATGCTGGGAGATTTTAATATTTCAGAGCCTGAGGCATTAATTGGCTTTGCTGGGCCCAGAGTAATCCGAGAAACAATAGGAAAGGATTTGCCAAAAGGTTTCCAAAGTGCAGAGTTTGTTTTGGATCATGGTTTCCTAGATTTTATTGTTGATAGAAGACAACTAAAATCAAGGCTTACCATGTTGTTAAAAATGTTGGATTGAGACAACATTTTAAGTGTTCTAAGTGTTAGAAAATTAAGAACTAAAAAAGGTTCTATTTATCAGTGAATATGGTACTCTAGATAAGCTATATTTGCCCCGATTTTTAAAATAAAAAGATTTTAGACATATGTCTTCAATTGTTGTTACTTCAATCATTGCCTTCACAGTACTAATCCTATTGTTAGTGTTAGTTCTGTTGATCGCTCAGTCAAAATTGGTTCAATCAGGACCTGTGCAAATCGTTGTCAATGGTGATGCGGATAATCCAATGGAAACCGCTGCTGGTTCAACGCTATTGTCTACACTTTCACAGAAAAGTGTGTTTTTGCCTTCTGCATGTGGAGGTGGAGGTACCTGTGCCATGTGTAAGTGTAAAGTTGTAGAAGGTGGAGGAGATGTTCTGCCAACCGAGGTTGGTCACCTGAGTAGAACTGAGCAAAAAGAAAACGTTCGATTGGCGTGTCAGGTGAAAGTTAAAAATGACATGAAAATTGAGATTCCTGAAGAGATATTCGGAATCAAGAAATGGGAAGCTACAGTAGTTAGAAACTGGAACGTAGCTTCGTTTATTAAAGAATTTGTTGTTGAGATACCTGAAGATATGGACTACGAGGCTGGAGGATACATCCAGATTGAGGTTCCAAAATGTGAAGTTGATTTCAAGGACATGGATATTACAGCTCACCCAGAAGAGCACGATGATCCTAATAAATTCCAAATGGAGTGGGATAAGTTTGGTCTTTGGGATCTCAAAATGAAAAATGATGAGACCATTGAGCGTGCTTACTCTATGGCTTCTTACCCAGCTGAAGGTCGTGAGATTATGCTAAACGTTCGTATAGCTACTCCACCATGGGATAGAGCTAAGAATGGCTGGATGAGTGTAAATCCAGGTATTGCTTCATCTTACATTTTCGGATTGAAGAAAGGTGATAAAGTAACAATTTCTGGTCCTTATGGTGAATTCTTTATTAACCCATCGGAAGCAGAAATGCTATATGTTGGTGGTGGTGCAGGAATGGCTCCAATGAGATCACACCTTTACCACTTATTCAAAACACTAAAAACTGGTAGAAAAGTAAGCTATTGGTATGGTGGTCGATCTAAGCGTGAGTTATTTTATTTGGACCACTTCCTGGATTTAGAAAAGCACTTCCCGAATTTTACTTTCCATGTGGTTCTTTCGGAGCCTCTTGAAGAAGATAACTGGAATGCAAAAAATAGCATGGAAGATGAAGGTGACGGATTTACTGGCTTTGTTCACCAAGCGGTGATTGATCATTACTTGAGCAAGCACGATAATCCCGAAGAGATTGAACTTTACTTCTGCGGCCCTCCTTTGATGAATCAAGCTGTTCAAAAAATGGGAGAGGACTTTGGTATACCAGATGAGAATATCCGATTCGATGATTTCGGTGGATAACGATCTCTTAAAATGAAATTAAAAAAGCCTTGCATATCGCAAGGCTTTTTTTGTTTGAATGAGAGTAAGCGATTTTACTAGCTTAATTTCAGTAAATCACGCCTTACCTAAATAGCATCGAATTTTCAACTTTGTATCACACTTAAACACATAATAGAAATGGTACAATTTGTTTTAATTCTTGCTTTAACTTTTTGTGGAATACACACAAGTGATTCCTCTTCTACCACCACAATTACGCCAAGTATTGAGTTTTCAAAACCAGCGACCGAATTTGAAAGCGGTCAGCCAGTTTATCCAAAGGGTACCGAAGCCGTATTAAAAAATTTGAGTGCTAAAACGGCCCGCGTTGTTATTAATGATGAAGTTGATCAAGTTCTTGACTCTGACCAAGTTGAGGTGTCTAAGCTTGTGAAACTTTCTGAAGGTACCTACACAGTGATAATTGAATCACCGAATGGTACAAAAAATACGTTTGGATTTACCATCAAATAAGAAACCAGCAAATTTTTAAAACCCTGCATTTATGTAGGGTTTTTTTATGCGTTAAAAAAATTTATGCATTAACTTGATGTTTAGATATTACCACCAAACCAATGCCGCAAATTAAAATTCATGCAGTAATCTGCAATGTCCCTGATGAATCAGATAAAGACGAGATCTATTTAAAAATTGAAGACAAAAAGGTGTGGCCCCAAAAATCTAAGTTTTCTAAGATCGGAGTAGATGAGGCGCTTAATGTTGATGTAGAGGGAAATTTTCAGGGAGATTGGCTTGCACTCGAGTTATGGGACTTTGATTACACTAGTAAGAATGATCACCTGGGAACGTTCCACCTGGACTTGAATCAAGATCCTGGTCACTATGGTGAGATACTCACTAACAATATGGAAGTATCTGAACATGCAGACTACATGCTCAATTGGGAAATCATAAAGTAGGGTAGAGTTTTTCATACGGCTGCTTATCTTAGCTTCATGGACTTAAAACTCTTTTTTGACCCAACAGAAGTAGATGTAGATCAATCACCCGCTTCTTTCCAATCTTCTATTTATATCAATAAGCATAAGATGCCGGATCATGAAGGCATGGATATCGCATTGATTGGAATGTGCGAGTTTAGAGGTGGAGATGTGAATTCAAATAATAAATCTGCTGATGAGGTTCGAAAGCAGATGTATAAGTTAAAAAAAGGCTATGGAGATTATGGAATAATCGATTTGGGCAACTTTCGTAATGGACCCAAATTGGAAGACACATACTTGCGCCTGAAAGAGGTTTGCAGTTACCTAATGGAAAAGAACATTTTACCTATACTCTTTGGTGGGAGTCATGATTTAGACTTAGGTCAATATTATGCCTACGAGGGTTCTGATAAATTGGTCTCAGTATTGAATATTGATAATGAAATAGATTTAGAAGAAGATCAAAATCCGGCTAAAGAGCATATTGGTAAAGTATTTAAGCACAATCCAAACTATCTTTTTGGATACTATCATTTGGCTTATCAAAGCTATTTGACCAATCAAAAATCCATTGAGCTTTTAGAGAAACTTTCCTTTGAGGCCGTTCGTTTAGGCGTGGTTAAAGAAAACATTAAAGATATCGAGCCAATTGTTAGAGATGCGGATATGATGTCATTTGATCTAAGTGCATTACAAGCTTTTTATGCTCCGGGAGCACAAAATTCAAAAGTTTACGGCTTAACCGGTGAGGAAGCATGTCAGCTATCATGGTATGCTGGACAAAACGAAAAGATGAGCTCAGTAGGCTTGTATAATTATGATGCCAATAAAGACTCAGAGGATCGTAAAACAGCTTTTGTAATGGCTACAATGATTTGGTACTTTATAGAAGGCTACTATCATAGGAAGGGAGATAAGAACTTCAAATCTAATGATTACCTCATGTATGAAGTTCACCTTGGAGGAGAGCCTGAAACCATTAGATTTTATAAAAGTAAATTGTCAGAACGCTGGTGGATGGAAGTTCCCAACCCTGATGCGGATGGTTTATTCAATCGAAATAGTATGGTAGCCTGCAACTATAGCGACTATGATATGGCTCTCAAGGGAGAACTACCAGATCGTTGGATGAATTTTTATAACAGGTCCTAGTATTTCGGCGGTATGACAATCCAGAGAATAAGGTATACCAGCAGTCCAGGAAAGGCTGCACTCACTACTGAAAGTACAATGTAGGCGATTCTTACCAGTGTTGGATCCCAACCAAGATATTCTGCAATTCCTGCGCATACGCCACCAAGCATTCGATCATTTGATCTAAAAAGTCTATTTGTCATTTCCATACTTCTTTAGTTTAAAGATGATATTTTTTTAGGAATATTTTTGAAATTGATAGATCCAATTTTGTCTATAAAGGTTTTGGGAGATTTTGCGTCCGCGGCAGGTATTGTGGTCGGTTCACTCAATAAGTCAGCTGAGTATAGTGACTTGGCGTTGAGTGTAAGCAGACACGCAAGGAGTATACCCAACAAGATGAGTAGGGTACGGCTTAGTTTGATATTTGTTCGGTTGGTCGCCATTTGATGTATTTAAATACAAAGGGCGTGCCATACTTTATAAGTAATTGTAAATCAAATAGTTAAATAAAAGTATTTGTTCGTTTTTGTACAGATATGAACATCCGTAAAGAAAAAGACGAACACTATTCGAAGATCTGAATATCGTTTTCGGGTACCCTGAGATATATTTTATCTCCAACTTCAATTGAGCACCTTTCTGTTTCTAACGAGATAAACTCTGAAGAGTTTTCGTTACCGATTTTTAGTACATCATGAGGCCCCTTAAACTCTTTTTTCACAACACGGCCACTAAGATTATAGTCCTCTGAATTGGTGATTTCAATTTTCTCAGGTCTTACAAAAAGTTGTAAAGTATCATTCCGATTATTTTCTAATTTCAGAGAGCCAAAATCTGTACTAACCATATTGGCGGAGACATTCTTTCCTTTGAATATTACACTGGCACCAAATAGATCAGAAACATATGGAGAGATTGGATTTTGATATACCTCGGATGGCTTCCCATATTGTTGAATTTCCCCTTTTTTCATTACGACAAGCTTGTCAGAAATTAGAAAAGCATCTGTTGCCTGATGACTGACTAAAATCGTCGTAATACCCAATGACTTAAGTAAATCAAATATTTCTTCTCTGATCTTGGCTTTTAGCAATTCATCAAGACTGCTAAAAGGCTCATCTAAGATGAGTATTCGAGGATTTATAGCAAGTGCTCTGGCGATGGCCACTCGTTGTTGTTGACCGCCAGAAAGCTCATGAGGATATCTATTAGTAAGTCCATCTAATCCTGTTTTACTTATAAGCTCTCCTAGACGATCGGGATTCCTTTCTTTTTTCCCAATAGCGTACAAGATATTCTCTTTTACAGAGAGGTGCGGGAATAATGATAGATTTTGAAATACGAACCCAAAATTGCGATGCTCAGGTTTCCAATTAGTGATATCTTCTCCGTCTAGCGAAATACTGCCGCTATCTGGTGTTTCGAGACCTGAGATTATTCTAAGCAGTGTACTCTTGCCACAGCCACTCTCACCAGTCAAAGAAAGAATTTCGCCAGACTGGATTTCTATTGACACATCTTTTAATACTTCTGTGTTTCCGAATCTCTTGCTTATATGGTTAACATTCAACTTCACTTCCTATGCAATATTTGATTTAAATAATATACTGGAAAAGCACTTGCAAAAATAATAAGCAGACTAGATGATGCGGCCCTAGGCGCCATTTCATCTTTTGCATATTGAAACGCATTTGTCGCCAAAGTTTCATAATTGAAAGGTCTAAGGATGAGTGTAAGAGGCAGTTCCTTAGCGACATCAACAAAAACCATTATTAAAGAACCAATCAATACTGGCTTTAATATTGGAATATGAATTTTTATCAGGTTTCTAAATGTATCGCTCCCTAAAGATCGAGCCGCGTCATCTATTTGAGGGGATATCTTATCAAATCCGGACTCAATTGATCCATAGCCGACGGCAAAGAATCTAACGGTATATCCAAATATGAGCGCTGCAATACCTGAGTAAATTAGATTAGGATTAATCAAAAGAACCATGGCTACTACTCCGATTGCAATAACGGCACCTGGCATTGCGTAGCCTAACATTGGAAGCTTAGCTATTCCCCTTTTAAGCCCATTACTTTTCGAGAGTCTAAATGTGTAGACTAAAATGATTGATAAAATGACAATAAATAGACTTGATAAAGCACCGAGAATAGCAGTATTGCCAGCCAATCTGATTAAGTGTAGCCATACATCATGAGAATAGGCAAGGTAAAACCACCATAAGAGCTGACAGACCGGAATAATAAATCCGAATAGAAAAGGAAGAAAGCAAATAAGAAAAATCAACCATTTTCTTTTTGGAATTGATCGTGCGAATACAGCATCTGGTTTATCATTAGATACTTTTTTCTTTTGGCTAAAGCGAAATTCTAGGGCAAGTAGGATGACCACAAATGTGAGCACGATCATGGAAAGAAAAATCGCGGTTGAAAGATCACCCAATGCTAACCAAGATCTAAATATTCCAACAGTAAATGTTGGAATACCATAGTATGATACCACTCCATAATCATTAAGAACCTCCATTATTACAAGAATTAACCCTGCAAAAATTGCTGGCCATGCAAGAGGAAACACTACCCTGCTAAAGGTCTTGAACATTGACTGTCCAAGGGAGCGTGATACCTCTATGAGAGATCCCGATTGAAGTAAAAATGCAGATCTGGAGGTGATGTAGACATATGGATACAAAACCAAACTCATGACCATTATGGCACCTGTATGATTCATGATATCTAAGTAGATATCAAGATCAATCCATCGAAAGAAAATTCGAATTGGCCCGGCATAGTCCGTTAAGCCAACATAAGCAATCGCATTGATAAATGTTGGGATAGAAAGAGGTAAAATCAACACCCATTCGAATACTTTTCTAAAAGGAAATTCATAGACAGTAACAAACCATGCAGTTGATACTCCAAGTATGAGAGTTACGAATGACGTTCCTAAAACAAGTATTGCTGTATTGCTTAGATAAAGAGGTAGAAGGTTGCTCGATATATGACCAATATTGTCAGTTTCGAGCATAAATGAACGACTCGCAACCAAAACAATGGGCAATAAGATTATTACCAAGATTGCTAGGGCAGCGAGTCGCCAGGATAGATGGTTTGGAATCTTAATTCCAGCCAGCTTCATCAAATACCTTTATTGCCGTTTCCAATAGCTCTGGATTTGTGGCATAGTCTAAGTTATCGATTTTGAAATCTCCCCATGCTGCTACTGTGGAGTCCGGTGCAACGTCCTTGTGTACAGGATACTCATAAGAGTTAGCTGCATAGAACTTCTGCATGTCTTCACTTGTCATGAATTCAATAAACTTAATAGCGTTTGCTTTGTTAGGAGCATATTTGGTCACACCAATTCCACTGATGTTAATATGGCCGCCTCTTCCATCTTGATTTGGGAAGAAGATCCCAACACTTTGGCCAGCTTTTACTTCTTCAGGGTTGTCAGAATTGAGTAATAATCCAACATAATAGGTGTTAACTACAGCAATGTCACCAATTCCAGAGGCCATCGCTTTGATTTGATCACGATCCCCTCCTTTAGGCTCTCGAGCCATATTGGCAACAATTCCTTTTGCCCATTCACTAGCTGCTTCTTCTCCATTTTCATAGATGATTGACGATAGAAGAGACTGGTTATAGGAGCTGCTTGAAGAACGAATAACTATTCGATCATTCCACTTTTCATCCGCCAAATCTTCATAAGTAGATAGTTCGGAAACATCTACATCTGCTTTATCATAAGCAATAACTCTAGCTCGATATGTCATTGCATACCAAGTTTTATCAGGATCTATAAAACCGTCTTTATTGTTTGTTTCTGCATCGGCAGACTGAAGTAGGTCAAGAGATTTAGCTCTATTAAGTTTTGCAGCATCAACGGTGATCAATACATCTGCAGGAGAGTTTTCTCCTTCTAATTGTAGACGACTTATCAATTCATCTGCTCCGGCTTTTACAAGATTGATTTTAATTCCAGTCTCTTTCTCAAATCTCTCGAATGCTACCTTGTCCGAATCATAATGTCTGTGAGAATATACATTTAATACCTTTTCATCTGCAGATGAATCTTGTTCTTGACTTTCTTTTGGCCCTGAACAAGCGATAGTGAATGTGAGTAATAATAATATTATATATCGCATAGTGTTTTTTTGGCAAATGTAATTGTTTAGAATCAATCTAAATAAAGTTTTTTGACACAAAAAAAGGTACCCCAATCCGAGGCACCTAATCACCTAATCACACTGCTGAACGCATTGTATTCTTAAAAAAGATTATCTAACTGAATCTTATATTACTTCCTCTTTTGGAAGCCTTAATTTCTTTCTTACAAATAGACATAAGATGGCTAGAATTGAATCTTCGTGATAATGATGAAATTGATTTAGTCAAAATGCTTATCTCTATAAAATCAATTTAGAATAGAGTACTGGCTTTCGTCAGATTTCTGATAAATTTATGATTACAGAACAGCTTCATTATCAGCCACCTTTTGGATACTCAAATTGAAATACATCATAAATACTTGATTGAAAATATGCCGCACGGCATTATTCAATTCGATGCACATGGCAGTGTTTTATATGCTAATGATGCTGCGCTTAAGTTATTGGGGATAAAAGAAACGGACAGCTTAATAGGAGCTCACTATACGAGTTTCTGTTTTATTGACATAGACCATAACTCTCCCATAAGTAAAGCAAAGCATCCAATGAGTCGTTTGTTAGATGGTGATACCGATGTTAAGTCATATGTTCAATTAGCTGATTCAAACATTTCTTTCAAATGGTTGACTATTGATGCAAAACCAATATCAGATCAAGATCAAAAATTCATTGGATGTATTTACAACCTGGCAGAAGTTGAAGATAGTGTTGTAAAACAAAATGAACACGAAGAGGGTCGATATAAGATTCTTGTTGAGAATTTAAATGCGGTAGTTTGGGAGACGAAAATTGGCACACTTACCTTCTCCTATATAAGCCCGAAGGCAGTTGATCTGTTGGGTTTTCCAAAAGAGGATTGGCTGAAAGAAGGGTTTTGGCAGTCGAGGATTTATGAAGATGATCGTGAGCGAGTGATAGCCTATGAGAGACATAAAGCCCCTGATACGGAAAGCTATCAATTAGAATATCGATTAGTTCATAAAAACGGGGATGTTCGCTGGGTTCAAGATATGGTAGAAGTTGTAAAGGTCGATAATAAACCGGCACTTCTGCGAGGATTGATGTTGGATATTACCGATACCAAAGTTTCACGTCTCAAGCTCCGAGAAAGCGAAACCCGGTATAAACAAATGATTGCCGAGGCTCCATATGCGATTACTATTTATGATCGCAATGGATTGATGATTGCAGCTAATGCCAAATCTGCCGAACATTGGATGATTGATTTAGATGAATACATAGGTAGATTCAATATTTTCAACAACACCCTTTTTACTGAAGCAAAACAAGTAGAGGCCATAAAAAAAGCATTTGAAGGTGAGCGAGGTGAGATAATAGCCAAAGTACCACTGATTCATACAGGATCATCTAAATCATATCGTATCAAGTATTATCCGCTCTATGATGGTGAGGGAATGTTGGATAATGTTGTGTATTTCTCTGAAGATATCACAGAATATCAGGAAGCAGAACATAAAATAAAGCGAGAGGAAGCACTAAAACAGGGGGTATTGGATGCTTTGGATGAGGCAATATTAGTTGTTGATGAAAATGGAATCATTTTAAGTGTAAACAAAAACTTAAAGACCTATATAAGAAGTCAACCTTATGCGGATATGCAAACAGGGCGTTCCATATTCGATTTCATGGATTTTTTTGGTGATGGAAGATATTTGAAAGAAGGTTTGAACGCGATACTTGATCAAAAGGCAAAGTCCTTAGATCATGAAATGAAGTTAGCAGATGAAAAGTGGTATAATCTAAGAGCCACCCTATTAAATGAACCATTTGGTGCCGTAATCGCGCTACAAAACATTAATACTCGGAAGGAGATTGAGATGGCGCTAGAAAAGTCTCTTAAAAAGTATCGAAGTATTTACAACAAGGCTCCGGTAATGATGCATTCTATCAATGAACGCCTTGAGATTATCAGTGTAAGTGATTTCTGGCTAGACAAGATGGGATATGAGCGCAATGAAGTTATTGGTAGAACGCCGTATGATTTTATGGTGAAAGAAGCTGAAGGAGAAGTAGAGGCCAATCTGGAAAAGCTGTTTAATGGTGGATTCATAAAGAACATAGAGTATAAATACATAAAGAAGTCCGGTGAAGTTATGGATGTGATTCTCTCTGCAGTTGCTGAATATGATGATGATGGGAATTTTGAGAGATCGATAACTGGAATGCTCGATGTGACGGATCTTAAAGCGGCAGAAAGGGAACTTCAAGTGAGTCAGGCTAAGCTTCTTGAAGCTCAGCGTATATCTAAAATTGCCAATTATGAATTTGAAATAGAAAGTGGAACGTTTCTGCCATCTCAAGAGATGATAAGCCTAATGGGGTTTTCAGAATCTGAAAGGCATGTTTCCATTATTAAGCAACTTGTTCACCCAGAAGACTTAGCGGATTTCGAGCAAAAACTCGAAAAGTGCATTATTGAGGGCAAAGACTTTTTTCATATATATAGAATAAATAACCTAATCACAGGGAAGACAAAATGGATATCTGGGCGTGGTAAGATGATAAAAAACGCCAAAGGAAATGTGATTCGTATGATTGGGACTGTTCAAGATATTACTGAACAAAAACATGCTGAGCAAAAGATCAGACGCCTATCCGATAGGGTACTTCTTGCTACTGAAATTGCAAATCTTGGTGTTTGGGAATATGACCGTGAAACAAATGAAATCTTTTGGGAAGATCAGATGTATTCTATTTTCTCGATGGCAAAAGCACCACTGTCTTTAGACAAACTCACGGAGCATTTTGTTGAGGAAGATAAAAGCATACTCGAGCAAAGTCTCAACATGGTTAAGAAAGGGATCAATTTTTTAGAGTCTGATTTCAGAATAAAAGTTGATGATAAGGAAAAATATTTAAGAGCATTTACTCGAATCTTAAGAGACCATAATGGTAAAATTAAAGGTATTGTTGGGGTTATTTATGATATCACTACGGACAAACTTCTTCAAATGCAGTTGGAATCATCACTTGAAGAAAAGAACGTTCTTATTAAAGAAGTGCATCATCGTGTTAAAAATAATATGCAGCTTATCTCCTCAATCTTAGCGTTAAAATCTTATGATCTAGAGGATGATAAATCAAAGGCCATTTTCAATGAAGTTAATGACAGAATCAAAGCGATGTCTGTAATCCATGATAAGTTGTATACCTTCTATAATGTATCTGAAATAAATATTGGGGAATATCTTCAACACATTGCTCAAGAACTCCAGATTCTACAAGGGTCCTCTTCAATAGCTATTGAAGTTGATTCTGAATACATCATTCTTGATGTTGAAAAAGCACTATTAATTGGATTAATGGTTAGTGAAATGGTAGGAAATGCGATTAAGCATGGATTCGAGGTTGGTCAGGAAGGAAGGATTTCAATACTATTTTCAAAAGAAGAAGATAAATTTTTACTTCGTGTTCTTAATAATGGCAGAAAAATCCAAGGTGAGGTCCTTGAAAGTAGTACTGGTTTAGGTGTTTCTCTAGTTAAGACATTTGTAAAGCAACTTGGGGGCACGGTTGAAGTTGATAATGAAAACGGGCTTAGAGCGAATTTCTAAAGTCAGCGGAATACTCAAGCAGTGTTTGAATAAGACCGCTTGTTGTTTTAGAGCCAATCTTCCTCATTACATTTCCTTTGTGAGCGTTTACTGTGCGTACGCTAAGATCCAATTCCGTCGCAATTTCCTCATTGGTTAAATCTTTCATCATCAGTAGCAGAATTTCATTTTCTCTATCTGTAAGTGATTTTATTTTTTCTGCAACCTCATTGGCTTTGTTGGAGAACAACATTCCAATCATGGTTTCATTGTAATAAATGTCTTTCTCGAGTGATACTTGAATTGTCTTCAAAATGTCGGAGGCTTCCATAGACAACGAAATGATCCCATTGATATCGTATTGAGAAGTATACTGTATCAGTGCAGGTCTTAAATCAAACCCAAAAAGAACTGTAGGGATATCTCGCTGATAATCTTTCATCTCCGTTGGTGAAATCGTTTCAGAATCAACAATTATTAAATCTAGAGACTCTGAAAATTCCATTGCCAGAGAAATCGTCTTTGGACATATTTCATCTAGTAATAGGTATAGATAATTAGACAGTGATGCATTTTTAGATACAATAAAAATCTCTTTCATATTCAAGAACCCTTTCTTAGCGCTTTCCATTGTAATATCTCACAAAAACTTATAAATTGATAGTATTCGATAATACCTATGGGAAAAATTTTAGTCGCCGAAGACTCGCTTATTGTAAATCAACACATTAAACATGCATTAGAATCAGGCGGACATGAGGTAATGTCAGTCTATTCTGGAAAAGAAGCGGTTAAAGTTGCTTCAGATGAAATTCCTGATCTGATACTTATGGATATCATGATGGAAACCAATTCCGATGGAATAGATGCTGCTTTTGAGATCAAGCAAAGCCTTGATATTCCAATTATTTTCTTAACAGCTCTCACTGATGAGCCAACCATTGAAAAGGCAAAGTTCAGCCTTCCTTATGGCTATGTTGTAAAGCCATTTAATGAAGCAGAGCTTTTATCTAATATTGATGTTGCGCTTTATAAAGCAAAGGCAGAAAAGAAAATCAAAGAGAATAGTGAGCTCTTTCAAGCCATTATTAATTCAATCGATAAGGCGATTTTTTTGCTGGATTCTAAGAGGACAGTCAAGTATGCAAATTCAATAGTTGAAGAAATTACGGGAAGATCATTCGATCAACTGATGGATAGAGATATAAATGATGTTTTGTGCTTTGTAGATTCTAATGGAAATGCACATCCCGATATTGTGGAGATAGAGGATGCTGGAGAAATGGAATTAATGCTCGGTGATTCAGACAATGTTTATGGAGATTTCTATTCTCACAATGTTTCACTTGATGAAGAGTATAACTTGTTCTTTTTTAAAGACATAACGGAACGAGTAAGGATTCGTGAGGCAGATGAAGATATTAAAAATCGAAGATTGCTTTCATTTATTGAAGGACAAGAGAAAGAGCGAGAGCGAATTGCAAGAGATCTGCACGACGGAGTTGGACAAATAGCTAACATGATTAAGCTAGCAGTGAAAAAAGGTGAGTCAGAAGAGGTTGTGGTCGATATGCTTGATCAATTTCTTGATGAAATGAGAAAAGTTACAGATGGTCTATTGCCAACACTATTGAGTGACTTTCCAATTGATGCCTGTTTGAAAAAGATTGTAGATCAAGCTAATAATAGCTCAAATATCAATTTTGCACTTCAGGCACAGGACCTTCCAGAATTAGATATGAAGCTAAAAGTGAATATCTATCGAATTTCCCAGGAAAACATTTCTAATATTATTAAGCATTCTGAAGCTTCAGCTGCTTCTATCCAGTTATATGGATTTGATGATCATATACAGATGACTATCGAGGATGATGGCGTAGGTTTTGAGATGGGAGACTATACAGATGATACTTCACATCATGGGCTACAAAACATTTTATTCAGGGCAGCGGTTTTAAATG
This sequence comes from Ekhidna sp., assembly GCF_963691765.1. Classification (GTDB taxonomy): domain Bacteria; phylum Bacteroidota; class Bacteroidia; order Cytophagales; family Cyclobacteriaceae; genus Ekhidna. The sequence continues at coordinate 2,566,203 of NZ_OY829375.1, forward strand.
CAGAATGTAACATTGATACTAAGAAAGGTTCGGGTACTTTTATTAGTTTAAGGATTCCATATGAAAAAGACTAAGCTATTTCTTGTTGAAGATCATGAGCTAGTGCGCAAGGGCGTTCGTAGTATCATTGATATGGACCAAACCATTCAAATTATCGGCGAGTATGATCGAGCATCTAAGGCTATTACGGCGCTAGATGAAGGGAATATGCCGGATATTATACTTATGGACATATCTATGCCTGAGATGACTGGACTGGAGGCATCTAAGCTGATTGGTGAAAAATATCCTGACATCCGAATAATCATTCTAAGCATGTATAAGGATGAAGAATACGTGATGGAGGGGTTGAATTTCAATATTGCTGGATATGTAGTAAAGGATAGTGTAGCCGATGAAATTTTAGTAGCCATTGAAAAGGTGCTGGATGGTGGAAAATTCTTTAGCAGAGAAGTAATAGATACAGCCCTCAACTCTTATAAAGAAATCAAAAAAGAGAAGAAAAAAGCTGAAAGCGTCCAATTGACCAAACGAGAAGTAGAAGTTTTAAATGATATTTCAGATGGCCTAAAAAGTCAAGAAATTGCCGATAAACTCTTTATTAGCGAGCGTACTGTGGAGGCACATAGAGGTAATATCATGAAAAAGCTGAATGCAAAAAATATGGCTGAATTGATCAAAAAAGCCATGAATTTGGGACTCATTCAGTCCTAAATTTTAGTTAAAATACCTATTCAAAGAGCAGTATTTACCATAAATCAATTTTTCTTTTTAAATCATACATTTGATTGAGATTGTGTCTTTCTTCTTATAAACCACCGCATTTAAGACAGATTGATATTAAAGCTATGATCATTTCAAATACTCATCAGGTAATAGATGCACTTAAGAAAATGGTGCCAGGTGGTTTTGTTTTCGTAATGGATACAACAGACCGGTCATTTGTATATAAATCTTCAGAAGATCATAAACAGTACGAGCAACATGTGATTTCGTTAGATCGAGTACATGGCATTGATACACTTACCAAATCCACAGATTTTTATACCCATGAGAGTGATCAATCAATTGTAAAACTCAAAAGGATTGGTCAAAATACTTTTATGGGCCTTTGTGCCTCTAAACATAAACTTTCTGAAGATCAGTGGAGCTATGCTGATGGCTTCTTCCAATGATTACATCTCGGATCTTGATTTAGGAATACATCAATGATTCAGTTGGATTGATTTTACTTTTTAGCGGTTCCAAATATTTAAGAATTCGCGTGTCTCTTACATCATTGTGTGATTTATTCAAATCATTAAAAGCATCTAATGAAGTGTCTCTTGATCTCATTACGTTTTGCCTTGTTCTGTACTCTTCGTATGATTTGGAATAATAGTGATTGATTTGAATAGGAATTTCCTCAAAGTCGGTCAAAATTCCGCCACCCTTGAAACTCTTATATCCCCATCTATGAGAATTATAAATATATCGGTTGGATGAGAGGAAGTCACCATTCGCGGCATCTTTATAGTTAGAATACTTTTTTTCCCTTCTTAGGTAGTTTTCGATTATTAGACCGTCAGGTTTAACCAAATGACCATTGTTTCCAAAATTGAATCTATATACCCTGTAGCCTTTTACTCTTTTGGTATCGAGAGACCTAAGCCAGTCTTTTATTTCAATATCCTTTTTTGCTAATAGAAATTCATCAATGTCTAACTTTTGAAGCCATTGAGTTTTAGACCTGTAATTCTTTGCCGCATGGGCATATGCTATATGACTTTTATCACGCTCCCAGAATTGCGTGCGTTTATCATGTTTAGTCCCATCAAAATGAGTCCAAGAATGGCGAGTTACAATACCTGCTTCTTCATAAGGCTTTAAAATCTTCATTGCCTCAATTCCACCATCTTGATCGTACATATAAAAATGATCGACACCCAAGAGCAAGTGATATTCAATCCATTCTTTTAGGTATTCGTTTTCATTTTTAAAGACAGAAACTGTTGATAGCAGATGTTTCTTCATGGGGTGATTTTAAATGTTGCGGTAGACAAAAGTGACACTTCTCGTGTGCTTATGATAATCTTGGCGGCAATTATAGACGAAAAATGAATTATTTAAGTTGAATTAGATTATTTCATGGTAATGAGAATCGTTGTAGAGATTATTGATATAATGGATATTCTTTTTATCCATTGTTTGAGTAAGAAGATACCAATATTTGAGTTAATCGGCGTGAATGTTGCCCACTTTCTAAATACTCTGGCAGCTTTTTCCAAGCCATTAAACCAATTGTCCCTTTGGTTCCTTGCTTTTGCTATGTCATATCCGCTGGAAGTAGGATGAAATACCTCTATTTCATAATCTACAACAGATTTTAATCCTTGCTTCATTGCCAGGTATCCAAGGTAGACATCTAATCCCCAGCCGATTTTATTGACCTTGATATCAATCGGACACATTTTTCTCAACATACCCAGTCTTACTGCAAAGCAAAACCCTTCTACAAAATTCACCTGCCTTAAACCTTCACCATATCCAGATACCATTTGTTTGTGTGGAGATTCGTTGGCGCATGGTGCATATACTGCAATATCTGAATGTGAGAATGCAAATTTTACCCTTTCTATAGATTTTAAGTAGTCATCAATGACCACATCAGATGCTATAAAGTAAATAATGAAATCATCAGATCGGTCATGAAAGTATTCAAATGCTGCGTTGATTAATCCACTGTAATAGACATTTGGTAGTTCAATATCGAAGTAAGATTTTTGATGTTCTTCCAACTTTGACCCACTGTCGATAGCCATAAAATCAACATAAGGTGAGAAACCTGTTTTGTGATTTTTCACATTTTCATTGTGGTTATGATTGATCGATACTACTACCATGGAGTGATGTTTACATCAGTGATTCATTTCCGTTTCGCGTTTTTTTCTAAAAACCTCGCGAGCTGTTTGTCCTTCGTTATCTTCGGGCCCTGTATTAGGTCCTTTGTCAACAGAATGAACAATTCCATGTCCTTCTTCTATGAGCTTAGCTGCTGGATATGGTAGTCCTTTCCATTCCAAAATAAGAGGCCCTGATGGAAATGCAAAATGGCCCATGCTAAAACCAGAGGCTAGAGTTGCCATAGAGAAATACACATCCTCAGCAAGGATGCTTAACCTGCTCAGCGATACGTTTAATGCACCTATTTGCTCCATAGAAATTATGCAGCTGCGAGTAAGAAAGTAGGCTCCGCCAAAGACATTATCTCCCCTCACATATCCATTTTTTTCTGCCTTTCTAAGCAAATCAGTCCAACTTGGGGTAAGGTGAAATAAACGTCGAATCAATGAAGTTTTCCTAGATATTGTGTTCTGATGATTTTTATAGGACCGTGGACGATTGTAATCAACCTCATAGACTCCATACATACCAACTTTCTGATTTCTATGGTGATAGTCTAGGGCGAGTTTCAAAACACCATGGTTTATGATTAATGCATCGACATCTAATTTTAAAAGAATTGGAGCATCTATATTCGAAAGGAAATAACGCAATCCTCTGGCAATAGAGTAATTCATCCGATTGCGACCTATATTTTTTTCGTTTCTGATAATATGCCAGTTGGGTTTTTTGTGTTTTAACAAATACTTATCCAACCGATGCTTGGTGCCATCATCTACAAGAATTAACTCAAAGTTTGTTTTGCAATAGTGCTCTACAGAGTGAATAGTGTCTAAGACGATTTCTGCAGATTCAACACATAACATTAGAATAGCAGCATCTGCTTTCATTTTTTTACTTTTCAGAATTCCGAAAATAATCAGCTAGGATGACCATATTTTTTTACCCAATACTTGTATGAGCGTAACCCTCTTTCGTTTTTTATTTTCCCTTCAGTGAATTTAAGTGTTTGTGAATTATCAATGTTAGCCATTCTTCCTTTACCTGATCCAATCCACATTTCACATCCGTATCTATTTGATGAATATTTTTTCGATGGAATCTTGGGATGATAATTCTCTACGTAATGACTGGGGTCTTCCAGGGTCCTTATGTAGTGTGAATTGGCAAACCAAAAATTGCCAGAGTAATGTGGTAGATACAGGCCATCTCTATGATAATTGATGTATCGTATCCCTGACGTATCTGCCTCTTTGAGGCAATGAACATGTTCTTTCCATCTAGTTAAAGTCCAATAATTAAGTGTTTCTCTCCAAAGCCTATTTGATCTATTGAATGGCTTAGTTACTCCTTTGGTATGTATATACCCTATAATCTGATTCTGGTCTTGTGTCTTTGCATATTTCCATAGCTGATGTAGTGTGGGTACTTCGTATTGATTCAGATTATTGTTTTCAAGGAAATTCTTAATCAGCTTACAGTCTGGTATTTCTGATACTAAACTTTCATGCTCAGAAACTATTTTCTCCCAATTGTTGATTTTGGCTATATGGTAGAAGATTGTGATCATTCAAATTTTCTTTTTAGCCGTTCGAAACTTTTAAGTCCCTTAAACCTTGTTACCTGTCTTAAGCGTTTTATTGGGTAGTTATCTACTACGCCCATTCTAGGATTACCAGACCCAATCCAAAACTCGCACCCAAATCGCTTAGGGTCACTATTGTCAGGATTGTATGACACTCCAAAATTTTCAATATAATTTTCAGGGCTTTCCAGTTTCTTAATATAATCACTATTGGCCCACCAGAAATTGCCAGAATAGTGTGGTAAAGCAATGTCATTGACCTGAAAATTGAATGCACGAGCACCAGAAGTGTCAAATTCTTTTAAAAGACTCAAGTTGTCTTTCCATCTCCTTAAATTCCAATAATTGAGAGTTTCCCTCCAGAGTCTTCTGTTTTTAGCTTTAGGCGTAGTTACACCCTTAGTATGGACATAGCAAATAGGCGTGTTTTCCTTAAGGCTTTCACAGCGCTCCCAAAGCAATTGTAAAGTAGGTAATTCGTAACCTACGTCTCCTTCTTTTGCATAGTGTTTTATATATGAATGCTCTGGAATCTCATCAATGAGATGTTTTTGCTCAACAGAAATTTCTTTCCAATGATTTACTTGATAGATATGGTGGAAAATGATCATTGAGTATGTGGTAGCGAAGGTACTCCTATCAAATAAAATTAAATCCTCTTTATCAAGTCGTTAGTAAAAGCCCTAGTTCTACTTATCCAATCCATCGGACAGCTTTTAAAAATTTGAGGTTCTATTTCCTTCTTCATTCGATAATATCCATTCTTGACAATTTGAAATCTCATTCTTCGACTCATCATTGAAATGACTTTTTCCTGACTCACTCCGTCTCTGAATGGTTTAAATACCGGGTCATGAATAAGCTTATATGCTAAATTAATTTCATCAATGTCAGATGGTCTTATTCCCTTCATTGAAGAGTTTTTTGCACTTTCCGAGTTTGCATGTACCCTGAATTGATTTAAGTTTCTTGGAGTGAATGCTATCCTTTCATTTAAACCCAACTTTAACCAATATTCCAGATCTACTATCTGCTTTAAGCGAGCGTCAAAACCTCCGTACTTGGTAACTAATTCTTTTTTGATAAGACCAATAATTGGCTCACCAATGAAGTTTGCTCCTATGCCAATTTGCATAAGTTTTTCTGCTAGCTCTGAGGGTTCTATTATACCATCATTTTTAAATTGATCTGAAAGTCTTGGTAAGTTTTCAAAAGGGTCTTTCAAACCATCTTCAAACAAATACTCCCGTTCCGAAAGTACAATATCAACACCATGATTGCTTCCTAATTTCAGCATCTCTTCAATTGCATCTAGACTCATTAAATCGTCTTGAAATTGCAACTTCACCCATTCTCCCTCAGCAATATCTAAGGATTTGTTCCAATTGCCTACCAAACCAAGATTTTTGTCATTAATATGGATCTTAATTCTTTTATCATGTTCTTGGAATCGACGGACAATCTTAACTGTATCATCCGATGATTGATCATCAACAATGATTATCTCAAGATTTTGGTACGATTGATTCACTACTGTGTCAAGACATTCTGCCAAAAATCGAGCGCCATTAAATGTTGGGATACAAATTGTGACTAAATCATTCATGTGTCAGTATTGAATACTTTTCACGGTCCTTTGGAATCGGCAATTTATCAAATTGCATTTGTAATAAATTTGTTTTGAGCTTTAGATTAATGCTCGTTGAATTGATTCAATTGATTATGGGAATAACCAGAATGTTTTTGATCTTGATTGTGCTATCAGCTTTGAGCGCTTGTCATTCAAACAATGCGAACAATAGTGCGAATTATAGTTCAAGTCAAAGTACCGTTCAACAACCTATTAAATCCAACCTTGAGCCGGGTCCATTTTACAATGAAGTATATAAAGCAGAAAGTGTTGTGCTAGATAAAATAGCTGCTAAAGAGAATGTGGATGAAGAAACAGGATTAAATATTCTGATAAATTCTTGCAATGAAATAAAGGCTGATTTTAATAATTACTTATTGGATACCTATGGAAAAATTGAACCAGATCTTGAATCGAGAGATTTGTATTTAGATGCTGAGCATGTTGGAAGATTTATGATTTGGAAGCTTGTTAGGAATGAAACGGATTGTTTTGGTGATTTTTTCGAGGCAGCTGATATATTATACCATCCAAGTTCCTGGTCTGCTCGAGAGCTATTCATCATTGCGGTTTTGCCAGCGATGTACGAGGAGGGACGGAAATACAATGCACCTATTTTCACAGGTTTTGATCCGTTCTTAACTGAGAATTCTTCTGCTTCGTGGAATAGGATAATTGAGCATCCTTAGTGAATTTTTTTATTTCAATTCTTAACTACCTGGCCATTTTTGAGAGTAACTAGTTGATCTGCTATATCATAGTACTTTTCATCATGAGAAATCATTATGATGGTCTTTCCATTTCTCTTCAACTCGGGGATTATTTCGGTATAGAATTTTTTTCGAAACTCAACGTCTTGATTCGCTGCCCACTCATCAAATAAGCATATTTGTTTATCCTCAATTAAAATTCTCATCAGGTTCAACCTCCCTTTTTGTCCTTGCGACAGCTGAACTTCTTCAATTTGCATTTGACTATCAAACGCTGTTTTCCCTTCAAGTTCCAGATAGTTGATCAGCTCTTTAATTTCGCTTTCGCTCTTGGAGTTTTTAATGTAACTCAGATCTTCAAATACAGGTGATTCTGTATATATGCATGACATGTTTTCTTTTAATGAAAGCCATTCCTCAGATCCTAAAGCATTGTTATTATGACTAATAATGCCTGAGGTGGCTTCGTATAAACCAGTTATGATGTTGAAGAGTGTAGACTTACCACTCCCATTGCCGCCTTTAATGATTGTGATTGTATTTGATTGAATAGCTAGTGAAATAGGCCCAAGTTTGAAGCCGTTCTTTCCTGGATACTCATAGCACAGATCTTTTATTTCAATATTGTGTTCATTCAAGCTTTTTGCTGTTCTGCTTTTGTCATTGATTGATAGTCCTTTTTGGAAATCGATATCAAAAGATGCTATTTGGTCTAAAGCGTTTTCGACTATTTTCAAATCTTTTAAAAAGGAGGTGACTTTGGAGAATGAAGGGACAATGAATAGCACCAGAGCCAGGAATTCCACCAGATTTTCAGTTGAAAAATCAGCATAAAGAATGGCATATACCAGCGTACCACCAAAAGATAAAAGGGTAAAAAGAGATGTAAAGCTTTCAATAATTGATCTTCTATGGAAGGCTCTTACATTTAGATCAGCAATTTGATCGCTCTGTTTTTTAATAGCTGATTCTACGTATTTATCTCCGTGAACGCTATTAAGCGAAAGGTCCTTAAGTCCTTTCTCAAAGCGATCCAGGTTAAAATGTAACTTGAATCGGATTTTTGATATTTGATTCTCTATTGACTTAAACCAATTGAGGGTAAGGAAATTGAAAACACCAGCTATTGTAAAAATGAGACAAACCATTAATGTCAGCATCCATGAAATGGAAAACATCATTGCTACAACTACAATTACTTGAAAGGTGGCAACTATCACCCCCGAAATATTCTTTCCAAAGTTCTCTATGGTACTAATTTCAAAAAGTAGTAGCGCAACGATTCTATCTAACTTATTGGCATTGGTTTCATAATTAGTCAATAAAATAAGTTGGGCTAAATCACTTCTACTTTTTGACACAAGATTCTCATAATAGTGCGCTAAATATTTGCCTGCGATTAAACCGATTATTGTTGATGCGGTTACTGATATTGCTACAATGCCAAATAAGTATATTTTGTCAGCGTTTTCGTTTACTATGATTTGACTCATAAAACGTACAGATAAAATATTCAATCCAGCTACACATGAGCTTGTGACAGCTGCAAGTAATATTTGCCTCCAAGAGGTGTTAAAAAAGAATCCAATGATTTGTGACATTTTTGTATCTAAAGAGATTAACAAATTAATAGCTTGGAGGTAATTAAAAAACTGTTTAGCAGATTCAAGAAAAAACAGTACCTATCAATCGTTGCGATCTTCAAAAATGAAGCACACATAATTGATGAGTGGATAGCGCACTACATCAATGAAGGAGTCGATCACTTTTATCTAATTGACAATGGTAGCAATGATTCTTACCTTGAAAAGATACAATCATACTTAGACCAAGGAATAATCTCACTTATCATTGATGATGAAAAATGGGCTCAAGTCAAACTATACAATCAATATGTATTGCCTCTTAAACACCGTTCAGAGTGGTTGATAGTATGTGATTTAGATGAGTTTATTTATGCAAGAAATGGATACAATACTATTAGAGAATATTTGGAGTCTCGCCCGAATAGTATAGCTATGGTCAGAGTTCCCTGGAAAATGTTTGGTTCAAATGGAAATAAGAAACAGCCTGTATCAGTGATAGATTCATTCACGAAGAGATGTGAATACATCAATGAAGTTGAACATCCAGGTATGAGAGGTCATTCATATAGTTCGAGTAAAGTGATTGTTCGTAATAGGTTTTTGAACTATATAAATATTCATCAATGCGATCTCAGGAAATGGCCAAAAGGAGTCGTTGAGAATTCGAAAGGTGAAGCAATGACCATGGAAGATCCTAATCATCAATATATTGATGAAGGCTTACTTAAAGAATCATTTTTACATCTCAATCACTATGCGATTCAATCTTTTGATTGGTTTATGAAAGTAAAGATGACAAGGGGTGCAGCAGATACGGAACGTCATGAGCAAATTCGGGACAAGGATTACTTTTTAAAATATGATCTTACAACCAATCAAATTGAAGATTCAGAACTAAGTTTAAAAACGAATAATGCTTGTCAAAAGGATGACAATGCCAATGACCGAAGAGCCTAGGTCCATGAAAAATATAACTTCTTTTGCAGAATTAAAGTACTTTCATTTTTAGTGAGAAGCCATTACCGATATCGAAGTATTGTCAGAGTATTGACCTTAGTGTTAACGTCGTTTACATTTCTTAACGCTGTCGGACAAGTTTCGATTCCTGGGTCTTATTTCACCACCATTGATAAACTGACAGATACAACTACGCTATCACTATATCGCTCAATTTCTTACAATGATGTTTCAAGTTTTGATTTGGTCAATCCAACCATTCGTGCTTCTTATAACTCTACCTATCCTAGGGGCTTCAATGATGGGCCACTATGGAAAGGGAAGGGGCTGACATCTGAACTCCACTTTGGATTTGTTGGGAAAAAAGGAAGGATTTCGTACGCGATTGTGCCAGCATTCTTCTATTCCCAAAACTTATCTTATGATATTGGTCAGATTCGTCCATTTGGATATGATTTTTCATTTAGGCCAAATGGTGAGCAGCGAATTGATTGGGTACAACGCTATGGGAATAGTGGATTTATGGATTTTCATCTGGGTCAAAGTGAAGTAATGCTTGAATGGGGTAAGACAACCTGGGCCATATCAACGCAGAACTATTCTTTAGGTCCTTCAATATATAATCCGATTGTGATAAGCAGACAGGGTGGTGGTTTTCCGCATTTTCGATTTGGTGTAAATGGAGAAAAAATAAAATTATTCAAGAAAAATATTGGAAAGATCGAATCAAATCTGATTGTAGGATTACTTAAAGAATCGGATTATTTCGATGATATAAATGATAATGATACTAGATACTTCAATGCCTTCACATTTTCATACGCTCCAAGTTTTATCAAAGGGCTCACCCTTGGCTTCAATCGGATGTTGTATAAGCAAACGAGGTATTTCGAAAAGGAAGATCTCTTTTCGATAATCTACAATCCAAATGATGGAATCATAGATGGAGATACACTTTCGACAAATGACCTATTTGATCAATTGGCTTCAATTTCTGTAGATTGGAAGTTCCCAGAGTCCGATCTGAGAGTATACGCGGAATTTTCGAAAAACGACTTTACTTCAGGTGGTGCTGGGTTTCGATTTTTTGCCATTGAACCCGAACACAGTAGATCTTTTACCATTGGGTTGGAGAAGATTTTTCAAACCAAAAACAAGACGATACGATTTGGATATGAACATTCAAACTTATCGAGAAATGCAACCTCGATATGGAGACCCTCTGGAATGTATTATACTCATGAGGTAAACAAGCAAGGGTATACTAATGATGGTCAGATGATAGGTGCCGGTATAGGCCCAGGAGGAAATAGTGATCACATAAATATTAGAGTCGAAGATGCGGATTTTGTAGCCGGAATTTTGTTGCAGAGAATTGAAAATAATAGAGACTATCTAACCTACTATATTCAAAATGCTAACCTTCACGATATAGAATATTCGCTGGGATTTTCATTGCAAAAAACCATCAGCAATGTCTTAATATCTGGAGAAGTAACCTTTAGTCATAACTACAACAAGTATTATCAAGCGGATCAGTCTAATGCATACCTTGGTTTTAGCGCTCAATTACTTCTTTTCGAATAGAGAAACAGGTAATAGAATTGACCTTGGTTTAACACTATGAAAAGACCTTTCCTTTTTAAATTGCTCAATTGAATGCTGGTGTTATAAAAAATTGTCATATTAAATATCGATCTGAAATTGCAAGAATCATTCTACTGCTCTTATTGATTGGGCATTTTAGTGAAACTCTTGCTCAATGTGATACTCCGTTATTTGATGCTTCGGAGGTTGTGATTCAAAAGAATATCATCTACGGCGAAGCAGAAAACTATGAGGGATCCTCGCAAAGTCTTCTGCTAGACTTGTACTACCCAAGCTTAATGGTCGATCAATCTGAAGCAAGACCGCTTGTGGTGATTATGCATGGAGGATGGTTCAAGTTTGGAAATAAAAATCATAAAGACATTAAAATTCTTTGCCAAGAATTGGCTGCCAGGGGTTATGTATGCAGCTCAATTAATTATCGGCTAGGACACAATAATTCAGAGTATAGTATCTATCAAGCAAGATACCGAGCGATTCAAGATGCAAATGCAGCAATCAGGTTTTTGATTTCAAAATCTGGAAGGTATAACATTGATAGAAATTGGATTTTTATTGGGGGACAAAGTGCTGGCGCTGTTGTGGCAAATGGTGTCGTTTATGCTGACGAAGAAGAATGTGATGACATTTCTGAATCCTTTAATAAACCATTAATTAGTAAAGAACTTGGCGCGCTAAATGAGTCGGGCAATGATTTAAGGCCATCATTCAACATAAAAGGAGTTTTTAATAATTGGGGTGGGGTTTTAGAAAATGAGTTTCAGACTTCTGAATATGTTCCAACAATATCGTTTCATGGGGTATTGGATACAGAGGTTGCTTATGGAGTTGATAGTACCTATTCAAATTTTTCACTACTTGGCTCTCAGATAATAAATAGGAGGCTTAAAAATGTAAATGTTTGCACTGAATTGATGACGGATTTGAATGGAGGACACGGCATATTTAGAGATGAAAGTTCTTCCTATCGTGCACAACGAGCAAGCTGTTTTTTTAAGAGCATAATGTGTAATACTTGTCAGAGTTTATTTTCAACTGACTCCATAGCAGCATCCTGTTCCGTAATTGATTATGATATTTTAAGAAACGATAATTTATCCATTTCAGCTTCGCCAAACCCTTCTCAGAATTATTTCAGACTTTTAGGAGTCAACGAACCAGTCAGAGTTAAAATTTATAATTCTTCAGGACGAATTATAGCGAATCTTGCATCGCCGGATCAAATTGATCTTTCTAATCATCCAAATGGTTTGTATGTTGTTAAATTGATATTTACAACAAGCACTCGAAAACCAGAGGAAATAAAAATTATAAAAAAGTAGGTTGGTCGATTCGCAAATTGTGGTGGATTCTCAGTGAAGTATATTTACATACCATCGATCAATTTTACTCCTCAATGCGATTTTGCTTAGCAGCACTTTTGTTTTTTCTGTTTAATCTGACCTATGCCCAGGAAATGGGTAGCCCGGTCAACAATATCATTTTGATTACACTCGATGATTTGGGTAATCAAGTGGGCTTCCTAGGAGATTCAAAGGCTGTAACTCCCAATCTGGATTTCTTAGCCCAAGAATCCGTGGTTTTCACTAATGCATATGCATCTCAATCGTCTTGTTCTCCGTCTCGAGCCAGTGTGCTTACTGGATTGATGCCATCATCGCACGGTCATATTTCCCTCTCCAATGAATCAAATACATATGCACTTCAAGAGGATATTGCTGTGCTTCCGAATATTTTGAAAGAAGAGGGGTATTACACTGGGATATTAGGTAAGCTTCATGTATCACCTGAGGAGATTTTTGAGTTTGACGGATCAATGCAAAGCGCTGGTATTACACGAAGTGGCTACCTAACTAAAAATGCAGTCAAGACTTTTTTCGAAATAGGTAACGATAAGAATTTTCTGATGCTCAATATTTATGATCCACATGTAGATGATTCGAAAAATTTCATTGATCAATATAAAGGTGTACCAGAGGTGATTCTTACTCCCGAGGAGGTGGAGCCTCTTTCGTTTCAAGGAGTAATTGGAAGCAGTCCAGAAAGAATATCGAGCTACTATAATTCCGTTACGAGGGCAGATCACACAATCGGTAGAGTGATCTCTTACCTTAAAGAAGCCGGTATTTATGCTGATGCGCTCATTATTGTCGCAAGTGATAATGGGCCACCATTCATAAGGGGGAAAACTTCATCCTATGAAGCAGGCATCAGAGTGCCACTTATCATTAAAGCACCAGGAGCCATCAATCGATCAGAAGATGCATTGGTTAACCTCTCAGATATTATGCCTACCATTTTATCATATGCTGGTTTGGAAGAGAGTCAAGGTTTGCAAGGAAAATCATTGACTCCACTTATAGAGCAAGAAGTAGAAAAAATCAGAGATTATCAGATTACAGAATTTTTCTATCATAAAGAACAGACACATGTTTTTTTTCCGAAAAAATCAGTAAGGCAAGGCGACTGGAAACTTATTTATAATCTCAATCCTAAAGCAAGAGGTAATCTTGAGCTTATAGATGGAGACTTTGTATTGGATATGCTAGACGAGGCCTTGAATAGTGAAAATGAACTTGCTTCGGAAGTTTATGAGCGATATCTGTCTCCTCCAGAATTTGAGCTTTATCATTTATCAACCGATCCGAATGAATTTTACAATCTTGCTAGTGACCCAAGCTATTTTGTAAAATTGGAAGAGTTAAAGGGGCATATTATTGGGGAGGTTGCAGATACGATTTTAATTGATCATGGTCAGAAGTCATTGAAAGTGGATTTGGGATCTGTCTTAAATGAAGGTGCTTCTATAGTTATCTATCCTGGCGAAGACGCTGACCAATTTAATGTGATCAATGGCGATCAGATCTTCTTCAAGTCTCTTCCGAACTATACAAATCCTAAAGATTCTGATAATGATAACGTCTATTCAATAAATGTGCTAATCACCGATTTCGATTTGAAAGTATCCAAATCAACTATCAATATTGAAGTTCATCCAGCTGCCTCTTATATCGATGTGGACGCATTATTGGATACTGAAGAAGACTTCTCTGAATTTATTACTAACATCAATCAATCTGATTTGATGCATACTCCTACTGCAGATAGTATTTGGTTCTATAGGGATTTGGGATGGATAAAGTTGAAAATAGAGATGTACAAGAGTGTAAGAAAATCGGAGAATATGCCTGCCATTGCATTTTATCATGGCGGTGGGTTGATTTCAAGATCAGGTCAATATAGAAGGTATGCGAAGTATTTTGCTGATCAGGGATTTCAAACTTTTTTAGTTACATATAGAGTACTTTCAGATTCATCTATTGTGCAACCTTATCATTCACTTGGTGACGTGAAAGAGTCTATACGACAATTGAGGATTCATGCTGAGGCATTAAAAATTGATCCGGACAAAATTGTAGGGGCTGGCATGAGTGCAGGAGGATTGTTGGTAACCGCCTCGAGCTTAATTGAAATGCCAGGTGCTATTGATCTATCGGAAACTTCGTTTAATGGCTATATGCTTCACTATCCGAAACTGGAGTTTGAAAGAAGATTTGGGAAGCAATTGGATTACGATCAATGGTCGCCCATGGACAATGTTGAAAACTGTCATTCAGTGCCATCATTAATCATGTCGGGTACCAATGATTCGACTACTCCATTCAGCGATATGATTAAATGGGATTCTATTTATTCATCTAATGGATGTACGAGTTACCTCTATGGGTTTTCTGATAGAACACATGGTTTTGGGAATTATGAAGAAAGCTCATCAGGGCCTGAACACCGAGACTTTTATTATTCGCTGTATATCATGCGCAAGTTTTTGAGGGAGGAAGGATTTTGCAGTTCAGATACTACTACTTTGGATATTGAACTTGGTCGGGAGGAGATATATGAAGTAGGCAATGAAGTATTTGATTCTACTGGTGATTATTCTGTTACTATGATGAATCAGTATGGATGTGATTCAATTATTAATATTCACATTACAAAGAGTTTAACAGATGATATACCACCAGAGATTATATCTACTTTGGCAGATACAGTTACAGAAAATGATGATTCATGGAGTCTTGAAATTTTAACGAGCGAACCTGCTGAATTGGCTATGGGGAATTTTTCGGATGAACAATATTTTGAATTAGAGGGGAGCTACTTACGTTTTAAAAATGCACCAGACTATGAAAACCCATTGGATAGAAATTCTGACAATGTCTATTTGATTCGAATTAAGGCTACAGATTCAGTTGGCAATACTTCCACTTCTGAGATTAATATTAGGGTAGCCAATAAGCTTGATGAGTCTATTGAAATCTACCCGAATCCTGCCAGCTATTGGGTTCTAATACGCACGTTGAGAAATATTAAAGTACAGATATATAATGACAATCGTGAGATCGTTTATGAATCTCATTTTAAAAGCGGTTTTCATAAAATTCAAACTCGTGAAATTGGAAAAGGGTCTTTTTTCTTTAGAGTTTCTGATTCAAATGGCCTTATATTTCTGCGAAGATTATTGATTAATTAAGACTGAAAAATTTAAGATTTTGAATCCTTAAATTCGCGTAAATGACTCTTGCGTTAAGAGGTCTTTAGTGTTTTCACTATCTGAAACGATGCAATTTAACTCTTTAGAATTTCCAATTTTTCTGATAATCGTATTCACGATTTATTGGCTATTGGGCAAGAGAAAGCTACAAAATCCTTTTTTGTTATTTGCGAGCTACGTGTTTTATGGTTTCTGGAATTGGCAGCTTCTTTGGCTTATTGCAGCCAGTACATTTCTTGATTATTGTATTGCCATAGCAATTGCAAAATCCGATGTGCGAATAAGAAGTAAGCTACTACTTGCATTAAGTCTCCTATGCAATATTGGGCTGCTTGGATATTTCAAGTACGCAAATTTCTTCCTAGATAGTCTAAAGACTTTATTCTTCTCAATTGGTATTTCATGGAATACAGAAACTTTATCCATCATACTACCGATAGGAATCTCTTTTTACACATTTCAGTCTTTGAGTTATACGTTTGATACGTATAAAGGGAAAATAACTCCAACAAACAGCTTCATTGATTTTGCTGCTTACATAAGTTTTTTTCCACAATTGGTAGCTGGTCCGATTGAAAGAGCTAGAATCTTGCTGCCGCAATTTCAAAAGGAGCGCTCTTTCGATACCAATACGGCCTTGGACGGGACTAAACAGTTCCTCTGGGGAATGATGAAGAAGGTTTCTATTGCTGACAACTGCGCAATTTATGTCGATTACATTTTTGAGAATTCGGCTCAATTGTCAGCTCCGGAGTTGGCTATTGGTGCGATTCTTTTCACTATACAGATCTACTGTGATTTTTCAGGATATAGCGACATGGCTTTAGGTTTGGCTAAACTTTTTGGTTTTAGACTTTCGATCAATTTTAATTACCCGCTATTCTCAACATCTGTAGCAGAATTTTGGCGTAGATGGCACATTTCTTTAACAAATTGGTTCCGTGACTACCTATACTATCCTATGGGCGGAAACAAGTACGGATTTCTTAGAACATTAAGAAATATAATGATTACATTCCTTGTTAGTGGTCTATGGCATGGTGCTAACTGGACTTTCATTGTTTGGGGTGCAGCAAACGCCTTATTTTTCCTACCATCGCTATTTACAAAGTTTGGCATCGGGATTTCTTCAAAACTCAAGGGAAGTAATAATTTGTACTTGAATATCATCTCCAGAGTAAAAACATTTCTGCTGATTTCTTTAGCATTTGTGTTTTTTAGATCCAGTGATGTTTCCTCTGGATTTCAATTCATCTCTGAACTTTTGATATTGGAAGACTACCTAGTCTTTAGTGGGTATTTGAAATTTGTGCCGATTTTTCTTTTGACGAGTGTCTTGTTCATAATTGAGTGGTTTTCAAGAGAAAAAGAACACGCTCTAAGTTTCATTCCAAACAAAAAAGTAGAACTAGCAATGGTAACGCTTACGATTATCATGATCTTTACTCTTGCCAGAGTTGGTTTCACATTCATTTACTTTCAATTCTGAGATGCAAGAGTTTTTAAAGCGAGTTATACTTTATGCAGTAGGTCTGTTTCTGATTTTAGAAGTAGGCTTTAGAATCTTTCTTGATAAATCTTATTTCCAAAAAGTTAATCCATATTCGAATCTCCAAAATGGTAATTACACTTACGTTTTCATTGGGTCTTCAAGGTTTGAAGTTGCTATTGATGAGAACTTATTAGCAGATATCTTAGACTCAGAAGTGCTAAATACAGCACGTGGATTTTATTCTGCTGGTGTAAGCTATCAAGCCTTAAAAAATGCACTAGAAGACAATCCCTCTCTTATCGATGGGGCAAAGGTTATTTTAGAATATCCACAATTTCTTGATGCGTATTTATCTGATTTCAACGAAGAAAAGTATCATGTTTGGGAGAAAGGGTTTCCTATGGTTCAATTTTTAATACCTCATCTTCAGAGTGATGATCTATCGAATTTTTTAAGGTACTCTCCCAACACTCCTAAGGCAAAGTTTTATTTGGTTTGTGCATACTACTCTTCTGTTGTTAGAAATATACCCGTAATTCAGGAGTATTTGCTTGATAACTTCATTAAGATCAAATCTTGGAATATGACACAGCAAATCGTTCATCAAGTACAGAAGTCTGAAGAGCAAAAGCAAATAACTGATTTTTCAGACAAGACTTATGCTCAAAGTCTCATCTTTGAATTTAAAAGCCTAGTTGAAGAAAACGGTGGAGAATTGATTTTGTTGGATGTGCCAAAATACTCCAGTTTTAATGAGAATTTTAAAAGTGATTTGTTGAAGGGACAATCAAGGTCGACAAGATTACCAGTGATAAGTGTTGACTACTTCAATTACAGTGATAGTGATTTTGATGACAAACTTCACCTGAATGAAGATAGAGTTGAAGAATTTACTTCTAGGCTTGCCACAGTTTTATCAGAGTACAACTAAGAAGGTTGTTAGCTGGTTACCTTGAATATTTTGCCATTTTTCACCCAGTTTGTAGTGGTTGCAAGTTTTGCACAGGGGGTATCATTTTTACTATCCGTATAAAAGATAAATTGTTTGTCAGCTATAAGCTCTCTAAGAATTTGTGCTTTTTCTTGTCTAAAAGGATGTGAAGAGATCTTAAAGCGATTATTTTGAAACATCACTTTGCTCCCTACAACTGTAATTTCTGGCATTGCTGATTTCAAGATCGTTTCTAGGCTTGCGGAAATGACAATGGTATTCGTGTGCTCAGGATTGACTTCCTTCCCAATCTGGTTTAGTTGAATAGTTTGGCCAAACTCTTCGGCACTAAGTTCAAAATCTTCATATGAATGAAACAGTAAATTCAATAGAATTTCTTTAGCCCTTTTTACAGAGATAAAACTTAGTTTGGAAAGTACTTTAAGCAAGAGGATTGTTATGCTAATCCATCTTTTCTGTTTCCTCCTAGCTGATTGGAAAAAGAACTTCTCAGTAGAATCGAAATCAACTAATGTACCGTCGAAATCAAATACTTTGAATAACGTCATATTTTTTTGAGAAGATTTTTCCACTTTTTAAAATCTAACATTGAAAAAAATGTAAATAACAAAGCTGGAATTTTAGAGGCATAGGTCCAATTTACGAATAGCGTTTTATCACGGGCAATAAATTCTTTGAAAGAAATTTTCCCCGTAAATAAATACAAAACATCATATGGCCATACCCATCTTATTTTCGATCCAATTGAAGGTGGTTTTGGCTCGAATTCTTGTTCGATATGGCCGCATATATAATTGGATACCAATCCATTTAATTCTGACTCACCAAGAAGAAGTGAGCCCCACAAACGTGGATTGATTTCAAGAAGTAAGTAGTCTTGAAGTTTCTTATCAAATAGAAATTCTAACATGATAAGTCCATTCCATTGAAGTTTTGAGACGATGTTCTTAGATATTTCCAAACACCTGTCCGAAACAACAATTTCTGATAAAACAGTGACGCCTCCTTTTAGAGGAAATGTTCTTTGCCTTTGATGACAATAATGACCCCTAATTTCACCCTTTGTGCAATTTAGAAAAACGCCTATTACACTTTGAGAATGTTCAATTTCATCTTGAACTACTCTTTCTCTAAAGTATTCGATCGTAGCATCATCTTTTGTAAATCTCAAGATTCCCTTGGCACCTTCACCTACAGAAGGCTTGGAAATTAAAGGATGCATGCTGCCTAGTTTATTCAGCTCTAAGAGATTCTTGTATGTAGTGGGATGAGGGAAATTATTTTCTAAACAAAATCGCATTAAATCACCTTTGTCTCTTACCAATTTAAAGGTTGATTCATCAGGTAAGGAAAATAGAAAATTTTTCGAGCCGTGATTCTTTAGGTATTCGAAGAATAGTAAAATTGTTTTTTCTTCTATAGGTAGAAATATGATCTTTTGGTCACTTCTTGTATCTGCGATTTTATTTAAGGATTCTTCGAATTCCGAATAGTTCTGTGTTAAGAGTGTTTCGTTCGTTGATCCTTGGTATATAAGCCTGGCTTTAGTCTTATCCCATGCACCTCCTTCTGAGGCAATCAAACATTCAGCCTCTGGAAACCTAATTTTTACAACATTGTAAAGGTCAAAAGTTTTTCTTGAAAAGATATCAGTAAAAAGAATCGTAAAATCTTTCATTGACTGCATGAGTATGCTGGATGATGTTGGTTAAAAAAACAATGCAATCAAAAGGTTGTTAGGTTTCAATCCCTATCGGGGTTAATAATTTGCCAAATTAGTGCTTCAAAATCAATTTTCTAAAACTTTCATTTTTTAGGAGTATCCAAGCCTTTCATCTAATTTTGGTTTAGTGAATAACAGGTCTATTGAAATTGCAATAATTGGTGCGCAGAAATCGGGAACTACTTCAGTACTTAGGTTTCTTGGTAGCATTGATAACCTTTATTCTCATCAGCAGAAAGAATTCACATTTTTTGTAGAAAACGAAGAATATCAAAAAGGCTATGAAGCCGTATTTGGTAGTTATTTTCCAGATTGGAATGGACAGAAAGTAGTTGTGAAAAATGTTGGAATTATGTATTTCGAAGAAGCCGCCAAACGACTTTCAGAACACAATCCAGATTGCAAAATCATAGTCATTCTTCGAAACCCAATCGATCGTGCATATTCACATTTTTGGTATTCAAAGCAGTTGGGATTTGAAAATGAAAATTCCTTTGAAGCCGCTCTCGAACTAGAAGAGAATAGACTCTCAGAAAATGAACAATTTGTTAAACACAACGCATACTTTTCGAGAGGGCTTTATGCGAATCAATTGAAGACTGTATACAAATACTTTGATCCAAGTAATGTGATAGTAGAATTGTATGATGATATGATTGCTGATCAGGAGAAGTTTTATGATGGTCTGTGTCAAAAGTTAGGTCTTAATGCCCCATCAAAACTGCCTTCAGTTAAGAATAGAGGAGGTAGATCTAAAATACCGTATCTCAATAAGCTTGTTCTTCAAGAATCTTCCATTAAGCGGATATCAAAAGTTATGGTACCTAAGCAAATTAGGAAGACAATAGGTGGAGCCATAAAAAAATGGAATAAATCCAATCATCAACCTCCAAGCATGAATCCGCGAACTAGGCAATTGCTACAGGAAAGATATTCGGGACCAAATAAAGAACTTAGTGGTTTTATTAATCGAAACCTCGATTTGTGGAAGTGACGAACACTAAATATGGTTACTTAATTGTTGGAGGCACAACAAAGTCTGCAACTACATCGCTATTCTTCTATCTGAAAGATCATCCGGAGATCTGTGCTTCATCGATAAAGGAAACTCGATATTGGCTAGAAAAAAGCTATCCGGTTAGAGCACACAAGCAATATGAAGGTTTAAATCAATTTGATTACTTCTTTGAGCATTGTAATGCAGGAGTTAAGATGGAAGCTACTCCTGACTACTTATACTCTGAAAATGCGCCTGAAAACTTTAAAAAAGAGCTAGCCAAGAAAGTGAGAATAATTTTTATTCTCAGAGATCCCATCGAGAGACTGATTTCATGGTACAGGTATGCTAAACAAGATGGTTTCATACCCCAAGAAACTTCATTTGAAGATTATGTTAAATCGATGCGAGGTTTAAGTTCCGCGGATGTGAAAAAGCAGCATATGTTGGCGCTCAGACATGGTAATTACATAGACTATATATCAAAGTGGCAGCATTATCTCGATGATAGCCAGATTGGAATATATTTTTTTGAAGACTTAAAAAATGATCCTGCTGGGTTCATGACACAGTTGTGCAGCGATGCGGGTCTTGATGAAAATTTTTTCGCTGACTATAAGTTCAATGTTGCGAACAATTCATTGAATATGAGAAGTGGGAAAATTCATAATTTTTACAAGGTGATTCGGTACAAGGTTAGAACTAAAACACATCGCTATAGAGGATTGCATAAGTTGCTCCAACTTCTAAAGAAAAAATTCGATCCGATCTACATGAAACTTAATGTTCGAAAGGAGGACAATACCCCTGAAATTGATCCAGCTACTTTGAAACATTTACAAGACTATTACCAAGTGGCCAATGATAAACTGAATGATATGATTCAGGGAAGAAATTTATCAGATATATGGAATAGCTATGATTGCCCAAATTAATAGACATTATATCAAACTAGGCTTTTTGGCTGTCTATCGGAGGTTATTAAGTTACTTCGTCTTTGAAGGTCGTCCATTAACCACTAAAGGTCGTTGGATCAATTCATTTGTATTTTTTGGATTCAGAATATTTAATCTTTTCCCGGTATTGAATTCAAAAATATCACCCGTATTTTTAGTTGGTATTGGTAGAAGTGGTACAACCATTTTGGGGAAACTATTGAGCGCGCATTCTAAAATTGGTTACTTGAATGAGCCAAAGGCTATTTGGCATTATTCGTTTGGGAATGAGGATCTAGTTGGAAGTTATGCTTCTCCCGAAACTGAAGCATTTGTAAGGCCAGAATTATCAAACAATGTGAAGGGAAAAGCTAGGCTTAAAAAAGTGTATGCTTGGTATCAAAAGCTCGCTGGCACACCTGTCGTGATTGATAAATATCCAGAATTAATATTTAGAGTAGATGAATTAATTAAGATATTTCCCGAGGCAAAGTTTATTGCTATTTCCAGAAATGGACACGCGGTTGCTGAATCAATACATGAATGGTCTGAAAAACACCATGATCATAGTGAAAGTGCCAATTGGTGGGGGAGGAATGATCGAAAATGGAATATTTTAGTAAATGACATTTTGTCAAATAAGGAGAGGTTGCATTTAAAACCTTTGTTGGAAGCGGAGATTTCCGAAAAAGAAAGGGGCATTGTTGAATGGTGGTATACCATGAGTGAGTTACTGTATTGTGTAAAAAAGCATAATAAGAGGTTCCATTTAGTTCGTCATGAAGATCTTTGTGAAGAACCTGAACGCGAGATTGATGGAATACTTTCTTATTTAGGTTTATCAAAAGAATCCAAAATGATGACTTTTGTGGATCATGAAATAAGTAGTTCTCAGAGGTACCCAAAAACGACAAAAGTTCCTAATCTTTTAAAAGATGAGTTTAATATGATTCAATCAGCCTTTGATTATGAAACGGATTAACTCGTTTACGCTATTGACAATTTTGGTCTTCTTTTTCATTTCGGAAGACTTCATCCTTAAATGGTTGCCAGTAAATGACGTCTTATTTAGTCTGTCTCGATTTGCTGGAGAATTAGCATTATATGGTCTGACAGCTTGGGTCATGATGCTTTATTTTTTAAAGCATGGGAGACTGAGGCTTACGCCTTTGGATGGATGGTTTCTTCTTATGATTTTTACAATGACCATGTCCTCCTTGATCAATGGTTTTGATCTAATTCCCTACATTGTCAAATTAAGAATTTTCTTCAGATATGTTTCTGCATACTACTTAGTGATTCATCTACGACTTGATGAAAAGCAGGTAAAGGGTCTTATAAAAATGATCGTTATCCTTGGTGTATTTCAAGTATCAGTTGGCTTATACCAACAAATTGTTGAAACCCGTCTTTCCAGTTTTTGGCTTCCTCGGGATGTGATTGATATCGGAGATGTTGTAAGGGGTTTTAAAGAAGAAGAAGAATTGAAGCCAGGGCTAATGGTCGGAACAATGTCTATGCATGGTCAATTCGGAGTCTTTATAGCAATAGCATGTGGCCTACTCATGTGTTTGGTTTTCTACCAACGAAAGATGGAGTTATTTGACCCCAAGAGAAACAGCAAAATCATCGTTTTGTCACTATTATTTCTTTTGTTAGGTAATACGCTATCTCACAACAGATCTTCTGTGCTTCTACTAATCCTAGCTTTTCCTTTAGTTGCCAACTTTACTGGAGCAAGAAAGGATCTTTTTAAGCTGACAACTGGTATTACAGTTATTCTGGTCCCGTTGGTTCTTTTTGGATATGGAATTTCAAGTTTTGGCTCGGCGGTAGATAAATTGAATCAGGTTAAAAAATCCGAAGATGAGATAGAAAGCCCGATAGATGAATTGAAAGAAGCATTCGATTCAGAATATTATGAGACCCAGGCAAAGCTTAACAGGCTATGGTATATGCAGGTTGTAGGGACAACGAGTGTGTTGAATCTGAGATTTTTTGGATATGGGCCTAATGAATATGATGCCAGATACAACCTTTGGCAGGAAGGCGCACCAGTTAGAATTCTTGTTTACTCAGCGTTCAAAGATGTTTATTGGTTTAATACTTTAGCACATTTTGGATTTTTTGGAGTATTTGCGCTCGCCGGTATTTTGATTCGGATATATACAGTTTCTAAATCTGTTTATTACAACGAAACCAATGACACTTATAGGTTTATCGCGGTTTACGGAAGGTTTCTAGCATATGCATTTGCCTTTGGAAGTATCTTCGCTGCTTTCTTTGAATTCAGACCGAATATTTTAATTTTCTGGATCATCACTGGAATTGTGGTCAACAGACATTTAGCGCTAAAAAGAAATTGAAAATAGTAAACATAGGAGGGCATTATCGGCTTCGGGGTGGGTCCGATAAATATATGCTTAGCCTAGAAAAACTCCTAAGCCGTTACGGCCATGAGGTCATTCCTTTTTCCGCAAAAAATGAGTTCAACCTTCCAACACCTCACGAACATTACTTTCCTACTGGTGCTTTTTCAGAAAGCAAGCCCTGGAAGGAACCATTCAAACTTTTTTATAACAACGAAGCAAAGAGGAAACTTGAGTCTTTAATTGAGCATGAGAATCCTGATATCGCACATCTACATATATATTATGGGAATTTGACGGTTTCAATATTACAAGCACTCAGAAAATTCAAGATACCAGTCGTTCAAACTTTGCACGAGTATAAACTCATATGCCCTGTTTATACATTAAGAAGAAATAATCAATTTTGTACTGACTGTAACGGAAGGAAATTTTATAAAGCAGCGATTAATCGATGCAAGAATGGAAATATTGTTAGGTCTGCAATTCTAGCAACTCATTCCTATTTTTCAAGGCTAGGTGGTGATATCAAATACATAGACCACTTTATTGCTGTCAGTGACTACCAGCGAAATGTGATTCTTGAGACAGGAATAATCTCCCCCGATCGCATAAGTACTGTACATAACTTTATTGATACACAAGTAGAAGCTGCGTCTAACCATCAAAAAGGAGATTGCTTTGTTTATTTCGGCAGGCTTGATGAGTCAAAAGGTATAGGAACTCTGCTCGCTGCATTCGAAAATTTACCACATATAAGGTTGAAGATTATTGGCGCTGGTCCAATGGAATCTGAAATAAAGGATACGCTAAAAAACAAAGATGCTAAGAACATTGATCTTGTAGGGTTTAAGGAAGGTAAAGAGCTTTTTGATGAAATTTCTTCTGCCATTGCCTCAATTATTCCGTCAATCTGGCCCGAAACTTTTGGCCTTACAATACTTGAATCTTTTTCTCAATCTAAACCTGTGATTGGATCACGAATTGGCGGTATTCAAGAAATTATCACGGATGATAAAAATGGACTGTTATTCAATCCTGGCGATGAAGATGAGTTAAGGCATAAGGTTGAATTTTTGTATTCTGAAAGAAGTGGCAAGGCACTGGCCATGGGTAGGCAAGGTTTGAAGGATTTGCAAACTAAATTTGATAGTAATTCGCACTATCAGTCTATATTAAGAATATATGATGACCTACTCAAGCAATAAATATATTAGCCTTTTAACTTTCATGATAGCCAGCTATCTATGTTTAAGTTGTAAGACTCCTACCGAAAGAACTTTTGTTTATAAAACGTCCAATGGAAGAAGTTTGAAAATGCTTGAGATCTCAACTGGAGATAACGATGCTTTACAATGTGGTATCGTCTTTTTTCATGGAGGTGGATTCATAAAAGGGAATCCTTCACAGTTTAGAAATCAAGCTACTTACCTAGCTTCAAAGGGGGCAAAGTGCTATTTGGTCCAATATAGTTTACAAACTAGTGATCAATTCAATCCGATAGAATCGTTGATAGATGCTAAAGAAGCCATTCAATATCTTCGCAGAAATTCTCAAGTCCTGAATTTGGATAAGAATAAAATAGTGGCAATTGGTGGTTCTGCAGGAGGCTACCTCGCAATTGGGAGTAGCATGTTGAGTGCATATGATAATCAATTGAATGATAAAGCGACATCCTCAGGTCCAAATGCGATCATATTGTTTAACCCATTGATAAATACTGGACCAAAAACCTATGCTTCAAACTTTTTTGATAATAAATTCGAGTTACATTCGCCGTTCCACAATGTAAATAAAGGTTCACCCCCAGTATTAATCATGACAGGAACGGAAGATCAACTTATTAAAATTGAAGAAGTAAGGCAGTTCACGCAGAAGATGGAGTCTGTGGGGAATAGCATTGAATTAATTGAGTATGAAGGCAAAAAACATGGTTTTTTTAACAATCCAAATTCCGAAAGCTATAAATCTACAATAAAAACTATCTATGAATTTTTGCTTGATCTTGAGTTTTTACCCTCAAAAAACTAGTAAGTAATAGTTACTCATTTAGTATGAAAATTTTTATTCGGAAAGTACTGTTATTCCTCTTATTGATTGCAATTGTGAAAGTGGCAACTGAAGCAATTGTTCCATATTACTTTCCATCAACATACTTCCTACAGAAAGAAAAAATTTGGACTAAAAGTGAAGCCAACAGTATTGTTTTTGGATCAAGTCGTTCATTTCGGCACGTAGATCCATCCATACTTAGTGAGGATATAGAAGATATCGATTTTTTTAATTTTGGAATTCCCGCAGCGATTAACCCTGAATTATATTATTTATTTCAAAATTTCATTGAAGAATTAGATTCAGGTGAGGTGAAGGTTATGGCGCTGGAATTATGCATGCTAGATACATTGCAACGACAGAATTTAGAACTTCTAAGAGGATATCATTGGAATAACCCTAATATTTTAAACTATAGTCTTTCTTATATAGAGGAGAGCTCCTGGCCGAATGATTTAAAAAAATCAACAAGAAATAAGTATTTAAAATCTTTTAAAGAGAATGTTTTTTCGCTTAAAAAAATCAAAACGATTCTTATTGGTACGAGATCCTATTTTGGCTTCAATTTCCACCCAATGAATGATTTGGGTTTTTATACCCTCGACAAAGAGGTGCTAGATAACAAAATAATTCAATCGAGAAGAAAAAGCTTTTTGAGTGACACAGCCACACTCACATTGCAAAAGCTAGACGCTATTAATGCAGACGAATTTGCAAACAATCCATTTAACCAAGCCCACCTTGATCGACTTTTGATTTTTAAGGAAATCGCTGATTCTAAAGGGATAGAATTTTTCATAGTCATACCTCCCAAGTTATCGCCAATTGAATATATGGAATTAATGCCTATCAAAAATTCAGTTTTAGCAGATATAGTGATAGATACACATAGCCCGTCGGAATACTCATTTGCTTATTTATTCGATTATTCGTTTGATCAAGCACATATGAATAAGGCTGGATCCGAACGCTATTCAAAACAACTAAGAGAGGAAATTAAAAGAAAGATTAAGAAGTAAATGGCATTTAACTCGATCATATACGGCATTTTCTTAGTTCTGATATTTATCGTCTACTGGTTTTTATTGAAAAAGAGCATTAAACGACAAAATCTTCTCATACTAGGGGCTAGTTGTTTGTTTTATGGTTGGTGGGATTGGAGATTTCTCCTTTTAATCTTCTTCAGTATCGTATTGGATTTTCTTTTGGGCCGCGAAATTTCTAAGACAGACAACCAAAAAAGAAAAAAGTACTTTCTAGCGGTCAGTGTATGGGCTAACCTCTTGCTGCTTGGATTTTTTAAGTATTCAAACTTCTTCATTGAAAGTTTTATTGATGCTAGCAATATGTTAGGTTTTACACCTAATGTTTCATCGCTCAATATTATTCTTCCGGTAGGCATTAGTTTCTACACTTTTCAGACGCTCAGTTATACCATAGATGTTTATCGAGGAAAAATGAAAGCTTGCAATGATTTCATTGTATTTGCCGCATATGTTAGTTTTTTCCCTCAGCTCGTAGCTGGCCCGATTGAGCGTGCAAGAAAGCTAATACCTCAATTTGAAAACGTAAGAGTATTCTCAAGAGTATATGTAGAAGATGGGCTACGTCAAATTTTATGGGGCCTTATCAAGAAGGTTGTGATAGCTGATAATTGTGCAACTATCGTAAATCAGGTTTTTTCTGGGAGTGGCGGATTAGATGGCCCATCTCACTGGATAGGAATGATATTTTTTGCATTTCAGATCTATGGAGATTTTTCAGGATACTCAGATATAGCGATTGGAAGTGCACGACTTTTTGGCTTTAACCTTTCTCAAAATTTTGCTTACCCATTCTTTTCACGCAATTACGCAGAATTTTGGAGAAGATGGCACATTAGTCTATCAACTTGGTTTAGAGACTACTTCTATATTGCAGTAGGAGGGGGCAAACAAAAGATCAGAAACTTTATGCTTCTGTTTATCATTAGTGGAATGTGGCATGGAGCAAGCTGGAACTTTATAATTTGGGGGGCGTTGAATGGTTTGCTTTTTTTGCCATCTATTGCCTGGAAAATTGGAGGGAAGTACTCAGGTGTAGCCTCGCAAGGAAGATTGTTTCCAACACTGATTGATTCTTGGCGTATTTCAAAGACATTCTTGTCGCTTTGTATTACCTATATTTTCTTTAGAGCCAAAGATTTGGATGGGGTGCTAGCGTACTATCGAGGACTGGCTGTAGGAAACGGATCCGGTTCAATACTCAATCCAGAATCATTATTAACATTGATTTTAATATTAGCTTTTCTGGTAATCGAATGGAATGGGAGAGAAAATCAGTATGCCATAGAGAAAATGGTAGAAAAGCAGACTACTACGGTTCGTTGGATTTGTTACATATTACTCGTTGTGACTCTCGGGGCCTTTGCAGGGGAGTCTCAGCAGTTTGTTTACTTCCAATTCTAAGCCTGCGCCCGAGCTAACGTTGTAAAAAGTTCTTCAGATCCTTTCAACGTCAATTCTTTTTGCTCTATAATTTCCTGTCGCTCTAAGACATTACTAATAGAAGTAAACTCAAATTGCCCAAGGACTTTTTTTAGTTTATCCAAAGAAGAGGCTAAACCATAATAGCTTTTAAATCTTCTCATTGCTGAAAGTCCTGGTAATGTCCGCTGATCAGGATCAAAATCTCTTGGATGAAAATATGTCATAAAATACTGACTGTTATTTGTCCATCGCTTGAATATTTCAGTCGGCAAAAGTCTAAAATATCCACCCCCTGAAAGGAACAATTCTTTGTTTAGAAATCTTAGGCTATTAACATAAAGTAGATCTAATTTTTGACCCTTATGGTTTAAATAATAAATTCCATTAAAATTATTGGGATCGAAGCCTTCAAATTCTTTAGCCAGTATAGATGGTCTTAGCGAACAATCTACTTTAATGCCACACTCCATTAATGTATCAAAAGCCCATAGTGATTCTGAATTGATCGAAAATCCGGGAGCTCTATACATCGTTACTTTATTGCCGATAATATTTTCTAAAACATCCAACGATTTAGTCAAATCATCATAAAACTCTTCTTTGCTTTGCTTATAAACAAGTTGATGATAGTATCCGTGACTCCCAATGTCATGTCCATCTTTATGGAGTTTTTTAATAAGCTCAGGGTATTTTTCAGCTACCCAACCAAGGCAAAAGAAGGTGGCTTTGATATTGTATTGGTTGAGTACTTCGCGCAATACTTCCGTATTGTACTCCACTCTTTTTTCAAAAGAGTGCCAGTTATTAATATCTCTGGATGCATCTACATCCAAAATATGAAACCATTCTTCTAGATCGAATGTAAGGATTCTCATAAATTCTTAATCAGGCGGAATTGGTAGTATATCAAAATTACTTTAACCAATCGAACTTCTGGCCAGTAATTTCCTCAAGTTTTAAAATATCTTCTTTAAAGTAGCTATTTAGGTAACTGCGACTTCCTTCATCAATCTTCAATTTGGCGATTGATGAAGCTGCAACTCTTTCTAAAACTTTCCTTGGGATTAAATGTTTGGCAAGTTCTCTTACAATAGGTGATATAGGGTTAGATCGGCTGAGAACGAAAGAGGAAAGTTTGTTTTTAGGCATTCCGGAAGGGTTAAACCTCTGGTTTTCCATAAAGTCTACATTTTCATCAACTTCCAAAAAATGCAATACCTTCCGAACAACATTTAGTGAAGATTCAAACATGTCTTCTTGCCTGACAATTAGAACATTCGTGAATCTATCCAAGAAGGATTTGACTTGTTTTGAATACAAACCAGCTCTTTTGTAAGCCCATAGCATATCCCAATTGTCTGCCAATCTAATTTCTTCCTGGTCAAGCCCTTGCCTGAAGGTTAGCTTTTCTCTTCTATCTCTCACCAAATTAGTATAGGAAGAAAATGCCCTGTCTACTGGGTTTCTTAATGAAATTATGATTTTAATGTCCCCGAGATACTCATAGACTGATTCTGCAACTTTTTCATGATAGTACAAGTACTCTGGAGTTGCCTCTCCGATAAGTTTTTCATCTCTGCCACCAAAGAGTTTCAAATATTGCTCTTCACTTGTCACTCTAAATCGATCGATATAATGATCTCCTATTCCGTTTTGTGGAAAATCTATCGCTGGGGTAGAGAAGAACTTAGGCTCCTTCAACTTTGGAAGAAAAATGTCTTTATGCTGATTGAGATAGTGATATAATGCAGTTGTTCCTCCCTTTACGGCACCTACAATCAAGAATGATGGCTTTCTCTTCATTTGATACTCCTAAAAAGTTGTTGGTATTTTGAGGTTATATCAGGCCATGAGTATGATTCCAATGCCCTTGATTTTAGCTTAATTTTCTTTTCTTCTACTTCTTTTAAGTTCTCATGGTCTTCAACTTTTGAGAATATCTTACTCAACTCTTCAGCAGTGGAAAAATAATAACCATCATTTGAAGTTACTTCTCTGTTGAATACGTTATCATGACAGATGCATAAGTTTGTTGAGTTCATTGCTTCTAATAAAGAAGGATTAGTCCCACCCACGCTGTGTCCGTGAAGATATGAAAAGCATGATGCACGCGCTATGCTCAATTCATTCTCTTCGTAAAGCCCACCAATAAATCGAATATTCTCATTCTCATACTTCAATAATTCTTTCACGTATTTGGTATCTAATGTTCTCCCCACAATAATAAGCGGGTACTTTGGGTTAGACACCATT
The DNA here is from genome assembly GCF_963691765.1 of Ekhidna sp. Classification (GTDB taxonomy): domain Bacteria; phylum Bacteroidota; class Bacteroidia; order Cytophagales; family Cyclobacteriaceae; genus Ekhidna. The sequence goes on from NZ_OY829375.1 coordinate 2,596,955, forward strand.
CTATATCCCTCTAAAATTAGATGAACGTTGTTTTCAGGTTCTAATCTTGATACAACCAAATGGTACGCTTTATCTTTCAAGTTATACCTCTTAAGCATTTCTTTGATTTGATCATTTTGATTTGCTTCTGAAACAAATTGGTTTGGTTCAGATCCATAGGCAATTACACTAAAGTTTTTTCTCTTTCTGAAAGATTCAAAGAGTACCGTCTTTATCGCCTCAGAGTCAAAAACCATTCTATTGCTTAACGTGTAACTAACTTTGAATAAGAATGAAAGCAATATTTTTTTTATGCCGCTGTACTTATCTCGCTTCCATCCTAAGCCGTCTGGATTTGTGATATAAGTCTTCCCAAAAATTTGAGGAATCCACATCGAAAGGGAACCAAGAACCCCGCAAGAGTAAATGATATCAGCGTCTAGACATCTCAAATGAGAGTCTAGCATATATAAATTTGGGTACTTAGATTTATTGAAAATACTATACCTAAGGGAGACGTTCGATATCTTTTTGAGGTTAGAAAATTTACCTTTTTGATCTCTTTCGCAAAGGACTGTAACTTGAAATTCATTTTCGAGAGATAAAGCCAATTTCTCTACAAAGGTTTCGAAACCTCCATGATTGGCAGGTATTCCCCTACTTCCTACAAAAGCGATATGAGTTTTCGACAAAGGCTTAGATTTTTTGTTTGATAATTCTTAAAACAGTAAATAATTCTAATCCATAAAGGAGTAAGAAGCAGACGAGCAGTGATATGGATGCACCTAATAACCCAAACTTAATAGTACCTATTGTTAACGAAACAATTAGCAATATTAAGCAGCTCAATAGTATTTGGATCAGCTTTTTCTCATGACCCAGCATTTTGAGAAATACTTGAAAGGGAGAAAAAGTAAATTGTAAAACAGAGCAAAACGATATAACAATTAGAACTTCGTAACCTGCATCAAAACCATCTCCAAAGAGGTTTAGAAGTTGCCTCCCAAAAAGGAATTGAACTAAAATAAATGCAGAGCCTACCATAATACCAACTTTAGCATTTCTAAATGTTGCATTCTTGACTTTTTTCCAGTCTTTACTTTCGGAGTAAGCCTCTTGAAGTTCCGGCATAAGCCCTGTATTAAAAACAAAAGTCAACAGTTTTATTATGATAGAAATCCTTGAAGCAGCTGCATAAATTCCAAGTTCTGCAGGACCCAAGAAAAATGCGACTACAATCAGATCTACATTCTGAATCAAATTATAAAGTGCTGATATACTAAAGAAGCTTTTACTCTTGGTTAGGATTTCTTGCTTAAAGTTGAATTTAAATAGCCGGATTTCATTTTTTCGGGCCACCTTAATGGCGTAAAACCAATTGATTAGTCGACTGGCAAGGAATATGAGACCAAGGTGCAAGTAATTTAGGTCACTTACAGATTGCCAATAAAACACCATAAGGATTAACAAAATTCCGTTTATTAGTGCGCCATCGAGTAGAAGACTCAGAGGCAATTTTTTTAGTGAAACCAATACAAACGATAGGATTTTGGACAGAATGTGAAATGTCAGACCCCACGAAAAAATTTTAATGAAAATTCCAGCGTCTCGAGTTTCAAAAATGTCATCGATAAATTCAGTTGGAATTACATTAATTATGATTGTAATTGAAAGGGCAGTTATTGCTGCAATTCCAAGTGAAGAAGCAAAGACTTCATCTCTTTTGGAAATATTAGTTGAAGGATATTCTTTAATAATGACTTCCCTGAATCCAAAAACAGCAACAATAAGAATCAGTTGATACGCTCTTTGAGCAAATGATACGATGCCTAATGTGTCTGCACCGTAGTGTCTGCTTATCAAAATGATACATAAGATACCAGAGGCAGCACCAATTAACCTGATTAGAACTGCTGAGAAATTTTTCCCTACGAATGGTAATAATTTGTCAGCCATCTATCTTTTACAATCATTCCGTAGACTTGGAATATCCGACAAATTTTTTGAAGAAAGGAGCCATCACAATTATTGAGCCTACTAAGAGGCCAAATGTCCCAAAGAATATTAAATAAAGCATGCCACTCGGGCTGGCTTTTTCATATGGAATTATTACAGGTTTTATAACCACGAATTGAGGAATACTTTTATTTAGATCTAATTCCGTAAGCTCTTTTTCATTTAGAATTTGATCATAGATTCTTTCTTTAATACGCAGGTTCGACTCAAGTCTTTCGAATTCAATTTTAGCTGTGTTACTTGTGATGATCAGGTTCCTGTCCGCAAAAAGTGATAGTTCTTCTTGAGCTTCTTCAAACTCTTTTTTCTTCTTTTCAAGAGTGGAAACTATGTATTCGTATTCATTACTTATTTCCGTCGTCTTATAATCAACGATTGCTTGTTGCAACATGGCCTCAACATGCTTTGCCATTTGGGCTGCTAGAATTGCTTCAGGCATTTCTACAGCAATCGTTACCGCACCGTCTTCTTGTTCAGTTAAAATATTAATTCGTTCTTCTAATTCTGATATAACCATAAAGTCCTCATCTGAAAGTTTAATGAAGGATAGGTCTATTGATTCAGACTCTCTACTTGGTACAATTAGGCTTTTCAACTTTTTAGGCAACTTGGCTACTTTTCCCAGCACACTTGGTTCATAAACATTGACTATATAGTCTCTGAATGTTGAAGTGTCGCCTGTGGAAAGAATTAATGGTAACTCTGCAAGTTTCAATCTTACTTCAACATTGTTAACCAATTTGGGAAATAGAATAGGAGAGAGTCCACCTTCTTGTTCCGGTACTTTTAGTCCCGCAATTTTAGCTACGCCAGCCAAGTCCCCAAGACTACTTGAAGCAGTGACAGTAGGAATGAAATTGGAGGTGGCTAGGTAATACTTGCCTGACATAAAATAAATAACGACACCGGAAATTGAGCCAATTAAAATGGCAAGGGCCAGCGTCCTCCAGCCTTTTATTAATGGTTCAATAATGTCCGAGAACCCTAATTCATCATTTACAGGTTTATCCATCTAAATGTCAATTTAAAATTCTATCTATTACTAGAATTAGCGAAGCCATAGCACTTGCAGAAGCAATTATTCCTTGCACATTGGCCGGATTTTTAGGTTGTTTTTGAATAATTACTACTGTTGATCCAGGAGATACTTTTGGGTAAATCCCGATTCCTAAGAAATTTTTTATTCTCCTTCTTTCACCGTTAGGTAGCTGAACGTAGCTTCTTTTCTTATTTGCTCCTTCAGTAAAACCACCTGCTTTTTTTATGTAGTACTTCGCTTTCTTTCCTCCTTCATAAGGTATAGCCAGAGTTGCGACCACTTCACCAACAACTTTAACAGTTTCCTGCTTAATAGGGACTGAAATCACGTCACCTGGCCTAAGAATTAAGTTAGATTTATCATCCTTTCCTTCAAGGATCGAATAAAGATCTATGATGACTGGCTCTTGAGTTTTCAAGTCTTCAGTGATTTCTTCGTCTGGGTCGTATGAAAGATCCAAAACAGAGTTGTATTTAATTAACTGACCTTGATAATCTACTGTATTATCAGATCTTGATTTTCCTTCTAAAGTCTTAACTCTTTCAAGTAGTTCAGATTTAACTTCTTCTCGGTCGCTAAATGATCCAGCGAGTATTTTGCTTCTCAATTCTTTAAGAATTTCCTCATTTACTTCGTACCTGTTTAAGTTTCTTTTTGATAATAGTGGTTTTCGTATCAAAATGGCAGCCTGAAGATCTGCATATTCTGTAGGTCCTCCAGCGCGAAGTATAACATCTTTTAGCGTCTCATCTTTTTTAGATATATAATATGTTCCTGGGTACCTTACTTCTCCTTCGAGCGTGACTTCTGCATCAAGATTCCTTGTATCATTTACCCTTATATAAACTTTATCGCTTGGTAAAATTTCATTTTTTGAATCTTTGGAAAAGTTCCAATTCATAAGATCAAAATCTACTCCATTTTCATTTAGTCTAAGGACCTCGACAAGCTGACCAGCAAAACGTGTGGAACCTTGAGCTAATAGGACTAAATCCTGTAAGGTCATATTTTTAAAATATGGGTAAATCCCGGGGCTATGAACCTCCCCTAAGATGGAGACCACTGCTTCTCCTTCAAGATCATAACTAGAAGGGACAGAGACTATGTCATTTGGCTCAAGCATCAATTCTTTGTTTTCAGAAACAGATAAAACCTCTTGCGAGTAATCGTCTTTAATCCTGTATAGAGAGATTGCATTCAAAGCAGCATCGCCTCTAAGTGTAGCTTTTTGGAGCAAATCAGTAAGTTTCATGCCTTCAACCAGTTGGTAGTCACCAGGTCTTTCTACTGCCCCAGTAATAGAAATTTTATTTGAGAATTTCGAAAGAATTTTACTTACTCTGATTTTGTCACCATTTTGTAACTGAAAATTTGAGTATTGTTCCTTGGAGACTTCCAAAAGCTCAAGGTTGTTTTCCCCATAGCGTTCAACGAAAATGTCACCCTTTAGCGCAGTGGCAGAAAATCCACCAGCATAGCTAATTAAATCTTCAATTGTCTCATCCTCTAGCATTTCAAATCTTGCAGGCCTGCGGATGTCACCATCAATATTGACTGTGATATCAGTGTCTTTAATCAAAATAACATCCCCGCTCTGAACTCTGATATCCCCGTTTCTCTTCCCCTCTAATAAATATCCATAAAGATCAATTTCACTAACAGCTTCGTTTTCACGAATAACTCTAATTTTTCTGAAAGTACCATCTTTACTTGGCCCTCCAGCCGCTTCTACTGCAGTGAATGCGGTAGATAATGAAGATAGAGAGTAGGTTCCCGGGTTTTTAACGCTTCCTACAACCTGAACTTCGACTAGACGGATTCGCGTCAGCCCCAGTTCGTAATTGATAGATGGCGGATTGCCATTCAATCCTGAATAATATTGAGACATTCTGCTGATAATTTTTCGTTCAGCCTGCTTAATGGTTAATCCGGATACATAGATAGGTCGAATCCCTTTGGGTCTTACCGTCCCTTCATCGCTTACTGTCAGGTCAAAATATTGTTGAGTAGCTCCCCAGAAGTCTAATAATAATTCATCGCCCGGGCCTAATGTATAATCGGATGGTGTAGGTACATCCAGCCTTGGCTCAAAGCTTGATCGCGAATTTGAAAACAAATCCATACCGAAAATTTTCACACTGTCCTCAGCATAAATAACAGGTGTCTCGATGTCTGTATTGGTATTAAGGTCACTTTCATCTACATCTTTAGTTATGGTTGGAACATCATCGAAATTTGTAGATGTTGTTGATTGATTAGATGCTTCAATAAGTTTAGTTAGCTGAGAAATCTGATCTTCTGACAATCCTTGGGCGCGAGCGATTACCTCAAAATCTGAAGTAGAGAATCCCCTTGCTGTTAATTCAGATTGTATGAGCTGTATTTGCTCGGGAGTAATTGAAGAAACGTCTCCAATATCTAACAAGGAAATTTGTCCATAAATAGAAAGCGACAAGAAGGTAAGGCACACATAGGTCGCAATGCGAGTAATCTTTGGCATAAAGAATGATTTTCTTTCCCTACAATATTAGCATTCTACCCTCGAAGTGGTATCGGAAAATCGATAAAAAATATAAATGAGTTGGTCAAATGTTAATTGTAAGAATGCTAAATACCAAAAAAGCCTAGCGATGCTAGGCTTTAAGTGAACTCGGAGGGATTCGAACCCCCAATCTCCTGGGCCGTAACCAGGTGCATTATCCAGTTGTGCTACGAGTCCTTTGGGAGCGCAAAACTAACAATTATGCATTAAAATTTTCGTTACTGCTCCATGATTCTATCTTTGCCGAAATTTTTCTAGGTGATGGCTTTGAATCATTTAACATTCGTTAAGAACTAATAACAGGAAAAAGCCACTTCTTTGCAGGAATTATGATAAAAAACATGAGATATATTTTCGGAGTACTAATCGTATTTTTAGTAGTGAGTGCTTCAGCACAAGAGGAAAAAGAATTGAAACGACCAGATATTCCAGGTGAAGTAATGGTAGATGTTGGCTTCAATGTTTGGTCATCTATGCCAGGTGCACTAGAGAGAAGAAATTGGGCTGCCAAGTCAATCGCTATTTATTACACCAAAAGAAAAGCTTTCGGAAGTAAGTTTTCGTTTAATTATGGAATTGGACTTGGTCTAGAGAAAATGAGTTTGGGAGATTCGTCTACACTATTTAGTAACAAAGTTGTGGATGATACATTGCGAGCTGTTTCTGTTGGAGCAAACACAGATAATTATAGCAAGAATAAACTTGCGATGACCTATCTGGATATTCCAGTAGAATTTAGATTTCACCCACTAGGTAGCCAAGATGGGGAAGGACTATTCCTTGGCGTTGGAGGTATTGTAGGCTTAAGACTAAATGCGCATACAAAATGGAAGTATGATCTTAATGGTGAGACTGTACGAGAGAAAAATTCTGGAAAATTCAACCTGAATTCTTTCCGATATGGATATCAAATTCGGGCGGGTTTTAGAGGTGTACATCTATTTTATAAAAGGTATGTTTCCAATGTATTTAATGATGCTTTCCCTGACGGATCTAACCCTGTTATGACAACAGTTGGAATTAATCTAACCGGATTCTAAATAAACCATAGCATCACCAGAAAGCTATACCAGAATCCAAACATAGCACCTGACCATACTTCTTTTGGTTGATGGTATCCTAGATGAAGCCTGCTGGTTCCAGTTAAACCGGCAGATATAATTAATGCGTAATAATAACCACCAAGGTCAATTCCCATGGTAATGATAAGGGCGCTTACGAAACCTACACCACTCCATATGGCCGCTGCGTGGATGCTTATTTTAAACCACGCTGTAATTATTGATAGTAGAATTATCAACACAGTGACGCCAATCATAACTGTCATGAATACTGGTCCCATTTCCAATTTCACTAAGAATAGGTAGGATGATGCCGCATAATAAAATGCAATGAAGATGAATGGCTTAATACGTTCTTTTCGATCAGTCAATTCTAGATTAGAAATGAAAGAAAACGTCTTTAATAAAAAGATACTTAAAGCCGGCATCACACAGGTTGTAATGAAAATAACCAATATAAATTGAGAGGCTGCTTGAGGAATTACACGAGGAAATAGTTCAGGAGCTTCTTGGAAAAGCACATAGCTTAAATAGGTCGCCATGAGCAATGGGTGGCAAACCACCGAGATAATCTTCATTAGAATTTTCAAAGCTCTTTTCTGAGGCGTGCCACAGGTATGTTTAATTGCTCCCTATATTTCGCGACTGTTCTTCTTGCAATATTATAGCCACATTCTTTTAAAGCCTTTTCAAGTTTTTCATCGGAAAGAGGCTTTGATTTATCCTCTTCATCAATGAATGATTTAAGCTTATTCTTGACTTCTCTGCTACTTACATCCTCACCAGATTCTGTTGAAATACCTTCCGAAAAGAAGTATTTGAGTGGAAATACTCCAAATTCTGTTTGAACAGCTTTGCTACTAGCTACTCTTGATACCGTTGAAATATCCATGTTAATTTTCTCAGCAATATCTTTTAGTATCATTGGCTTCAACTTACTTTCATCTCCTTCAAGAAAGTAATCATACTGGAAGTCAATAATTGCCTGCATGGTGTTTAGTAATGTCTGCTGTCTTTGACGAATGGCGTCTATAAACCACTTTGCAGAATCTAGTTTTTGCTTGATAAATGAAACGGTTTCCTTAAGCTTCTTATCTTTTTTATCACTTTTATCATATGCCTGCAACATTTCGGAATATGATCGACTGATCTTCAGCTGTGGAGCGTTCCTTGAGTTTAGCGAAAGCTCTAGTTTCTCATCATTGTTAGTTAGGATGAAGTCTGGTATGACATATTGGGTTTTGGCAACTTCATCTCCCGTGCCTCCAGGCTTCGGGTTTAACTTGGTAATTAAATATATAGCCTCTCTTAGCAAGTCCTCATCAGTAAGGCTAAGTTTTCGAGAAATCTTTTCGTAATGCTTTTTTGAAAATTCATTAAAGCATGAGTCTATGATACGTCTTGCTATCTGTACCGTCTCGCTATCATCATCTTTTCTTTCCAATTGAAGGGAAAGACACTCCTGAAGACTTCTTGCTCCAACTCCTGCAGGGTCAAAATTTTGAATTTTGTACAGGAGGTCTTCTAACTCTTCTTCGTCAGTTTCAACTCCCTGAGAAAAAGCCAGATCATTGACTATAGCCTCGAGTTCTCGACGAATGTATCCATCTGAGTCAATACTGCCAATTAGTTGCCTACCAAGAACCTCTTGTCTTTCATCAAGTTTTAAATAGCCTAGCTGTGAGATTAAGTGTTCATGCAAACTCTTACCAACTGAGATCGGAGACTCTTTATCTTCTTCATCTGGATTGCGACCATCTCCTTGCATCTTATATCCAGCATAATCATCCTGAAGGTAATCTTCTATGCTTTCAGCAGGATTCTCAAACTCCTCTTCGTAATCATCATTTTGATCTTCAGATTCTTTCTCCTCTTTTCCTTCTTCTAAGGCTGGGTTTACCTCTAACTCTTCTTCAACACGAGCTTCTAGTTCTGCGGTTGGTACTTGCAGAAGTTTTATGAACTGAATCTGCTGGGGAGACAGCTTCTGTTGTAATGATTGAGTTAAAGAGAGTTTTTGCATTATTTAAATCCTAATATGTCAAAAATATCACATTCGTTACTTTTGCCGCGCAAATATTTAATCAAGGTGGATAAAATTAGAAGAACAAAAATCAGGCAAATTCTTAACGATGGAAAATCGGGACAAGAATTATGTGTAAAAGGATGGGTGAGAACTAAGCGAGAAAGCAAGAATGTGGCGTTTGTTGCTTTAAATGACGGCTCCACAATTAATAATTTGCAACTAGTGATAGACGTTCCGAAAGTTGATGAAGAATTATTAAGAAAAATCACAACTGGAGCAAGTCTATCAGTACTAGGGAAACTTGCCGAATCACAAGGAGCGGGTCAGGCATTAGAACTTTTAGTTGAAAGTGTTGAAGTACTTGGAGAGGCTCATCCGGACGAATATCCTCTCCAACCGAAAAGGCATTCGTTGGAATTTCTTAGAGAAATCGCTCACCTAAGGCCACGTACAAATACCTTTGGCGCTGTTTTTCGGGTCAAGCACGAAATGGCATATGCGCTACATACTTTTTTTCATAAGAAAGGATTCTTATATGTACATACTCCAATCCTAACTGCGTCAGATGCAGAGGGTGCCGGTGAGACTTTTAGAGTTACAACTTTGGATTTGAACAATGTTCCAAAAACCGAAGATGGAGATATTGACTTCAAACAAGATTTTTTCGAAAAGGAGACAAACCTGACTGTTTCAGGCCAATTGGAAGGAGAATTAGCAGCTTTAGCTGTATCTGATATATATACGTTTGGACCTACTTTCAGAGCCGAGAATAGCAATACAGCAAGACACTTAGCTGAATTTTGGATGGTGGAGCCTGAAATGGCATTTTATGATTTAGACGATACAATGGACCTTGCTGAGGAGATGTTAAGGTACATGGTTAAGCATGCACTCGAACATTGTAAAGATGATTTACAATTTTTGAACAAGCGGGCTGAAGACGAAGAAAAAGCCAAACCGCAGCATCAAAGATCAGAAATGAGTCTTTTAGAGAGACTTCAGTTTGTAGCTGATAATGAATTTGAACGTGTTTCTTATACTGATGCCATTGAAATTCTAAGACGCTCTAAGCCTAATCAAAAGAAGAAGTTTCAGTTTTTAATAGATGAATGGGGAGATGATTTGCAGTCTGAGCACGAAAGATTTCTAGTTGAGAAACACTTTAAAAAACCAGTCATCCTTTATAACTATCCAAAAGGAATTAAGGCCTTCTATATGCGTCAAAATGATGACGACAAGACAGTTGCTGCAATGGATGTATTGTTCCCAGGGATAGGAGAAATAGTAGGAGGATCTCAGCGTGAAGAGCGTAAGGCAAACTTGGAAACACGTATGGCGGAAATGAATATCCCGAGTGAAGAGCTGTCTTGGTACTTAGATACCAGAAGATTTGGAACGGTACCTCATAGTGGATATGGGCTAGGTTTTGAGCGTATGATCCAATTTGTAACAGGTATGGGTAACATACGAGATGTAATACCTTTCCCGAGGACTCCTGGTAATTGCGAATTTTAAGATCAAACAATTTGGCTGTCACTTAGTATATTCGTTAGAATTTTTAAGTAGTAAGTGATGGAAGAATTTCTGAATTTTTTTGCTGGATTGACAACTGTTCAAAAGATTGCCTGGGTTGGAATATGCCTTGCATTCTTTTTTATCCTGGAGAATATTATCCCATTGGTTAGGCATGATTATAAGCGCCTGAAGCATGATGGAGTAAATCTGTTTTTTTTAGCACTACTGATGATTATCAATGTAGCATATGGAGTCTTACTGCTAGGTGTAATGAATTGGACAACAGAAGCAGAGTTTGGTATTTTAAACTGGATTGCAATGCCTACTTGGGCTGCTCTTTTAGTTTCTTTTGTTGCGCTAGATTTAGTTTCTCAATATTTCGCACACTTTTTACTCCATAGAGTAAAGTGGATGTGGAAATTACATTTGGTGCATCATAGTGATACTAAAGTAGACTTGACCACCGGTGTACGTCAGCATCCGATAGAATTTGTATTAAGAGAAACTTTGGCACTCATCACATTTGTAATTTTTGGCATGCCAATAGCGTATTACCTTTTTTACCGAACCATTACGATATTCTTCACTTATTGGACGCATGCAAATATTCAATTGCCAAAAGGATTGGATAGAGCGCTTAGCTTCATCATTATTACTCCAAATACGCATAAATTTCACCATCACTTCGAACGTCCATGGACTGATTCTAACTTTGGGAATGTGCTGTCCATTTGGGATAGAATGTTTGGTACGTTTACCTATGATGATACCTCGAAGATTAAGTATGGATTGGATGTGACAGATGGTAGTAGGGATGAGGATATCAAATATCAATTAGGTCTGCCTTTTAACAAATCTGTAAAAACGGATTATTGATTTCAATTACACCTAAGATTTGGAGGTGATTTGATATAAGGAAGGGCCCTTATAAAATAAGGACCCCTGAGTCACCACAACCCATAACTGATTCAAACTTCATTGTAGCTAAATCAGATATATCTGTATAACGTGAGTTTAAGCTGTTTATGCTTCTAGGGATAAAGACAAGCGGAAAAGTAATTGGTGACCTAGTGGTGTAAGTAATAAGTGGCCCCGGCGAGAATCGAACTCACATCTAAAGTTTAGGAAACTTCTATTCTATCCATTGAACTACGGGGCCAGAATTAGAAGAAAGACAAAAGTATGCCAAAACTAATACACCTCAGGATGCATATAATTTGGATAGATTTTCATGTGCACTTTTTTGACTTCTTCAGTAAGTAATGCTCTTAATTCAGGAATTCCGCCACCTGTCTTAGCACTTATTTTTATAGACAAACCATTACCTGTTGCAGTCAATTCTTCTTCCAAACGATCGATCTTATTAAATACTTTAATTGTAGTGATTTCCCCGGCACCAATTTCACCTAAAGTTTCATCAACTACTCTAATGTGATCTTCATAAGATGGGTTTGAGGCATCGATAACATGTAGCAATATGTCTGCCTCCATCACTTCTGCTAGGGTTGATTTAAAAGATTCAATAAGTGAGTGAGGGAGCTTTCTGATAAACCCAACAGTGTCGGACAATAAGAATGGGAGGTTGTTGAGTACTACCTTTCGTACGGTTGAGTCTACTGTTGCAAACAATTCATCTTTTGCATACACTTTTTCCTTACTCATCAGCTTCATCAGAGTTGATTTACCAGCATTCGTATAACCAACTAATGCAACCCTAACAATACCACCTCTAGATTTTCTTTGAGTTTGAGACTGCTTTTCGATTTTCTCAAGCTTCTTTTTGAGAACATTTATTTGATCCCGAATTGCACGTCTGTCTGTCTCTATTTCTTTTTCACCTGCGCCCCCTCGAGTACCAGTACCCCCTCTTTGTCTTTCGAGGTGTGTCCACATTCTTGTGAGGCGGGGTAATAAATATTGGAATCTGGCTAATTCTACTTGTGTCTTAGCTTGGGCTGTTTTTGCTCTTTTTAGAAAAATGTCCAGAATCAGCAAGCTTCTATCGTAAATTTTAACCTTTAACTCACGCTCTAAATTTCGAAGTTGAGAAGGTGAGAGATCATCATCGAAAACCACGACGTCTACCTTTTCCATTTTACAAAAGGTATTTATTTCTTCGAGTTTACCTTTCCCAACAAATGTTTTTGGATCAGGGTGTTCAAGCTTTTGAGTGAATTTCCCCTGAATTTCAATTTGTAATGTTTGGGATAGAAACTCTAATTCGTCCATCATCTCTTGAAGGCGTTCGTCAGATTCCGACTTAGAGCCGATTGCTACCAATATTCCTCGGGCGTTCTTTTTTGCAGTTTCGATCATATTCCTCGCAAAGTTTGTCAATAAGCGATAGCTTACAAAAGTTTGCAATTCAAAGATTACACTGTGAAGATTGCTTTTGTTGCCAATACAAGTTGGAATATCTACAATTTCCGCAAGGGACTCGTGACCCATTTCCTCGCTCAGGGATGTGAGGTGTTAGTTTTTACACCTAAAGATGAGTATACCGAAAAGGTTATCGAATGGGGAGTAAAATGGATTGAAACTCCACTAGAAGGAACTGGAGCAAATCCAATTAAAGATTTGAAGTACTTAAAGCAGCTCCATAAGTTTTTCAAGTCAGAGAAGCCACATGTGGTACTTGCATTTACTATCAAGTCAAACATTTATTCCTGTCTGGCAGGGAAGTTTAATAATGTGCCAGTCTTTTGTAATGTGAGTGGTCTGGGCACTGTTTTTCTTGTAGAAGGCATTGCAGGCAAAATGGCTTTATCGCTTTATAAGTTGGCCTTTAGGTTTAGTAAGCATGTCTTTTTTCAAAATCATGATGATAAAAAACTATTTACGTCAATTATTAAAATCAGTGATGATGATATTTCAATTTTACCAGGATCAGGAATCGATTTGAAACAATTTATACCTACTCCTTACCCTAAAAATGAAACAATAAAATTTGTTATGGTTTCAAGGGTGATTATTGAGAAGGGTGTTCGAGAATTTGCAGAAGCTGCTTCTTATTTTGCTGATGATAATGCTATTGGATTTACACTTGTTGGAAAATTTGATCAAGAACATGCTAGGTCTGTTCAAAGAGAAGAGTTGGAGCACTGGATTGACTCGGGTTGGATCAACTATATCGAACATTCAGATAAAGTAGCTGAGATAATGAGCAGCCATGATGCTATTGTGCTGCCATCGTATAGAGAGGGAACATCAAGAACCTTGCTTGAAGGGGGAGCCATGGGGAGGCCACTTCTTACATCAAATGTTCCTGGTTGTAGGGATGTGGTTCGGGATGGATACAATGGTTTTTTATTCGACGTAAAAACCCCAGAGAGTATCGTGGATAAAATAAAACTCTTTCTTTCTTTAAGCTTTGATGAAAGACAGCAAATGGCACAAAATTCTAGAAGGCTTGTTGAGGAAACTTACGATGAAAAAATAGTCATTGATATGTATGAAGATACGATACATCGAATCATCCAGTGATCCCGAAAAATTTGGCCTATTTTTACGGCTTTAAACACTTATCTGTGAACCGTTTAGTATTACTTCTTTTAATCGCTGTTTTAAGCAGTTGTAAAGCTTATAAGCAGGATATAATGTTTAAGCTTGATGAAAATTTCACCGAAGAGGATTTAGCTAAGGCCACCGCTGAAATTGATGGAAATTATCTCCTTAAATCCAATGATGCACTGCTTCTGGATGTATTTACAAATAATGGGGAACGTTTAATTGACCCAAACCTGGAATTAGTAACTAATCCGGGGCAGCAGCAACAACTATTCAAAGACAATTTCCAATACATAATCCAGTCAAACGGAATAGTCACATTTCCAATGATTGGAGATATGAATTTAACCGGCATGACTTTGTTTGAGGCCGAACGAGCCATCGCAGAAAAATTTAATGAGGTATACAAAGGATCTTTTGTTAAACTAAGAATCACTAACCGAAGAGTATTTGTCTTAGGAGCTCCAGGAGGGAGGGTGATTCCACTTTCAAATGAAAACACAAGCTTAATAGAGGTCTTAGCCTCATCTGAGGGCTTGGAATTGGGAGCTAAAGCACAAAATATTAAACTGATTAGAGGAGAAACTGTGTATAGGGTGGATCTAAGTACGATCAGTGGCATGAGGGAAACAAATATGTCTGTACAACCAGGAGACGTTATCTATGTTGAGCCGTGGAGGAGGCCATGGCTGGAAACCCTACGTGATGTATCTCCAGCATTAAGTATAGTATCAAGTGTGCTCACATTAATCGTTGTAGTACAGAATTTATGATGGAAAGTAACGGACAGGCGAATTACAATTATTCTGAAGACGAAAAGGACATTTTAGAATCATTCGATTTAGAAAGATTTTGGTATGTACTAAAGAGAAGTAAATATTGGATGGTTGGATTCATTATCCTTACCACAGTACTTTCCTATCTATACGTTAGATATACAAAACCAATTTTCAATTCGGAATCCATAATTAAGCTAGAATTTGAAAGTGAGGCAAATGTGCTGGGTCTTGTAGAAATTGTAAATACGCAAGAAAGGAATGAGATCTCTGGTGAAATAGAATTGATAAAGTCGCGACTTTTTCTTTCCAGAGTTGCGGATGCTGCTAAGATAAACGTGTCATACCACGTTTACGGGCGATATCTTACAGATGAGCGTTACAGAAATTCACCATTCATTGTATCGTACAAGATTCATAATTCAGCTTTTTTTGACATTCCGTTTGATATCGAATTTGGAGCAGAAGATTCATTTTCACTCTCATATGTTAAAAACGGAGTTGAAGTCAATGAGACTCATATCTTCAATGAAGAAATTAAAAATTCTAACTTCAATCTATTAATCCAAAGAACGGATTACTATAATTCAAAGGATGAAAATAAATATTTTTTTATCATTAGTAGTGAAGATGCTTTAATAAGTCAATTGCAGTCAAATTTGAATGTCTCCCCGGAGAATTTTAATGCCAAAACTATTAAAGTATCGTATTCTGATTTTAATAGATATAAAGCCCGAGATCTGGTAAATCTTATAGACTCTCTATATCTGGTATACACCAAAGAGGTCAAAAATGTGGCGATAGAACAAAAGATAGATTTTCTCGACGAACAGATTCTTGCTACCGAAGGAAGACTTTCTGAATACGAGGACTATTTTGAAGAATTTACCATCGAAAATAGGACTACAGATTTGGGAGAAGATCTTAATCGTACCATCGAGCAGCTTGCAGTTCTGGATTCGCAGAGATATGGAATAAGACGAAATATCAACGATCTGGACTTAATTCAGAAACAAGTCAATGAAAAAAATGCAATTGCGATTAACCCTCTACTGCTTGAACAGCTTCCAAAATCCTTAGGTGAGTCTATTGTAGAATACTCAGAATTGCAGCAAGAGCGAGAGCTTAAACTGGCTTCGTACAACGAAACTTCATACATAATTGAGCAGATAGATAATAAGCTTGATAAGAATAAGCGGTTGCTTTCAGAATTACTGCAATCCTATGAAACAACACTTGATGATAGATTAATTCAAATTGATAGAAGGAGAAATATTCTTGAGAATAACCTATCTCAACTACCATCAATGGGTACAGAATATGGTAAGAATAGAAGACTATATGATTTGCAAGAAGAATTCATGCTTTCGCTACAGACATCGAAGATGGAACTAGAAATCACAAGAGCTGGTACAGTAACTAAAAATGTAGTTCTTTCTCCGGCGACGGTTCCAACTAGTCCAATCAAGCCTCAGAAAACCTTGATCGTTGTTGCTGGATTTATGGTTGGATTTATTGTCAGTGTAATCTTTCTTTTAATCAGATATTTAATTCACAATAAGATTGCTGGTGTAAGGGAATTGGAGAAGCTTGCTAAAGTGCCAGTTTTAGGTGCAATCCCAGAGTATAAAAAAGAAGCGTTGAGTCAGACTTCATTGGTTGTTAGAAAAGATTCTAAGAGTTCATTGAGTGAAGCGCTGAGGACAATCCGGACAAATCTTGATTTTGTCAATACTAATAGCAAATCGACAATTAGCGTTACCTCTACGATCTCTGGTGAAGGCAAAACATTCGTAGCTGCAAATCTTGGGGCCATTATGGCAATGACCGGACAAAAGGTCTGTGTGGTAGATATTGATATGAGAAAACCTAAAGTTCACCTTGCTTTAGGGGGTGTTAGTAAAACTGACGGTGTAAGTACGATATTGGCTGGTAAGAGCAGTGTTAAAAATAGCATTCAAGAGACACCAGTTGAAGGTTTGCATTTTATAGCTGCGGGTCCTACGCCGCCAAACCCTTCGGAACTCTTGCTCCAAAACTCATTTCAGAAGATGATTGATGAGTTAAATAAAAAATTTGATGTTGTGATTCTAGATACACCACCTGTTGGTTTGGTGACAGACGGCCGGCTTGTTATGAAATATTGCGACATCCAGCTTTATATAGTTCGAGCAGATTATTCAAAAAGAAATTTTGTCAAAGTTCTAAATGATCTCAAATCGAGCAATCAGTTTTCCAACTTAACAACAATTCTTAACTCAATAGATTCTACGCCAGGTTACGGCTATGGCTATGGCTATGGTTATGGCTATTACACGGATGATGAATCAAAAGTTGAAAAGGTGACTTCTTCAATTAAGAACTTATTCTAAAATGGGATTCTTCAATAAGAAGTATGCTAAATTAAGTCTTGATTTACACTCTCACCTGATTCCGAATGTTGATGATGGATCACAGTCGTTAGGTCAGAGTATAAATATGCTGAAACGACTGATGGATCTAGGATTCAAAAAGGTAATTACCACTCCTCATATACATCCTAGTTACCCTAATACTCCTGAGATCATACTTAGTGGATTGAGCAAACTGCAGGATGAGATTGGCAGATTGAATCTTGAAATTGAAGTAGAGGCCGCCGCTGAATATTTCGTCGATGAATCATTTCAAAAAAAAGTAAAAGAAGGTGGGTTGATACTGTCATTTGGAGGAAAGCATGTTTTGGTTGAATCATCATTTCTAAACAAGCCGGTTTTTTTCGAATCGGTCATGTTTGATATGCAATCAGCAGGTTATACTCCAGTATTGGCACACCCAGAACGTTATCAGTTTTTAGAAGGCAGTCTAGATTGGCTGATTGAACTAAAAAGCATGGGTGTGCTGTTTCAAGTTACATTTGGCTCTTTGGGGGGCTATTATGGGGCGACTCCAGAGAAAATAGCCAAGGCCTTGCTTAAAAATAAGATGGTGGATTTTTTAGGATCAGATTTGCATCGAGAATCACATTTAAATTTTTTAGAGAAGGGTCTAAAATCCAAGGTCGTCCAAAATGCTATCAAGGAAGGGGCGTTAAAAAATCATGAACTTTTATAAGAGTGTGGAAAACTTTTTACCCCATTAAACAAGGTATTTACGTACATTTTCACCTAAATTTCTTTTAAACTATTTACCGCCAAATTGATCGTTCACCATGGCTGAAGAACATAAACGTAAGGAAGAGAGGGAGTTGATTCGGAAGTATGAAGCATTCCTTAAAAACAGAGAAAATCATTTTTTTGATGAAGAAGCCTTGATTCGCATAATCAGCTACTATAGTGTGAATGATAAATTGAATCAAGCACTTAAAGCTGCGACTGTCGCATTAGAATTGTATCCATACTCGATTGATATTACAATTGAAAAATCGGATGTACTTGTCAAGATGGAAAAGTCTGACGATGCAATAGATCTTTTAGATGAAACATTGAATATACAACCAAATGATCCTGAGCTTCTTCTTCAGAAAGGAGCAATACATTGTTTGTTATCAGAATTTGAAGACGCCATTGATGCTTATGAGAGGGCGATAATTAATGTTGAGGATAAAGATGAAGTTTACTTCAGCATGGGGATGGCGTATCAGGGGATGGGTAAATACAAAGAAGCCGCAGAGCAATATAAATTGGCAATAGAGATCAATATGCTCAATGAAAATGCATTATACGAACTTGCATATTGTCTCGACGTTTCAGGCGAGTTAGAAAGCAGCTTATCTTACTACAAGAAATTCATTGATCAAGATCCATATTCTGAATATGCATGGTACAACTTAGGAATAGTGTTCAATAAGCTATCGAGATTTGAAGAAGCCATTGATGCCTATGAATATGCAACAGCAATTGACGAAGAATTTAGTAGTGCATGGTTCAATTTGGGAAATGCACTTATGAATCTTGGTAGATATGATCGAGCATTAGCTGCATATCTCAAGACTTATGATCAAGAAGGAGCTTCTCCAGAAACGTACTGTCACATAGGTGCAGCTTATGAAAAGCTTCAACAGCTTGACTTAGCTATAAAATACTATCAAAAAGCCACTAAACTTGATCAACTATATCATGAAGCATGGTATGGTGTAGGAGTTTCACTGGCGCTTCAAGAAAAGTGGTATGAGGCAATTCATTTTTTAAATAAAGCATTAAAAATTGATGCTGAAAATGTACTCTACTGGAAGGCAGTTGCTGATGCCGAATATAAGACTGGTAATTTGGTGTCTTCAATAGAAGCTTACAAAGAAGCTAGCGAGATGGATGCAGAAGATCCGAAAATATGGCTTGATTGGTCAATGGTGTACTACGAGCAAGGCAACTATGAAGAAGCTATTTCAGTATTGGAACAAGGACTTGATGAATGTCCCGATAATGCTGAAATGTATTATCGAGGAGTGGTTTATTTAATTGGTTCAGGTAGTTATAAGAATGCAATCAATAGATTAGAAACCGCATTGATTCTTGATTTTGATGCTCACGAAGTACTTTTTGACTTCTTTCCAAACCTACCTACACAAAAGGCTTTGTACAGAATTATCGATCAGTTTAGGAACGACCAAAAATAACTTTGATCATCTAAAGATAATTTGTGATTTTTGGGGCTTATTTTTCCTGACATCAAAAATCCTAAATGAATTATCATCTTAACAACCTACCGGAGAGGACATCAAAACCTAGAACTGAAGGCTATACCATGGTCATGGATAAAGGCATTAGTTTGAGGGAAGTTGAGGACTTGATCGAAACAAGTGGTGAATACATTGATATCGTTAAGTTCGGATGGGCTACTTCGTTTGTATATCCCAAGCTAAAGGAGAAGATAGCTCTTTATAAGTCAGCTGGAATTCCTTGCTATTTTGGAGGTACATTATTCGAGGCCTTCATCGTTAGAGATCAATTTACAGACTATCAGAAGATTTTGGATGAATTTGACCTAGAGTACGCTGAAGTTTCAGATGGATCTCTAGTAATGGAGCATGAAAAGAAGTGTGAATATATTTCTACGCTAGCCAAACAAGTTACTGTACTAAGTGAGGTGGGCTCGAAGGATGCTGCTAAGATTATTCCTCCTTATAAGTGGATCGAGCAGATGAGCACGGAGTTGGAAGCCGGGGCGTGGAAGGTTATTGGAGAAGCTAGAGAAAGTGGTAACGTGGGTCTTTTCAGAGATTCTGGCGAAGTAAGACAAGGTCTGGTTGAAGAAATTTTAACCCAAATTCCTGCAGAAAAAATCTTATGGGAAGCACCTCAAAAAGCTCAACAAGTGTGGTTCATAAAGTTGTGCGGCTCCAACGTTAATCTGGGGAATATTGCTCCTAAAGAAGTCATCCCATTAGAAACGATTAGACTTGGACTAAGAGGAGACACATTTAGTCACTTTCTATAATATATGGACAACCTAAGGCTTTTTTTAAAGGGGATGGCGATGGGTGCTGCTAATGTGATTCCCGGAGTCTCAGGAGGTACAGTTGCTTTTATTACAGGTATATATGAGCGATTAATTCAAGCGCTTAAGAATATAGATCTTCAGGCCATGAAGCTATTATTGGGCTTTAAGTTTCAAGATTTTGCTGCTAAAGTTGATTTTCGTTTTCTGGCGATCTTATTTCTAGGGGTTTTCGTAAGTATTCTTAGTCTTGCAAAAGCGCTTGAGATTGCATTTGATAAGTATGAAACTCTTACTTTATCATTCTTTTTTGGGCTGATTATTGCCTCTGTGATCAGTGTCTCGCGTCAAATAAGTAAAGTATCTATTTCAGTAATTATCACTTTTATTATCGGAACGGCTATTGCTGTGGCCATTGCATTTTTACCCCCAGCACAACCAAATGAATCGTTCTTATATTTAATACTCTGCGGAGTGGTAGCGGTCTGTAGTATGATATTGCCAGGGTTGTCAGGATCTTACATTTTACTGCTAATGGGTAACTATCTACTTGTGCTAAAGGCAATTAGCGCCCTGGAATTAAAAATTATAGTACCAATTGCTATTGGTTGTGTGGTTGGGTTAGTTGCCCTATCAAGGGTCTTGGCATATTTTTTCACCAGATTTAAGAATGAAACAATAGCAATATTGAGTGGTTTTGTATTTGGCTCGCTATTGATAATATGGCCTTGGAAAATCACAATCACAGAGACTTTTTCAGGTAAGGAAAAAGCCGTGGGTTATATATGGAATCTTCCTCAAATGGATTCTTCATTCTTATTATCTCTGTTCCTAATAACCACAGGATTTTTTATCGTTTTTTGGATGGAGCGAAAATCCAATGTTGAAGACAACTAGTCGTTAGGTTGGATTAAGTTCTTGATTTAACTTTAGCATATATGAAGCGCTTTGGTTTGATCGGATATCCTGTGAGTCATAGCTACTCACAAAACTTCTTTCAGAAGAAATTCAAAGAACTAGGTCTCAAAGATCATTCGTATGATCTTTTTGAAATGGAGTATTTGAATGAATTTCCAGCATTATGGCTGAAACACACTGATCTAAAAGGCCTCAATGTGACTGTGCCTCACAAAGAAAATGTAATTAAGTATCTGGATAAGCAAGACGTTAGCGCCATAAAAGTGGGAGCCGCAAATGTCATTCTCAAAAAGAACGGGATTCTTACTGGTTACAACACAGACTATATGGCTTTTCGTGAATCTTTAAGATCCTGGATGGGGAATTTTAAAGGCGAAGCATTAATACTTGGATCAGGAGGTGCTTCCAAAGCAGTTCAAGCAGGTCTTACTGATCTAAGCATTCCATACAATCAAGTTAGTCGGACTATGAAAGGTGGAGACTATACTTATGATCAGATAAAAGCAAACCCTGATATCATCACTCGGTTTAAACTCATTGTTAATACCACGCCTCTAGGGATGTATCCCAAAAATGAAACGATTCCTGACTTACCATATCATAAAATTCAAAAAGGAACATTCTTTTACGACTTGATATATAATCCTGAGGAGACAGCATTTATGCTACAAGGGGAAAAACATGGGGCAAAAACTAAAAACGGCTTAGAGATGTTGGAACTTCAAGCTGAGCAATCTTGGCAAATTTGGAATAGTTAATGTATGGATTTTAAACTCGTTTCGGAATACAGTCCAACCGGAGATCAACCAGAAGCAATTCGTCAAATTGTGGAAGGGTTAAAGAATGATGAGCCAGCACAAACATTACTTGGAGTAACTGGCTCGGGAAAGACATTTACCATGGCTAATGTTGTTGAGCAAGTCCAAAAGCCTACGCTCGTTTTAAGTCATAACAAAACATTAGCCGCACAGCTTTACGGCGAGTTTAAACGCTTTTTCCCAGAAAATGCGGTTGAGTATTTTATCTCATACTATGACTATTATCAACCTGAGGCTTATATCCCAACCAGCAATGTTTACATAGAGAAAGACCTTTCTATTAATGATGAAATAGAAAAGTTGAGGCTTAGTGCTTCATCTGCACTGCTATCAGGAAGAAGAGATGTGATCGTAGTGGCATCTGTATCTTGTATTTACGGTATTGGCAATCCAGAAGAATTTGGGAAGAATGTCATCAAGCTTCAAGAAGGAGATGTAATTCCGAGAAATAAGTTTCTTTTCGACTTAGTTGATATTCTGTACAGTCGGACGGAGGCAGAATTTAAAAGAGGGACGTTTCGAGTAAAAGGAGATACTGTTGATGTATTTGTAGCCTATGCCGATTTTGCCTATCGATTTATTTTCTGGGGTGATGAAATTGAGTCAATTCAGCGTATAGATCCTATCACTGGAGAAAAACAATCTGACGAACGTATAATCACAATTTTTCCTGCAAATCTCTTTGTTACAGATAAAGATCAATTACAGGTCGCTATCAAAGAGATTCAAGACGATATGGTTGAGCAGGTTCAGTTTTTTGAGGATGAAAGAAGATTCCTTGAAGCAAAAAGGCTAAAGGAGCGAACAGAATTTGATTTAGAGATGATCAGAGAAATCGGCTACTGTTCGGGTGTAGAAAATTATTCGCGATATTTTGATAGACGATCTCCAGGTAGTAGACCATTCTGCCTACTCGATTATTTTCCCGATGATTTTTTAATGATTGTTGATGAAAGTCATGTGACAGTTCCGCAGGTTAGAGGTATGTGGGGTGGTGATCGCGCACGGAAAGTAAATCTTGTTGATTACGGATTTAGACTTCCTTCTGCAATGGATAATCGACCTCTGACATTCAATGAATTTGAGGATATGCTTAATCAAGTGGTGTTTGTAAGTGCCACCCCAAGTGAGTATGAATTACGCAAATCCGAAGGGGTGATTATCGAACAACTTATTAGACCTACTGGACTACTTGATCCAGTGATAGATGTAAGACCAAGTCAAAATCAAATAGATGATCTGTTGGAGGAAATCCAGCAGCGCATAGAAATGGAGGACCGAGTTTTGGTCACAACGTTAACTAAACGCATGGCAGAGGAACTCACTAAGTACTTGCTAAATGCGGGAGTGAAAACTCGCTACATACATTCAGAAGTTGATACGTTGGATAGGGTTGAGATACTTAGAGAGTTGAGACTTGGAGTGTTTGATGTTTTGGTGGGGGTCAATCTGCTTAGAGAGGGTCTGGATTTACCAGAAGTTTCTTTGGTCGCAATTTTGGATGCTGACAAAGAGGGGTTTTTAAGAAATGAGCGATCGTTGGTGCAAACAATCGGCCGTGCCGCAAGAAATGATCATGGCAAGGTAATAATGTACGCGGATCAAGTGACCGGGTCAATGAAGGTTGCAATTGATGAAACCAATCGGAGGAGGGGGATTCAAATGGCGTACAATGAAATGCATGGTATTACTCCACTATCGCTAAAGAAAACCAAGGATGAAATTCTAAGGCAGACGGGTGTAGCCGATAAGAAAAAAGGTGCTAAGAAGTACTACATAGAAGAGGAACAATCCTTAGCTGCAGATCCAGTGGTATCATATATGTCAAAAGATCAATTGACGAAACTGGCGAATGAAACAAGAAGAAAAATGGAAAAGGCTGCAAAAGATTTGGACTTTATGGAAGCTGCTCGCTTAAGGGATGAGCTCCAAGAAGTTGAAAAAATGCTAAAAGAAAACAAGTAGTTCTTTGGATTTGCCAATATCGTAATTCAACTTGCTTTTGAAATAAGCACATATCCCAAAAGATTAATCTTTTTCAACTTACATCCCCCAAATATTTATTATGTCAAAAATAACCGCATTTGGTACTTACGTGCCAGAGAAGATTGTAGACAATCATTATTTTGAAGAGTTTATTGACACCAACGATGAGTGGATCATTTCAAGAACTGGTATTAAAACCAGGCGTTTCTCTAAAGATGGCGAATATGCAAGTGATTTATCAGTTAAGGCAGTAGAGAATCTAGTGGAGCGTAGTGGTGCTGATGTCACAGATGTTGATTTTATTGTGGTCTGTACTACATCTCCCGATCAAATAATGCCAAATACTGCATCCAGAGTTCAGTATAAGCTTGGAATACCAAACGCTGGATGTAATGATATTTATGCCGCGTGCGCTGGATTTATTTATGGACTTCAGATGGCTCATGGTTTTGTCAATTCTGGTATTTATAAGAAGGTACTAGTCATTGGAAGTGAGACGCTCACTAAAGCAATGGATATGCAAGACAGAACCTCTTGTATACTTTTTGGAGATGGTGCCGGTGCAGCACTTGTTGAGCCTAGTGAGGAAGAGCACTTCATTGCATTCAATTCAGGAACAAACGGTGATTTTGGACATGATCTATATATCAGCCATAAAAAAAATAGCATCAATGGAGTGGGAATTAACCCACACGGTAAAATTGTACAAAATGGAAGGTCTGTCTTTAAGTGGGCAGTCAGCAATATCCCTGTTAAAATAAAGGAGCTAGCAGAGAAAGCTGGAATGACACTTGATGACTTGGATTATATTGTACCGCACAGTGCCAATCTTAGAATTATTGAAGCTATTGCTAAAAATTTGGACTATCCGATGGCGAAAGTACCAGAAAGTGTCACCGAATTTGGTAACACATCCTCGGCATCAATTCCATTGGCAATTGCAAAGTCCGAAGCTAACGGTGGCATCAAAAAGGGTGATACGCTCCTTCTAATAGGATTTGGGGGCGGTTTAACATTTGCTGGTGCTATTGTAAAATGGTAAAAAAGTGGTTTTTACCATACCGGTTTTTTTAAAATATGCTTTGGTGAATCAGTATATGTATTACATTTGTGATTACTACTAGGCGGTAGTAAGTTTTTTCCCGATGCTAGTCGGGATTGGTGGTGAACGGAGCGGGCTGCATTGTCCGCTCTTTTTTTATGCCAAAAAATTGAATAGACTGATAAATTCTAACAAATCAAAGGTCAATGCTAAATGAACCATCCTCTCGAATTGAATGGAGGTTTAATCCAATTTCTTCCGCTTGAGCTTTCATCTTTCTGGAATAGGTATAAGAGTTATTAACTCCTAATACGATCAGTTCAAAATTGAATTGCGATTGTAGCCAGCTAAGATTTTTTACAGCACCATTATTGATGTAAATAATGTCTGTCTCCACCATTGAATTAAAATTCAAATGAAATGTTGTGGAGTCGAATAGCACAAATCTTTTTGGACCGATTTTACCTAACCTGAGCACATCTTTCTTTACAAAATAGCCATTACTTATAGGTGTAATGTCTTCAGCTATTGGATCTAAATGTTGAGATAATCTGGAAGGATTAATTTGATAGGAAAGAAGTTCTATTTCATTCATTAATACATCATCTACGTATAGTCTAGATGAATGACCACTTATGTGATCGATCGCCATTCCATTTGATACTTTATAGAAAATTAGTTTATTCTGATGTGACTGTTTCTCATAAGTAAAAACGGTCCATAATATCAGGTTGCATGAAAGAAAAGATGCTATTGCTAAGGCTGGAAATGATCGATTATGCAATGCTGAAATGAATGTAACGATTATTGCGTAAGTGAGAAAAAGCTCAACTTGGTCTAAGTGGATCCATTCAATAATATTATTTGGAAGCATTTGTAAGTAGCCAATACTTTCATTCATTAACCAAAGGGTCTTTTGCAAAATACAGCCGATTAGCATTCCTAAAGCGGGTATAATAGAATCAACCAATACCATAAAAAGACCACCGATAAGCATGATAAATGATGTTGGAATAACTATGATATTTGAAATAAGAAAGTAGGTGGGGAATTGGTGAAAGTAGTAGGCTGACAATGGGAAAGTTGCTAGTTGAGCAGCAATAGAGACTGATGTTATGGACCATATTTTATCAAATAATATGTATTTGGGATGAATCAATTGATAAAATTTAGGTTGTAAGTATACTATACCAAAAACTGCTGCAAAGGATAATTGGAAACCAACTGAATAGATGAGGTAAGGATTGAAAAGAAGTAAAATGAAAGCAGCCAATCCTAATGAATTATAAATGTTGGAATCTCGATTTATAGCCTCGCTAATTAAAATGAGTGAAAACATGGTGGATGCTCGTAAAACAGATGGACTTAATCCAGTCACTAAAGCGTAAAACCAAATAAGGATTAGGCTGATGCTTGTAAATAGGAAATTCCCCCAGTTTCCTATACGTTTTAAGAATCCAAAGATCAGCCCGATTACCATATAAATTATGCCCACATGAAGGCCTGATACAGCCAAAACATGCATGGCACCTGCTGATGAATATGCTAACTTAATTTCATTATCCAAATGATCTTTTACCCCAATTAAAAGTGCTTTTAATATCCCGTTCTCTCTTTCTACGGGGATGTTTTTATCTATTACGAAGATGGCTTTTGACTTCAGTATGTATGCCCATCTAATTAGAACATTCGGAGTAGTTTGCTTTAAGAGATTTACATCAGCTGTATTTACAAATGCCTGAGCAACTATTTCTTGTCTTCTTAGGTATTTCTTGTAATTAAACTCATTGGGATTACTAGGTTTTTGAAGTTCAAAGTATTTCCCTTCTGCATTGATATGATCCCCGTATTGGAAATCTTTAACTAGTGAATCTTTTCGTATGTAGAGATGAATTTTCCCATTTGAAGACAAAATTTTCCCATTTTTTAAAAGGGTATGTCTTAGTTCAAGAACATAGCGATTGTAGTTAGTTCTCTCAGTTTTAGGAGAAATTATTATTCCCGAAAACCCAATAATATCTGCTTTGAATAGCTCATTTTGGGAGAGGTGCTTAATTTGGGTTATATAACCTCCAATCAGAAAAATAATTGAAAGACTTACCACTCCATTTAAATGCCGAAGCTTGTAGAATCCCAATTTGTTTGATATCAACACAAGGGCCACCAGGATTATGATACCAGTATATAATGTGGCTAATGTTTGAGGCCAGAACTTTGGAAAATGCTCAAAGCCAAGGATTCCTAAAATTAAAACAATGCTAAGTCGGATGAATGGATAGGAATTCCAGAAGTACAATATTGATGGAATTCAAGATTAATCAATGTAGTCCAGTCTGATCTTTTGGATCAGGTACTTTATCTTCTTCTCGATCATTCAATACCAATTCATCTTCTTGGCAAGAAGCCAAACAGATGGCAATGAAACAAAGTAGTAGGAGGTGTGTCTTTTTCATCATATTTCCTTAAAAACATGATGGCAAGATTGGACTTAGTTAGAAGCTTCCTTTGTTGTTTTTAATAAGACTGAAGCTTGTCTACAGTTTGTAAACCTTAATTTGAGTAGATGGTTTAATGGCAGGTCAATTTTGTTTTAAGCAACTAGTTCTTACAGCTTCTTCCACATGTGGTAGTGCATGATGCCACATTCGTCAAATTGATCACCTTTTTTTTGAAAACCAAACTTCAGATAAAGTGGTACCGCTGGTAGTTGAGCATGCATATATAAGTAAGTGCCTGACTCGACATTCTTTGCAATATCATCCATAACCGCCTGGACTATCGCAGTCCCAAGGCCTCTACCCCTCATCGATTTCTTGGCAGTAAATCTTTCAAGCTTAATCCCCTTATCTGTATATCTCCAGCGTGCAGAGCCTACCGGATTATTATTTTCATCAAGAGCTACAAAATGATGAGATTCCTCTTCGAATTCATCAAACTCTTCCTCTGATGCTACATTTTGTTCTACCACAAATACTTCTTCTCTGATCTGAAAAGCCTTTGTTTTAAGATCTTCACTTGTTGCTTTCAGTACTTTGTGAGTCATACTTGTTATATGCTTTAATGATCGCTTTTACTAGTTTGTGTCTGACAACATCTCTATCATCAAGGTTCACAAAGCCAATTCCTTTTACATTTTTAAGAACGCGCATGGTCTCAATCAAGCCTGAGATCTGCTTTTTTGGTAAGTCTATCTGTGATTGATCTCCTGTGATAATCACTTTTGATTGCGGACCCATTCGGGTTAAAAACATCTTGATTTGCATTGGAGTTGTGTTCTGAGCCTCGTCCAGCAGCACGTATGCATCATTCAATGTCCTTCCCCTCATGTAGGCTAGGGGGGCTATTTCAACAATACCATTTTCTTTATAGTAGCGAAGTTTTTCAGCTGGTATCATATCACTTAAGGCATCATAGATGGGCCTAAGGTAAGGATCAATTTTCTCCTTAAGATCACCCGGCAAGAATCCTAGGTTTTCTCCAGCTTCTACTGCAGGCCTGGTAATGATGATTTTTTTTACTTCCTTATTTTTTAGGGCTCGAACAGCTAGTGCTACTGAAATATACGTCTTGCCAGTTCCGGCAGGGCCAATTGCAAAAACAAGGTCGTTCTTTTCTACAGCTGCAACTAACTTTTTCTGGTTGATTGTTTTTGGAACTATACGTATCCCTCTTGTGCCGTGAACTAGCGCACTTGCGTTGGGTCCGGCATCAATGGTATTTTCCTCGTTGTCTACAAAGTCCTTAACGTTTTCGGCAGTTACTTTCCCAAATTCATGGTAGTGAGAAAGGAGAGCGTTTAATATCTCATTAATTTTTAAAATCTGAGGGGCAGAACCTTTAATTCTGATTTCATTGCCGCGGCTTACAATTTGACTGTCAGGGAACGCTGTAGCAATTGTTTTTATGTTTTGGTTTTCTATTCCTAGGAAATCAACCAATGAAACATTTTCTAGTGTAATAATTTTTTCGAGCAATCGATATTTCAGTTAATGCTTAG
The DNA here is from genome assembly GCF_963691765.1 of Ekhidna sp. Classification (GTDB taxonomy): domain Bacteria; phylum Bacteroidota; class Bacteroidia; order Cytophagales; family Cyclobacteriaceae; genus Ekhidna. Next base: position 2,625,589 of record NZ_OY829375.1, read on the forward strand.
TAGGTAAAATATATAGTTTTGTAAGAACAAATGTAAGCTGAAATCCCCCAAATGGCAGTAATAACCTTCATGTCTGACTTTGGTACGAAAGACCACTACGTGGCATCAGTCAGAGCGGCTATTCTGTCAAAGTCGCCGAGTCAGCTGATTGCGGACATTACGCATGATATAAGACCCTATGATATTGCTCATGCTGCCAATGTATTAAAACATGTTTATAAAGAATTTCCCGAGAAGACTGTACACTTGGTAGCCGTAGATAGCATGGCTGAGCGGTGCGATCTTATTGGGGTGGAACTTGATGGGCACTACTTTGTCGGGTTTGATTCAGGTATTTTCAGTTTGCTCAATGGTAAACAACCTACTCAAATTGTAAAACTGGAACATTCAAATTGCACATTCCCGGCAAAAAATGTTTTAGCAAAAATTGCACTTGAACTGGCGGAAGGAAAAGGTCTCTCCAGTCTGGGTAATCCAATGCAAGAAATAAAGGTCTTGTTTGCGCGTCAACTGAAAGTGACTAAGCGAGAGATAGCTGGAAATGTAGTTGCTGTGGACCATTTTGGAAACCTTATTACAAATATTAGTAAATCGGAGGTTGAAAAAATCAAAGATATCAACGGTTCCCAAGTAAGACACACTATTCGATTTGGAAGAGAGGAATTTGACGACTTTCACTTGTACTTTAGTGATGTTGAATCTGGGGATATTTTTGTTCTTTTCAATTCTTCAGGTAATCTTCAAATAGGCATAAACAAAGGAAATGCATCAGAACTGCTTGGCCTCTCTGTCGATTCTCCAGTACTTATAGAATTTGCAAATAGTTAGACTATGTTAATACGAATAGTTAGAATGGATTTTGATCCAAATAGGGTAGATGATTTCTTAGCCTTATTCGAGACTGTGAAGGACAAGATTGCAAATTTTCCGGGATGTAAGCATCTGGAATTAAAGAAGGATGCACAATTGGATCACGTCTACTACACATTTAGTAAATGGGAAGACGAGTCTAATCTAGAGGAATATAGACACTCAGAACTTTTTATAGATACTTGGGCAAAAACGAAAGTTCTTTTCGGGGGAAAGCCAATGGCTTATTCATTGGTTTAAATTTGATTGGACAGTTTATAGCTTTGGGCTCTTCACGAAAAAACAAAAAATCCCTAGCTCGACCAAAAGCTAGGGACACCAAAACCTAAATGATTGAGTCGTTAGTTGACTCTGGACCAGATAGATATTTTTAATCTCTTTTAACTGAACTCAAACCTGCGCTACTTGAAGACACTCGCGCATCTCCTCTATATCTTACTTTACTAGCACCGGTAGCTGAAGCCTGCAATTCATTGTTTACATAAACTTTAGCAGTAGAAGCTCCAATAGCATCTATGTCAGCATCTTCAGCTTCAAAGTCAAAGGCATCTAATTCAGATGCTCCAATAAGGTCCACTTCCAAATCTTTACTCGATCCAGTGAGTATTAGCTTGGATGCGCCAGCAAGGCTAGCCTCAATGTATTTAGCATTTAGATTTACCCATATTTTAGAAGCGCCAGCTACTTCTATTGATAGGTCTGCTCCGTCAAAATCATTGACCTCTCCATCACAGGCACCTATTGCCTTCAAATATTCTAATTCAGGCATACTTATGAATACTTTCACTTTTTCCCGACGACTATTGTACTTCCACCAATTGGCGTTTCTTCCATATCGAATTTCTAATTCATCACCACTTTGGCTTAGAAATACATCTTCTAAATCGTCTTCATCACCTTCCAATCTTACAGAGTATTCATCATCTTGGATGATTTCAAAATCAAACATTGAGATCAACTTTACTTCATCGAAATCTTGAAATTGATATTCTAGAACTTCACTACCGATAGAGCTTCTGTTTTCACTGCGTCTGTTTCTTCTTTCCTTACTTTCATCGCAGGTCAAACACATGAGGCCATCTTTGTCAAATACCCATTGATTGTCACCAAGGTCACTTGAACTGTACTCATGAATCCAAAGCGTGTTTCTAAGAATCTTCCTTAGGTCATAGTCCATAACAAACACTTGGCCATAAGGGATGTAAAAGGTAGCTGACACGTCCTGAAATCTAAATGGAGCATCATCGAAGGTGATTTCTGAATCAAAATAGAAGGTATTTCCGTCTTGAGTTACTACATAATCCACTGCCTCCCCATTCTCGCGAGCGTTGCTTCTCGAATATCCCCTCGAATCAAAATCCATCTTAAGCAGATAAGTTGAATCTTCATGTCCCCGAATCCTAAGATCCGCACTGTTGTATCTATCCCAGTCTAACTCATTGAGTTTTAACTCAGCAATGCCATCGTAAACTTCGTATGTACGCTCTTCTTTATATGTTCCTTCTGCGCTGTAATCTTTAATGATAGAAGGTGCTGAAATAGCTAGTCCGATCATTCCTAATAACCACAGTCCGAACAAGCTCCATGCTAAGAATGCACTTGCAATCTTTTTCTTTAGAATGATGACCAGTCCTAGCATCAATAGTGCTAATGACGGTATCATAGAAGTTATGTATGAAGAGATTATAGCTATAGTACTCATCGAGCTAAAGAGCTCTTGGGCTGGAAAATCTCCAAAGTGTACCCATGATTCCATCGTTCCGCCGACACCCAATAATACTGCAAGAGCGATGGTAAACGAGATCATCAAAGTAAATCCTAGAAATACAAGGAGTACTCCAACAGCTACTCTTAAAGCATCCACACCGAATTTTAGAAGTGGTCCTAAAACTTCGCCAAGCGCTTTGAATATCATGGCAATAAGTCGGAAAGGGAATAGTAAGATTTTTACAAATACATTTTCTTCTCCCTCTTTCACATTAAGATTTTTCTTAAGATTTTCCTCAATGTTTGTGATGGTAACAGGCTCACCCTGCATTTGCATCTTCTCGGTTATGGATTTTGCTTCAGGAGTAATTATCCATAAGATTAAATATACCAGTAATCCGGCTCCGCCTAATAGTATGGAGAAAACAAAAAGTACTCTTATTACTACAGGGTCAGTACCAAAGTACGAAGCGATTCCTCCTGATACACCTCCCAATACACGATCATCTGTGCTTCTGAATAGCTTCTTAACTGCTATGTCATCCTCTAGTTTATCACTCACAGGAATCGCGATCCACAGAACGATGTATGCTAAGAAGATAAATCCACTAAGTCCCCAAAAGAAAATATTGAACAAGAACGCTAACATGAGCAGACGAATCCATATTGGGTCCATTCCAAAGTAGTTTGCTATTCCAGCAGCTACACCTCCGATTACCTTACGTTTAGCATCACGATACAGTCTTTTTGATTTTTCATATGCACTTTTTGGCTCCTCTTGCTTTTTTTCTTCCTGCTTTTCATCAGCTGTGCTTTCATCCTTCGTTTGTTCTGTTTGCTCAGAAGGTTCTGTTTCAATAGTTGCTTCAAAGTCCTTTGTAGTACCCATTGTAGCAATCAGATCGTTGACGTCTTCCTGATTGATGATTTGCTTCCCTTCATCTAGCTTAGAGAGAAATATTTCGGCGATTCGTCCTTCTATATCAGCAATGATTTCCTTGCTATCTTCAAAAGAGGAAAAGTACTTATTGACTGAGTCTAAATAGCTCTTCAGTTTATCGTACCCATCTTCCTCGATGTGAAATATGATACCGCCAATGTTGATACTTATATTCTTTTTCATTTGTGTGTCTTTTTGTTGAGGTCACATTGATTAAGCCAAATGCCAATCAAGCTTTCTTCTTCGTATTTTTATTCGCGATGATTTTTTTGGTGGAGCTTACTAGCTCGGTCCAGGTTTGATCCAGACCGTTAAGAAAATCAGCTCCCTCTTGCGTTAGCGTATAATATTTTCTTGGCGGACCAGATTTAGACTCTACCCATTTGTAATCGACAAGGCCTGCTTTTCGTAGTCTTGTCAAAAGTGGATACAGCGTTCCTTCTACGACCATGATTTTTGCAGAGGTTAATTCCTCTAACATGTTGGATGCGTAGACCTCACCACGGGAGATTATATGTAGTATACAAAACTCCAAAATACCCTTTCTCATCTGAACTTGTGTGTTTTCAATATTCATATGTCTTTCTATGTTTTTTGAAGGCCATATGGAATTCGCAGTATTTCATGCGCATTTCATTGTCGCTCTCATTTTGGGTCAAACTTTTCATTTATGCATGGATAGGTTTCGGTGGTGTATACGTAAAGGTACTTGGCATGGCCAAGTACTTTGTTAAAAAAATTCGTTTCGAAGCAATATTCTTTAAATAATCATATGATTAATTCAAATAATTATAATATCTAAGCGTATATAATAAGTAGCCATGTCGTCTTTATGGCACTATTTAACGAATATGTGGTGCTACAATCAGCACTCAATAGCTAAATTGCTGAGGATTTATTCTCTATGAAATATTTACTAGCGGGCATTCTAATTTGTGGGTTATATAGCTGGTCGTTTGCTCAAAGCGAATCATCTTCGAGAGATAATACTCCAAAGTATAGCAATGAGTTTATGAACATTGGAGTAAGCGCTCGTTCATTTGGAATGGGGTTCACTGCCGTCTCATTCGTTGATGACGTGACATCTGGGTTTTGGAATCCTGCTGGACTAAATAAGTTAGATTCTGATCATCAGCTTGCCCTAATGCATTCATCCTATTTTGGTGGCTTAGCTAATTATGATTACGCGGCTTTCGCTACTTCAGTAGATGAAAATAGCAAGATTACAATTTCAGTTATCCGATTTGCAGTTGATGATATTCCTGACACTCGATTTTTGGTAGATGTAAATGGTTCTATCAACTATGATAATATTCAATTTTTCTCATCTGCTGATTATGGCTTTTTAGTCTCCTACGCACGAAAGCTTCCAATCTTTGGAGGAATAGATGCTGGTGGAAACCTTAAAGTTATTCACCGTACGGTTGGAAGTTTTTCCAAAGCTTGGGGATTTGGGTTTGATTTTGGGGTGCAAAAAGAAATTAACAATTGGAAGATCGGGGCAGTAGCAAGAGACATGCTTGGCACTTTTAATGCCTGGTCTCATAATACAGCCGAAGTAGAGGAGGTGTATGCATTAACCGGCAACGATGTCCCTGTCAACTCTGTAGAAGTGACTTTACCAAGACTAGTTATCGGTGGGTCAAGAGACTTTACCCTTACAGAAAAATTTGGAGTTATGGCATCCGTAGATCTTGATATGACATTTGATGGGAAACGGAACACCTTGATTCGAACCTCTTTGATTTCCGTAGATCCGAAAGCTGGAATTGAGTTCGACTATAAAAAATTAGCTTTTTTAAGATTTGGAGTAAATCAATTTCAACAAATAAAAGATTTTGATGGAACAACTTCTTGGACGTTCCAGCCTAATATGGGGGTAGGTGTAAGTTTCAAAGAATTAACTGTCGATTATGCCCTTACTGATATTGGTGATTTAGCACCAGGTCTGTTTTCTCATGTTTTCTCAATTAAAGTAGATTTCAATGCGGAGAAGAAGTAATCTCATCGGCCTACTTATAATCATAAGCGCTGCTGCCTTCGGTCAGGTCGGTAACGAGTGGATTGATTTCACCCAGTCATACTTTAAAATAGAGGTAGCTGAGGATGGTTTCTACAGAGTTACTCAAAGTGAGCTCTCATCTTTAGGGTTTCCAATTAGTAGTGTTCCGGCCAGCAGAATACAATTATTTAGAAGAGGTGAAGAGGTTGCTTTGAATGTGAATGCGAATGGCGATGGAACATTAAATTATTTTGAATTTTACGGAAAAAGAAACGACGGTGAGAGTGATGCCGCACTGTATGAATCGGGAGACCAGCCTCACACTTTTTACAGCTTGTTTTCTGATACTGCAAGCTATTTTTTGACGTATAAGTTAGGTAATGAAAACGGTAAGAGAATGGCGTTTTCATCTGACAAAAATGCGACTGGGTTAACGCCAGAGTCGTATCATCTGGCTGACACCATTCAACTTTTTACTACAGATTATAGTCCTGGAAGACGATTTGGTTCGGGATCTGCATTTAGTTTAAGTAGCTACGATGATGGTGAAGGTTGGACCGGTGGATTTCAATCAAAAAATGCCTTCAAGGATTTTGAGTTTGTTCTAAAAGATTTGGAATCTGCAGCAGCTAATCCAACATTAGAAACAGTAATCGTTGGAGGTAATAGTCTGAATCACAATGTTAGAATTGATATTGGAGAAGTTTCTAGCTCCTTGAATTTGTTGAATAATGTCGAGTTTACAGGATGGGGGAAGGAATCTTTTTCAGAGTCTTTTGCAAGCACCAATGTAGGTTCGGGTGGAGAATTTGTAGTAAGAGTTACCGCTGAAGGCTTCCCAGATATTTCCGAGCGAATTTCTGTAGCCTACATGCGATTGATTTATCCTCAGACCATCCAGTTAGGTGATAATGAGAATAAGGTTTTTACTCTAGATAATCCTGTTAGCGCTAAAGCATGGATGCAAATACCGACTACAAATGCATCTGGAACAAGAATCTTTGATATCACGGATCCGCTAAATGTAATCAGGATATCAACCACCAACTTCAGCGCAAGGGTAGAAGCTGTTATACCGGATGTGACAGATGAACATAAAGTTTTGGCAGTTACTAATCCAAACAGTGTCGCTTCTATCGAGTCGGTTAGTCTTCCAAATTTTGATTTAAGCGATAAAAACTACCTGATCATTACTCATGAAGATTTAAGGGGATCAGGAGATCCTGTTGCAGATTATGAAAGTTATCGAGAGTCTTCTGCTGGTGGAAGCTACAGCGTGCAAGTCGCGAATATTAGTGATTTATATAACCTTTATGGCTATGGGGATCCGACACCACTTGCAATTACAAATTTCATAGTAGATGTCAACATTCAAAATCCTGTAGAAAATGTATTCTTAATTGGTAAAGGATTTACACCCAATTTCAATTACTACAGAGGAGATCAAACAGGTGTAAATGTTCCAACTTATGGATTGCCAGGGAGTGATCTTTTATACACGCTTGGAATAGGATCAGATCCATCTGTTCCAGGCATTGCTATTGGACGGTTAAATGCTTTTGACCCTTCTGATGTGACGGCATACTTAAATAAAATCATTGAAATGGAAGCTTTGCCGTTTGATGATCTATTCAGAAAAGACTTCCTTCAACTCAGCGGGGGGATAAACCAGTCAGAGATAAGCAGTTTCATTGATATAGTACAGGGTTTTACTGATGTTCTAGAGACAGATTTTATTGGAGGTAGAGCCTTCAATACAGGGAAAGAGACAGGTGACGCGGTTGAATTCGTGGATGTAACTGATCGTGTAAATCAGGGAGTCGGTTATATTACCTTTTTTGGTCATTCGAGCGGTACTGTTACAGATATAGAGATTGGTAGAGTCAGCAATCCTTCTTTTGGTTTTTCGAATAAGGGAAAGTATCCAGTGTTCATCGTCAATGGCTGTAAGGCAGGAGAGATATATGGAGGTAATTTCACTTTTGGTGAAGATTGGCTGAATACTCCAGATCTTGGCGCAGTTGGTTTTATCGCCCATTCAGATGTTGCCGTGTCCTCAACATTAAGAAGGTGGAGTGATCTTTTTTATGAATTGGGATTTGGTGATGATGTCTTCATTGGTGAAACCGTTGGCAATGTGGTATTGGAAGTTTCTGATAGATACATTAACCAATATGGTATAAGTGACCTCAATCTCACGCAAGTTCAACAGATGACTTTGCAAGGCGATCCGGCATACCGGGTATTTGGAGCAGATAATCCAGATTATCAAATTGATAATAATTCTTTGAGCGCAAGCGCAATTGATGCAGAGGAAATTCTTGCAAGTCAAGATTCCTTTCAGATCGATGTAATAGTAAAAAACTTTGGTAGAAGCGTAGCTGATTCACTCATTGTTCAAATCAATAGAACATATCCAGATGGTGGGCAGGAGGTCTATACACAGAAATATTTAAGACCTTTAAGGCAGGATACGCTTGTATTTTATATTCCAAATGATCCAGTTCAGAACAACGACGGATTGAATCTCTTTACAGTTACTCTTGACCCAACCAATGAGACGGAGGAATTAGATGAGACGAACAATGTTGCAACTCTGGAAGTGTCAATTTTTAGTGGCAATACAGTGAATCTCTATCCGGTTAATAATGGGACACTTTCAAATTCAGATGTAGAGTTCTTATGGCAATCCAGTAATCTCTTGGAAGATGAACGAAGCTATCAATTAGAATTAGATACCCAACCAGATTTTGCTGGTCCTAATAATCGACTCTTTACAGTTTCGGCAGAAGTTATTGGATCTCAAATGTTCGATTTTTCATCCTTTGCATTGTCAGATTCATCTACCATCTATTGGAGAACAAGATATACTAACCCAGAGCCAGACGAAACCGATGAGTGGGTTGAAAGCTCGTTTACATTAATTGATAACGTGTCTGAAGGATGGGGTCAATACGATCCTGAGCAGATTGAAAAGGAAATTGTTACTGGAGTTCAGTATAATCAGCTCACAAATGAATGGGAGTTTATTGAGTCTACTACTCCGATAGATATTTTCACTTTTGGTGTAGACAATCCTTCATTTACTTATGATGACATGGAGGCCGTGATAGGTGGATTGAATTTCTTCGTTACCTCCAACACCATTGACCCTACTTGTGAAGAAAACACATTCAATGCCATAGCTTTTGACAAAGAGAGTGGAGATCCATACCGACCGATAGTAACAACAGAAATCGATGTTTTTAATCGAGAGGTCTGCGGAAGGTTGCCGCAAAGAATCTATCAATTTAGGGAAGAAGACATGATAGGTGTAGAAAGAAGATTTCAAGTATTGGTTGATAATATGAGTGATGGCGACATGATTGTCATGTTCAACATTGGGAATGTAGATTATTCTAATTGGGATACGGACGTAGAATCCACTCTTAACTCGCTTGGGGTAAGTACTGCAACAATCACTTCATTGGTAGATGGACAGCCGGTGATATTCTTTGCTAGAAAAGGTGACGCTCCAGGCACTGCGACAACAATTATCAATGATGGCACTGCCACACCTGTCAGGGAGCAAAGTATTGATTTTCAGGATGACGTAATTGGGAAGTTTGTAAGTGGTGAGATGAGAAGTCGTAGGATAGGTCCTGCCAGAAGCTGGGAATCATTCTCCTACAATGTCTCGGAGGAAGTGAATGATAATATTTCAATAGATGTGCTTGGTGTAGATGATAATGGCAATATCTCAACATTGGAATCACGTGCAAGAGCGGAAACTATTGATATAGCATCCGTAGATGCAGTGATGTATCCGCAAATTGAGCTTTTGTTCTCATTCGATGATGAAACGGATCAGACTCCATCTCAACTGAATTTCTGGCAACTGAATTATGAGTTGCCAGCAGAAGGTATCCTTCTACCCGAGAGTAAATCTTCTTCATCCTTATTGGAAGGAGAACAGAACGAGAGAAGCTTCAATTTCTTGAATCTATCAGAGGTGGATTTCATTGATTCGCTTAGTGTAATGGCCACTTTGATCAACCAGAACACTGGGACAATCGCAGAATCAAGTTTTAGAATAGCTCCTCCTGTCGCCGGTGATACAACTGAGTTTTCAGTAGCTTTTTCTTCATTTAATATGTCGGGCTCCAATAGCCTGGTAGTCGAAGTGCTTTCTAATGAAAATGAAGTTTATGAGCTTAACAACCGACTGACATTGACAAATATCATTGATGTACAGGCTGATGAGACTAACCCGGTGCTGGATGTGACATTTGATGGATATCATATTCTCGATGGGGATATTGTATCGCCAAATCCGAATGTAGTTATAAGAATGAGGGATGACAATCCATTTGCGACAAAAACGGATACAACAGGAATCAACATATCACTAAGGTTACCAGGCGAAGAAAGCCAATTCCAGAGAATCAATTTTTCAGATCCGAGACTCAACTATACACCAGCAAGCGAAAGTCAGGATTTTCAAATTGAATATCAGCCGGGTCCATTGAGTGATGGAATACATGCGCTACGTGTGCAGGCAGAAGATGAGTCTGGCAATGAAGCCGGGACAGAGCCCTATGAGATCAACTTTGAGGTGATAAATGAATCTACAATTACGCATTTTTATCCTTATCCCAATCCCTTTTCCACTAGATGTAGATTTGTATTCACCCTTACGGGGACAGAAATTCCGGATCAAATTAAGATTCAGATCTTGACAGTTTCAGGGAGAGTAGTGAGAGAAATTACGCAAGATGAAATTGGGCCAATTCGAATAGGTAATAACATAACCAGTTATGCTTGGGATGGAAGGGATGAGTTCGGAGACCAACTTGCCAATGGCGTCTACTTTTATAAAGTCTTTATAAATGCTAATGGAAATTCAATTCAGAGAAGATCTACAAGTGCTGACCGAGCTTTTAAGAATGGATTCGGTAAACTGTATATCTTACGTTGATCAAATATGATTGACCGGCTAAAAAATACCAGCTTATTTTATATTCCCTACCTGTGCCTCTTTGCTCTTTCCATGGTTTATTTTTTTTATCAAAGTCATGGAAGATTCGTTTTGTGGCTAAATGAGCTTCATAATCCGGTATGGGATTTCTTTTTTAAATATTGGACGCATACAGGAGATGTGATCTTCTTTGGTGTTGTGACTGTCGCGCTTATAATATTTAAGAGGAGGTATGGTTTCATTCTCGGGGTGACTGGAATATTTGTGGCGTTGATTTCCCTTTTTTTCAAGCATTTCTTGTTTCCTGAGGCACAACGCCCAATCATATATTTCAATGGATACGAAGTCCTTGATTTTGTTGATGGAGTTACAATTCTGAGCCAACACTCTTTCCCTTCAGGTCATTCGATGGCTGTATTTGCGTTAGCAGTGTTCATTACGCTAATGCTTCAAAACAATAATTTCTCTTCAATTCTTCTGGTAGGAGCTACACTAACTGCTATTTCCAGAGTCTATTTGGCGCAGCACTTTCTCATCGATATTATGGCTGGTTCTTTGATTGGAGTATTCACAGGGACGACCACATATATGGTATTTGAAAAATATTTGAATAAAGAAAATGTTGGTGTCTTAACAACTCCAGATGAGGATTTGGAAAATATGGATATTGACACTGAAGATGTAGAAGGCTAGTCCAATTCTTTCAAAGCCTCTATTAACTCCGCTTCCCTCTTTTTGATGTTAATTTTTGAAGGCGGTGCTACTCTATTGTCGCAATCTGGTAGTGAACAATTTTCGCAGGTAGTATGAACCGTCTTTCTCTTAAGATTAGGATCTTTAATAAAATTGAATGTTGCTCTGAGGCTTTCGGTCATGGATAGACCTATTGTCACGCTACTTCCAAATTGACTATCGAAACGACCGTCCTCGGCCACCGAAATACAGAAATATGAATTATCCGTTTGCCAGTAGTCTGAAATCTGAGCGTCAATAAAGTATGGTTGTTTTTTTCCTTCCAGGTTTTTGATCGAACTGATTGATACCCATCGGTGGCACAAATGCTCAGTTAATTGATTTTGATATGGCTTGTGTAAACCTGAAATGTGCAGCTCCTTGGTAATTTGATACTCAATCAAGTTTTTATGACCATCAATTCGAATAAAGAATAGATTATCTATCCCAAAGTGCTTAGGCAGTATGTTGGTAAAACGCTGAAGAAGTGTCTCTGGAGTTACTTGGTACTTGTCAAGTAAATCTTGTATGATCTTCGGATTCCATTGTGTAATAACAGATGCATTTGCTAAATCTGAAGCCAATACATGTTGATCAACCAGCAAGGCAGCAGCAAAATACGATGCCTTGAAGTTATTCAGCAATTTTTCGAAAGATGCCTCTTTATTTAAATATGTCTCATAGGATCTGCCATCAAGTTTGAGGTATTGATAGCCTATTTCTTTCGCTATCAAAAAACGATGTTGATTTTCTGAAAGTTGATCATTTAGAAATAAGGTCTTCTTGTTTTCCTGATAGTAAGATCTGAAAACATGGAGTTTCTCGTGAAATGATAAAACATCCTTCTTTATCGTAATGGAAAACTCGTTTGAAAGTAAGTTTTCAAGAGTAGAAAGAGGTATGGTATCAGGCAGGTTGAGATTCTTTCTAAAGTCAGATGCTGAATCTTCTAAATCTGGAAAGTAATTGTCATGCATGTCCTGATAGGATCTCAAAGCTATCCGATAGAAGTGCTCTTTTTCTATTTGGTAACTGCGCGTCATCTTTAAAATGGTGCTTATGAACGCACTTATTCGGTCTGGGTCGTTACTGAAGAAATCAATCAATTTCTCCGTATTCATACCGAATTCTTCGGACGGGAAGTACTTAAAGAATCCCGATTTGAGTAAGTCAATTACTGGAAGGAGCTTTTTATCTGCTTGAGTGCTTACCAGATCATCGTAAGAAATATTAAATGCCTCAGAAAGGGCTCTTATTTTATCAGGCTTAGGATATTTCTTTCCTTTTTCAATGTCATTTAAATAAGATACTGACAATCCAGTCTGCTCCGAAAGAGACTGATATGAGATACCACGTTGGTTTCTCAAGTGCTTGATTTTAAAACCAAGGATGAGTTTGAGTATGTCGCTGTCTGATATCATGCCTTCTTCAGCGAAAGTAAATTAAATATCAAAAAAAATCTAATAGCGGAATTTCCGCTTATAGAGAAAAAATGTATATTTGGTAAAAATTATACTCTATGTCTTTGATTTATATAGACCCAGAACGACTGGTAAACTATACCGATGTATACACCGACGAAGTGTTGAATGCTTTGGAATCGCTTGCTCATCTCGATAAAAAGCAAAAGCAATTGATGAAGCTGAGGAATGATCGCAGAAGGGCTCGAATAGCTAACCAAGCGTCAATCGAATTTTTAGATCCAGAGTCATTCATTGGCGATACGAATCTTTCCGTTGCCGATGCAAGGGCTGGAAAATTTGAAGGAGCATTGATACCTGAAGATTTGAAGCAGCAGTGGATTCAGGGAACTGGGCCAGCTGCCAAGCCAACAGGAACACTGGAGTCTAGCATCAGAAATGTTGCCTATGCCCTGCTGTCAGGTGCAGATGGTTGGATGTTTGATGGAGAAGATGCACTTGGTCAAGTGAGAGCAATGTCGCTTGAGAATCAAAGGAATTTGAAATTGGCAATAAGTCAAGACGCTACCTTCTTAAAGGTAGCAGCACAGGTAGCTGGCGAAATGAATGTTTGGGCTGAAGGATTTTTGAATAAGCCGATAATCGAAAATTGGAAGGAACAGCTTGATCGAACAACGATAATTTTCCGAGCACGCGGGCTCCATCTAGACGATAGGCATATCTCTTTGGATACTGGCGCATCTTTCTCTGCTTCCATTACTGATACAGTCCTTTATGTGGTGAATAATCATCGTCAATTGCTGGATGCAGGCAGGTCGATTGTTTTATACCTTCCTAAAATCCAAACAGCAGATGAGGCTTCTTTTTGGAACGAAATCCTTACTTCACTTGAGAACTATCTAGGATTAGAAAAAGGTACAATCAAAGTATATGTGCTAGTTGAGCAGCTAGAAGCCACTTTCCAACTCATGGAAATTAGAGCTGCATTAAGTCCACATTTTGTTGGATTCAATACAGGAAGATGGGATTATATCAATAGTGTCTCAGATGCGCTAGCAGGTACAGCAGACTTTATAAATCCAAATATTGAGTCTATCACCATGAGCTACAGCTACATGGCAGCTTATGAAGACCGAGTGAGACGTGCAGTAAATACTCCGGATGTCAATGGAAACTTTGCATTATGGCAAGGCGGAATGGAACCCAACATACCGGTTGGTGGAGCAGAAGGAGTAAAACAAAGTATGGATAGGGCCCTCCAAGGTGCGAAAAGAGAACAAAGTGCGGGAGCTTCTGGTAAGTGGGTTGCTCATTGGAAGATGGTTCATATCATTCGACCTGTGTGGGAAGAAGCAGGCGAAGAGAATCAACTAGGAAGAAAATTTGATCCTTTATCATATACCCAAGAAGATGCGGAACAATTGACTCAATTGAGTGATGCGCCAAGAACCATTCGAGGTGCTAGAAACTTACTAAGTGTTGCTCTCCAGTATGGAAACGCCTTTTTGCAAGGCTTTCAGGCAGCAGCCCTAAAACCTGCAGACTTTTTTGATGATGAGAATGTGCTCTACCTGATGGAGGATATGGCTACAGGAGAGATACGCTTGAGTGTTTTATGGGAGTGGTTGCACAAAGCAGGTACATTGACTGAAAGTGACTTGTCTACAGGATTGAAAGAAGGAGCCGTATTCACGCAAGAATTATTTAATCAATTGCTTGAAGAAGAATACGCAAAGCTTTTGCACGCTAACAATAAGGACGTTCACGAAAATTCAAAAAACACAACACTACCGATCTCCAAATTCATTGTTGACAGATATGTAAACGACCCTCAAAAAGCCCCTTGGTTTATTGATCTGCTCAACCTAAACCTCAATAACCCAGATTTATCTATCGCTAAAGAACGAATAGAGGAATACTATAATGAATTAAATCAAACCGGTCAGCGAATCACAGGGAACAAGGACCTGCTGATGACCATATAAATAAATTATTATGAATAACGAACAATCAATAATGAAGACCTCCATGGAGGAGGCTCAAGAATTCATGAATTCACCTCGATTTGAGGGCATCAAACGACTGTATGATGCGAGACAAGTTGCCGAACAACAAGGCACCATTTTTCATGATTATTCCATTGCGAAGGCTGCGGCACATAGCTTCTTCAAAAGACTAAAGAATATGTACAAAGAGGGGAATTCGATTACCACCTTTGGTCCTTATTCACCTGGTCAGGCAGTGATGATGAAACGTTCGGGAATTGAAGGGATATACCTGGGAGGCTGGGCTACTTCTGCGAAAGGGTCTACAGACGAAGATCCAGGTGCGGATTTGGCAAGTTACCCATTGAGTCAGGTTCCTAATGAAGCCGCATCGATTGTTAGAGCGCTTTTAGCAGCAGACAAAAACCAGACATATAGTCGCTTCAATATGAGCGAGGAGGAGCTGCAGAATACACCAGTTCATGATTTCTCACCATACATCATTGCTGATGCAGATACTGGGCATGGAGGAGATGCACAAATTAGAAATTTGATTCGTCGGTTTGTGGAAGCTGGAGTTCCTGGTTACCACATTGAGGATCAAAAGCCTGGAACTAAGAAATGCGGCCATCAAGGAGGAAAAGTCTTGGTAGGGTGCGACGAGCAAATTAAAAGACTCAATGCAGCCCGCTTCCAATTGGATGTGATGCGCGTAGAAGGAATCATTGTGGCTCGTACGGATGCAGAAGCTGCCACTTTAATGGAAACGGTAAGCGATGAAAGAGATCAGCCATTCGTGCTTGGTGTGACCAATCTCCTAATACCAACATACAAAGAAGTGATATTGACTATGCACTCGCTATTGAATAGTAAAGGGGTAGCATCTCATGGACACCTACTTTATCACGAGCAGTTAATTACTGAAAGAGCTGAGAAATGGATGCTGGAGCATGGGATTGTTGGATTGATTGAGGAAAGACTAGGAGAGCTTAGATCTAGCGAAGCTGTAGTTTTTGAAAAGGCATTTGATCAGGTTTTGGCAGAAGTCGTTGCTAAGTGGGAAGAAGATGCGGGAGTAATGACGCAAGGAGAAGCTGCCATCGAATCTGTCGAATTAGCGCTCCAAGAAGGAACTATAAGTGGATTAGATCGAAATTGGAAATCCAATATCGAAGGAAAATCATTCAGAGAAGTCAACCTTTACTTAAATGAGGTTGGGGTTGAGATGGATTGGGACTGTGATGTCATGCGTTCTCCTGAAGGTTATTATCAAATTCGAGGAGGTATTCCTTTCGCGATCGCTAAGTCTTTAGCTGTAGCACCATTTGCAGATGTTTTATGGATGGAAACGAAGACTGCTGATTTAGAAGATGCTAAAGTTTTTGCCGAGGCCATTCACAAAGTCTATCCGGATAAAATGTTGGCATATAACCTGTCGCCATCGTTCAATTGGGATTCAACGGGCATGACTGAGGAAGAAATGACAAATTTTCCTCAAGAGTTGGCAAAGCTTGGTTTTGTTTTCAATTTCATTACTTATGGAGGGCATCAAATAGATGGTCTGGCAGCAGAGGAATTTTCCAATTCGTTGAATTCCGAAGGTATGCTTGCTTTGGCCAAAGTGCAGCGCAAACTCAGATTGCTCGATTCGCCATACAAAACCCCTCAATCGCATGTTGGAGGTTCGAGATTAGATGGCGCTTTGGCTGCATCTTCTGGTAGAACTGCAACGACAAAAGCAATGGGCAAAGGTTCTACTCAGTTTCAACATCAATTGAATATCGAGTTACCTACTAGCTTACTTAAGGATTGGGTTTCAGAATGGGCCGAAGTAAATGGTATTGAAGGAGGATTTAATGTTAAAATGAGACCGCAAGGTGCTGGCTCGTCGGTTTTAGAGCTTTGTGTGTTAAAGGATGGAGAGAAAGTAGCGAATGTCGTATTTAGCGCCCTCCGTGACAGATATAAATCAACGATTCTCTCGGTAAGAGATCAGAATACGTTTTTTGCTGAATTCAGACGTAAACGCCTGATGACATTATTGCACTTGTTTTTACTCAATAGATTCAAATCCAATGCAGTCCACTACCTTACTCCATCAAGAGATAATGTAGGTCAGTGTGAAGGCATGAAGCGATACGGGATTTATAAAAACGTGAAGGAGGAGATCGGACATCTCATTGTCGCAGATGTGAATGTTGATCAGGTCTCCAAGTACAAAGACAATAACGGTGAAAAAGTGAAAGAGCTACTAGCAACTGCTTCCGAAGTGATGGCAGCAGTGTAAAAACTTTATGAGGAGTGATAGATAGAGTAGGATAGAAGTAGATGCTTCATCCTACTCTTTTTTTATTAAAACAATGCTGTAAGCTTCATTGCAGCACCTTTATCTCCTTCAATTTTCAATTTACCAGACATAAAGGCCATCATCACGTTTAGATCGCCTGTTAGAATTTTATTGAAATCATCAGCATTCATTTTGATTGCGAATGGAGCTTCTCTTTCTTCATTAACTACCACTGTTGGAGAAACAGTGTCGTCAAGGTGGACCACGCCATCTTCAAATTTAAAGTTTGCTTTTCCTGCAAACTGACCGCTATGCTTATCGGCTAGTTTTTGAATTTTTCCTGTTATTTCTTCTAATGTCATTTTTATATTGTTTTCGGTTGAAATGTAACTTCAAATAGTTTTGGCCACCATTTCCCTGTGATGTAAATGCTGCCCGTTGCTTCATCGATTGCAATCCCATTCAGAACGTCAGCAGCTTGTGCTTCAGAATCTGTCAATAAGCCTGAGCAATCTATTTTTTGTAAAACTTCTCCAGTTTCCGGATCAATAACTACGATATAGTCTTCTTGATAAACGTTAGCGTAGATCAGTCCATCGATGATTTCAAGCTCATTTAAGGCGTCAACCTTACCTGTATTGTCATAGACTTGAAGCTCACGTATTACCGTAAAACTTGATGGTTCCATGAAATACAATTTCTCGCTTTCATCTGTGAGTACTAACTCATCTGCTAAAGTGGTAAGCCCCCAACCTTGTACTTGATAGCTGAAAGTGCGCACTTGCTCCAGTTGATCATTGTATACAAATCCTTCGCCTGAAGTCCATGTTAGCTGATAGAACTCGTTGTTGTAAACCGTCAGTCCTTCTCCAAAAAGGTCAGAATTTAGGTTGACTACCTTTTCTGTAGCTCCGGTCGTGAGATTTTTCATTTTGAATGTTGATTTGCCGCGCTGCCCAGAACTTTCATACAATTTTCCACCCTTTATCAGTAAGCCCTGAGTATAATCCTCCGTATCGTGCGGATAGGTATTTACAATTTCATATCCGTATTCTTCTGGAGCATTTTCAGGCAATACAATGATTGTTCGATAGTGCGTTTCCGAGCTTTCTCCATCAAAAACTTTAGCAAGAATGCGCCATGAACCTACTTTTCTGGTAGGTATGCTTACTTCAAATGTAGACTCATAGTAAGTGGTCGTTTCTTCACCTATTGTTACTTGGATAGAATCAATGGCAAATTCTTCAGAGGATTGTATTTCCATAGGGATGGCCATACCTCTGGTGAAATTTTGATTTTGAGACGGTGCGGCTACACTCGTGTGTTTTCGTATTCGTGGTGATGTTGGTTTTTCTGTTTCGTCCTTGCTGTCAGCACAAGAAGCTAATAGTATAAGTAGAGCCAGAAACCCATAGCTAAGTCGTATCATGGCATAAATTTAGCAAGATACCTTATATGAGATGTATTAAATATCTATGAATCTGAGGTACTCGAACGCATCAATGTCGGTACAGTCAGCCCTTGATACAGCACAGAGCAAACTACCACGATGTATGTCATCGTTACGATCACATCCTTACCATTGAAATCTGTCAGGGAAAGTGACAGGGCTATAGGCAGTCCACCACGCAACGCACCCCATGTAAGCACCGATATGGTATTAGGCTCAAAATGATTCTTCACAGACATCATTTTTATTGGTACGAACACGCTCATCCATCTACCAAAGAGTACAATACATACAGCGAAGAAGCCTGCGGAAATAAAGTCTAGTCGTAGATCCAATACCAACATTTCTAGTCCTATGAGCACGAATAGCATCGCACTGAAAGTTTCTTCAAGGAGTTTCCAGAATTTAAATACATAATCTCCTGCTGCTCCTGCCACATGTGTGCTTTTTCCTTCATTACCAACTACAAGGCCCATTACCACGGCAGCTTGCTTCGCAGAAACGTGGATGAAGTCAGCCAGCTGCGAACCAACCAGCACTAATGCAAGAGTGATCAAAACTTCTACTTCTACGGCATCATTGTCCACATATTTAAGCAGTCGGTATCCGATATATCCAAGCAGGAGTCCAATGAAAATGCCCCCACCAATGTCAGCGATTACAATGTATATTGTTTCGAAAAATGACAATGTGTGATCTTCGCCAGCATGGGCAATATCAAGTAGTGTCAATGCTAAAACCACTGCGACACCATCATTGAATAGGGATTCTCCGGCAATCTTTATTTCTAGTTCTTTTGAGAGATTAAATCGACTGATGGTCTTCGTAACTGCGATAGGATCAGTTGGTGAAATGAGCGCACCAAACACTAGGCAATAAAGGTACTCAAGGTGAATTCCCATGAAGTCTAGCATGAAGTAGACTCCTGTACCAATAATGAAAGTAGATATTAAAACGCCTACTATAGCCAATACAAGAACGGAGCTTCGTTGACTACTTAATTTCCTAAAATCGATGTTTAAGGCCCCGGAGAAGAGCATAAAACTCAGTACTATTTGATATAGCACCTCTTCAAATTCATATTCTTTCACATGTTCTGCTAAATGCAGCTCTGGGAAGAAGGCTCCAACACAGTAAACGATCACTGAGAGGACAAGTGCCATAATCATCAATCCGATCGATGAAGGCAGTTTCAGGTAAAACGTATTGATGAAAATAAACGCTCCTGAAAGGAAGATAAACAAGGCGATGATGTCGAGAATACTCACTTCCGTGTAATTTAAAGGATGATTTTACGCAATATTAATTTCTAAAACTAACAGTACGAATTTTATACAAGCGTTTGAGAGTATTTTTTAGTAATTGAATCGATTGCATGAATACATCACGCGATTGTTCAATACTTTATAATTTGGTACTTCTTTTAGTACCGAACCTGACGAACAGGCTATGTGGTGGGTTATACCTTTACTAAAAGGCTGATTTACAGGTACGAAGATAACTTTTTTTATATTTTTTAGCAAAAAATTGATATCAGTGAAAAAGTCTATAAATGAGAAGCTCAAAAAGCTCAATGCGGAAACGGAGAAGATCTATGCTTCGCTGGATGGAATTTCAGACGAAAAATTAAAAGATCCGAGCTATGGTTGGAGCTTGATTCAGGTGCTTTCGCATCTAAACGACGCTGAAACAGCTTCCTTGAAATACATGCAAAAAAAGGTGCAGGCAGGCGATAAAATGGCTAATTCCGGCCCGATGAATGCTTTTCGAATGTGGATTTGCAATGGAACTTTGAAAAGCTCCCTTAAATGGAAAGCGCCTTCATATATAGCTAAGCCACCTAGTTATGAGTATGACGAGATTAAAACGAAATGGGGGAAAACGCGAGATTCGATTCAGCAGTTTGTAGACGATTATCCAGACCAGTGGCTGAATAAATTGGTCTATAAACATCCGATAGGAGGCAGACAAAATCTGGAACGTGCAGTGGAATCATTCGTATATCATCAAATACACCATATTCATCAAATCAAACGTATCAAAAAACAACTTGGAGTTTAATGCTAGAAATTAAATCATTAGTGCATTCCTATGACGGAGAAAAGTCGATAGACTATCCGGATTGGACTGTTGAAAAAGGAAATCACGCGATTATACTAGGTAATTCTGGAAGCGGCAAGACGACACTACTACACCTGATAGGAGGGCTTATGCCTCCAAAAAAAGGTAATATCCTGATTGCAGGGGAAAACCTTAGTGAAAAGCGAAAATCGAATCTAGATCGATTCCGTGGAGAAAATATTGGCATCGTATTCCAAAAGCCGCATTTAGTTCGATCGCTTAGTGTCAAAGAAAACCTTTCATTGTCTCAGTATTTGGGACAAAAAAAGACAGATAGTACACGTGTTACCGAAGTACTTACACATTTGGCAATTGACGATCTAGCTGATAGAAAAGTACATCAGATAAGTCAGGGGCAGGCGCAGCGAGTATCCATTGCCAGGGCGGTGATCAATTCGCCAAAGCTCTTGCTGGCTGATGAACCGACGGCAAGCCTTGATGATGAAAACTGTAAAAAGGTTATCGATCTTCTTAAATCTGAGGCCGAAGATTCTGGGGCCACCTTAATTGTGGCAACGCATGATCATCGTGTGAAAAGTGAATTTCAAAACCAGCTAGTCTTATGAATTTATTTTCACTCAGTATAAAAAATGTATTTGCCAAGCCGCTGAGCTCGTTGTTGAGTATTCTCCTGTTTGGTTTTGGGGTAGCAATTATCGTATCGATTCTGCTCACTAGTTCATTTCTAAAAAATGAAATAAGTAAGAATGCCCAGGGTATTGATTTGGTTGTTGGAGCTAAAGGAAGCCCATTGCAGATCATACTAGCAAGTATTTTTCATATAGATTTTCCTACGGGAAATATTTCATTGGAGGATGCAGAAAATCTTACAAAAAATCGGTTTATCCAATCAGCTATTCCGATTTCGTTAGGAGATAGCCATAAAGGATATCGCATTGTTGGCACCTCATCAGCATATCCTGATTTGTATAAAGCTATGCTAGCAGAGGGAGACTGGTTTAGTAGTGAAATGACAGCTACCATTGGTGCAACGGTAGCTAAGAATCTTGGGATTTCGCTAGGCGATGAGCTGGAAAGTGCACATGGCCTTTCTGAAGGTGGAGAGGCGCACGATGAACATCCATTTATTGTGACTGGTATTATGAAACCAACAGGTTCTGTAGTAGATCAATTGATTTTGGTATCCATTCAAAGTGTATGGGAAGTACATGGTGGGCATGAAGAACATGATCACGAAGAAGACAGCGATATGCATGACATGGTTGAATTGAAGAAACTAGGCATTTCAGTTACTAAGGAGCAGCTTGCCGATGAAGACATTACGTCGATGTTAGTGAAATACCGTTCTCCGATGGCAGCAGTGCAGTTGCCTAGAATTGTGAATGGGACCAGCAATTTACAAGCAGCATCTCCACCGTACGAAACTGCAAGACTATTCAACATTATAGGAGTAGGTGTCGATGTAGTCAACGTTTTAGGACTAATCATCATTACTCTCAGTGCAACGAGTGTTTTTATTGCGTTGATCAATTCACTGAAAGAGCGCAAATATGAGCTGGCGATCATGCGATCTATGGGCGCCAGTCAATTTAAAATCTTCCTATTGATCTTAACAGAAGGTATCGTATTAACGATCATTGGTAGCCTTTGTGGATTCGGATTGGCGCATCTGGGTTTTGGAGTTTTGGTTAATTCCATGGAGCAAATTCAAACAAGCGGATTGTTTTTTGTAGAAGACGAATACTACGTGATGCTCGGAAGCTTGGCAGTAGGTATTTTTGCATCGATCATTCCGGCATTTCTTGCATATAAGTCTGACATATCGGAAACGCTTTCAAAAGCATAGTTATGAAGAATCTTTTAGCAATTGTACTAGTAGCAGCATCAGTGGGAGCAACCGCTCAATTTGCTGATTCTAACAAGAATTGGGAGACCATGGCTGATGTGAAGTATGAAAAGTCTCAAGATGAATACGGTGAAATCTATGTTCCGAGGTTTGGCGATGATGTTCAGAAAATGAATGGCAAGACGGTCTCATTGAAGGGATTCATTATTCCGTTTGAAGGCATGTTCGAACCAAAGCACATTATCATTTCTTCTTTGCCAATTGCTGCTTGTTTTTTCTGCGGAGGCAGTGGTCCTGAGACTGTTGCGGAGGCTTATTTGAAAGAAGAGGTGAAGTATACAGCGAAGCCTGTTACCGTCACTGGAAGATTAGAGCTAAACAATACCGATTACGATCAGCTGATGTATATTCTCAAAGATGCTGAAGTCAAAATTGATTAATAGATAATTCCATGAAATACCTAACCCTACTATTTATTGCCTTGGTTGTAGCTTGCAGCCCTTCAAAAGAAAATGAGCTAAAAACACTCAAAGATGAGGTGATGGCAATCCACGATGAAGTGATGCCAAAGATTGGCGACTTAAGAAAAGTGAGAATGGAACTTGAGTCGCTTTCGGATTCGTTGATGGCCACTGATAGCACACGTGCAATGGAACTTAGTTCCCTAGCTGCTGATATCTCTGATGCCAGTGAAGGAATGATGATGTGGATGCGAAACTATGAGCCTGAGTTTGAAGGAACTGAAGCAGAAATAAAAGCCTATTTGGAAGGGCAAAAAGTATCCATCCAGAAGGTTAAAGAAGACATGCTCGAATCGATGGAAAGCGGAGAGCAGGCGCTGGGGCAATAAGCATTGTGTCTGTTTGGACAACGCCTAATTAAAATCTAAGCGTAGCATTTGCTACGCTTTTTTTGTTCGTTGGGACATGAACTTGCAAGGAAGTTACTTCCCACAGCTACCGCAAGTCTTCCCTCCGTACTAGCGCGGAAGTTACTTCCGTGTAAATATGTATTTATAAGTACAGCATACCATAAGTAGACTTCAATTCTGAAGTTTCTAGCCTAAACAGCTGTATTCTTGATTTATGAGTGAGAAATATAAAATCAGGGATCAACAGAAAATATATTTTGTAACATTCAGCGTGGTTCAATGGATTGATGTATTTACTCGCTCTCAGTATAAGGACTTATTAATTACTAGCCTTGAATATTGCATTAATAAAAAAGGGTTAGAGGTTTATTCGTGGTGCATTATGAGCAATCATGTGCATTTAATTGTTGGCCGTTGTGGTCAATTTAAGATTGAAGAAATTATAAGGGATTTTAAAAAATATACATCAGTTTCGTTGGTGAAAGCTATCAAGGAAAACCCTTCGGAGAGTAGAAAAGAGTGGTTATTGTGGATTTTTAGAAAACTTGCAGAAAGGAGTGCAAAACATCTTAAGTACTGTTTCTGGCAAAACGAATATCATCCAATCGAATTGAGTGATTCAGTGATGATGCGGCAAAAACTTGACTATATCCATGACAATCCTGTGGAGGCTGGATTTGTGGGAGAACCAGAGCATTGGAGATATAGTAGCGCTGTTGATTATGCTGGTGATAAAGGACTCCTATGTATAAAATTCATTGAATAATTGTAAAGCACGGAAGTAACTTCCGCGCAAGTGCAGATGCAAGAGATTATACAGGAATAAAAGGTCTTTTGGATATTAAATTTCTTGATTAAAAGCCCCGACTAGGCGTAGGATTCCCTACGCCTGGGACTAGTATAGAATTTACTAGGATTCCCTATGCTTCAGTTCTAGTACATAACCATCCACCACTAGGCGTAGGATTCCCTACGCCTCAAATCTAGAACGGAACTATCTCCCACGCAGAACTTACTTGTGTGATCGAAAACTCCCCTTTCCTTTCACCTTCACACATCCATCGCAATCGGTTGCGTTGAAAAATGTTGTTTTAAGCCGTTTAAAGCCATATAGGCGATAAATTTGAAGTCTATGAAAAACAGCATTCTCACCCTTACCCTCTGTGTTTTATCCCTTAGCTCTTTCGCTCAAGTGTCCATTACTTTTGAAGTTAACCTGAGCCATCAAATCAAAGAAGGCAACTTTGATCGCAATACGGAAACAGTGGATATTGCGGGCACCTTTAATGGATGGGGATCCACACTCAATCAGCTGCAAGACCCTGATGCAGACAGCATCTACACTGCAACGATATCCGGGTTCACTGCCGGATCATCCATTGAGTTTAAGTTTCGATTCAATGCGGCATGGGATGGTAGAGAGGAATTTCCTGGTGGTGGAAGCAACCGCTCACATACCGTAGGAGCCTCCAATGAGACAATATCTTTTTGGTACAACGATGAAGAACCACCAACTGGACCTGCCATTGCTGGGGTATCGGCCTCATCAACTTTCACCTTTGTAGGTGGCAATATCCTATTCTCTGAAGATGCTGATGGGCTGGTTGAAAATTACGAATGGACCTTCGAGGGAGGCACACCATCTACTTCTACAAGTTCTTCTGTTTCCGTAAGCTACGACACTCCTGGAACCTACGATGTGACCTTGCGTGTATCGAATTCATTCTCAGAAGATGAAATGGTGCTGACTGATTTTATTGAAGTAGGAGAAAAAAGTACCAATGACCTGGAATGGTGGAATGAGGCCACCTTTTACGAAATTTTTGTGCGTAGCTTTTACGATAGCGATGGAGACGGAATTGGAGACTTTCAAGGCATTGTAGAGAAGCTGGATTACCTCAACGACGGAGATCCCAATACCACTTCTGATTTAGGGATCACCGGCATTTGGCTGATGCCTATCCATGACTCCCCGAGCTATCATGGATACGACGTGACTGACTACCGATCCATCAATCCGGACTATGGGACAATGGAAGATTTTAAATTTTTCGTAGAGGAAGCCCACAAACGTGGGATAAAAGTCATCATTGACCTGGTTTTGAACCACAGCTCTACACAAATAGACTGGTTTCAGGATGCGGCTTCTTCCACTTCGTCTGACAAACGGAATTGGTACCGTTGGACCATCAGCCAACCGAACTACTCAGGTCCCTGGGGGCAGACGGTTTGGCACGGGTCTAACAATGGATATTACTATGGACTGTTTTGGGGAGGGATGCCCGACCTCAACTATGAAGAGCCGGAAGTGGTAGCGGAGATGAATGACATCACACGTTTTTGGTTGGAAGATGTCGGAATAGATGGCTACCGACTAGATGCAGTAAAGTACATCAAAGAAGATGGGAGCGATCTGGAGGATCTTGCTTCCACCCATGCATTTTGGCGTGATTGGGTGGCTGTGACGAAAGAGTCAAATCCGGATGCACTGTCTGTTGGTGAGGCATGGACGAGCACCGAAAAGATTGTTCCTTATGTGGTAAACGAAGGACTTGATTTCTGCTTTGACTTTGATCTGGGCAGCGCCATTATCAATGGAGTGAAATCGCAAAGTGCGACTGGCATGGCATCACAGATCAGCAAGGTGATAAATAGCTATCCCTACTACCAATTTGGGACGTTCACCACGAACCACGACATGAATAGACTCATGGATGAGTTATCCAATGATGAAGATCGGGTGAAGTTAGCAGCCGCTATCTACCTGACATTACCGGGAGTGCCATTTGTATACTATGGAGAGGAAATAGGCATGACAGGAAGGAAACCAGATGAAAATATCCGACGACCTATGGCATGGAGCGATGAAGAAAACGCGGGCTTCTCGTCACAAAATCCATGGAACCAACCTTCGAGCAATTATGAAACCAATAACGTGGCATCTGAGCAGAAAGATGGTAGTTCGTTGTTTCAGTGGTATCGCAAGCTGATCCAGCTCAGGTCAAGTACAGCAGCCTTGCAGACAGGAGATTATGAATTGATTTCCAGTTCCTCATCTGTGCTTGCCTTTAAACGCTCTACCGATGAAGATCAGCTATATACACTCGTAAATTTATCCGGGTCTAGCCAGGAGCTGGTTTTAGATATTGGCGATTTGATCAAAGTAGGTGCAGAGCCTGCACTTGTAAACGTGATGGGCACCGAACGGATAGATGTGCTGAATAAAAATGAAGTGACGGTTTCTATTCCCTCCGAAACAGCCATGGTGTTGACCATGGGCAATCTGACTTTAGGTTCGACGGAGAAAGTGGAGCACTTGGTTTATCCCAACCCGTTTGCAGATGAGATACGCATACAATCAATTGATAAAGTCAGCTATCGCATCATTGATTTAGAAGGCAAGCTGATTCAAGAAGGAGCGATTATTGGAACGGATAGCATCAATACGCAGGCCTTGAAGAAAGGAGTTTATTTCCTAGAAATTCAAATCGCAAAACGACGGATTGTGAAGAAGATCTTCAAGAAGTGAGCTGAAATTCCTTTCTTTAAACGACTGAACTAAGCACTAGGCGTAGGATTCCCTACGCCTCTAAATATTTAGCTAGCTACCTACGCTTTTAATATTTAGTTAGCTGGTCATGTTACAGAATGTCACTTTTGCGGTTTAAGCATCATTAATGTATGTATTTGAAAAAGAAAACTAGGGTAAATAGGTATTGAGCAGCACATAAAATTGCTTAGACGGCTTTAAAATCGCTCGAGTCAGGACTAGGTTGGATAGACATATTCAAAAGACAGATTTATAGAGACATCATAACCCCACCTGTATTTGTTGGTGGTTTTTTGGTTTTGAGGGGGCATCGCTCAAGCCGCTAGGCTCGTCATTTTTGGTGCTCCAAAAACCACCGAAACGTCGGACCGTTCAAAAAGAGCTGCCAAAATCAATCCAGCCATACCCTTAACCTTACACGTGATTTTGGCATTTCGATGCTTTGCATCGATAGGATGGGCATTGAAGCTATGAGCGCAGGAAAATGATGTAAACTCAGATCATTTTACAAAACCATTGTCTGAGCACAGCGAGTTTTGGTTTTGTATTTAGAGAACAACTTCATTTTTCAGCGAGTAGATTCTGGCCCTAGATTTTTTGTTTACTTTTTTATCAATGAAAAAAGTAAAAATCACTTAGCAATCGAATCATTGATTTGGAAGGCAAGTTGATTCAGGAAGGAACAATTTTAGGTGCGGATAGCATCAATACGCAGACCTTGAAGAAGGGCGTTTATTTCCTAGAAATTCAAATCGCAAAACGACGGATTGTAAAGAAGATCTTCAAGAAGTGAGCTAAAAAACCTTTTTTTAAATGACCCCCACTAGGCGTAGGATTCCCTACGCCTTTAGATATTTAGTTAGCTACTTACGCCTTAGTATTTAGTTAGCTTATGAAGAAAAGCGTTCCGGTATATATTATGTTACCAAAATGTTATTTTGATACCTCTTTTCACAAATACCCGAAATAGGGTATATGTAATTCTGGAAATTCCATTTATACTTGCTGCATTATCATTTGATAATTCATCACCGTCTTTGCACCAAGAACGTATCGTTGGCCCCAGCCATTTAACTGGGAAGTAAATCTATTGATGAAAATAAATAGAGGTGCAACAGCTGCGCATTCGCAAAATACTGATGCCGAGTTTTTGACACAGTTGATAATTCTTATAAAAGAGTATTTAATGAGATTCTATAAACAACCTAACACGATGACCCGATTCATGAAACATGTTTTAACCTCGGTTATATTGGTAGCCATTGCTCAAACTGGCTATGGGCAAATAAGAGGAGGTGAAAACCTAATAATGCCACCGCCATCTCCGGAGGCAGCAGCATTTGCGGAGTATGGAAACCATGCGATTTCCTACTACACAGGCAAGCCTAATATATCAGTACCAATTTATGATATAAGCTATGGCAAGTTGAATCACAGTATTTCACTGGATTATTCTCCCGGCATCAAAGTGACCCAAATAGCATCTAATGTTGGACTAGGATGGAATTTGAGGGCTGGTGGTTCAGTGGTAAGAAATGTACATAATTTGCCGGATGATCATACTCAAGGGCATAGCTATGAACCATTTTATAGTAATGCGAGCTATGGTAATCAGACGGTAAATTATTATTTCAATTATTTCCGAAATAATCCGATTGATGCGGATGTTCATTTTCCCGAAAGCTCCGGAATACTTGAAGATTATTTTGATTTTAAGGAAGATATTGAAATTAAGTCGTTAGAGACCGTTCCTGATTCATACACATTCTCAGTTGATGGGTTATCAGGTACCATATATATAGATTACGATAACAATACAGCTTTTTGCCTAGAACACCCGGATATAGACGTTGAAGTAATATTCAGTAATTGGCAAAATTCAAAGCCTATTGTAGGATGGGTTATTACAGATAAGATGGGTACTACCTATAAATTTGGAGGACATAGCTCACCAAATAGTATTGAATCAACATTGAGCTATACCGAGAATATTGGTTTAGAATATGTAATTAATTATAACTCAGCATGGAACCTAACCCAAATCTCTTCCTATGATGGTAAAGACGCCATTCATTTTGAATATGGAACTAGACAATCGTACGATCAGGAGCAGTCGTATTTTAGTCAAACATCAAGAACTGACACACACAATGAATCTTATGGAAGTTGCTACCAAAGTACTTCAACCAATCAAAGCAATTCGAGTTCATACAGAATAGAAAAAGGATTTTTAGAAAGTATTGCCATTGGCAGTAGTAGTAATAAACTAATAACCTTCGAATATGATCTTTCAGAGAGAATTGATTTAAAAGGTCAGTATGCGCTAAAGAATATACAAATAAAAAATCATGAAAATGAGGTTTTGAACCGCGTAAAATTGCATCACGATTATTTTGGGGATCCGACTTCAACACATGAGCATGATTCGAGACTCAAATTAGATAAAGTCGCTCTATATGATCAGACGACTAAGCCTCAAGAATATTCATTCACCTACTTTTCTCCAGAAGATGTTCCATCAAGAACCTCAATGGCTCAAGATTGGCTGGGTTATTACAATGGCAAGACTAGCAATAAATCACTAATTCCGGAGAATCCTGAATTTGACAATCACAATACGGATGCTGGGGATAGAGATTTCTCATTTAACCACAGTAAAGTGGGGACGCTTCGTACAGTTACTTATCCAACCGGTGGTTCCTCGGAGTATTTCTATGAAACAAATACAACGACCTATTGGAAAAGTTTTACTCGATTTGAGGTAGCTGGATCTGAGGGCTTAAGTGGTGGTTCTACGCCAGAAAATATTGCAAGTAATCCATTCACTTATTGTGATGATTTGACTCCTGATATCATCCCTGATATTGAAATGAAGACATTTTCAATTGATGAGGAAGGCTATTACAGAGTGAAGTACGAGCGTATTGGTACTACCGGTGTTGATCCTATAATAGAAGCCTTTTTTTATGAAGGTGATAGAGATGACTATTGTGATTTATATGAGGAGCCTTTATTATTCAAAGTGAATACCCCTGCAATTAGTGAAAAGGAGGAAGCGATATACCTTGAAACGGGCACCTATTCCATAATGGTTGTAAATTCTGATCCAAGTGTTCAAGTAAATCTGGCTGTTGGAAAATATGTTACAACTAACAGTGAATTAATCAAAGATTTGGGTTCACTCAGGATTGGAAAAATAGTGGACAAGGATGAAAAAAATGTAGCGGTTAAGGTAAGGAAATTTCAATATGGAAATGGCTTATTTCATAGAGGACTTGCTTTTGAGAAATTGATATATTTTGAAACTCCGAATGTCTCAGGGGCTGGAGAACATCCGGTAACGTGCAGTGCACTTCAACGGTATTCACACAATTTAAATACACCTACCAGATATGAAGTTACCTATCCAACGGTAACTGAACTTTCATACGACGGAACAGAGACAACATTCAATGGCAAAACGGAATATAATTATTACAATGAGTCAGAGGGTAGACTTCAGGCTCCGTTGCCAACAATTAGGCCATTGAACGGGGTAGCTAAGAATTCCAAATACTTTAAATACAGTCAAAATTTGCAAAAATTTGATTTAGTAAAAAAAGTAGTAAATGAATTTGAGGATGTTATAATAGACACGCAATTAGATCCTCCGTCTAAAGGCTTCTGGTTTGGATATGCTGAACATGCATATTATGATAATAATGCATTTGTGGATATCGGATTGTATAAAGATTCAGCATCATCTTCTACATATTTCTACAGCGGTGCTTCGGCTAATACCGTAGAATTTATAGCAAATCATGGAGGTGGCTCTGAAGGACATCTCGTAGGAGAATACGAAAGATGTTTTTCTGATGGGTTTTATTTGGTTCGATGTTATCCTGGTCCAATAAGCTATTTTTATAGACAAGTTGGTGGAGCAAGAAGGCATTGGATGCAAAACCTTTCTTCAACCACAGTTGATTATTTTCCTGAAAGTGGAGATTCATTAACTGTTCGTACGGTTAATGAATATGGAAGCAGCGATCACTTTCAAGTGACCAAAAGTGTAACGATCAATAGCGATGGTACTAGTAATATTTTTTACTATGATTATCCACATGATGTTTCTGATCAATCATCTGCTATGAACTACTTGCTTGCTAGGCATAGAATAGCAGAACCGATATATTTGAAAGAAACGTTTGATGATGGAAGTGGTGAAATAGAACTAGCTCGCAAAGAAACTACGTATGCTGATTTCGCCACATACTACTTGCCGTCAGAAATTTCCATAAGCCAACCAGGGGGACAACCTCAGGTGACTAAGGTATTGAAGTATGACAGTAGAAATAGAATTCGAGAAATTCAAAACACTTCTGGGATTGCTTCTACTTACGTCCATGGATATGGAAGTGGACACATTATAGCAGTAGCCGAAGGAGCAACTTATGCTGAATTTGTAACAAGCCTAGGTGGTTCAACTTCACCAATTGGAGACGGAGGTCGAGCATATAGTGATGCTCAGCACAATACCATTGTAAATAACCTTTCCAATGCTTTTGTCACAACCTACGAATACAAAGATGGGGTTGGGATGACGAAAATGAGAGATCCCAATGAGCGTAAGACATTGTTCGAATTTGATGACTACAACAGGTTAAAGCTTGTCAAGGACAATGAAAATAAGTTGGTGAAGGAGTATAATTATAATCATACCAATGCACCGCAAACAATTGAAGGCAGTATTGATATCAATGGAGATCTGATTCAAGGATCGACTGTTACTTTCACTGCTAATATCACCACAGCCTTGACTGGGAATACAACGTATCGTTGGGACATCGATGGGACGATCTATGAGGGATCAGCTACCGTATCTCATGTTTTTGATACCGAGAGAACCAATGTTCCAGTAACGCTCCGAGTCTCGAATATCAGCTTTAATAGTTTGGAAAAAACCGAATTTATTGATGTCGAAGAAATACCATTTACTGGACAAGTTTCCATAGTTGGGTGTGCGGATAATGATGCCATAAATACCATTTCCGTAACTGGATTGTCGGCATATCGTCCGGAAGAAATACAGTATGAATGGAAGATAGAAAATGAGGTGGTAAGTACCGAACCTTCTTTCGATCATGTTTTTGGAAATGTTACCAATACCGACATGGTGGTTAAGCTGACAATGACCAGTCCTTACTATGGAAATACGGTTCAGCGTATTAAGACAAGATACATTGTAACAAATCCGTTACCAACGGCACTTATCATTTTTAACGCAATATCTTCTCAAGATTCGATCAATCATTTCTTGCCTGTTAGCACTGCTGTTCCAAGTCATAGTTGGTTTAGTGTGGATGAGATCACTTCCGAATACATCAAGGTGAGTTTCGATGATTATTTCGTCAATGATACAAGGGAAGGCACTATCACAGTAAACTACCTTGATCCATCGTGTCCGACCAAGATCATTGATGTCAGACAATTTGGAGATGATGGCTCTGGCGGAAGCGGAGGCGGAGGCGGTAACCCATGTGATCCAGGCTGTGTACTATCTGGGACCAAGTGTATTTGTCAATAATCTAAGCCAGCAATCAAAATACTAGAGAAATGAAAAACATTATCAATAATTATATACGAATTATACTCATTACAATTACTACAACTTTCTTGTATGATGCGGCTGCTCAAGATTGTGCATCACTTGAAACAGCTACCTACAGTGGTGAAACAACCAAAGGATCATTTGACGCCTATGGCTCGGCGTCTTCTGTTGCGTTTACAAAAGTTGCCGATGATCAATTGAAAATATCTGATTTTTCGGCAGGCTTTCTTTCAAATTTTGGAAGAGCAGTTGTTGAAGTCACGCTAAATGTAAATTGTGATGGTAGCATTGAGCCAATCACATTTAGTACTGAAGCTGGCGAGACAACCATTACAGGAGGTCTCTATACCAACACTGAACTTAGGCTCGACTGGGAGATTCCATTCAATAACCTAGTAGAAGAATCAATTTTCACCAAAAACTAACCTACCGATGTTAAAAAGAATTTTAACCTACACTACAATCGCGCTTGGCTTGTTTTTAAGTGAAAGTGCATTTTCCAATGATGTCACTGGTCCATCACCAGTAATCGTTGATGAAGTACATACGTATCAATTAGACAACGAATTTGAGTCGTTTTACCTCGCTCCAAGTTGGGAAATAACCGGAGGTACAGTACAAAGCACCTGGCAGACAGGCTACGACTATTTTGTAAGTATTGAGTGGACTTCAACCGGTACCGGGACAGTTACCTTTAAAAATGGATCGATTGTCATTGATGCATTGAATGTGACTGTAAATAGCTGTCCACCGCCAACAGCAGGTTCCATTAGTGGTGACCAAACAATATGCTACAATGGCTCTCCTGTTACCTTGAATAATGTGACGTCAGCGGGGGGTGGAGATGGGAATATTGTTTACAAATGGCAGTATCAAGACGTTGGCACTAGCGGGTGGACAGGTATAAG
This sequence comes from Ekhidna sp., assembly GCF_963691765.1. Taxonomy (GTDB): domain Bacteria; phylum Bacteroidota; class Bacteroidia; order Cytophagales; family Cyclobacteriaceae; genus Ekhidna. The sequence goes on from NZ_OY829375.1 coordinate 2,658,784, forward strand.
CAGTTCAAATTCTGCTTCTTATACTCCAACACACAACCTAACTACTGATCGCTACTATCGTAGACGTGCAAGATCCTGCGATCAAAATAGGTTTACGCAGCCAGTACTCATAACGGTCTTGGATGACCTCAATCCTGGCTCGATCACTGATCTCACACAAACCTTATGTTTTAATGAGGACGCTCCGATGATGACTACTGATGCTTTGCCTTCCGGAGGAGGGGGATCTGGCTATACGTACCAATGGCAATCAAGGCCTGTTGGAGGCAGTTGGTCAAACATAAATGGAGCTACTTCACAAGCATTTGATCCTTCCAACCTTACCGCCTCAACAGAATACAGAAGAGCGACTATGGTTGCTTGCCAAACGAAGTATTCTAATATTGTAAGTGCCAATGTATATCCGGAACTACTTCCAGGAACAATTGGAAATGCGCAGGTTGTATGTATTGCTAATGGTTCCCCAAGTGCGCTGACGAATATCAACTCTGCATCCGGTGGAGATGGTACAATTAATTACCAATGGGAAAAGAAAAATAGCCAAGGACAATGGGTAGAGATTGCTGGTGAAACCAGCGCGACCTTTACTCCTCCAGCAGACGCTGGTACCAATGAATACCAGCGAAGAGTAGAATCCTGTGGACAAATTAAATACAGCAACTCAATCAGTGTTTTGGTATATCCACCACTATCCATGTTTAACGTAAACTATACAGGTGGGAATAGAAATTTTGGTGATCTGATTCCAACAATTGATGGTGAGGCTACAACAGGTGGAGATGGAGTAATAAGCTACCAATGGGAGAGGAAGCTTAGCTCAGAAACAGAATTTTCACCAATTGCTGGAGCAACATCTGAAGATTTTGATCCTGGTTATGCTTTTGAAAGTGCAGAATATAAAAGGATAACTATATCGTGCGAAACTGAAGAAAGCAACACAGTTTCAATTACCGTCAATCAGCCTGTTATAAGCGCGCCCAATGGTACTGCTTTGCAAGTTGACTCTGAGCTTTCGGTGCCGAGTCTTAGTGGGTTTGGCTACCAATGGATCAAAGATGGAAATGCATTGACTGGTGAAACCTTAAATACATTAAAAGTCTATCATCCTGGAGCGTATCAGGTGAATATCAGTGCTCCTAATGGGCAAATATATTCTTCTGCACCGCTCACTCTTTCCGACGAAGCGCTTTTGCAGGGTACCAACTTTGTTAAAGTGCGGGTTTACAGAAAAGCGGTAGACAGCGCAGACGAACTTACTCAGATTGGAGATGCAACCGATCAGTATACCTATTACGATGGATTGGGAAGACAAGAACAATTGGTGAATGTAGTGAGCTCACCAACCTACGAAGATGTGATCAAGCCAATCGAATATGATGAATTTGGTAGAATAGCCAAAGACTATCGACCATACGTGGAAGGCAAAGGAGGAATAAGGAAAGCCAATGCGCTCAATGCGACCTACGCCAACTCTGATCATGCAGCGGATTACAACAACTCTGTGTATGCCAGTGAGGGGAATGCTTTTTCGGAGGTTAGATACGAATCAAGTCCGCTTAACCGGCCGATTAGACAAGGTGCAAGTGGAGATTCTTGGAATGTAGATGGCAATAACGCAGTAACGTTTGAGTATGCGACAAATGAAGATACTGATGGTGTCCGACTTTTTGATTTGTCTACCCTACTTTCTGGTGCAGTACAGTACTATGACTCAAGCCAGCTATACAAAAATTCCATAACGGATGAAGATGGTAACATTACCGTTGAGTTTGGCAGCAAGGAAGGAAAGACGATATTAAAAAAATCGCAGGTTAATGCTACAGATTGGATTGAAACGTATTACATCTACGACAATTACGATCAATTAGCAGTAGTGCTGTCACCACAAGCTACATCTTTACTTGATACTGACTTTTATGGTCAATCGGTAGAAGCTCGTAAGGACTTTTTAAATACCTGGGCTTTCTTGTATAACTATGACAGTCGCAGCCGAATGACCATGAAAAAAGTTCCGGGTGCAGATTCAGTATTCATGGTCTATGATGAATGGGATCGACTGGTGCTTACACAAGACGGTGTACAGCGTAAAAGCTATCAATGGCTCTTCACAAAGTATGATCAATTGAATCGTCCAATCATGACTGGCTTGATGTCTGGTGGAACTGAAAGCCAGGAAAGAGATGCTGTGAACGATGCTGCCGAACTTTATGATCGATCAGAATCTTTCGATGCAGCAGGCACACATGAATATACCAATACTGCATACCCTCCCAATAGCCAGGTCGATAAATATTTAACAGTCACCTACTACGACAATTATGATTGGGATAACAGCGGGCTGGCATTTACTAACCCGGCAGGATTAACTGTTAATAATGCAATAAAAGGTCAGGTAGCAGGTACATTGACAAGTTCTGGAGATAATACGTTTATCAAAAGCGTAAGCTATTACGATGAGAAATACCGTGTGATTCAGACACAGAGCACCAATCACCTGGGAGGAACAGATATCGTTACCAACTACTACGACTTTATTGGTCAGGTGACGAAGAGCATTAGTTCGCATAGCGATGGAACTACCACGACCGACATTACTCGAAGATTTGAGTACGATCATGCGGGTCGTTTGCTAAATACTTATCATCAGATCGATAATGAAGCAGAGGTATTGATTGCATCGAACAGCTACAACGATTTGAGTGAATTGGTTGAAAAAGATTTGCATTCAGTAGCTGGGGGCGCCTTTGCCCAGTCTTTGGACTATACCTATAACATTCGTGGATGGCTTACCAGCATCAATGAAAGTGATCTTTCCTCTTCTTCAGATAATGACCTTTTTGGGATGGAGCTGTTTTATGATAAAGCTGACCCAGCAAATGACATATCAAATTCTTCCTTTTATAATGGAAATATAAGTGGTATGAAATGGAGCACACCAGTAGATGAAGAATGGTCGGATACGGAGGAAAGAGGCTATCGATTTTATTATGACGGACTTAATAGATTGGAAGATGCTCATGGAGATTTGAACAGAAGTGGTGCTTGGAATCAAACCAATGATTATAGAGGAGAATATTCCTATGACCTGAATGGTAATATAAAGACTCTAAGACGTCGTGATATGAAAAATAACTTCATTGACAGCTTAACCTACGATTATACAAATGGAGGAAACCAGCTAAAGTTCGTTACAGATGCCGCCGATACGTTAGGCTTTCATGACAGAAATAAATCAGGAGATGATTACGAATACGATGCCAATGGCAACATGGTAAAGGATCGAAATAAGGAAATCGATTCAATCCATTACAACCACTTAAACCTTCCGGTAAAAGTAGTTTTTGAAACAGCTGGAGATAGCATAACATACCTCTACGATGCCGCGGGCATCAAGCTTCAACAGGCAGTTTATAAAGCTGGGACTGTGGTAAAAGTGACTGACTATGTTGGTGAATTCATATATGAAACCGAGTCTGGAAGCAGTAGATCCTTATCGTTGATTCAACATGAAGAAGGTCGTGTCATCCCGAACGAAAGTGAGGGATCTTACGACTATCAATATCACCTCAAGGATCATTTAGGTAATGTGAGATTGACTTTTAGTACTACGCCGGAGCAGTATGTCATATTTGAAGATTATGAAAGTACTGGTGATAGCGATTTTCAAGACTTGCATGATATCAGTCTTTCCAATAGAAATACCACAACACCGTATGCTAGCAATGATCGAGTGGATGCGTTGGGCAGTGGTGTTACTAGCTCAATGATTTTGTTGTCTATGAATAAAGGAGACACAATAGATCTTAGTGTCAATGCCAGTTATACAGATGCTCAGGCAGGAAATACGTTTTTGAGCATCGGTTATAATGCACTGTTTAATTCCTTTGATGGTGCCTTTGGTGGGGTTGAGGGAGTGCAATCCACATCAACAGAATTCAGTGATGCGCTGAGCAGTAGTCATATGACTGGCAAAGATGTTGAATCTGCTCCTCGAGGGTTTTTGAATTATATTTTCTTTGATAAGGAGATGAAGTATGTGAAAGCAGGCTTTCAGCAGGTCAGTACTGCAGGTCATACTTCGGGTCCAAACACCTATGAGGTATTGGAGATCAATGACATCATAGCTGAGCAGGAAGGCTACATTTTGGCTTACTTGAGTAATGAAAATCAAGAAGCAATTAATATTTATTTTGACGATTTTAAGGTGACCCACTCCAAGACGAATGTGGTGAGCACGCAGGATTACTATCCTTTTGGGCTGACGTTTAATGAAAGTGTGAGGGTGGCGAGTACACCGAATAACTTTAAGTACAATAGTTTTGAGTATATGCAGGACTTGAATTTGAACTTGTATGACTATCAAGCAAGACAGTATGATCCTGCTATAGGAAGGTTTATTCAAGTTGATCCAGCGGCTGATTTAATGCGAAGACACTCTCCTTACAATTATGCTTTTGATAATCCTGTTAGGTTTATTGATCCTGATGGGATGATAGCGACCGATGTAGTTGAAGACGATCAGTTTAAAGAACTTGAAACAGGTGATTGCTGTGGTGGAAATCCAGTAGCTGGTCAAGGTGAAGGAATAGCAAGAGCAGTAGAAAGTAAGATCAACCAAGTGGGAGAAGCCATCAATGGTGCAGTAGCAGCTATTGGAGAAGCTATACATAATGGGTTAAAAGCAGCAGATGAATTTGTAACGGGTGACACTCCAGATGTAAGAGGAGAGGGTGATAAATCTAGTATTGGTGGCGAGACATTAGTCAAGACTGAAGGTTCAAATGGTAGTCAGGGAATAGTAGGTAAACCATCAACTGAAAATGATATTACTATATTAACTGAAGCAAAGGGTGTTGGGCCTGCTCCTGGAGCACCTAGTGGAACTGCCGATGCAGTTAAGTCAGCAGCCAGCGAGGTGTCCAATGCTATTAATGTTGTTAGCGCGGCCACTAGTGAGAATAGCAAACAAAGTTCTGGTAATACTGTTGTTCGAAAAAGATTTGTAAATGACTCTACGGTAGAGACTAGAGTTATTCAATTTGGTAGAGGAGGATTTAAAACCTTAAGTGTGGATAGTACTGTTGATAAATCTTACCAAAGAATTATAAAGGATGAGGATAACTAAAAAATTATTAATTATTTCATTAGCGATTTCTTTTGTAATCGTTTTCGGGTGTTCCTCAGAAACGGAATCAAAGAATTCTATTAAGACCGAGAATATTGGTGATTCGGTTCTTGTAAAGTTGTTTTATGACAATGAATACCCAAAATATATAGGCAGCGTATATAAGAATCTAAAGCACGGTATACATAAGGAGTTTTCAGAAACTGATAGTGGGAAGGTCGTTGCAGCAATGAAGTTTTCTAATGATATCTTAAATTCTATAGTTTATTACACTGAAGAAGGACAAGAAGTATATAATTCTAAAACCACTAATAGTAGGATTGTTTTTGAGCCAGATGTATTTGAAGTTTTTGCTGGAGATACTTTAAGCGTTTTTTTAAAATTCGAAGAATCTAATTATGATTTTCTTTCATTTTTTCCAGATGATTTTACTAACAGCTATGACTTTGTCTCTGGTGTTAACTCAATACAAGGTAACGGTACAGGGGTAAGGTTAAATTATATAAGTTATGAAGTTGGAAAGGATACAATACGCGGATATTTAATTGAAAATACTTATGAGCTGTTTAATGACTCCATGTCTACACATATAGGATTTCATAAGTACTTTGAATATCCTATTGAAGTTAAAGTTAAAAGCAAAATATAAGGTCATGTTACAGATTGTCACTTTTGTAAGTGAAGCATGATTTTGAAAAAGATACAAACCCACCTTCTTCATCGTTGGTGGGTTTCTTGGTTTTAGGGGGTGTCTGGTGTTATTATTTGAATGGATTCCGGTGATTTTTTCATCTCATCAACCACAATTTTTTTAACCCTTGAGTTTAGTTTTTTAATGGCTTTTTCCTGATAAGTAATGGATTTGAATGCCTCTGATATTTGTTTCTTTGGAGTAATAGGCAATCCCTGAGACAGAATTAGATTATATCTACTGTCTAAAAACATCTTATAAAGATTTATTACTTTGTTAGAAACTAGGTACTCTTCACTATGATAATTCATTTCTTTTTCATGTAATTCTTTGACAACCAAATCAAGCCTTTGAATGAGTTCAAGAATTTCAGTATTTAGATATATAATTGAATTGAATATGGCAATGTCTGTTTTTGAAACGAAGTTTCCATTTTTGATGAACCTTTCCTTGAATAGATACCAGTTGGAATTACTTTTTTTTGGTCTTGTTGTCATACATAATTCATCAAATCTTACAAGGTCCATGCGAAGGCGATCAAGGAGACTATAAAGTAGACTTCTTTTTTTATCCTTCCTCTCAATTTGTCTTTGTTCTAAAAGGGCATTTAATTGAATTCGATTAGCTAGAACTTGAAGCCTGAAGGATATATACACCAAAATGGCACTGCCTATTCCGATTATAGGAGCGGTAATTCCATTAATAGTTGTTCCAACGCTTTTATGATTTGAAAGATCCATGAAATCGAACGGAGCTGACATAGTCAATACTATGACTGAAGTCGGCAGAACAATAATCGAAATCAGAATGATAATAGTAAGATGTGTCTTTGTGCTATTACGCCACTTTTTAATTTCACTATCTGTCATAGTAATTCGATTTTAGGTTCTCTAATTAAAACTGAACTATTCATCTACTAAAATCAATACCCTGTTTTAGGTATTCTTCGGGCAAATTTCAGGAACTGATTAATTCACTTGTTTCAAGGAATTAATGGAGATAAAGGAGTTTATGGAGATAAACAGACGGACGAATGATAGGGGCTGTTTCGTCTTCTTACTTATCGTAAGTATTTGATTGATTTGAGCTTTTGTTTGGCTCTATCAATGATATCCTTTGAAAAGAGATGATGATATTCTTCATTATCATAAACGATAGCTTCAATTGTAAGGTCTAGTCTTTTTTCCTCACTAAGTCTTAAAAAACCTTCAGAAGTGTATTCTTGATTGATCAATCTTTCAGCTGCTTCAACAGCTCCAAGTTGGCTTAACATTTTAATAAATGTTTTTGGAGTGTATTTAAACTCTTTACACTCTTTGATCATTTTTTTAAATCTATCTTCTAAGTCTAGTTCAGTAGCAGGCATGAACGTAAGAAAAGAAAGAAATCAATCATTGTCAAGTATTGAAAGTGGCAGACGAACAGATAAGGAGGAATGAATTGTATATGTGTGTTTTATATGCTGTAATTAGTGTAGGTAGTCAATAAACAATTCTCTAGCTGTCTATTCGTCTGTAGTCTTTGTAGAAGACATTAGTTCTAATGATACGAAGGGCATCATAGTATTTAGTTCTAAAAATTCTCATTCTCAGAGAGTTAGAAATGAATGAAGTAAGGATGATAGGGGATATGCTAGAAAATACCACTAAAACGCAGACGAAAAGATGAGCAGACTCAGGTTATATATGTGGTGTAAATAATAAAGAAAGATCAGTCATAAATAAGATATACAAAAAACGCCACTATTTAAACTGTTGTTCCTTCATCTGTTCATCTGCTATTTCTATCTTCATTCTCAAATTTCATATACCTACATTTAAATAATGGATGAATTAGAATTGATTTCGATAGAACCAGACAAAAGTGTTAGATATTCAAAAGACTCATGGAATACAGAAGACTATATTGAGGTTGAGAGATCAATTATTTATTCGTGTCGAAATATAACTGACGAAGATAAAGTTGATCCTGAATTGGAAGTTAAGATTGACAATCTTGCTTTTCTTCTTGTAAATCTTAAAAATTACTACAGTATCCTTTCAGAATATCATCATATAGGGATACAAGAAAATTCAGCAATTAGAAGTATTGAAAAAGACAAGAATAGGATAAGAGAGATGCTTGATGAATTTTATCCTGAAGAGGTTTCTAACATAACAATCAATTTTGGGTATAAAGGAGAACCTGTTAAGATAGAGAACTCGATAATTGTAGATAAAGTATTCGGCTTTCTAAGAGGTCTTGATAAGACTGATTTGATTTTAAACAAAAAGAAAGCAGAAGCGAATGTCAGCAAGGCATCGGTAGTATTTACTGATTCTTGTCTTGTAGAGATTAGAGATTTCCTTGAAGAACATACAGATGCAAAAAGATCGAAAGGAGACATCTCAAATCGACAATGCAGGATAATTGCTAAGATGTTTCAAGCTATTGGTTTTGATATATCTAAGAATGAATCACTCAATGAGAAGTTTATACGGAGACGTTTTCAACTCCTTACTAAAAAACGCACTAACAATTAAGCTAAATATCTGATTATCAACTGGTACAAACTCTACTCGAACAAGGCTGGAGTTTGTGTCCATAAGGCATTCATACACTTCTCAATTTCACGTTAATGTTTCAAATGAAGCATGTCTCAGGGCCCGGGACTTTTTTAATTAAAAACATTATACAAATGTTTACAACTAAGAAAATCTCATTATTTAAAAACGTGAAAGCCAAGGAATCAGAAATGGTTTCGTTCGAGGAAGTATTCGGTAACATCAAATCAGGAAAATATCAAGAATGGCTTGATTTGATTAAAGAATTTAAGGCAGAAGGTAACGAGAATGATGTTAAACTGGTAAAGGAAGACCTTCCTTGTTTTACCGTATCAGGAAGATTTGAGGGACGTAGAACTACAGACAGCATTGTTGAATACAGCAATCTACTTGTTCTTGACTATGACAATGTTGACAATGTCGAGAAGTTGAAAGAGACTGTCATTCAAGATGAGAAGACGATGGCAGCATTCATATCTCCTTCGAGGAACGGACTAAAGGTCATCGTTAAGGTTGATTCTGATCTTGAAGATCATAAACTGGCATTCAATCAAGTGAAAGACTATTATGAAAAAAAGTTCAAGTACAATATTGATCGTAGTGGTAGTGATGTCACAAGACTTTGTCTCTTTAGTTCAGACCCTAAGATTTTTGTCAACTGGGATTCAGAAGTCTTTGTTGTTGACTTATTCGCAGATGAAAAGACAGTCAATAATGAGTCTAAGATTAAGAAGAATGTGGTAGTAGGAGATAATAGTCAAGAGTATCAAACAGTAATTGAAATACTCGACTATCTAAATGAAAATGGTTTATCAATTACGAAAGCGTATGACGAGTGGTTTAAAGTAGGTCAAGCCCTTTCAAACACATTCGATATTGAACTAGGTGGTAAACTGTATCAGAGCTTTGCAAAGCAAGCAGGGGAAAAATACGATTCCGATGGGACGGAAAGACAGTGGCAGAGAGCTATTAGTGACGATAGCAATGAAATAGGCTTTGCAACTATTGTTTATCTGGCACAACAGGTAGGCTTTCATTCCTTATTGAAACACAAGTTTTGGTTTGCAGATGACAAGGGTAAAGTAGGTATTGATCAACTGGCATTTGGTGAATACTTAGCTGCAAATGGCTTTGGAAAGACTGAATTTGAAGGTAATTATATCTTCATCAGAGTAGAATGCAACGTTGCACATTTTGTTGGTCCGACTGAGATCAAAGATTTCTTGAAAGAGAGATTTGATACTAAGGAGAAGTTTGGTGATTTCACAGGAAGAGAAATCTTAAGAAAGATGGTTAATGGAAGTAGTACTTACATGTCAAGAGGAACACTTGAATGGATGCCAACTTTAAACATCGAAAGAAACTGGGATGCAAAAGAGGAGTCATTTATTTACTACAAGAATGGAGCGCTAAAAATCACTTCTGATAAAACTGAACTTATCGATTATAGTAACCTTGGTAAGATTGTATGGGAACATGAGATTCTCGACAGAGAGTGGGAATATCAAGATTTCATTACGCAAAGTGATTTCTGGAGATTCCTCGAATACATTGCTAAAGACAAAGACAGGATTGATGCTCTACATACGAGTATTGGATACCTACTTCATAGGTATAAGGATCCAGCTCAGTCAGTTGCTGTTACATTCATGGAGGAACAAGAAAATGAGTTTGGAGAGGCGAACGGGGGTACTGGTAAATCTCTAATAGGTAAGGCTATTAGCAAGATCAGAAATGTAATAGAACTTGATGGTAAGAACTTTCGATTCAGAGAGTTTGCATTTCAATCAGTACGTCAGAATACGAATGTGTTAGTATTTGATGATGTAACGTTGAGATTCAATTTTGAGAGACTTTATTCAGCTATTACCAGTGATATGAGCGTTGAGATGAAAGGAAAAACTCCTTTCGTAATTCCTTTTGCTTATTCTCCAAAGATGCTATTGAGTACGAATTACGATGTTAGTGGTGGTGGCGGAACATCCGAAGAGAGAAGGTTATTTAAGGTTGAGTTCTCAAACTTCTTCTCATTAAATAATAGACCTGTAGACGTATTCGGAAAACGATTCTTTGATGAGTGGAAGGATGAAGATTGGAATCTGTTTGACAATGTTATGGTGTATTGTCTACAGAAGTTTCTTAGATACGGACTTATGAAGTACGAATTAATTAATGCGGATAAACGTGCTTTTGTTCAAAACACAAGCCATGAGTTTGTTGAGTACGCTGAGAAATACAAAGTGGGTATGAAGTATGAAATGCATCAAGAATTGAGAGATTACTTAAGTGAGATGCAACCTAGATTCAAAGATGTCTCTCAGCGTTTATTCAATAAATGGGTTAGATATATGATGAAAGCAAGGGGATGGGTGACAAAAGAGAGCCTAGGCACGAATAGAGACATTTCGTCTCAAGGAGCTAAGATGTATATGACTTTTATAGAAAAACCTGAAAGTATAGCTGCTTAGAAGGCAGCAGCTCCATGATCTATTAAACCACTCAGAGATGAGTGGTTTTTTATTGCCGGCAGACGAAAAGACAAAGGAATTTCAGTTTTAACTTCGAGGTGTTTACTTCTTTTCTGGTATTAGTTCGGATATATGAACTCCTAAACCTTCGGCAAGGTCAAGTAGATATTTATAACTTGGATTGATTCGTCCTTTTTCTACTCTGTTTAAAGATGGTTGTTCCTTATCGACTTTGTAGGCCAATTCAGTCTGAGTCATACCTTTCGACTCGCGAACCTTTCGGACCTGTTCACCTAGTTCAATAAGCCTGCTATCAACATCCTTTTCAGCCATACCGAAAATTGGTTGAAGTGGCTTGCTCTTTCTATAACGTATAAGTTATATTGGGATTTAATTTCTATAGAATATGAAAATCAAATCAGGAAACTGGATGGTAGCTGTTGTATTCGTTTCAGTTGCATACCTAGCTACTGCAGTTACATTAGAAGACTTCACTCTTGGGTTATTCTCATCGAGACATGATCATGATGGGTTATATATATCCAATCAAGGTTTGTTAGGATTTAACAGTGCGTGGGTGATAAGTGGATCTAATATCAGAGTAATTCAAAATGGATCAGAACAAAGAAGATGGATAGAGCAAGGAAATGATTACATCAAGATCAATAATAGTGGAGTAGAGAGTTACTTCTACTTGAATGAAGAAGGAGAATTTGTAGTAGCAGATAAAGAGATAGACTTTCTTGGAACATCAATGGACATAGGATTAAGGATGGTGAAGGTGAAAGAGGAAACTAATTACACTGTTAATGAAGTGATGGTGTTGTTGGATTCAGCTTATGGAGATTGATTAAAACGTTATTAATCAATATTTTTAAATTGTGTTTGTCACCACAGTTTAAGCAATGAAACTTCATAAGTCTTTTCAAAAGTATTCCGATAAATTCATATCATCATTTGCAACTAGAGCTGAATCTGAGAGTTACATACAGTTTACTAAGGAGGTGACTGCAACACTTCGTGGAGGAGAATCAGTTTTTAGCTATTGTCAGTTTGAAGATACGGTTAGTGTGGTTTCACTTGGTCGAGGAAATAATAGTTTTAAAAACTGTGTTTTTAAAGGCAATGTTCATTTAGCTCAAATGGGAAATTCTGTCCATTTTCTAAATTGTTATTTAGAAGGTGAAGTAATTTTCGAATCAAAAAATAGCACAGGTTTAATATCATTTAATGAATGTGAATTAAGTACACTCGTTTCTAGAATTAGCAATGGAAGTTTTCAAATAAGTTCCTCAACAGTTAAATCTATACTGCATGAGAACTGTTCAATTAGAAGACTAGAGCTGGTAAAAACCAAGGTTTTGTCTGATATTACTGGAAGTACGATAGAAAAGTTAATTATCAATACTGAAAGTAATATAAATGCAATCACAAGTAAATCCTTTGATAGTGTAAGTATTAATAGTTCTCAATTAAAGCTCGTTGAATTGAGTCAAGCTAAGAGTGCTACATTTAGTTCAGTCCATGCTAAATCTATCACTTTTAAATCAACAGAAAGAATTGTTCTTGCAAATTCAGAAATCGATTCTGTTTCATTTAATGAATGCAATTTCAATAATTTCTTTGTAAATGAATGTAACTGTGGTGAGTTCGTAATCAATAATCTAAGATATGCAGGTTCATCAACAGAGTTCTTTAAAATCAATCACCTTCTTGTATCTGGTAGTTTTGAGATTAATGATTCAACCCTTGGAAATGCGGTTTTTGAATTCCTATTAGTTCGATCAGCAAATGTCGTCTTTAGAAATTCCGATTATGCTGATTGGGAATTTAACAAAGTTGATTGGCCTACCGGTTATGAAATTGATCTTGGATACACGGGAATGCTTTCAGAAAATTTGGTTCATAGGGATTTCTATCGTGAGTTGAAAAGAAAGTGTATAGCCAATGAAAACACAATAGACGCTGCTTACTTTAAGAGTAAAGAAATGATTTTCCACACAAGATACATTGGTGAATTATCGAAAGAATATAAAAGAATACACGGACGTATAAAGTATTTAAAGAATGACCTTTTTTCAGAATGGTTTATACTTTGGACTAATAAGGTCTTTTCAGGATTTGGTGGAAATGTATGGAGACCATTATTACTGGGGTTAATCTTTCATTTACTTTTCTTCAATCTCTTCCTACTGGATTTCTCACATTTCGGAATTAAAGCTTTTTATCAGGGAGGCTTCGGAGTTGAAATGGCTTCTTCGATAAAAGGAGTTGTGAAGTATCTTGAAATGTTTAATCCACTACATTCTTTCGATGACAAAGTAAAACTTGGCATTGGTGCACTCTTTATGGATATAGTAATGAGAGTTTCTTCAGGTTATTTCATCTTCTATATACTAAGGGCAAGTAGAAAATTTGCCAAGTAAGGAGAGATAATCAAGTATTATAAAAGAGAGATTAAATGCAATGAAAACAATCAAATTTATTGTTCCAGATAGTTCTAATACAAATGATGAATTATGCTTAGGACAAAGGGTAGAAATTACTAGAGATCCTTATAAAGAACCATTGCCAGTCATTGGTATTTTAATAGGATTAGAAGTCAAACCAGCGAAAAAGCTCTATAAAGATGATCCACTTTATGATATACTAGTTAAAGTTCGCACTGATGATGAAACAGTTCGAACTTTCCATATCGGGGATGATTTTATAAAACCATTAAACATATATTAAAATGAAAATTAGATGGCAAGAAATTAAATCAAGATTGGCTGGGTTTTCTTTACCTGATTTTAATTGGGAGTATTCAACAACTGAAAAAGATTATGTAAGAGATTTAATAATAGAATTAGAAGATAAGCGAGTCCTGTATGCCGAAGCTGCGTTAGAAAGTATAGGAGGAACAATCCATTCAATAAACGAATTGAGGACAACACTAAAAACCTTCTTAAAGACAGTAGGAAATGGTACACATGAATTAGTTATAACTGCAAATGATATGCAAAGAGCATGTAGAAAATATCTCAACTCTGTTGAAATAATAAATACAGACGACACTAAATATATTTTCTTTCACAATTTGTCTTTTCACGATCAAGAGAGAGTTGGTTTAGCACTAGGGGAACTTAGGACTATTTTTGGTTTACATGTTGGAAAGCTATCTGTTATATACGAGATCGATATTGAAGAAGAACTGGCTTCCATAATTCCGATGAATAACCTTAATGATTAATGACATCTGGATTAAGTATAAAGTATTTTGGTAAGGAACTTGAGTCAATAACATACAATGATCTTGAAGCTTTTTTTGATTCAGAAAGGATAGAATCCAACACAATTGAGTTTAAATCATACAAAGAAAGAAAAGAGCTTAAAGAAGGACTTAAGAATTGCAATAAAGCTGTTTGTTCATTTCTGAATGCTGAAGGAGGTATTTTGATTTGGGGTACTCCAGAAACATATAAGAACAATGAAGGAGAAGACGTTTGCAAGGGAAGTCTTTGTCCAGTTGATAAGTTCTTTGAGAAAGATCAACTTGTAAATCAAATAAGCGATTCAATATCACCCTTACCAACTGGTGTAAGGATACAAAGGGTTGAGAAGGATTCAGGTTACATTTATGTGTTTGAGGTTGATGAGAGTATCGGAAAACCACATCAATATGATGGAGTTTACTGGGTAAGACTTGATGGTCAAAAAAGAAAGGCTCCTCACTATTTTGTTGAGTCTATGATAAAGCAGATCAAATTTCCGAGACTTGAATGTTATGCAAAAATCACAAGTGTTCGAAAACACGGTGCTTATAAGTACAACCTAAGATTAGGTGTTATTGCAGTAAACCAATCAATGCTACAAAACGAAGAAGGAACACTTTTACAAATAGTCCTTCAAAAAGCTAGATTCAGATCAAACCAATCCAAAAAGGTTGAAGATGAAATTGGATTATTACATTATGGCAAACCGTTTATAAGACACTACGATGTAACAATTGAAACAGGTCGACCCGATTTTAAATTCCTTTTGGCAGTAGGAGGGAAAAACTCACCTTTGAATATTAGCATCTATGAAGTAGACCCCTCACTTTATATTGAGGGGAAGCTCTCTGATCTGAGCTACATAATTAAGCTAACTGATGAGAATAAGTATTCTTTTGAAAGAACTGAAGATCCGGGCCTGAACCAACAAGAAATAATAGATGATTTCTTGAATAGGGATAAAGGCTAAACCTTCTTCAACTTCTCAGTAACCACATCCATCTGTTCATCTAAGTACTTCTGAGAAATCTTCACATACTTATGAAAGTCCTTTGAGTTAGGCGCATGACCAGATAACTCTTTAACAGCATACTCAGGCATACCTAAAATCAAGGAAGTAGTAATAGCTGTTCTTCTCATGGTGTGAGAGGAGATAAGATCATACAGTTTAAAGTGTTCTTTGGTTTCTTCATTCTTATAGATGACTATCTCTTGTCCTCGTTTATATCTGGTTTTGATAACAGGTTCATCGAATTTGCAGAATTGTGCAAGAGCTTTAAACTTTTCATTTATTTCACTTGTTGGAATTTTTCCAAAGATGGTAGTCTTGCGTTTTGACTCTTTCATCTTAGCAATATTCCTGTCTAATATTTCTACGGCGTAGGGAGGTAATTTTACTTTGGTTAGAGTATTTGTCTTTTTTGATTTGTTAATCAAGTAAACACTTTTATCCTCATGTTTAACATTGTCTTCAGTTAACTCCTTCAAGTCAGAAATACGAAGAGCAACAGTACATCCGAAAATAAAGAGGTCTCGAAATAGAGTTAATGAAGAAGGAAGAGAGGAGTTAAATTCTTCATCATAGATTAAATATGATAGTTGTTTTGGAGATAGAACAATAACTGGAATCTCTTCTTTAGGCGCATAAAATGATTTATGAAAATCACCTATATCTAATCGTTTCTCATGTTTTAGATAGTTAAAAAATGCTCTAAGCATTTTTACTCTTGAACCAACTGTATAATCGTAACAATCAAGTTCACTGTAGTGGTAATCCGTAAACACTTTATAGAACTGCTTATAATACTTATCTATTTCCTTGAAGTCATCAGGATTTTTTGAAGAGATCGTGGGGAGCTTGAAATCAATTCTAGTAGAAAGAATCTTTAAGTGCTTTCTCATCACTTTGTATTGATCAATAGTTCCTTTTCTAATAGCATGTCCATTAGCCTTTAATCGTGAATGAGATTCGGCTTCAGAAATGTACTGATCGAAGTATTGAAGAAAAGACTTTGTTTGAGGTGTTTTAACATGGCTATAATCGAAGTTTAGCCTTTGATTGAGTGATTGACGTAGAACCTCATTTGAAGGTGTTAAATCAGAGGAAATAAGATCAAGGTAAATCGATTTGATTTCGTTTTCGATCTTGTTCAGCAATTTGTTGATAGAAGAGTAAGAAGGATTGGAATTAAGCTCTTTAGCTCTTTTTTTCTTGAAATTCCAATGAGACGGACTGATTTTCTGTTTGGTTGAAAAAATGAAAAGATTGGTTGTAGGATAGCGGAAATGAAGAAAGATGAGTGTCTCATTGTTCGAGTTTCGATTATGCAGATAGAAGTTTGTAGTCATACAATTTCAGTTTGATTGAAATGCGACACTCGAGAAAGAAGGACTAACCTGCTACACAATAGAGTAGAAATCCTCTGCTGCATTTGAGCATATAGAAAAAGAAAATCACTTTATACATGCTAAAACACGCTTAGAGTCTAATGCCGCGGGTATCAAGCTGCAACAGTCGGTTTACAAAGCTGGAACTGTGGTAAAAGTGACTGACTATGTTGGTGAATTTATATATGAAACCGAATCTGGAGGCAGTAGGTCCTTATCATTGATTCAACATGAAGAAGGCCGTGTCATCCCGAACGAAAGTGAGGGATCTTACGACTATCAATACCACCTCAAGGATCATTTAGGGAATGTGAGATTGACCTTTAGTACTACGCCTGAGGAGTATGTCATATTTGAAGATTATGAAAGTACTGGTGATAGCGATTTTCAAGACTTGCATGATATCAGTCTTTCCAATAGAAACACCACAACACCGTATGCTAGCAATGATCGAGTGGATGCGTTGGGCAGTGGTGTTACTAGCTCAATGATTTTGTTGTCTATGAACAAAGGAGACACAATAGATCTTAGTGTCAATGCCAGTTATACAGATGCTCAGGCAGGAAATACGTTTTTGAGCATCGGTTACAACGCACTGTTTAATTCCTTTGATGGTGCCTTTGGTGGGGTTGAGGGTGTGCAATCCACATCAACAGATTTCAGCGATGCGCTGAGTAGTAGTCATATGACTGGCAAAGATGTTGAATCTGCTCCTCGAGGGTTCTTGAATTATATTTTCTTTGATAAGGAGATGAAGTATGTGAAAGCAGGCTTTCAGCAGGTCAGTACTGCAGGTCATACTTCGGGTCCAAATACCTATGAAGTATTGGAGATCAATGACATCATAGCTGAGCAGGAAGGCTACATCCTTGCTTACTTGAGTAATGAAAATCAAGAAGCTATTAATATTTATTTTGATGATTTTAAGGTGACCCATTCCAAGACGAATGTTGTTTCTACGCAGGATTACTATCCTTTTGGGCTGACGTTTAATGAAAGTGTGAGGGTGGCGAGTGCAGAGCAGAGGTATGGGTTCAATGGAAAAGAAAAGGATGATATTATAGGTTGGAATGATTTTGGTGATAGATTATATGAACCAGCTATAGCTAGATTCGAAACAATTGATCCTTTAGCAATGATATTTCAGAGTTATACACCATATCAATATGCCTTGAACAATCCAATTCGATTTGAAGATTGGCAAGGTCAAGGACCTGGAGATAGGGTTAAAATGGCAAGAACAATAGCGTCATGGAATATTCCTTACTCTATGGAAACTGGAGTAAACTCAACTTTTCGACAGCGAACTGAGATTACTACAATGGGTGCAGGATTGAAACATTTGGATTGTTCTGAATTTGTTTATAGAGTTTTGGAATCAGATGGACTTGTTGAAAATACTGGAGGTAATACGGCAAGTTTAACTACTGAATTTGCGAACTCAGAAAAATGGGTTAAAAGTAATAGTCCCGAAGCAGGAGATGTTTTCTTATGGAGAGATGAAGATGAAGGTAAAGGACATACTGGTGTTGTAACTGGAGTAAAAACTGATGATAATGGAAACATAATTGAAGTAGAAATTACCCATGCAAAAGGAACAGATTATGGAACAGTTACTGAAGTTAAATCGCTTACTTACTTTACAGAACATTGGGGGTGGAAAGGCTTTTTTAGGCCAGTTACGGAGTTTAGGCCTGAGAAAATTGAAAGAAAAGAAGATGAAACTTTAACCGAGTGGTTAACTAGAGCTAGTAACGCTCTTGCAAGGGCCACAGCAACAGCTGAAATTAAGCAGAAGAGAAGAGAGAAGAAGCAAAAGGAAAGAGAAAGACGCAAGAAGGAGAGAGAAGAGAAAAAGAATCAGTCTTAACTTTATGATATGAAATATTATTTGTTCATTGTATTCATTTTATTTGAGATAACTGTATCTGCGCAGGTAGTTGATTTAGGTAGTAAGGCCCAATGGGACTTGATTGAATTAAAGCTTTCCAAAGATCAAAAGAGAGAAAGCTTAAGGGGTATAGAAGGTGACTTGTTTTGGTATCTTGAAGACAACAAGTCACTTGAGCAAAACTTAGAAAATTTCCATTTTTTGGATATCAATGGTGATAGAGGTTTGGATTTTATCTATACAGGATATGCAGGAGCTGAAAATCCTTCTATCATTATTTATATGAAGGGAATGTCAGGGCAATTCGACAAGGAGTTTGAAACAACTGGCAAGCTTTTAGAAGTACAATTTTTAGATTTGGATAGCCCAGTTTTAGAGATAGTAGTGATGAAAAATGATGACTGTTTTGATTGCTTAGGGGTAAAAAATGTCTCAAAGTTTCAGTTTATTGATGGTGATTTCTATCTGATAGATGTTTACTCAATAACGAGGAATACTTTTCAGCCACCTATTACTTTCAAAAAGAGATTCACAGTAAAGAACCCTAAATACTATTTACGCTCTTCTCCTGAAATAATAAACGAAGGCTCTAAAGCAAGTTCTCTTTTTGGCAATGTATTAGCAGAGTATTCTGATGGTGCTACTGGGTATGCTTTAGCAAGCCAAGAGGACGAAACAGGAAGATTGTGGTGGTTTGTTTCTATTAATGCGAGTGAGTGTACTAACTCGTTGTTTAAGGAAAAAAATGGAAATTATTTTGGATGGATGAGCAGTAGATATCTAGAGGAACTTGATTAATCTTTACTATGGAAATAAATTAGGTCATTTAACAGAATAGGGTCACATTACAGAATGTCACTTTTGTAGTTTAAGCATGATTAAAGAGCGTTTTTAAATAAGAAAACAAGGGTAAATAGGTATTTGGCAAGGGATAAAATTGCTTAGACGGCTTTAAAATCATTCTGCTATTATTGCTGGTAAATACATGCTAGCAGATGACCTTCGAAAACTATCTAAGAACCAAGCGCTTTTCATCTAAGACGATACAATCAGTGCTCAACCTGATTTTTGAAATATGAGAGCTATTATTTTTCTTCTTTTTATTGCTTCCATTTTTAAAGGATATGGTCAGGTCTATGAATCAGTAAAGGATAAAACAATCTTTTTGGAAGATACTTTTGAGAAAATAGAAAAACCCTATATACGCATTGAGTTACAATTAGGTAGCGTTGTTATCTCAAAAAAATCGTTCCTTAGATTTTTCAATAACAAAAAATATCAAATCGATCCAATTGAATATATAAAGAATGAATTGGAATTTGAAGATGGTAGCTATGTAGCTCATTATTTAAGAAATGTTAAGGAAGTTGATTACTTGAAGGTGCTTGCTGAAAAATGCATAATAAAAAGAAAGGCTTTAGTTTTTGATACTGAAGGCAGATCTATAAAAAGTGTAATGATTAGAAAGTCTAAAGATTCATTAAACAATAAGAAAAGATCTGTTTTATTCCCAAATGGAGAGGAGTTTTTTGTTACTGATATAGTCTTTGGAGAATGAGCTCAGATGGTAGTTAAGAAATTGATTGGTTCAGGAGATTTGAGCATGTCAATTTCCATAATAAATAAAAGTCTTAGGATAGCCTTTTTGCTCTTACTGTTGGTTGCAACAAGTTGTAAAACCACTGATGATAACGAGGAACTTGATATTATTGAATGCGTGAATAAAAACCTTTTTGACTTTAAGATTGACTCTTTGGTTAAATATTCGGCAGAAGATTTAGTTCTTGTTTATGAAAATAAACAGATTAAGTCTCCATTTGTATTTAGATTCTTAGAAGAAAATTTAGATAGGCAAAAAAATGAAGGAACTCGATTTAATTCAATAGAATACATTCAAGTATCTGAGAATGTAATTAAGGTAAAATATGACTTAATTAATTGGGTGGGTGAGTGTTTAGGAAATTCAAATTATGTATGTATTGATTCATATCATTTAAACGATAACAGGATTTTTAAAATTGAACAATCTGTTGTTAATCAGGAAATAGCAGATTCAATTATGATATCTCATCAAATTGATTTTTTCGATTGGGCGGAATTAAATGATCACAAAATACATAATTCAAATGGATCAATTAATGAGGATATTTTCTTCTCTTCGTTAAAGACTTATTGCGATCAAAAATCAGACTGATATCATGCGTCTACTTTTATTACTTATATTAAATCTTCAGAGTTTTAAACATCAACAATGCAAAAATATTGACTGCATCAAAGAAAAGGTTGAAGCTATTGATTCAATTAATAGCTTTGATTCTGAGACTTTTGATGATGCTGATTTGTATTATGACTCGGACAGAAAAGTTCAAGAGGCTTTTAGCTTAAAAAATATAGCGGTAGTTGATTTAGTTAAGTACAAATCAAATGGAGAATTTAAAAAAATTACTGTTTCTTTTGATGCCCAGCAATCAAATCTTTCGTCAAACTACTATGTATTAGAAGATAAATTAATTTTTGTAAAAAAGATTTTAAAGTCTTATTCCGTATCTAAAGAGAGCGAGAGTTTTGACTCTTCCAAATTCCAGCTAATAGTAAATGAATATTATTTTTTTGATGATAAACTAATTAAATGGGAGAGTTCACTAGATCGTAAATATTTATCAGAAAGTGAAGAGGAGAAGAAAATATTGAATGACTTTAATATTTACTCCGAGTATTCAGAAGATTAATTCCTAAGCTGGCGCGAGCATTTTGCTCGTGTCCGCTAAGGACTAAATTCTAATAGCCTTATTAATATGTAAGAGTGAAAAATATCAATAAAAGAATCTTAGTCTACTTTATTCTCTCATTGCCAGGAATATTATCTCTCTTTAAGCCATATGAAGTAGCGATAATAAGCTATGACACTTTTTCATTAGTCATCGTTTCCGTCATTGTATTCATATTTATCTATCTGGTAACTAAGAAAATTTTGAATTGGGTTTCCTTAAGCTTAAGGGTAGTTTTCAAGCCTGTTTCTATCTTTTTTGTAGCGAATGGAGCATTATTTTTATTATCTGCTATCATTTATGGTCTGAATCTTTCTCTAGGAATTTTGTCCTTAGCTTATGGATTAGGAGTATTTTTTGGCGACAGCAGCTACTGCAACTCTTCCAGCTAGTATTTTGCATATGACAAGCAAGAAATTTATACAGTCAACTAGGAAACTTAAAACCGAAGAAATATTCTTACTAGAGAAACTTATTCTTAAATCAGGAGAGAATTTTGAGAATTGGGAATTCAACACCAGGGCTATTGATATGAATGATGATGGTATGGGAAGTATAAGGCTTATTTCTAACGATACTAATGACTCCAAAAGACAATTTGGGAAGAGAGTAAGTGAATTGATGTATGATGATAGTGATGGAGTAAGAGTTATTTTTTCTCTCCATTTGGATGGTAAAGGAATGCTTTTTGAATTGGATATTTGGAAAACAGATTTCAATGAACTTAAAACATATCCTAGTTCCTCATCAGACTTCACCTAGTTCTATTTAGTTAGAATGTTGAATATTTACGATTACCTATTTTATAAATTATATAGAGTCAATATTGAAATTGATAGTGAAAATGCAGGTTTCATATCTGCGATGCTCATATTCTATTTCACGTTTTTTAATCTTCTTTCTCTTTTTAGCCTCTATTTCTCATTCAATCCTGAAATAGGACAAGGCTTAAGTAAAGTACATGGTCTTATTGTTGGAGTTGCTTTGATCTCATTTAATCTATGGTATTTCGACAGTAAAAGAGCTAATGCAATCTTTGAAAGATTCAAAGAGGAAAAGCCTATTTCTAACATTTTTGGAAGTCTCTTTGTGCTCGGGTATGTTATATTTTCGATTTACCTATGCTTTTGGGTTGCGCTTCCGTTTGTAGGAGAAATTGTAAGAGAAAATTAATCAGGGGCTTGAGGGGATGAGCAGAAGAATTAACCATGAATGACGATAACTTAAGTAAGCAAATAGCCAACTATTTTAAAAAAAGGCTTCAGAAAACTTGGAAACCAGTGATAGCAATCACTTTCATAGTTGCCATTATTGTCATTGGTATGGCGGTATATTTTCCTGGTTCTGTGAGAGTGTATAATAAATGCAACGAAGCGGAAGAAATTAATACTATGAGCTTTTCTGGAATAATCATCGAAAAAAAAGATGCAGACCCTTATAGTAGAGTTCGATATTTAGTTATTGAATCGGAAAATGGAAAAGAAGACATTTTAATATTGCTTCATGATAATTTAGTCCATAGGAAGACGAGAAAAAGTTTTTTTTGGGAGATAATGAATGAAGGAGACTCAGTGAAAAAAGAAGCAGGAACTTTTGAAGTAGGTTATCAGAAATCAAATCAAATATGGGAAAAGCGTAATTTGGGTTTTAACCTTTGCGATTAATTGCGTGAGGCTAACTAAATAAAAATGAAAAATTCGCTTTGCATACTTATTCTAAACCTGTGTCTATTATGCAGTTGTGATAATGAAAAATCAGCTGAAACTGACTTGGAGATCATAAATAAAGTCAGTTCAAATCTGTTCTTGTTTAGAACTGATTCTTTGAAAAAATATTCAAGTAATGACATTGTTCTTGAACATGAAGGTCGTACTTATTCAAGAGAAGATGCATTTGTTTTACTAGAGCAGGGTAATATGAATTATGAAATGATGGAAACAAAATTTGATTCTATTATTATTGATTCAAATGTAGAGGGAAGAGTAAATGTTACAAGTACAATGTCAAATTGGATTGAAGAGTGTTTCGATGCTCCCAAATTAGTTAGAATAGATACATACTACCTTGTAAATGGTCAAATTAATAAGATTGTGAGATCTGCAGTAAACAGAGAAATATCAGATTCGCTTTCGATTGCAAATCAGCAACTATTTTTTAGTTGGGCCCGGTCAAATAATTATGATAGTCTATTCAATAATGATGGTTCATTAAACCAAAAGAACTTTTTCTCATACTTAAAAAAGTATTGTGAAAGTAAGAACCGATAGCTCCAATCAATACCCCTCACAGGCATCAATCCACTTATCTACGTCTTTCACGCCAATAAGTCCAGCTTCATTGCCCCAGGCATTGCCGATGTAAGTGAGCACCTCAGCAACTTCCAAGTTCGTAATTGGATTGCCAGGCATCATCTGGTTGTAGGTCACGCCATTTACCACGATCTCTTTGCTCTGCCCATTCTTGATGATACATGCAGCTCTGGCCATATCTTCCAGTAGGTAGTCCGATCCGGCAAGCGGCGGATACAGTGAAGCAAGTCCTTTACCATCTTGCTGGTGGCAGTTGGCACAGTAGGTAGCATAGATTTTAGCTCCTTGCACCTGGTACTGCTTCAGTCGGATCTCATCTCGTGAGCTTAGCGAAGATTTTTCTTCTGACTTTTCTTCCGCTCCACCACCGCAAGCAGAAATAAGCAGTCCGAACAATAGGGTATAGGCTAGTTTCTTCATATCTAAATGTTATTGGGCTTCAGCCGCTGGCTGATATTCTTTTAATAATCTTTCAATGTCATACATCAACACGTCCACTTGCTCCGGCACCGTTCCGTCGTAAAATCCTCGGATGCGTCGATCTTTATCTACCAGTAAAAATGCACCAGAATGAACAAATCCCCCAGGAGCATTGCTATCTTCATCGGCTAGCGAGATGTAGCTGCCCTCTGCCAAATCGTAAATATAGTCTTGGTCGCCAGTCAGAAATTTCCAAGTGTCAGAGCTCACACCTAGTCGATCAGCAAAATCTTTGAGCAACGCCACGGTATCATATTCCGGATCGATGGTATGCGAGAGAATCCCGAATGATTCATTGTCTTTATACTTATCATATACCCGTAGCATCTGCGCTTTCATCTTCGGGCAAATCGTAGGGCATGAGGTGAAGAAGAAGTCCGCCACATAGATGCGGTCGGAGAAGGTTTCATTCGTCACGATGCTGCTATCCTGATCTACCAGCTGGAAATCCTGTACCGTATGGTAGATGGTATCGGTGCCTTCGTAAATGGTGTTTCCTAGGAATGGAAGTCGCTCTTCTTTTGGTTGCTGATTGCAGGCAAAGAAGATGACAACTGGAAGGAATAAAGAGAGGTATTTCATTAATTTTTTAGTTGTTGTAACAACCTGCTAAGTGCTCAAATTGTGGCAGGTCAAATATCACATTTTTCTAAACTTTTTATAAAGTTTTATAGCGATCATTAGCACGACTGCAAAGCTAATAAGACCTATCGTGCCCCATATCCAACTGAGCGAATTCTTTAATACAATTAGAAAAACAACTGCAAAAAGAATCAGCGTGGCTACCTCATTGTACACACGCAGTTGAGTAGAAGTAAAGCGGGCAGAGCCCGCTTGTAGCTGACGAAAAATCATGTGACATCCTAAATGATAAATGATCAGCAGTAATACAAAACCTAATTTAACGTGCATAAATGGCATTTTTAGCCATGAAGGTTCGCTTACTATAAGAGATGTACCGAAGATGACAGTTAACACCATAGAAGGCCAGGTGATGATGTACCAGAGCTTCTTGCTCATCATTGCCAATTGGTTAGAAAGGATGCTTTTCTCGGGTTCGGCCTTTTCCAAAGCCTCCGTATGATAGATGAATAACCGCACGATGTAAAACAATCCGGCAAACCAGGTAATCACAAAAATGATATGTAGAGCTTTTAGATATAAGTAATCCATCTCGGACCTTTTTGATTATAATTGTTGTTAATCGTAGTTGTTGCAAATTTGCAATAATCCAGACATCCTAAGAACATGAGTGACGAAAGAAATTTATGGTACTTTGAAGATACTGATCTCTTCGAAGTATTATGCCCCAAAAAAACCCCGTATCTGGAAGACAAACATATTCCAGGTGTTTATAAAAAAGATGACTTCATCTACTTCAAAGATCAGTCATCAGAAAACATATACATGGTGTCGAGCGGTCGCGTGAAGATCGGAACCTATGGCCCCGATGGGAAGGAGATCGTAAAAGCGATCCTGACCAGAGGTGAAGTTTTTGGAGAGTTGGCGTTAGCAGGTGAAGAGAAGCGTCAGGATTTTGCCCAAGCCATGGACAACGATACACATGTGTGCTCCATGACCATTGAAGACCTGCAAAACTTGATGGTCGACAATAAGGAGCTAAATCTTAAGATTCTAAAAATCGTTGGTTTTCGCCTGCGAAAGATGGAGCGTAAGATCGAATCTTTGGTGTTCAAAGATGCACGCACACGCATCGTAGACTTTTTGAAAGAGATGGCTGAGGAGAAGGGACAAAAGGTAGGATTTGAGATGATGATTAAAAATCACTTGACACACAAGGATATCGCATCGTTGACCGGAACCTCTAGGCAAACAGTAACAACCGTGATGAATGAGCTTCGCGAAAAGAACCTAATCAACTTCGATCGTCGACGAATTTTGATTAGAGATCTCGAGAAACTGAACTGATTCATCACAGGGGGTTAAATTATTTATCACAATATGTGATTTGTCCGTTATTTGACCCTCTGTTGGCGCTGATTCTACGTTCTTTGATGAAAATTAAAAGACAATGCGGATCATTCTATTTCTATTTTTGATGGCAGCCCTTTTTGTAGGATCTGCCCAGGACAATTTACAGAACTATACTCCTTCAATACTTTTCGATAATGGCGACTGGGAGTACAAGAGTTTTCAAAACCTATACACTCAGACCAAATCTTTTGATTCCGGTGGTAGCAAAAAGGATAATGGAAGACGAGAGAATTTCTTCACTTCCATTAATCAATTTCTATATGGTGTAAATGATCAGATCAATGTTGGTTTCGATGTTTGGATTAAGCATGCAAGCCATTCAGCTGATACCATTTCTTCGCAAACGGCGCTGACAGGTTTTGGACCAAAAATCAAAATTGCTCCAATCAAAAGTCTTCCGCGTTTGTCTTTGCAAAGCACTTTACTATTTAATCTTGCGGATAATCCTGAAGGTAATTTCGGCGAAATACAATTTTTAGAGACCGACGCAACTTTATGGCTCAATCAGGTATTCTTTGATCTTCCATTGAACGATAAGTCACAGCTATTCTTCCAACAGGCATTTTGGTACCGTTTTGTAGGTGATGGTTCTTTTGCTGAGAATAATTTTTTACAAACTCAGACAAGTGTTTTTTATAGCTACTTTCCTACTTCAAGATGGACGATTTATGGTATGACAGAGTATTTCCCAACTCATTATGATTCAAACGATGGCGTACAAAAAGCTTCAGCATTCTTTTCATACTTTGTTCAGTCCGGAATTGGAACAAAATACCAGCTCGTACCTAATTTCATCGAACTAGAGTTCCTTTACACCAATTTTTGGCTAGGAAGTGAAGGTGCAGGTGCTGGAGAAACGATAAATTTGGGTATCCGTGTGATACGCCAAAAGTGAAGAGACTCCTACTGATTGTATGCATATTTAATTTAAGCCACCTGTGTTTTGCACAGGAGGTGTCTTCCATTCAGTATGAGGGATTAAAAAAAACCAAGGCGTCCTACGTTGACCAATTTGTGACTTTTAGCGAAGGAGATAAGCTCGATTCCGCGGCGCTCCTTGCTACTCAGCAACGGTTGGTCAACCTAGAGATGTTTTCAGATGTTAAGTTTCAAATAGAAGAAACGAGCTCTGGTGTCAATGTTACCTTTCAATTTCAGGAGCTATTCACACTCCTTCCAATATTTAGTTTCGGAGGAATAGAAGAGAATTTCTGGATCCAAGTGGGTGCATCCGAAGTGAACCTGGGTGGTAGAGGCAATAAGCTTACTACCTACTATCAGTATTACGATCGCAGCTCATTTGCAGCGCATCTTACCTTTAGCCGCATCAAGCAATCCAACTGGGGCGTAAATGTCAATCTCATTAAGTGGGCTACGCTAGAGCCGCTATTTTTCGACAACCAGACAGTGGAATACGAGTACGGAAACTACACCATAGGTGCAGACGTCATTCGCCATTTCAACTTTACTGACAGGGTAGAAGTCGGAGGAGCTTTCTTTACGGAGAGCTATCGAAAGTTTACCAATGGGTTCTTCGAAGGAGCGCCCGAAAAAGTAGACAAGAAGAAATTGCTTGGAAAAGCTACCTTCGTTTGGAATCGAGTCAATTACTTTTTCTTCTACCAGAGTGGGTGGCACAATCAACTAAATATCCAGACGGTGCAATCACTGGATGACGACCCACCCTTTTACATTGTCTTCAATGACGTTAAGAAATTCTGGCGAAGTGGTGAAAAAGGCAACTTTGGAGCTCGGCTACGCTTAGGGCTAAGTACCAATGAAGAGAGCCCTTTTGCTCCGTTTGTTTTGGATAGCTATCTGAACATTCGTGGAGTCGGCAATCGTGTGGATAGAGGGACTGGAGCTATCATCCTAAACGCTGAATATCGACATTCATTTGTAGACAAAAAGAAGGTGGCAATACAAGGAGTGCTCTTCTCAGATTCTGGATCTTGGAGAAATCCAGGAGGAAATTTCGCCGATTTTAGTGAGCCCGATAATTTTGTTCTTTTCGCCGGTGGAGGACTTCGATTTATTCATAAAAACATCTATAATGCCATCCTCAGGGTAGATTATGGCTTCAATCTACAGCAGACCAATATCAATGGATTTGTGCTCGGAATAGGCCAATACTTCTAATTTTTTTAAACCGCTTTGTAACCAAAATTCTTTTTTGAAGTATAATACTTACATTTACGAAATTAATATTTCAGAAAATGAAAGGTACCAATCTGGGAGAGTTTGAAGAGCTCGTGTTGCTAACGGTAGGCATCTTGTATGACAATGCATACAGTGTGGCTATCCAGCGTGAATTAAACAAACAGACGGATCGTAAGGTCAGTATCAGTTCGGTTCATGCTGCGGTATATCGCTTGGAAGAAAAAGGACTATTGAATTCGCGGATGGGAGAGATGTCCAGCGAGCGGGGAGGCAAGCGCAAGCGTATTTTCACCATATCCCAGTCAGGTAAAATCGCTTTGGAGACTGCCAATGAGCTCCGAAACAGAATGAGAAATCAGATACCAAAAATCGCATTGGAAAATCTAAGATGAGTTCGCATCAACCACCTAAACTTCCGTTGAAACTCCTACGCTTCTATTGCTCAGAAGAGCGCCTGGAAGAGTTAGAAGGAGATTTATATGAAGTCTATCAGGAATTTGTAGAAGAGCGAGGAGCAAGATTCTCGTCGGTTTTCTATTGGTGGATCGTCATTCGAACTTTTCGATCATACGCATTAAAAAGGACTAAAATGAAAGACAACAGGGTAAACACTTCCATCGCATTCATGAGACACAATCTCGTCATAGCCTGGCGAAACCTACTGAAGAACAAGGCGACCGCAAGCATCAACGTACTTGGGTTAGCTATTGGCGTAGGTGCATTTCTAGCAATACTTAGCATAGTTCGGTTTGAATTCAGCTTTAACACTCAGATTCCGGAGAAAGAGAGGGTTTATCGAATCTTCACTTCTTTTAGTGGCTCTTTTACATCCATTAACAAAGGCGTAAGTTCAAAAATTGGACCTTTCGTTGAGGAAACATTTTCAGGCCTTGAGGCTATTTCGTATTTCCATACGTACTCTGCCAATGTGGAAGTTCCAGATGGCGATGAAATAAAGGATTTTGAAAGGCAAAGTGATCTTATTATTGCCGGTAGCTCATATTTTGATGTGATTGACCAATACGAGTGGCTTGCAGGGAGCAAAGACGAAGCGCTTAGTGAGCCGCATAAGGTGGTACTAACTGATGCACAGGCGCAAAAGTATTTCGGTAACATGGATTGGCTGGATATGATTGATCGCAAGGTCATTTACAGAGATTCCTTGGAACTTTCTGTGTCAGGAATTGTCAAGCAGCCGGAATACAACACGGATTTTGGATTTACAGATATCATTTCATTTCCAACAATTGAGGCCTCCTGGCTCAAAGATCGATTTGATGGCGAGTGGGGCAATACCAACAGCTCATCCCAGCTTTGGGTGAAGACCTCAAACAACGTTCGTGAGGTAGATATTATCCTGCAACTGGAAGATGTAGATAAAAAGGTGGTGGAGCAAACAGAAGATTCTGATTGGATACAGCACTATGAGCTTCAGCCTTTGAGCGATATGCATTTCAATACAGAAATAGGAATCTTTAACAGCTCAAGAGGCGCCGCTCATCTTCAGACACTGACGATCCTCGGGGGCGTAGCGTTTGCCATCTTGCTAATCGCAATTTTCAACTTCGTGAATCTGGAAACGGCTCAATCATCCTACAAGTCGAAAGAAGTAGGGGTGAGAAAAGTGCTAGGGAGTCCCAAGAAACAGCTGATCGGGCGTTTTCTTACTGAGAGTATGATGATCTCGTTTTTTGCTGTGGTTTTGGCCATTCCATTGGCTCATTATTCGTTTGTCTTTTTTGAAGAATTTATTCCTACTGGTGTGGCATTGGACTATGATAGTCCTATTTTTTGGTTGGTTATTGTAGCGCTAATCCTCGTAGTAGGATTCATTGCTGGAATCTATCCTTCTTTAGTTATTTCTTCTTTCAAGCCAGTACGAGCTTTGAGTCCTGGGGCTAGTTCGAAGAACCCTGGTGGTTCGATGATCAGGAAAGCACTGATCCTATTCCAGTTTCTTTTTTCACAGTTGCTCATAGTAGGAACATTAGCCATATCCTGGCAGATATCTTATATGTTGGATAAAGACTTGGGATTCAAGGAGGATGAAGTGATGTACTTCTACTCTCCGTTTTATGAAAAGTATGGGAAATCAATAGTGATGGAGAATTACTTGAATGAGCTTCCTGAAGTCAGTGAATACATACGACAGGGGAGTCCTCCAGCACAAAATGGCTATTCCACGTCTACCGTAAAATATGATTCAGAAAATGGAGAGGTGGTAACAAGTGCGCATCAGAAATCAGGCGATATTAACTACATGAAATTTTATGATATCGAACTACTGGCCGGAAGAAGCTTAATTCCTAATGATACACTTCCCGAGTTGATCATCAATGAGCGATTCATGAATGATTTAGGCTATAATGACCCGAGAGAAGCTGTAGGCGCTACATTTGAATACAATTCAGATATTCATACCGTAGTTGGTATTGTCGAAGACTTTCATTTCAGATCCCTTCATCATGAGATCGAGCCATTATTTTATCGATATGAGGATAGCATGAGATGCTTTGCGATTAAAGTGAAAAGTGAGCAGATAGAACAGACCATCGACAAGCTTACAGACAAGTGGTCAGAAATTTATCCCGACTATCCACTTACCGTCTATTTTATGGATGAAACGATCGAACAGTTTTATAAATCGGAACGTCAGGCTTCTAAGCTGGCATCCACTGCTACGGGCATAGCAATCATGATTTCTTGCCTGGGACTGTTTGGACTTATCTCATTCACCATCATTCAAAAATCCAAAGAGCTTGGGATAAGGAAAGTGCTGGGAGCATCGATCTTCCAGATAGGAACGATCTTATCCAAGGAATTTCTATTGCTCATTGGCTTTGCCTTCTTTGTTTCTACACCTATTGCGTACTACGTAATTGGGTCGTGGATGAAGGATTTTGCCTATCAGACCGAAATCTCTTGGTGGCTATATCTGCTGGGAGGTGTACTCTCTGTCCTAATAGCACTTGCCTCCATAGGTGTGAAAGTATGGAAAGCTTCTGGAGCTAATCCGATTGAGTCACTAAAATATGAATAAGAGTGTGAGGAGGGGTTTAGTAAACCTCTCCTTCATCTTCGCCGACAGCATCTTCGCCTAGGTTCTCCCAGTCGATATCGGTTTCTTTCAGGTCTTCAAAAGTATCTATGTCACTCAATGTCGGGAGCTGATATACGGAAAGCTCTAGTTCTTCTGCTTCTTCCAACAATTCTTTAAGCACAGTGTCTGTGCTGTACTCTTTATCTTGGAAAAGTTGTGGGAAGAATTCGTTCATCCCAAGAAGGTAGTATCCTCCATCTTTTGCAGGCCCAACGACCACATCGTTTTCCTCTAACAACTCAAAAGCTGTATTGATGACCTTGGAAGAAAGGTCGTAGCAGTCGCTGCCAATGATGATTACTTTATTGTGAGAGTCAAATGCTTCATCAAAGGCATTGGACATTTTTTCTCCAAGGGTAAACCCTTTTTGAGAGGTAAGCTCAAAATCACCATTATCCCAAACGTCTTCGATTTCGACGTATTCTGAATAATAAACAGCCTTGTTAACCTCTATTTTTTTTGTGATCTTATGGGTGTGACGAACAAGTTCTTGATACACATCCAGGGCCTTATCAATACCAATATCTTCCGCAAGGCGTGTTTTTACCATGCCTGGAATTAGATTTTTCACGAAAATCATCAATAAGCGATCACTCATTATCTTCTATTCTTTATTAATAAACTTTAATTCCTTTTATCAACCACTGACCCCAAGACTTGTTATACGTGTGCACACTGTCAGTTGGATTGTTTTGTGGTCCCATCACTTCATATCCTTCGTTCTTCCAGCTAAAAATTCCACCGTAAAGATTCTTGACGTTGGTATATCCGGCCTTCTTTAATTTTTCTCCTACGCGCTCGCTTCGGTATCCCACGGAGCAATAAACGATAACCTCTTGGTCTTTTGGGATATCCTTCACTTGCGAAATTTTGAAACCATCATAATCGACAAAGCGCGCTCCTTCAATATGGCTCACCTGAAATTCTTCTTCAGCCCTCGTATCAAGGATGACCACTTCGTTCAATCTGTCATTCAACGAATCGGCCTTGATTAGCGGGACGGTGTATTTATATAGACTCTCCAGTTTTTCATCATACGTTTTTTGACCGCAAGCAGCCAGTATTGAAAACTGTAAAACCATAAATTGGATGAGCATTTTTTTCATATCTAAACCCTCATTGTTCGTTAAATTGTTGGGATGAAGTCAATTACGAAAGTCTACACAATTATTTTTTGCTTTTGGTTCCCTTTTTCGGCGATCTCCCAAATCTCTGGCGAAGTTAACTATGAAAAGCTAGGAATAGCCTTCGAAATCCCGAAAGGTTGGTATGGGCAGGAAAGTGAGGAAATGCTAATCATGCAATCAAATTCGACTTCAGGGTATCTGTTGATGCAGGCGCATGAGTTTACATTATCCCAATTAAAGGATGAGGCCAAAAAGGGTATTGTGGATAATAATGGGACCTCTTTGAAGCTCGAAGGAGATCTTGATATTGGGCCTAATTACGTAGGAGGAATTTTTAGTGGGACGATGGAATGGGAACCTGTAAAATCGTATTTGGTGGGAGTAATAAACCCCAAAGGGTTAGGAGTTATGATTATGGGAGTTACTTCTCCAAATCAATATGATGAAGTATATAGAAAGCTATGTTTTGAAATATATGATTCATTTAAGTTCACCGAAGTTGATCGTACTTCAGAATATGAAGAATGGAAGGAATGGCTTTCCGACTCAAGACTTACATACATGAATTCCAACTATTCCACTGACTACAGTCCTGGGGGGATTTCTGGTGGATACAGCAGTACACGCAAAATTGACCTTTGCTCAAAAGGGTATTTTTCTGATTACAGTTACAGCGATATGAGTATTTCTGGTGATAATGTTTCTGGGTATAGCACAAACGAAGGAGAAGGGGCCGGATCTTGGAGATTGGAAATGGATGGATACGGTAGCTTCACACTTATTCTATCCTACAATTCTGGTGAAGATGAAGTTTATGATCTCGACTACCGCGATGGAAAATTTTATATGAATGACACAAGATACTTTGTCACCTCGGAAGGTGAATATGCTCCTGATTGCCGATAAAGCCTCGAAATCTTACTTCTACTAGTGCGACAATGGCTACTATCAAATATTCGATGACGATGACATACATTGGAAGTTCAAAGCCACCTTCAGAGTATCCAGAATAGGTTAAGAATATCATTAAGGACCAAACTATAGGGTACCAATAACCTGCAAGTATTCCGAATGAGATCAGCGGGATGATATACCAAGGATGAACGGTGGTAGTAAAGAGTAAATAGATCGTTAGAATGAAAAGTAGTGTTTTTGGAATCGACCATTTTTTCCATAATCCAACTATTGAAACGGTAAGGATAGAAATGATGGAAACTATTGATAAGAGCGGCCCAATCAGGGCGATGTTGTTATAGCCGTAGATCCAATAGCCAATAGCTCGTGCTACGAAATAGATACTCGCATTGAATTCAAATGATCTGAAATACAGATCGAGACTCTCACTCATGGCTGAAATGAATGTCTCGTCTAGCAATGGCAGTAAAGTGAGGAGACCAACGATTCCAGATAGAATTGCAATGAGCCACTTTTTCTCATATAATCCTTTTAGAAATAGGAATGGTAAGTAAATCAACGGAAGTAGCTTAGTCCCAATCGCTAATCCAAATCCTGCGGCAGAGCCCCATTTTCTATTCTTCTCGAAAAGATAAATTCCGACTAACGTAAAAAAGATTACCAACCCTTCGAAATGAAGGTTTCCGGTAAACTCCAGAATGACTAAGGGATTTAACCAATACCACAAAGCTAAAGTTTGTGGCTTTTGGTAATGCATCAGTAGCTTCCTCAGTACGATGAATGATCCAACATCTGCACTATAAATAATCAATCGAATTACGTTGGCCGATACCAACCAATTTCCCTGTCCGACGATTACGCTTAACCAAAAAATAAATTGATTCAGTGGAGGATATATCGTGAAGTAATTGGGCGAATTGAGCCTTTCGAATAACTCAGGAGTGATGCCATCGATGCCTTTCCCTACGTGTTCAATTGGTAATTCTGCGAAGGGGTGTATCCCACTATTGAGTAATGTGCCGTCCCAAATGAAGCGATATAGATCATCAGATAAGATTGGAAGACTAAAGAATAATAGGATACGTGAGATGATTCCAGCGGTAAAAAGTAGTCGCGTATGATCAACTTTTTGCAATAAGAATATGTAACAGAAAAATGTGCTGAAATATGCCAAGATCAAGGGTAAAGACTGATTCCGATCAAACCAGTTGCCAAGAGCGAAAATGGCCAGTATGTAAATACTTAAGAAGGTGAAGTAGCCAGTCTTGTTGTGATTAGGCATGTTTTATCGGTTTCACCGACAAGATAAATACATAAGCAAAGCCAATAGCCAACATTCCGTGGAATAACATCAATCCATAGTCTTCAAGCTTGAACCCGCTAAATATTCCATAGATGAAGTATACGGAAAGTAATCCTTCCATGAATGTAACAGGTGTGAGCACCTGACTCAAATACTGATTTCCTTTCCACGAATCTCCCTTGGATTGAACGTTGAATTTTGGGGTTCGCACGAAAGGCGTTTTGATGCCCAAGTAACCTTCAACAACAGCTATGGAATTGTGTAGCGCCATTCCCATAGAAAAGGCTAAAAACATCGGGAAATTTCTGATAAAATATCTGAATGTATATTCAGGATGGGTGGCTTTCGCAGCAACCCAATAAAAGAATCCCATGGCTAAGAATCCAACTATAAAAATGCTCCCCAAATCAAAAACCAAAGCCAGGTCCGGGTTGTACTCTTTGATGTAAAGCATTGGAATACTCAATACCGCAGCGATTAAAAGCAACAAGAAAACCGAGCTATTGAGAAGGTGAAAGACCGCTCTAATTTTATGACTTAAGCCGATATTAGAGGTCAATACTTTGCCTAGCGTTTTTCTGGCAGTCTCAGCTGCTCCTTTGTTCCAACGATATTGCTGCGACTTTACAGCAGGAATTAAAACAGGTAGCTCAGCTGGTGACTCAATTTCTTCTCGATAAACAAATTTCCATCCTTTAAGCTGAGCTCTGTAGCTAAGGTCTAAATCTTCTGTGATGGTATCGTATTGCCAACCACCAGCATCACTGATGCATTCTTTACGCCACACACCAGCGGTACCATTAAAATTGATAAAACTGCCGGCATGCTCTCTTCCTTTTTGCTCAACAGTAAAGTGAGCATCTAGCCAGAATGCTTGAATCTTGGTTAGCGATCCATAGTCTGTATTGAGATGGCTCCATTTGGTTTGAACCATTCCGACTTTCTGATTTTTGAACTTTGGTAGCGTTCGTGTCAGGAACTGAGGATTAGGAACAAAGTCTGCATCGAATATGGCTATAAATTCTCCTTTAGCCCGCTCCAAACCATAGCTGAGAGCTCCTGCTTTATAGCCTACTCTTTCAGGGCGTCTCAATTGTTGAATATTCCATCCGTTCGAGGCATATTCATTTACCTTTTTTTCGATGATCTGTACTGTTTCATCAGTGGAGTCGTCGAGGATTTGCACCTCTAACTTATCCTTTGGATACTCCATTTTCATCACTGCGTCGATAAGACGTTCGACGACATAGCGCTCGTTGTAAACAGGAAGTTGTATGGTGACAAGTGGATGATCTGATAGATCTTCGCTCACTTCCTCTATCTGTTTTTTTGCTTTTAGATAGTGCCAGGTCAAGTTGAATTGACCTAAACTAAAAAGACAAATAATCAACAGTGTGACTCCATATAGTACAATGACTAACCACTCCACCTTTATAGATATTTAAAAATTGTGTAGATGATTTTATAACCTGCTCCAAGGGTTCCCTTGACGGTTCCACTAACTTTCGACACACCGATTCTTTGTCTGTAATTCACAGCAATATCTTTAGTACGCAAATTTAACTTAGCTGCCTTTAATTGCATCTCTACTGTCCATCCATAGGTGCGATCTTTCATCCCAATTGTCATGAGGCTTTCATAACGAATGGCTCTAAATGGGCCAAGATCGGTGTACTTTTTTCTGTATAGCACCTTGATCAGCGTTGTAGCAAGCCAGTTACCGAAGATCTGCTGTGGTGTCATGCTACCCTTTTCGGAGACGCCAAGAGACCTGGATCCAATCACCATATCAACCTGATTTTCAATGATTGGTTTGACCAAATCAGGAAGTTGTTCTGGATAGTCTGAGTGATCTCCATCTAGGAATACTACAATATCTGGCTGCGTTGCGGAAGAAGCAATATGAGCCATTCCTTTGAGACATGCATTACCATAACCTCTGGTAGGTTCTTTTAGCGTAGTTGCTCCTCTCGATTCTGCTTGTGCAAACGTATCATCTGTCGATCCATTGTCAACGACGATCACCTCTGAAACCCATTCTTTTGGGATCTCGTCAATGACAAGTCCAACAGCATTTTGCTCATTGAATGCTGGAATAATTACGCGAATATCCGGTTTGCTCAAGGTCGGCTCTTTAAATGAGCCGCAAAGGTAGTTTCATAGTTGTTATAAAAATGACTCTTTAATGACACAAGCTAAGAAATCTGTTTATAGTTTTATTGCCGATGAATCACTACGAAGTTCTTGGTATTTCTGCAGATGCGACACAAGGTCAAATAAAGGCTGCTTTTAGAAAGATGGTTAAGCAATATCATCCAGATATCAACCCAGATCCGTCAGCTGGCAACCAGATGATTTTGATCAATGAGGCCTATGAGGTTTTATCTGATCATACCACCAGAAATTTGTATGATTTATTCCTCCAAGGTGTGCCAGTTAAGACGGTGCTTGAGGAAACATCGCCCGAGCAGCGACACAAAGCTGAGTATGTCCGAAATAGAATTCGAAAAGAAAGAATTCGAATGGAGAAGCAGTTTAGGTACAAGCAGGGATTTTATCGTCGTTTCAGAGTTGTAAACATGATCTTTTTCGCTTTTTCATTGCTGCTAACATTCGATTATTACAGCTCAGCAGGCGAGACAAGTTTTAAGGTAGATAAAGTAGTTCAGGGGCGTTTTGAGACTTATATACATATCACCAATGGTGAAAAATTGGTTACTGACAGGGCGTTTTACAGCATCTATCAGCAAGGAGTGCCAGGTGAGGTGCTAATCAGTTTTACCTCTGTTTTATACAGAGCTCAAAAAGTAAGAGCAATCAGCAGTCAGAAAGCATATTTTATTTTCGGGACCATCTATTCGTTCCGAAATACCTTTTCGGTGATCATGTTTGTTTTTTCATTGATCGTTGTGAGTAACAAACGATACACCGATTTTCGTTTGACCTGTGGGCTTTTTGCTGCAATGTGCTTTCTCTACGTAGCGCTGATGCTCCTTACTAGTTAATCTTCGCTTCGTACGAACACGAATCCCATTGCCTTCTCTCCAGCTGATATTACTGCAGTTAGCTTTTTGCCTTCCAGGGTGTAAGCTATTTTCTTCGGGAAGTCGTGCTGCGGGTTTTCACTCACAAATCCATTTTCCGTGGAGGAAGTGATTTTAAAATAGGTCGGAGCTTGATTGCTGCTGACATCTGCTACATAGTGTAACGCTCCGTCTTTTTGAACGATCTTCAGATTCTCCACAAAAACTGTATCAGCGCCTTTTAGTGAGACACCCATCCCTTTGAATCCTTCATCAGTCTTTTCCCAAACTTCAAATGCAGTCATTCCTGGACGTGCATTTTGTCGCTCCCATTTTCCCTCAAGCCATTTTAAATCATCAAATGATTGAGCGCCAACTAAGAAGGTGGTTAGGCATCCAATAGATAGAAGTAGTAGTTTTTTCATTTTTTTCTAGCAATGATACCTCAGTGTATGCTGCAAGTCTTGTAAAAAAGCGACACCTATTTTTTTAAAAAAAAATTAGCCAGATTGA
Organism: Ekhidna sp.; assembly: GCF_963691765.1. Lineage (GTDB taxonomy): Bacteria > Bacteroidota > Bacteroidia > Cytophagales > Cyclobacteriaceae > Ekhidna. The sequence goes on from NZ_OY829375.1 coordinate 2,696,837, forward strand.
CCTCATCAAATCCATAGCTCGTAGGCTCTTCGCCAGTGAATTCCTTGAAGTTTTTAATGAAATGCGATTGATCAAAGTATCCAGACTGTAGTGCCGTTTTGATCCATGAGTCGTTCTTTTCCTTGATCACCTCAAAGATGTAATTGAAACGAATGATTCGGCAGTAGAATTTAGGTGTCAAGCCGACAACTTTCTTGAATAAACGTTCTAGCTGTCGCGTGCTCAGTGCTACATTCGTTGCCATTTGATCTATTTCTATCATGCCATTGGTTTCGAATATGAGATCAATGCAGCGTTTTACTTTTTCTTGCGACTCATGATTTGCTGATAATTCTAAGAGGTACCTTTCAGCCATCGAAACTCGATCCGATATAGAGAGCGAGCTGTTGGTCAAATTCGTCAGTTGAGGATCTATGTTATCTAAAATTTGATCCAAGCTGACTACTTGGTCTGTAAATGTTGAAACATCCTTGTGGAAAAGCTCATAAAATGCAGTTGGATAAAGTTTGATTCCGATCATACCAGAGCTTCCAGTATTTTCTAGAAAAAAGAACTTGCTAATCTGATTGGAAAAGAGAATGGAGGACTGCGTTTCCCATTTACCAGAAAGGTTAATTCGGTAAGGATCCCCATAGTGGATAATTATCTCACTAAAGCCATCAGGGATGATTTTTTGTCGATCTATCGTTGGATCTTCATTTTCAAAGACCCAATATTCTTTAACAAATTTCTGTAATGGCTCAGAAGGGCTAAAGCTTTCGTAGTGCATCCTGCAAACTATAAAATTTTAATAGTAATTAGTGTCGCTGATCATTGGCCAAAATGAATTCGCCTAAGGGTGGACAAAAAAACTTTAGCAACAATTGAAACATATAATCCATTTTTAAGTATATTGATATATCAATAATTAATATATCAATAAAATGGTTAAATCGTTATTATTCCTAATGGGAATGGGTTTGTTTGCAGTAGCTGCAGCGCAAACGGAAAATGAAATCAAGAAAGTAGTAACCAGCTATGCTAGGGCTGGAGATCGTCAAGATGTAGAAGTAATAAAATCTTTATTGCATGATCAGCACAGGTTAGTTTGGAATGATGGTACTAAAGCGCCATTCATATTAGATAAATCAGGTTATGTTGCCAAAATCGAAACAAAAGAATGGGGAGGGGATAAGCGAAAAGTGTCGATAGAAGCTGTCGAAAATTTCGATGGTGTCAACGCTACAGTTAAAGCCATATTGGATGGTGAGAAGGCACAAATGAGGTCTATTTTTTCACTTGTCAAAGTCGAAGGTGAGTGGAAAATTATAGAAGAGTTGGTGAATGCCTCCTTTAAGTAAAGCTCTACGTATCTTTCTGTAAAATTTGTATATGAAGGAAGAAGATAAGCCATTAGAAGAAGTCTATTTTTTTTGGATGGATCGAGCGATGAAAGCCCAGCGAAAAGCTAAAAATCGATTCTTCAAGAAACTTGGTCTTGATATCACTTCCGATCAGTGGATAATTCTTAAGAGGCTGAGTGAGATTGAAAGTCAGACACAAAAAGAGTTGGCTGATGCGGTTTCTAAGGACCCAGCATCAATAACACGTTCATTGGATATTATAGAAAAAGATGGCTTGATTGAGCGCATCAGTGCTGACAGGCGATCGTTTAAAGTGATGCTTACTAAAAAAGGTTCTGAGCTAGTAAAGCGAGTGATCCCTGAAGCTGTAAAATATCGGAATAAGGGTATAGAGGGATTGTCTGATGATGAAATGCAAGTATTTAAGAAAGTGTTAAATACAATTCATGCGAATTTCTCAGGCGACTAAATCCTATTTCTGATAAGTTATAAAGCAGCAGAGCCCTATCCAATGGACAGGGCTCTGTTTTTTAAAAATATTTTTTGGATAAATTATTTCATATCAAAGAATACTCCCAGCGAGTAGGAAGGTGCCGCAAAAATGTTTGAAGCACTAAACACACTTGCGGTCGAAGCTGAAACTCCAATTTTATCCGTAATGTATCCAGCAATCTCATAAGTGTATGCGAAGTATTCTGTGTTATTCGCAAAAATGGTAGCACCATCACTTAGGGCAGTTGACTCTACTCCATTTTCAAGTGATTCTACTACATCGAATCGTAGGATAGCCCATATCTTGTTATCTAAAAATCCACCACCAACTTCAATACCGGCTCTGAATTCATCAGAGAAGTCATCCGTACGATTGTTGTATGCAGAGTATACATTTCCGTAAGCGTTTACTGATCCGAGTTGGAAGGATTTGCTTAAATCAAATCTCACCATTTGATTAAACTCACCATCACCCGTTTGAAGTGTGCCGCCGGTACCACCTGCATCTTCACCTAATGGCAGTCCGAGTAGCAGTGTTCCAGATAGTACAAATTTGTCTGAGTTAGTCAGTCGATATTTGAAGGCAACATCTGTATCCCCAATTCCTGTGATGGATTCATTCGAATTGGCAGATTTACTGTATGGCAGATTTACGATTGCAGTAAAGCGATCGGTAACTCCATATTCTGCGAAAATCGAAGTATTAAATATTCCTTCTTTTACAGAAGCAGCCGTACTTCCATCGAACGTATACTGCTTGGCGGCATTTACCCACCAATGAGAAACTTTGTAGTAACCCTTTCCTTTGGGCTTAGTCCAGCCACCTCCAGCCATCGCTGCTGTTGATACAAAAACACTAGCAGTAAGTATTAAAATAAATCGCTTCATAGTTTTTAATTAGATACAGAGATACTGTCATTTCCTAATAAAATTGGCTGATTAAAGCGCCCATCTTCATCTCTGTTTTCAAGATTGAGTACGCCTCTAGGACAAACAGCAGAGCAAACCCCACATCCAACACAAGAAGAACGAATAATGTTCTGTCCTCGCTGTGCGTAAGCTCTTACGTCAATCCCCATTTCACAATAGGTAGAACAATTCCCGCAAGATATACACTGTCCCCCATTGGTAGTAATTCTAAATTTAGATTTGAACCTTTGAACCAGTCCTAAATATGCAGCAAGTGGACATCCAAATCGGCACCACACTCTATTTCCCATTAATGGATAGAATCCTGTCCCAACAACCCCAGAAAAAATAGAGCCAATCATAAAGCCATAAACCGTTCTGATATTTCCACTAGAAAAACTGAAGTTGTTCCCGTCTACTGGCATGTATTTGGCAAAGATTGAAACTTCACTGAACACAACACCCAACGCAAAGAATCCTGAAATAGCGATTGCAGTATTTCTTACCTTCTTGCCAGACATTGCCGGATACTTTTTTCTATGGTATAGGTACAATCCTGCTCCAGCTAAAATGACGATTCCAGTAACTGTCCATTTGCTAAACGAGATATAAAAATCGCCACCATAGAAGTTGTAAATCACGAGTCCTGTCATGATAATGCCGAATACCAATACACCATGGATAATGAACCGTTCAATTTGCCAGGCTTCAGTGGACTTATCTGAAAGCTGTCTAAAAGGGTCTCCCGCAGTTTCCGCTAGTCCACCACATCCACATACCCACGAACAGTACCACCTCTTTCCGAAGAAATAAACAAAAACAGGTACTCCAACTACAAAGAGTGAGATTCCCCATACGAACATGAAAATTCCTAATCCGCCCGATTGCGTAAGCGTGTTGATGTGCCAAGCATCAAAGAAGTCATAATCAAGAGGCCACATGTTTTTGAAATCAAAATATGGCTGATTTAGTCTTACGAGTATTTCAGGTAAGATGAATGCTATTGCAAGCTGAAAGAACATCACCGAACTGGTTCTAAATATCTGATACTTGCTATGACGATATTTGATAATCATCCTGATGCCCATAACCAAGACAGCAAAAGTGTAGAGGAACCCATACAGAAACCATTGACTTGAAGTGGCAGATGGGTTAATAAACTTTTGAAGCGGATCAACAATGATGATCCAGTTGGTAATGATGGCCGGATAGAAGTAAAGAAGGATGTAGAAACCTATTAGCAGTACGCCAGTAAGTATTCCCATCCAGCCTCTATTATTGAGAGCGTTGTGGAAAATGTGATTGTTTTTAATACCTGCTGGTCCTTGAAGTTTAACCTGAGGAAGTATGAACATTAAAGCGCCAAAAGCTCCAACAACATAAATCAGGAGAAAGACCAGCAACTTATTTTCGGGCACGAAACCATTTGCTGAGGCTCGAGTCAGGTTTCCAACATAATCATCATAGATGACATCATTCCAACGCTGTTCAGCTCTTGCCTTATCATTTACTTCACCTACTGCCGAATTAATAGCATTAACAAAAGGGATGCTGGTGCCATATGACCTTCCAATTACATCATCCAATGCCGGTTTTAATAATTCCTGATGCTCAGTTTTAACAATGGAACTGAATGTCTCCTGTGTAAGCGTAAAGCTTGACATGAAAAAACTACTCAAGAATAGTCCCAATGAGAATAGGAATAGTATAAGTCCTGTATATCTAACTGCTTTCATATTATGCGAATAGTTTTTCTAAGAATCCTTTTTTTCTGACAGACACTTGCTTGTCTGGGAATTCTGTATTGTATTTTTCTTGTATTTCTCCTTCCCAATGGGTGAAAAATTCTGGATCGAAATTAGCTTCGGGAAGATTGGCGATAATGTAATCGAGCGTACGTTTTTCAGACAGCCACTTGTCCCAAACCTCATGTCTGTTTCGAATACCAAAAATGTTGACTCCCTGCACTTCCAATGAATCTTTTTTGTAGATGATTTTTATGCACTTTTCAAGTTCTTCATTTTCCCAATAGAATGAAGCTGATCCATCTGGTGTTTCAGCCAGCACAACTCCATAATTTTGGTATTCAATGTCGAAAAATTTCGCTGAGTTGAACCAAACCCCAGGTTGATATTTGGTTTCGTTGCCAGTTACTGAGTGTGCTACTGTTTCTCCCATCATTCTTCCAACATACCATACCGCCTCAATCGGTCTACGATGAGCAGGAGGATTTTTGAGTTGCGCACAATCTCCAATCGCATATACATCCGGTATGTTGGTTTGGAGATTTTCATCTACCAGAATACCTCTATCAGTTTCAATTTTTGAATCTTTTACCAAACTGATGTTTGGATGTACACCGACAGTAAGTCCAACAAATTGACAATCGATTATTTCTCCAGATTTCGTTTTCACACCCTTAACTCTGCCATTGCCATCGTCAATAATTTCTTCCAGCTCAGTCTCTTTTCTCAGGTCGATTCCTTGCTTTGCTAGGTGTCTGTCTATCAAAGCCGCTTCTTCTTTTTGTAGGATGTTTCCCCAAAAGTTCTTTTCTCTAATTAGGTATGTAACTGGAATGTGTCTAGAGTGAAGCATTTCAGCCATTTCAACACCTATCAAACCACCACCAAGTATGACCGCATGCTTAATGTTTTTCGTGTTTTCTTCCATCAATTCCAGGTCTTGATAGGAAAAAAGCCCCTGCACGCCCCCTAGATCTTGTCCGGGCCAGCCAAACATGTTTGATTGACTGCCTGTGGCAAGTATCAACTTATCGTACTCCATTGTTTCTGATCCTTCAAGCATGATGCTCTTTGAATCAAAATCGATGGATTGAACCCAAGCTTTTTTGAGATTTATTCTGTTTTTGTCCCAAAACCAATCCTCGTAGGGCTTTGTGTTTTCGAACTTCATATGGCCCATGTATATATACATGAGCGCGGTGCGGGAGAAGAAATGGTCCGTCTCTCCAGAAATCACCGTGATTTCGTCATCAGATAGTTTTCTGATATGACGCGCAGCAGTTATTCCGGCAACACCATTTCCTATGATGATAATTTTATTCATTTGGTAGTTTGAAACGCCAATAATACGTTTATGATTGATGGACAGTTCTTAAGATACAAAGAACCATTAGTGATTGTCAAGTCATTGACATACTTCGCTCGTAAGCATGTTTTAATTGTACACTGAAAATCAAAACTTATTTAAGTACAATCTTTATATTTAAATGTTGCTATTTTCAAATTTTTGAAATGAAAGTAATAATTCAAATACTACTTCTTTTTAGCCTTCTTCTCTCAAAACAAGCCTATTCTCAAGATGAAAATCGACCGACTTGGGATGGAATTGACATCACAACACATCCTGATTACGGAGCGCTAGAGGCATTTTATTTAGCCACAGACGGAATGAATTGGGATGAAGAAGGTGACTGGCTCGTGAATCCTGATTTAAATACGTGGACAGGAATTTCAACAAACGATGATGGAAGAGTTTCGGACATCTTTCTTTCTAGCAGTGAATTGAATGGCACAATTCCCAAAGAATTAGGTGAATTGGATTTTTTGACAACTTTAGTTTTGATATCCGATAGTTTAAAAGGGACTATTCCCAAAGAAATTGGGAATCTAACCTCTTTGACAGAGTTATGGTTAGCTGGAGAGTTTTCGGGGCCTATTCCTGAAGAACTTTCTGACTTAGTTTTACTTGAGGGCCTAATAATTGTAGCAAGTAACCTTTCAGGCAATATTCCATCGAGTTTTAGTAGTCTAATAAACTTGAAAGAACTTACATTATCAGGGGGTATTCTTTCAGATAACACTGGACTTACAGGCGATATTGGTTTCTCAGGAGAGATTCCTGATATTTTTCAAGGAATGTCAAAACTTGAATCTTTAAGCCTTAGTCACAATCAACTTACGGGAACGTTGCCAGCATCCATTGCAACGCTCCCAAATTTGACTCAGCTGATTTTGACTCATAATCAATTAGCAGGTTTGCCTGATCTTACACCGCTAGGAAGTATCGAAATACATATAGTTAGAAATGAGCTAACTTTTGAAGATATTGTACCTAATGCACCTGTTTTATCATCTTACAGTCCTCAAAATTACATTGGTGAAGAACACATTTTTATCCTTGATGAAGGTGAGAGTATTACTTTGGAAGTAGTAGAATTAACTGGTGGAAATACGTATCAATGGTTTAAAAATGGAGTAGAAATTGAAGGAGCTACTGAAGCTACTCTTCATATTCCGGAATTCTCTGAAATTGCTGCGTACTACTATGAAGTTAAGAATCCTGCTGCCCCTGAATTGACTCTAAGAAGTCAATTGATTTATCTGTATTTTGATCCAACACCGACAGATATTGTTTTGAGCAATTACGAAATAGAGGAAAATAATTCTACTAATTTCTCAATAGCAACAATCAGTGCTGTAAATGATCATGACTATCCCTATACCTATAAAATTGAATCTTCAGAAAATTTCTCAATCGGAGGAAATTTTGGTGATGAGCTAATTGCCAATACCACTTTTGATTTTGAAGTGGAATCTAGTTTTACCGTTGAAATTACTGCCCAGGATATACTAGGCAATGATTTTAAGAAAGAACTAATAATTGATATTTTGGATGCAAATGATCCTCCCACAGATATCAATTTATCTAATGACATAACTGTTGATGGAAAATCTGCAGGTCAAACAATCGGTACTTTTTCGGTAGTCGATCAAGATGCTATGGATACGTTTACATTTTCATTAGGCGGACCTGATTCTGAAAGTTTTAGAATTGGTGGAATTGAGTCGGATGAACTTCAGAATGCTCAGGTTTTCGATGCTGATATAAAGAATAGTTACACGCTTGATGTAACAGTAACTGATAGTGGGGGCTTGGAGGTTACAAAAGAATTCACCATTACTATTGAGCCGGCTCCATTAGTGATTGATGATAAGAATGATTTGGTAAGTATTTATCCAAATCCCTCGGATGGAACTTTTAGCGTTATTCTAGATAAATCACTCATCAACCCAAGCTGGTCGATAATTGACATTGGTGGAAAGGATATTGATGTCAATGAAAAAATAGAAATTCAGAACAACATCATTTTTTTCGAAATAGGAGATCTTAGATCTGGTGTCTATTTATTGAACATTAATGCCGGAGCTCAAAATATCGTCAACCGAATCGTCATAGAATAAAAAATCAGTTTGTTCTTTTGACAGAACCTATCAAATAAGCCTTTTTAATTTTTTGAAAATCTGAAACTGCTGCGCAAGGGATAACACCTTATTAGCATCTAACACCCACCTTATATGGTGAACCATTGCTGTGGAATAATGAAATAGGGTGATAGTTGACACATCCTCTATTTGCGGCCCTGCTCTTCGTGAGCGGGGTTTTTTGTAGCTGTAAGTCTATTTTGTCAATAAAAAGACAAAAATTCTCTAAACCAAGGAGATCTTATTTCAGTTATTTACGTACCACATATTGGTGATTAGGTGAAATGGGTGGGTTTAGCGTGCAAAGGCACGTTTTTATTCGGTTAGGTTAGGTTACGATTATCCCATCCATAAATTTTAGGGACCCTCCCAGGGTCCCTTCTTTTTTTATAAAAAAACACCTGAATAAATTATCCAGGTGTTCGGTTTTAATAATTTCTCTGATGCGTCTTAAAAGCTATATCTAACTCCGATATTGAAGTTTCTTTGTGCTGTAGCAAATCCAAATCTCTCTACAAAATCTTCATTAAAGATGTTATTTATACTGCCAGAAAATGTGAGCTGATTTAATGTATAAGAGGCGAAGAGATCAAACGTATTGAAAGCATCTACGGATACCTCGTCATTTTCGTTTGTTTCCCCGGTATATAGATGAGTTACTTTAACAAATAGTTTCTCAATTGGAATGGCAGAAAATACAATCCCAAACTTATCTTGAGGGACACGGCGTAAAATCAAATCTTCAGTAAGGGAGTTTGTATGCGTATAATGTCCAGATATAGAGAATTGTTGATTAAAAGAAAAGCTTGCATTGATCTCGAGACCATCAACTTCTATTTCTCCTTCAATATTCTCATACATGCCATCAGTAAATGTATCATTTGAAACAAAATCAATAAGATTTTTATCTTTTCTGTAAAAGTATACAGCTCCAAACTGGAACTTTCCGTCGGAAAGTAGTTCAAACCCAGCTTCAGCCGACTTGGATTCTTGGGGACTAAGATCTGGATTGCCAGCATCAGAGGCTAGAAATCCAAAATCTCCAGCAAACAACTGATTTAAGGACGGTGTAAGAAATGAGGTTGCGTAGGAACCTAGGATTTTGAGACTCTGAGATTCTAAATCAATCATATAGCTTGGATTAATATTCCACACAAAATTTGATCCATACAAGCTGTGATTATTTAGACGTCCTCCAAGTTGGATATTGAAGTTTTCAGTATCATAAATGAATGATAGGTAGGGGTCAACCATTGTAAAACTCTCACTGTCCTCTTCTTCTGGCTCCCATACCGGTCGTTGGAGATTTATTCCTCCTATTAGTTTGACTTGGTCCGTCAGGTTTTGATCCAGTAAAAAATCTGTCTGAAAAGTATTGCCGTTAAAATTGCTGATGTCTCTTACGCTTGGATCGAAGAAGCCTGGTGAATTAAAAACTCGTTCATTTGTGTGGTAAGAAATATTTCCTTTAATACTTCCACCTGACCATTTATAGTTTGATGAAAGTGCAAATTTTAATAACTCAAGTTCCAATTCAGAGTCATTGTCTCTAAAAGTGCCTGCGTCAAAATCACTTTCTATTTTATCATATCCAGCTAATAGGCCCATTGAAAATTGTTCAGAAAACTGATATCCAAGTTTGCCTAGAAAATTTAAACTTTGAATTCCATCATCATCAAATCCTTGATTTTCCAAGGTATCCTTGGCAGCAGAAAACCCATCAGAGGATTTTATAGAACCACTAACCATAAAGTTGAATTTGTCGGATTTTCCTGACACTGTAGCATTGGAAGATATGGTGTTGAAACTTCCGTATTCAGCACTTACACTGCCATTAATACGTTCTTTTGAAGCCTTTTTGAGCGTAATGTTTATGATCCCTGCTGCAGCTCCAGATCCATAAAGAGTGCTCAATCCACCTTTCAATACTTCAATAGATTCTACTTGATTTAAATCTAATTGACGAAGATCGAACGTTTGCTGCAAGCCAGAAGGATCGTTGAAAGGGATTCCATCTATTAGAATTAGTGTTTGTTCACTTTGAGCACCTCTAACTCGATAATTGATATTTGATCCAGGAGTGGAATAGTTCCCATCAATTTGTACACCTGGTATCTCATTAAGTAAATCCGTAATGTCCTTTCCTTTATTGGTTTGAATCTGCTCGCGATCTAATTTGTAGATGGTTTTTCCAGACTTTTCAATTGTAGTCTCCACTTTATTTCCAGTCACAACGACATCATCAAGTCGAACAACTTTTAGTGAATCTTGCGCTTTTACAGCCATACTAGAACAAACTATTGCTGCTAGTAAATAATTTTTTTTCATTTTTTTCATTGATAAATGAGCTTCATATCTGTGTAGAGCATATTTGCCTTCACTTCAACTTTCACCCGAAGTTTAGTTTGAAATAATTTTCTCCGGCAGGTCTCCTGACTTGTTCAACTTGGGCTTCCTTCCCATTCCGAATAATCGAAACAGTGGAATTCGATAAGGCCTAAGCTTATTGAACTTACAGTTGCGGGGACAGCTCTTGATTTACACAAGATTCCCTTTTAATCCCTTGTCTTAATGATTTAAATACAAGAAAACCGAATTGGGCGCAAATGTATACTTTATTATATGAATTGGTAGATCGAATGACTGAAGTAAATTCATCGTCATAAATATCAAATCAGCAGAGAAGTTTACTTTTACATACTGAAACATGGTGCCGATGCATAAAAGGGAATCCGGTGATATTCTTAATGAATAAATTCCGGAGCTGCCCCCGCAGCTGTAAGCTGAACTCAGAGTTCTGAGGGGTTTTATTTTTTAGTCACTATCAATGCTTAAATGCCTTAATGGGAAGACATAAAACCTAGCAAGCCAGAAGACCTACCTGTTTCAATTATGAGATTCGACGCTTAGGGGATGGAGCTATCGAATGTGGACAAACGATCATTAGGATTACTGTGTTCCATTCACTGGTATCCATTCGCTAGACGATGGTGGTTAATGATCAAAGAATGCAAAGGAACTTAATAGTAATTACGACATTTATTTTTCTGGTTGGTTGTCAATCAATACAAGAACAATCGAGTACAAATGAAACTCTGGCAGTTGTTGCAGAAGCTATCGCATTTAAGCCAGAAGTGAATTATTCACAGTACTTTACGATTGATGTTAATGATAATTATAAAACCATCATCGTAAAAAATCCTTGGGAAGAAGGGGACACCTTGGTATCATATATTTTATATCCAAATGGAGAAAAGGAACCCGACCTTGAGTGGGCAGAATTTAAAATTCAAATTCCTATACAAAAAGTAGTTGCCACATCAAGTCCTCACATTGGATTTATTAGCCTGATTGAAGAACTGGATAAGATCACAGGAGTAGCAGATGATCGCTATATCTTTAATTCTTATATCTATGAAAAAGTAATTAATGGGCAAATTTCACAAGTAGGCTCTTTGCAAGATAGTAACCTGGAAATCCTGTTAGATCTATCTCCAGATTTAGTGATGAAAACCGGCATTGATGATGTAAGAAATAATGATGCCCGGTTAACAGAATCCGGCATACCTATTTCCTATAATGTAGAATGGATGGAAACGAATATGCTTGCCAGGGCTGAATGGGTCAAGTTTGTAGGAGCTTTTTTCAATCAAGATGAGAAAGCAGATTCAATTTTTAAAAGCGTAGAAAAAGAGTATCTGAGGGCATTAAGTTTAACAGAAGGTGTCATAGATCGTCCAGCAATAATGACAGGAAATAATTTTAAAGGAACATGGTACATGCCTGGATCCGATAGTTATTTAACAAAGCTGATCCAAGATGCTGGTGGCGACTATCATTACAAAAATGAAAAGTCAACAGGTAGTCTTCCGCTAAGTTTTGAAGTTGTGCTCGATAAAATGATCGATGCTGATTTTTGGATGGGACCTCGTGCAGAATCTTTGAAAGAACTTGGAATGATGGATGAGCGATATAAACTTTTCAAGGCATTTAAAGAGGGAAATGTTTATACATTCAATAAAAGAAGGAGCGAGAATGGGGGTAACGACTACTGGGAAAGTGGGATGACACGGCCAGACCTTATTCTAAAGGATGTAATTAGAATTTTTCATCCAGAATTACTTCCTGATCATGAATTGTACTACTACAGAAAGCTTCAATAGAATAGTTGGGTTTGACTACTAAAGGATTCATATTAAAACCTTGGCTGATTATTTTGATCGGGATCTGCTTAATCATAGGCCTTTTTTTACTCGATTTAAGTTTGGGTAGCGTAAAGATTTCAATTGAAGAACTGCTCAATATTATTTCTGGAAATTCTGCTAAAAAGTCGTGGGAATATATCTTTTTCAATTTCAGACTTCCTAAAGCAATTACTGCAATTTTAACTGGTGCGGGCATTTCTGTTGCTGGTTTGCAAATGCAGACCCTTTTCAAGAATCCTTTGGCAGGACCATCGGTGCTTGGAATCAGTCATGGAGCGAGTTTAGGGGTAGCTGTATTCGTACTTTCCTCTACTACATTGTTTGGAATAACGGCAAACTTTCAAGAGACCTTAGGTAGCTGGGGGCTAATTTTATTTGCAATTACTGGATCTTTTTTGGTGCTTTTGAGCGTGTTGTTTGCTTCTGCCAGAATATCAGACGGAGTTACTGTCCTTATAGTAGGTCTGATGTTTGGATTCATCACCGGTGCAGTTGTGAGTATTCTGCAATATTTCAGTGACCCGGAGTTAATCCAGAATTTTCTTGTCTGGACATTTGGAAGCCTATCAGGGGTAGCTTGGTCGCAGCTTCAAGTGATGGGACCAGTGATTGCTCTCATGCTATTGACATCTCTCTTATATTCCAAGCAAATGAACGCATTACTTCTAGGGGAAAACTATGCTACTGGAGTAGGAGTAAATGTATCTCGAACAAGAATAAAGTTAATCTTAACTACTAGTATTCTGGCAGGCACAATTACTGCTTTTACTGGTCCCATTGCTTTTATAGGTGTTGCGGTACCTCATTTAGCGCGCTTGCTTTTTCATACTTCTAATCATAAAGTGTTGATTCCTGCTACAATGATGTGCGGGATAGTAATTATGCTTGTCTGCGATATTATCTCCCAAGTACCGGGGAATCACACTACCTTACCATTAAACTCCGTGACCGCACTATTTGGTGCGCCGGTTATCCTCGCTATCATCATTAAAAACAAAAAAATGAAAGGAGCTTTTTAATGGAGAGGGCCTCTAATGCAAATATTGAAACAGCTCACTTCACCAAGCCAATCTTATCGACTAGGGGTTTGACGATTGGATACAAGACCAAAAATGAAACCCTTGTACTCGAGAAGGATCTAAATATTAAGATTTATAACGGAGAGCTTGTTTGTCTGATAGGACCAAATGGGTGTGGAAAGTCTACGCTCATGCGAACCATTGCCGGTTTGCAAAAATCACTGGAAGGAGAAACATTCATTAACCAAACTGATGTTAAGAATATTAAGCCTCATCAATACGCAAGACTGTTGAGCTTGGTACTTACTGATAAAGTGAATGTAGGTGCTATGACGGTCAAGGACATTGTCTCCATTGGACGCTACCCTTACACAAATTATTTCGCAAAGCTTGAAAAAGATGATTTCGAAATCATTGAAAACTCCCTTGAAAGTGTTCACCTTGAAAAGTATAAAAATCGATTTTTTAGTGAGCTGAGTGATGGAGAGAAACAACGAGTACTCATTGCAAAAGCGCTGGCGCAAGACACACCACTTATTATGTTAGATGAGCCAACAGCTCACTTAGATTTACCAAACAGAGTAGAGATCATGAATATCTTAAAACGATTGGCTAAAGAAACAAATAAGGCCATATTTTTATCTACTCATGAACTTGACCTTGCATTGCAAACTGCTGATACAATCTGGTTGATGAATCGAGATTCAGAATTGAAAAGTGGTTCTCCAGAAGATTTGGTATTATCAGGAATGTTTGAACAAGTATTTAAAAGCAATGCCTTTACGTTTGACAAACTTTCCGGTTCATTTAAAGTAGTCCATCCAACGAAAGGGAAAGTTTCATTGTTTGGAAATGGTATTCACAGTACATGGACTATTCGAGCATTAGAAAGAGAAGGCTATCAGGTAGTTCAAGATTCAGATACTACTAATCGTATCGAATATGAAAAAGACCACTGGATACTAAAAATCAATGATAAAGTTTTCGAGTGCCAAAGTATTGGTGAATTATTAGAGGCTCTTAGGCATTCATCTGGGCTATAAGCTCTTGAGTGCTAACGCTTCTTTCGTTTATACAAGAAAAGGTTCCATTTTTCCTCTGCAACACCGTACTTGTCCATTTCTGCCCTCGCCATAGTGAAAAATAGATCAGAAAGACGATTGATATAAGCTGTTACGTATTCTTCAACACAGTCCGGATCTTCATCTATAAGACTAAAAAGCGCTCGTTCACCGCGACGTACTTGAGTACGACATACATGGCACAACGCTGAAACTTCATTACCCCCAGGAAGCAGAAAATAATCGGATGGGCTGCTCATTGCATTCTCCATTTCATCAATCCATTCTTCGCAAAAAGTGGCACCATCAATTGGTCTTGGGTTAGGATTTTCTTTGTTGGAATCAGATGGTCGAGCTAGATGGGACATCATATCCATGAAGTCCTTTTGGATTTTGTGAAGGTTTTGTTGCCACTCATGATCTGATCCAAGCTTTGATCTTAACAAACCAATAGTACTATTGACTTCATCTAATGTTCCGATGCACTCAATTCGTGCACTATTCTTAGGTTCTCTTTTTCCACCAAAAACACCAGTAGTGCCTTTATCTCCTTTTCTTGTATAAATCTTCATACGTGTTTTAGTTTACTAATGATTTTACGAAATTAACTCTTATCGGCACGGTATCCTTTGGCAAAAAGTTTATCTCAAAACCTTTTTCAGTATAAGTGTCTATCAAAGCTTTTTCTAGCTCTACACAGTAGTCGAATTCCTGAAGCCTTTGATCATCTTTATGATAGATGGCTCGCCACATAGGTGCAAATATTACTTTTCCTTGGTACCGCTCATGATAAGGGAAGCTATTTAAAAAAAATGGAGTTGGTTTATCTACTACTTTATGATAGGCAATCAAGTCGAGTACACAGCGATCTGTGAATATGGCTTCTGGATTTGCTTGTAATTCTCCTACTGATTCTTCATATACAAGCATAGTAAACCTGCCCAGGTCTTGCCATGGAGTTCCATTTCCACCAGAATTTTGTTCATTCTTGATTACTTTTCTAGATACTTCATGTATACAGGAATAGTCCTTTTCTAATTCATTTATCAATGTAGTCTTCCCTGTTCCAGGGCCCCCGGTAATGATGTGTTTTTTAAAGTATTGCATTACTGGTTAGATAAAAAAAACAACACAATATGTCAAAATGAATAGAATACTGGTTGCCCAATTCACGTAAATAGCGGTATTTAAGTCTTGGTCAGTTATTATTTTCTGATTATTTCCAATAAAGGGTTTTTCTATTAGCTTCCCGTCATAGTAATTAGGACCTCCAAACCGGCAATTTAAAATATATGCTAACGCTGCCTCAGGGTATCCTGCATTGGGGCTTGTATGTTTCTTACCTTCTTTGATAAGGAAAGAGAGCCCTTTGATTTCCCCTTTGACAATCAGCATAAATAAGGCAGTTATTCTTGAAGGTATAAAATTCGCAATGTCATCTAACTTAGCTGCAAACATTCCAAAATCCTTAAAGCGATCAGATTTGTAGCCGATCATTGAGTCTAATGTATTGATCATCTTATATGCTATAGCCCCAGGAACGCCCAAAATGAAATAGTAAAAAAGAGGTGCGATCACTCCGTCACTTAAATTTTCGGAGAGAGTTTCTAATGTAGCAGTTCGAATTTGCTGTTCGCTTAACTCTGAAGTATCTCTACCTACAATCCAAGAAAGACGTTTTCTTCCTGCTTCTAACCCCTCATCTTTAAGTGTTCGAAATACCGCTTGCCCCTCCCTAATAAGCGTTCGGTTTGCCAAGCAATAGAATAGTAAAACGATTGCAACAACGTAGGAAAGCATAGGATTTAATTTTGCAGTCCAATCCATTAAGAAATAAGACGATGCATAGACTGATGCTACCAATGCAACCGCAATGAAGAATCCTTTCAAGGTTTTACTCGAACCAATATTTAATAATTTTTCTCCTTTAGAGATGGCATTCCCAAAAAGCACAATTAGATGCGGCAACCACCTAGGATCTCCGAGTAGGGAGTCCAATGTGAAAGCAATCATAAGAATAAGAATGGGAGCTAATTCCACTGTTTTAGTGCTTTTATAAGTGTTGCATTTGCTTCTTCATTTTGAGTGGAAAGACGTATGTATTCACCATCCAATAGCTTGAAGTTTGTCGCATCTCTAATGAGTATACGATGTTGTCTTACTAAAAAATCCTTTAGATCAGAGGCTGTACCTTGATCCAATTTTACCAAAAAATAACTGGTATCAGTTGGGTTAATTTCCAGCCAGCTTATTTCTGAAAGATCCTTAATGAATGCGCGAGTGTCGTCCAATAGCTCTTCAATATCAAAAAGAAAGCTTTCATATTTTTTAAACAGAAGCAGACCCGCTTGAACGGCCAATGCATTCACACTCCATGGCATCTTTTTGCTGATAAGAGATTCAATAATATTTGGAGATGTAATCACATAACCCAGTCTTAATCCTGGTATGGCGAAAGACTTAGTTAATGATCGGACGATGATTAGATTTGGTAGCTTATCTATGAATGGAATTAGTGATTCCGTTTGATTGGTAAATTCAATATATGCTTCATCGATTACGAACATACTAGACGGATTGTCTTGTATAAGCTTTACAAGTCGCTTTGATTGAATAGCACGACCATCAGGATTGTTTGGATTACAAATGAATACAAGATCATAATTAGAGATGTTCAAACCTTCTTTATCAATCAATTGATATGCGATTCCATGAATTTTACAGGCATCTTCATACTCTGAAAAAGTAGGGGATGCAATGGCTGCTTTCTTTCCTGAGAAAATATGTGCAATCAAATAGAACGCTTCCGTTGCCCCATTCGTGAATAGAAAATGATCACTGGATAGCCCAAACTTATTTGCTGCCGCTTTGCTCAATTCTTCTGCAGCAGGAGAAGGGTAATTCTGTATAGTTTTTGATTGGGAAGTCAGCTCTGATAAAAGTTTTGGCGGACATCCCTTATAATAGATGTTTGAGCTGAAGTTGTGAATAATCTTCTCATCATAGCGATGCATATCGTCACCATGGCCTTCAATCATTTTGTTTTGCTATTTTCTACGATGGCTACCATATCAAGGTGCTGGTCAATCCAGTCTGCTAATTTCTCGTATTGAGTCTCTTTGAAGGATAGATAATCCATAGCTTCTGCTTCTTTATATTTTAGATGTAGCAATTCATTTACGACTGTTTGATTGTCTAAAATGCCGTGAAGATATGTTCCCCAGCTTTTATTTCCATCAAAAAATCCTTCCGGGGTATTACCAATCAGATTGAGATGCATGCCATCAGGGACATCAGTTTCTCCCATATGAATTTCATAACCTATGCAGGTTTCAGATTCGTTTTTAAATGTAAACTTTTGTTGTTCGACCGTTTTTCTTTTGGTAAGAGTTGTAGTTGTGTCAAACAAACAAAGACCAGATTCTTTGCCTCGATCACTCTCCACATGATGGGGGTCATCAATCCATTTCCCCAACATTTGATAGCCACCACAGATTCCGATTATAGGGATACTATCATATAAGTCTTTGATAGTTTCATCAATTTCCTCATTTTTCAAAGCAACTAAATCCTCTATGGTGTTTTTGGTTCCAGGAATGATGATCGCATCCGCATTTTTTAATTCTTCTTTGTCTCTTGTATAGTAAAGATTGATCAGTGGTTCTTGTTCAAGGGCTTGAAAGTCAGTATAATTTGATAGGTAGTGCAGTTGTACCACTGCCACGTTGATTTTGTCTTTTTCGGCAGTTTTTTTTCTCTGATTTAAAGCTACTGAGTCTTCTTCTTCAAGGATAATATCCGATTTGTATGGTAGTACACCCAATACAGGGATTTTTATCAAATCTTCTAACATTTTTTTGCCATTCTCAAAAAGTGAAGAATCGCCTCGAAATTTATTAATGATTATTCCCTTGATCAACTTTTTTTCCCAGGGTTCTAGGAGCTCTATGGTTCCATAAATACTTCCGAATATTCCACCTTTATCGATATCGGCAACGAGATAAACACAGGCATTCGCTGCTCTTGCCATTCGCATATTTACTATGTCCCGATGCTTTAAATTCAACTCGCTGATACTGCCTGCACCTTCCATTACCACTGGGGTGAAATTATTATTGAGTGTTTGGAAGGCTTTCTTAGCTTCATCAAACAGATCATTTTTGTCGTTGTCGAAGTATTCTTTTGCTGATTGGTTTCCAATGGGCTTACCGTAAAGTACTACTTGTGAACTGTTCTCTAAAGATGGCTTTAGCAAAATGGGATTCATCTCTACCATTGGGGTTGATTTACAAGCTTCTGACTGTACTGCTTGAGCACGTCCGATTTCCAAACCATCCGGCGTAGAGAAACTATTGAGCGACATATTTTGTGCCTTAAATGGAGCTGGGTTAAATCCATGATTTTTTAACCATCGACATACCCCAGTAGTAATCCAGCTTTTACCGACATCAGAGCCGGTACCGACAAACATGATTGGCCTCATTTTTTGCATAAACCCATTCGGTCTATTTGATTTCTAATTCGAAATTAGACGATCTTTTACATAGAATTAAGTGATACCGGGATCCTTATCCGAACAAATTCATGAATTAGTGTTTACTTTGAAATGTTTTTGGTGGATTCCTTAATGTAGGAACCTTAATATGGGAATCCGGTGATTCATTATGATACTCCGGAGCTGTACCCGCAACTGTTAGTTTAATAAGCTAGGCTTGTCAAAATTCCACTGTCCCGGTAAAATAGGGATGGGAAGGAGGCCTATGTTAAACAAGCCAGGAGACCTGCCAAAATCACAGATATCTGAGCTTTCGGGATTAAAGGCAGCTGATACTCTTGCAATCAAAATAGTACCATAATTAAGGTTCTTTTGCAACGCGTACTATGCCTATTATTCTTGAAGCGATGATTTAAGAGATTAAGGCATAAAAAATGACCATCGATTTAATTCTTTTAAGTTTCCAAGCGCTCTTTTTGAGTATGTATGGTATCGTGGCATTAATGCGAAATAATGGGAGGTGGAAACTTTGGTTGCTTCTATCCACTTTCATTCTAGCAGCAATACTCAAGTTAATCAATAAAGAAGCTGTGCTGGAGGATAATATTATCGCACTTCTTTTTGTGGTACTGATTCTTAATTATTTAGTTAAGCTTTTTATCAATCCATGGACCGTTTGGATTGAAAGATTTATTGTCAGTTGTATTGTATTTTTTTCCTTTGGCTTAATCTTATTTCAATTGGATAAGATAGAAGGTCAGGGAATGGTTATTTTCATTTATTGGCTGATAGTATGGATAGCTTCAAAATGGAAAGACTCCATTAGCAACCATCAGAATTTTTTCCTGAAATCTGGGACTATAATAACAGTCTTTTTGGCATTAGAACCAGTATTTGCAAACATTCTACAAAATCTTAAGCCAGTTCCAACAATTCCTATTTCTTCAATAATAAATCAACAGAATTTCCTGCTTCTCGGAGTCTTTTTAATGTTACTTCTTGGGGGCTTTTTTTGGAAAGAAAAATCAAGATCCTAAACTATGAATATTTTAGAATCAACTTTGTTAGCTATTGCCAACCTTTTATACTATCCGGTAATTGGTGGTGTCTTATTTGCATTGTTACATCAGGTCGTTTCAATAGGTAAATTTATGAGCGAGCTGAAACAAAGAAAGGCCAAGAATTTTAAAAAAGTCAGCACATTCAAAGAGCAACATAAAGTTTATTTTGAATCGCCTTCATCTACTTACAAATTGATTGAATTTGATTTGATTTATTCTCTTAGAAAATGGCAAGAGACTTACGTCAAATCATTAAGTGCTAATCGGCTAGTTATAAAAGCAGGTCCAACACTCGGCCTAATGGGAACGCTAATTCCGATGGGAACTGCACTTTCTTCACTATCTCAAGGTGATTTATTAATCATGTCGGCCAATATGGTCACTGCTTTTACTACTACTATAGTAGGTATGGCAGCAGGGCTCACGGCATTCTTAATGAACTATAAACAAACGGAGTGGATGCAACGTGACTTACTCGAATGTGAATCTTTATGCGAAAAAAGCCTGGTTGAATGGGAAGAGTCCGAGCAGGGAATGGAAAAATTAGCTAATAGCTACTAAATAAAATATTGATATGAGCATTCTTCGAAAACACTCATTGGTAGATGAAAGGTTAGCTGCAGAGACCGACCCTATTAACAGCATGGCTAACCTATTTGATGTAAGTATTGTGTTCATTGTTGCATTGTTTTTTGCATTGTTTATGGCTTACAGTACACTAGATCTTTTTAATCCCGATTCTGAATTGGTGATTACCAAAACAATGCCTAACGGCGAAATACAGATCATCACTAAAAAAGGGAAAGAAATTAAAATTGAAAAAGTAACAGAGACCACTGAGTCGGGAAAGGGAGTGAAACTTGGTACTGCTTACAAGCTTGATGATGGTCGTGTGATTTATATACCAGAAAAGTGACGGTAATAAATGCCCTAAGCTTTATGCAAATCCAACAATATTAAAAGGATAAAAATCTGATTCCGTGAATTCTAGAAATCTGAAACTATTCCATGTATTAGTTTTCCTGTTTATAATTAGTGCGATTACTAATGCCCAAAACCAATCTGCTAATATTGGCTTAATTCTACCTGACAATTATCATCAGCTTGGTGAAAGTGTTAAGGAAAGTGCCTATAAGAAACTAATAGCAAATGAATTAGATGCTGAAATAACTACATACTACTATTCAGATCTTGATCAAATCAATTATCAAACATTAAGCAATCATCAACTTATTTTTATTGATATTGTTAATCCTGCTAAGGTAGAAGGGGTTTTGCCACTCTTAAATCAGATGGGTAAAACAGGTGTAAAAGTGTTTGCTGTAGGTTCAGAGGAGGCCGCAGAATTGGGTGCGTTTACAGACATTATCTGGGATACCCAGACTCTAGCTTTTTATGAGCAATCGGGTCGTGAAAACCTCGTAAGGATGGTGTTGGATCACTGTCGACGAACGCTAGGTGCTGACATACCAATGCAATCATCTATACCAATTCCTGATTTTGCTTTATGCAATATTCAAACCAAGCAGGTATTCACTGAATTTGTATCTTATCGCGATAATTACGAAGCCTTCACGGAAGGGAACCCTTGGATTGCTATCAACCTGTGGCGCAGTGATTTTTTGTCTGAGCAGCTGCTTCATTTTCAAGAGTATGTTCGTCAATTTGAGGATCACGGATTCAATGTCCTCTGTTATTATGGTTTTCCTACTAAAGATGATTTAAGACCGCTATTTTTTGATGAAAATAAAGAGCTGATTCCTGAGGTACTATTGGCACAATCAGCATGGCTTGGTTCCAACCCTATTGAAAACAGAGAGGCATTTGAAACACTCGGCATTCCAGTAATCAACCTGATTCAGGTTGGCCAAAATGCTGAAGAATGGATGGAGAATGATAAGGGAATTAAAGTTTATAGACGCGCCAATGAGCTTAGTGTACCAGAACAAATGGGGAGTATTCACCCGATTGTTACGACGAGTAGAGAGACGATAGATTCATTAGCAAACTTCACTATTAAATCACCAATAATCTTTCAGGTAAAGAGATTGGTAAAAAAAGTACAGAAGTTACACATTCTTCAAAATAAGCCTAATAACGAAAAACAAATTGCAGTTATTTACTACAGCCATCCTCCTGGTAAGGAGTTGCTTGGTGCCAGCTACTTAAATGTTGTTCCCAATAGTATTCATTCGATCTTAGATCGAATGAGAAGTGAAGGTTATGAGCTTGGGGATGAACAGCTCACAGAAGATAAAATCTTTGATGATGTCTCTACATACGGTATAAATGTTGGGGACTGGGCACCACGAGAAATTGATAAACTGGTTGAAAAGGGGGGAGCGATTTTAATTCCGATTGACCTTTATTTGAAATGGTACTCAAGGTTATCAAGTGAGCTAAGAAAAGAAATTGAAGAACAGTGGGGAAAGCCGGAAGATAACATTGTGATGAAATGGATTGACAATGAAGGGGAGAAATACATCGTCATACCTAATGTCCGCTATGGAAATGTCTTGTTGACCCCTCAACCTGTGCGTGGATGGTCTCATGACCTTGACATCATGCATCATGATATTTCAGTTCCACCTCACCATCAGTACATTGCTTTTTATCTCTACTTGCGATATGGTTTTCAAGCGGATGCGGTGGTTCATCTGGGTACACATGGTACGTTGGAATGGTTACCTGGAAAGGAGACGGGATTAAATCAACACGATGCATCAGAGGCATTGATTGGGGATATGGTTAACGTATACCCATACATCGTTGATGATGTAGGGGAGGGCCTTCAAGCCAAACGTCGATCGGGCGCAATCATTATCGATCATATGACACCTCCTTTTGATCGAATAAATATCAATCCTGAACTCAAAAAACTCGAACGACTGATTTCTGAGCACGAGATTGCAGAAGCTAAAAGTCCTGGTTTAGCCCAAGCCAAATTCAAAGAAATTTATAAGTATGCAAAAGAATACGGTATAATGGCCGATTTGGAATTGGATACAATTGTGGATGATGATGAGCTTCATTATATAGAGCATTATATTGAAGAAATTCAAGAGCAACATTCACCTCTAGGATTGCACACCTTTGGAAAGCTCCCAAAAGCTGAGTTAATAGAAAAAAATGTTCAAGCGATTGTTTCCCAAAAAAGTGGATTAAGTCAAAATGAATTAAAAGCATATACCAATGACATCCGTAAAAGAATTATGGCAAGCGGAGAATCTGAGCTCGCTGCGCTAATAGATGCTCTGGATGGTAAATATGTACATGCCGCTACGGGTAATGACCCACTTCGAAATCCAAATTCACTACCAACCGGGAAAAACTTTTATGCTTTTGATGCAGATTATGTACCCTCACCGGAAGTTTACAAGGAGGGCACCAGATTAGCAAATGAGTTGATCAAAAATTATCAACTTGAGCATAATGGAGAGATGCCTGATAAGTTGACCTATAATCTTTGGGCTACAGAATGTATCCGTAACGAAGGAATAATGGAATCGCAGATATTGAGTTTGTTAGGGGTAGCTCCAGTGTATGATGCTTTTGGAAAAGTTTCTGATCTTAAAATAATTCCTCGAAAAGAAATGAATCATCCAAGAATTGACATCATTTTAATTCCTTCTGGGCTTTATCGTGACATTTTTCCACAGCTAGTTCTGTTATTAGATAAAGCTGTAAAACTTGCAAACCAACAAGAGGAAGTGGATAATTATGTGCGTAGAAATACGAAAAGAAATTATAAGCTTTTAATTAAGAAGGGAGTAAATGTTAAAATGGCTAAAGCACTTTCTGAAGTTCGAACATTTTCAACTCCTGACGGCGTATATGGAACTGGTACCAACACCGTAGTTGACGCTTCTGGCAGTTGGGAGGATGAGAAAGAAGTAGCTGATGTATTTATGAATCGCATGCATTTCCCCTATAGTAAAGACTACTGGGGAACTCAACCAATTGCCGATTCATTATTGCTCTCTTTTTATAAACAAAATCTTTCTGGGACTAAAGTAGTCTTACATAGCATAACTACACACCTATATGCTGCATTAGATAATGATGATTTCTTTCAATACCTAGGGGGAACGGCTCTTGCTGTAAGAGCAATAGACGGAGCATCTCCAGAGGTGCTTGTTTCTAACCTGACTGACGAAGGCAATATGAAGCATGAAAAGCTAAAATATTTTCTAAGTAAGGAAATGAATACACGCTATCTGAATCCAACTTGGATCAATGCAATGCTGGATGAAGGGTACTCTGGAAGCCGTTTTATTCGTCAAGTCAGTTCAAATCTATGGGGATGGCAGGTTACAGTACCAGAAGCAGTAGAACAAAATAAGTGGGATGGGTTTTTTGAAGTTTATGTTAAGGATAAGTACGAATTAGATATTTCGCAACGCTTTGAAGAATCCGGAAATTTGTATGCCTACCAGGTGATGATCTCAAGGCTATATGAAGCGATTAGAAAATCTTATTGGTCGCCAGATGATGAGGTGAAAGAAAAATTACTTTCTGAATTTCTTGAAACGGTAGAAAAAGTAGGCTTATCCTGCAATTTGAATGTTTGCAATAATCTTAAGTTGGAAGAATTTTTGGAAAATGAGTTTGAGGAAGTTCAAGGCTTATCAAAGGAAAGTATTGCAAATTATCGTGACCAATTAAAAGGGATTAAAGAGCAGTTAAAAGCAGCAGGCTTGCCAAGTCCCGATCAAATAGCAAAGGAAGCCACTAACTCCGACGATTACCTGCCTAAGAAAAAAGTACAAGGGTTTAAAATTGAGGAGGTTAAAGTAAATGAACAAACCTCATCAAATGTCAGTACAGAAATCTGGAAATGGTTGGCTTTGTCGATGGTCTTGATATATTGTATTGTCTATTTCGTCAAGAAGCGAAGGAAGATTGAGGATTAAGTTTCTTGATTTAACTTATTCATTAATGAAAATGCTATTAAAACTAATCTCACCTTTTCTATTATTAATATGCTGTCATTTAGATGCACAAATCATCAATGCTGATTTCCGAGCTACAAGTGAAGAGATTTTTATTGCAATCGAGGAAGATTCGATTGCCGTCTTCGGTTTGTTTGCTGCTGGGGATGAAATGAAAGAGACTGTTATACTTCTGCATGGACTTCCAGGTAATGAAAGAAACCTTGATTTAGCACAGGAACTTAGACGAAATGGTAGAAACGTTATTTACTTCAATTATAGAGGATCCTGGGGAAGTCAGGGGGAATTTTTGTATTCCAATTGTTTGCAAGATGTCACAGAGATAATGGATTTTTTTGATATGCCTGAAAACTCAAAAAAATATCGCATAAAGACTAACTCATACATTTTGTTTGGTCATAGTACAGGAGGGGGGCTTGCGCTTTTAAGTGGGGCTAAAGATCAAAGAGTAAAACAGATAGGTGTTTATTCTCCGTGGAATGTGAGTACAACATCAAAAGAAGATTTCGTTTGGTTAGAAGGCTATCTCAGGCGGTTGTTTATGTTAAATATTGATTCAAAGAAATTCACAAATGAGTTAATGAAAAATTTAGTACAATTCGATCCATTACTCCATAAAAAAGAGTTAGCGAATAAAAAAGTATTGGTATTAGACGAAAACGATCGAAATAGAAGTTGGGTTGAGAAGATTGAAAATGTTCAATATGTTTTACTTGAGACCGATCATTCTTTTTCTGATAAGAGACTTGAACTCATAAAAATCGTTTCGAGTTGGCTTGATGATTGAATTTTCTCCTAAATTTTCTTGTTGATAATAATAACTTCACCATAATCAACTTGATAGCGCTCAAATGCTTCTTTCAAAGGAGTTTGATTCACTTCTGATAAGATTATTCTGATGGGTCCGGCATGTGTTACTATTGCTATTTTCTCTTCCTTACTTGCCAATATTCTTTTATAAATTTTAATAACACGTGTAGCGAGCATTTTCATTGACTCTCCATTCGGTACCTTTTCATTAACAAAATTTTCCATCCAAGGATTCAATTCTTTCATGGGTATATCAGACCATGGCATCAACTCCCAGTCACCAAAACTCATTTCCTGAAGCTGTGGTATTTCTTCTAGTTTTTTACTAACAATCAACTTTGCTAATTCTAAACATCTTTCCAAAGGGCTTGTGTATACTATATCAATAGAGCTTGGAAGGTTGGCTAAAGTGCTCCTAGATTCATCAATAAATGTGGATGCGAGTTTAACATTTGATTGCCCATAGCAAATCTCTTTGGGAATATCTGGCGTAGTATGGCGGATTAAATAAATTTCCAAAATACAACTATAGTTAAATAGTATGCGACTTCTACCACCTGTTGAGTTGCTCCCAGGCAATCACCTGTATATCCTCCGATTTTCATTTTAAAGAAACGTGCAAGTATCATTTTTACGAAAAAAAGTGGTGCTGGAATGAATATCCACAGCCATTGATTGGAGAGATAACCAATTAAAATTGTAGGAATTAAACCGAAAAGGAAGACCAATATAAAATTCGTTTTTGAATAAGATTTCGCTACTGGTTTTGCCTTGCTAAGTTCATCTTCTCGAACATAATCCAGCGTAAAGATTACAGAAGCTGCTATCATTCTACTTAATGTGTGGCCATTAATAAGGATCAAAATAAGTAGAAGGCCTTGGTGATTTTTAGGTATTTCAAGAAGAAGGGATAATTTAACTAATATCAATAATACTAATCCAACAACCGCATAAGTCCCAACTCGGCTGTCTTTCATAATAGTTAAAATCTGTTCTTTTGTCCATCCACCTCCAAAACCATCACAGACATCAGCAAATCCATCTTCATGAAACGCTCCGGTTAACCAAACTGAAGTAACCATAAATAGTAGCGATGCGAAAATTGGTCCAACTAGCCAGTTTCCTAATAAAAAGCCTGCACCAGAGAGTGCACCAATGATCCATCCGATGAGCGGGAAATATCTTACCGATTTATTTATATAGACAGGATTGTGATCTACCCAAGAGGGGCAAGGTATCCTGGTG
The DNA here is from genome assembly GCF_963691765.1 of Ekhidna sp. Taxonomy (GTDB): domain Bacteria; phylum Bacteroidota; class Bacteroidia; order Cytophagales; family Cyclobacteriaceae; genus Ekhidna. The sequence goes on from NZ_OY829375.1 coordinate 2,723,657, forward strand.
TAAAACATAATAGCCGTAAAAAATATCTTAAGTTCTTCTTTCACTAATTTATTTTACTACTGACACCGGCAGAGTCGAAACTCGCCATATTGTTTATGACCGAAACTGCCATTTCAAGGATAGGATAACTTGCTGCACATCCTGTACCCTCACCAAGTCTCATTTGGAGTAGAAGTAATGGTTCGGCGTCAAGATATGCCAATAATTTAGTATGTCCCAATTCTTCCGACTTATGTGTAAATACTGCATATTCTTTTATTGCTGGCATCATGCTATGAGCTATCAAATAGGCAGCAGTTGAAATAAAGCCATCAACTAGAACGATACATTTTCTATATGCAGCTTCGATCATGCCGCCGACCATTTCTGCTATTTCAAACCCTCCGAAAGTTGCCAAAATCAGATCTGGAGTATCTTTAGAAGTTAGTCCATGAAATTTTTGTACTTCAAGAAGTGTATTCAATTTTTGATCCAAAAGGTCCCCGGTAGCCCCAGTTCCTTTACCCACACATTCTTCCAAAGAAATATTACAAAGAGTGCTCATAATAAGCGATGCTGAGGATGTGTTACTGATACCCATTTCTCCAAACCCAATAACATTAGTGCCTTTACTAGCGATCCCAGTCACAACATCTGCACCTTTTTGCATAGCAAGATGACATGTTTCTATTTTCATTGCAGGTTCTGATCGATAATCAGCGGTTCCAAAATCAACTTTTGCATCTATCAAATTAAGTTCAGATTTAAATGTATGATTTACGCCAGCATCTATGACAATTACTTTCATTCCAGCCACATTAGTCATTGCATTTATTGCTGCACCACCCGAGAGAAAATTCAATACCATTTGGTGTGTTACTTCTTGTGGATATGGATTTACCAAGCCAGATTTTGCAATACCATGATCTCCAGCAAAAACCAACACGACTGGATCAGTCAAATTCGGTGTAAGTGTTCCTTGAACACGGGCTATTTGATGCGATAGATGCTCTAATCTGCCTAGAGACCCCGGTGGTTTAGTTTTGAGATTCAATTTATCCCAAATTTCTTCATCTAGCTTGCCAGATGGAACTTTAACCGATACATCAAATTTTTGAGTCATATAAAAATGTTATTTCATTTGAAGAGGTAGGCCAGAAACTATAAATGTTGCTCTGTCTGATTTCTGTGCTATGAACTGATTGGTCCACCCATGTAATTCAACAAATTTACGGCCCATATGGCTTTCAGCATGAACTCCCATACCTAATTCGTTAGAAATTACAATCAAAGTGGCATCCTGTTTAAATAATTCTTCCAATTCTCGCTTGGCGTTTTGAAGACAGCTATCAATGTTTTGTTCCAAATCAAGAAACCAGTTCGTTAACCAAAGTGTAATGCAATCCAAAACCACCACACGTCCAGTTATATTCAATTTTCCAATTTCTTTTTCTTCTTCCCAATTTTCCCATCGTTGATCGCGTTCATCTTGATGTCTTTGTACCCTTTGTTCAAAATCTGAATCCCATTTTCTTGATGTAGCCAAATACACTGGATTATCAGATAATTCTAATGCGAGATTCATGGCATAATTGCTTTTACCAGATCTCTCTCCGCCTGAAATGAAGTAAATCAAAATAAAGAATTAGATAGATGAAAATGCCAGCAATTTAATTAAACTAGGAGGTATCTGGTTATGAAGTTATCCACAAAAGTATGAGAATGTTTGTTGCTGTTTTTTATGAGTTAAAAAGCTCTTCCACAGCCTTACGAACAGAAAGTTTTTGGGAGGAGATAAGCTCCTCCCTTTTTTTTATCTCTTCCTTTATCATCGGCTTCGAATAAAATATCTCCTCCAAACGGGCATGAATACGTTCATGAAACCACTTAATTGCCTGCCTTTTTCTATTCTCTTCGAACCAACCGTTTTTAGCGGTATGACTTTGGTAATTCTCAATTTCACTCCAAACTTCCTCAATTCCATTTTTCTCTAAAGCAGAACATAACCCGACAGGGACAACCCAATCGGCATCATTTGGTGGGAATAGGTGCACGGCATTCCAGTAATCATCTTTAGCATGCTTTGCTGCCTTTAGATTGTCATTATCTGCTTTGTTGATTAAGATATGATCGGCCATTTCCATAATCCCCCGCTTAATTCCCTGCAATTCATCACCACCGCCGGCAAGCATTAACAGCAAGAAATAGTCGACCATGTCCTTGACGATTGTTTCACTTTGACCCACGCCGACTGTTTCAATAATAATTACATCAAATCCAGCAGCTTCGCATAATAAGATTGATTCACGTGTGCTTGAAGCAACGCCGCCAAGGCTCGATCCAGATGCTGATGGCCGAATAAAGGCATTTGGATCTTTCGACAATTCGTCCATTCTTGTCTTGTCTCCTAAAATGCTTCCTTTTGATCGATTGCTGCTAGGATCTATTGATAAAACAGCTACTTTTTTGCCTTTTTCGGTGAGCATCTTACCAAAGGATTCAATAAACGTACTTTTTCCAACACCAGGTACCCCAGTAATTCCAATTCTAAGGGTTTTTCTTTCCGTATTTAAGATCTTGTCTACTAATTCAGCACTCGCCACTTTATCGTCAGCTCTTTTACTTTCAACCAGGGTGATGGCTCTACTCAGAAAAATCCTATTTCCTTGCAGTAGACCGTTTATTAAGTCTTGTAGATGAATATTAGGTGTTCGCCGAAAAGTTGAATCCATAGGACGAGTATTAAAGTTTTTATTGCGTAATTTGAAGAAAAAATTGAACTCTTCTAATACATCGATTGTGATCGTTGGTGAGAAATGTTTTAATTGCATATATAATCTTAACTAACTAACCCACCAACAAATAGAAGATGTTTAGAAGATTCTGGCGGGATGTAATCCTGGGAACAATTTTTATTTTTGCGCTGATGGGACTTTTTGGAAGTCTTACAGCATTTAAGGTCTTTGACATAATGGATCCAATTGGAGAAGCATTTGCGGACATGGAGTTCACAGATGTGTATTTCTCTCAGTTATTGGATGATCCTGTTGCGGATCAAAACGTAGTACTTGTGAATGTTGGTCTTGAGCCACGGGCAGGTATTGCAATATTGCTCGATTCTATCAGCAAGTATGATCCTGCAGTGATCGGAGTGGATTTATTTTTTGACTACCCAAAAGAAGACACACTCGGAGATCTGATGCTAATGGAGGCACTTGGAAGAGTAGAAAATCTGGTTCTCGTTACCAAGCTTTCGCAAACAATGAACAATCTGGACCCTGATTCTTATGATTCACTCGAATGGTCTGACCCAATGTTTACTTGGAATGCGCATCCTGCTTTTGCCAATCTAGTAACTGACGCTGGTGTTCAAGAAGACTTGAAAATGTGTAGAACATTTGTGCCGCAGTTAGAAATGGACAATGGTGAGAATCAAGTTTCTTTTGCTGTTAAGATGGCAAGTTTTGTTTCCCCGGAAAAAGCTGATAAGTTTTTAGCTCGAGGAAACGAAGAAGAAGTAATCAATTACAGAGGCAATGTTCTCGACTATGGTGCGACCAAATTCGGAAATAAATACACCGCTCTTGATGTTTGGGATGTTTATAACGGAAACTTTGTTCCAGAAATTATACAAGACAAAGTAGTTATTTTCTGCTTCTTGGGTGAAGAACTCGGAGATAGAGAAAATTTTGAAGATAAATTTTTCACTCCATTAAATGAAGTATATGTGGGAAGAGCATTTCCTGATATGTACGGGGGAGTTATCCACGCGAATATTGTATCAATGGTTTTAAATGAAGATTACATTTATTACCTATCTGATATCCAATCATGGGTTTTGACCGTAATCATGTTGTTTTTCACAATTATGGTTTTCTCTTGGATCTATAAAAAACTACCAAAATGGTACGACGGAATCACAAAGGTGATTCAGGTTATTTTATTAGTTGGGATTCCATACATCATGATTTATGCTATGGACCTTTATAGTGTTAAGTTAGAATTGAATATCCTACTTATTGCTATAGCGCTTTCGGGTGATGGCCTGGAAGTATTCTATGGAGTTGTGAAAAATTCACTTTCCAAAGAAGGAAGAAAAGAATTATTTAAAGTATCACGATTATAAATTTTAGAAAACGCCAAATACTATTGGAATTATTATGAGAAAGTTTGTTTCTATTGCGACTACACTAATGTTTGTTTTTGCCTTTGGGGTTGCCAACGGTCAAGGGTATACGTTTAGAGTACTGGCCAATAAAGGCCAAAACAAGGTTATGAAAGAAGGTGCTGCATCTGCAGTAGCACTAAAGACTGGAGCTACACTTAGCGACGGTGATCAACTAATTGCTTCTCAAGGAGCTTACATTGGTTTGATGCACAAGTCTGGTAAAACTTTGGAAGTAAGAACTCCAGGAACTAAGAAGGTTTCTGATCTTGCGAAGATGGTTAATACCAAATCTGCAAGTGTATCTAGTAGATATGCTAAATTCTTAGCGAACAAAATGAATGAAAAGGAAAAGCCTAACTACAGACAGAGACTTAATGCAACTGGAGCTGCCAAAAGAGCGCTAGCTGGAGATGAGTCAATTAAAGCGCTTATTCCTGCAGAAGATGCGAGCATTCTAGGAGACAAGGCAATTGTTACTTGGGATATCCTTGAAGGCATGGATGAAAAAGTATTCATCGTTACTGTGAAAAACATCTTTGATGAAGAAATTATGAAAGAAGAAGTTGCAGGTAATTCTGTAACACTTGATTTCACTTCTGGTGAAATGCAGAATGAAGAAGGTCTTTGGATCATTAATGTGACTGCTAAAGAAAATACTGATGTTTCTTCTGGTGACATTGCTATCAAACGACCTGAAAATCCTGCACAGTACGCTGAAGGATTGAGCAGCCTACAAGCTGAGGTTGAAGAAGATAGCCCACTTAACAAAGTTATCTATGCTTCATTCTACGAAGAGAACGGTTTGATTGTAGATGCACTTACAGCAATTGAAGAAGCTATTCAGATGAATCCAGATGTTGATGATTTCAAAATCTTGAAGAAAGACATCATCGAAAGAAACGGAATCAAAGTATACAAAGAGGAAGAATAAGAAGTCTTATTCCCTATTGATAGAAACCAATTTTCAAACCCTGATCCGAATGGATCAGGGTTTTTTATTTAATATGCCTGTCTTAGTTCTTTGTTTCTTGGGACTGAATAATTAGAGTGACAGAATTTTAAGGTATTGAAAAATTTATAGTACATCCTCCTCATAAATTCTCTCTTTCCGATTCCACCTGCCTTAAAAGCGTTTCTGTGACCTAGCCAGATAGCATGTATGGTTCCAAAGAAGAGTATTCCATAAAATCCAATGCTCACTGCTTTGCTATAAAAATTTTTGTTTTCAAGTATTTGATATAGCCTTTCATTTTGAAATTTAATATGATGTGCTTCATCAATCAGTATATCTTGACAGATTGACTTAAGCAATTGGCAATTTGTAGCATCCTTAAGTGCTTGATAAAATACTTGTGCAGCACTCTCAACAATAATTAATGTTATTGTCCATAACTCCATGCTTTTATTGAAGTATCTGATTTTTCTAAAAATTGTATCTCCCCAATCTTTTCCTAACCTATGTTCTCCTATTTGGTTAATATACCTGCCTAGATTTCTACCATGTTTTTGCTCCTCTTTGATGAAGAGTTTAACAGCTGAGATATACTCTTCATCTTTGATTTTTTTAGCATATCTAGAAACAGCAGATAACAAATGAGATCCATCACTTGTTTCTCCAAGCTGCCAAGCTTTTAGCGAATAAAGAATGGATCTTTTTTCCTCTTCACTAATCTTTGGTTGAATACTCCAATCCACTCTTTCAAGGGCGAGGTTACGTTTGAAATGTTCCTTCCAGAATATTGAGCTATGAATCATGATTGTATTTTCTCTAAAAAACGATAGCAAGAAATATGAGATTAGTGATTTAACAGTATTTAAGAATTTAGTTTACAGACATCCAACAAAAAAGGACACCCTCTTGGATGTCCTAAATAATTTTGATGCAGTAGAGGTGACTAGTCCAGACCAATCATTACGAAAGGCCCCCAATAGATCGGATCCCTATACTCGTTTCTGATTTCTTTCTTAGCATCAATGAATGCTTGACGTTTGTTGCCAGTTTCAATCCACTTACGATAAAACTTGATCATCAACTGCTGAGTAGCTTCATCACTCACTTTAAAGAGCGACATTACAATAGTTCTAGCACCTGCTACTAAGAATGCTCTTTGCAATCCATACACACCTTCACCTGCTTGTAGCTCTCCAAGTCCAGTCTCACAAGCAGAGAGTACAACTAAATCAGTAAGATCTAGATTGAGATTCATTGCCTCGTATGCCGTTAGAATACCATTATCAACATTGTAGTTAAACTGTGTTTGATTAAGAATATCACCAGCGCCTGCAAGTAACAGTCCGGTTTTCAATAGCGGATTGTCATACGCCTTAGTTTCATTATACTCTTGATCAATATTGCTTGCTTTGGTCTCCTCCTGGAAGAATCCATGGGTTGCAACATGGAATACTCTTGGGTTCGTAACAGCTTTGATTGACATCTCCGTAGCATCTAATTCTGTGAATTTTTCTGTGCTCCATCCTTTTCGATCCAGTAAATTATCAAGCTCCTCTATTTCCTTTTTTGTTCCAGGGAGAGGAGTTACAACTTCTGCCGTTGATCGCGTTAAACCAGAGCTAGCAAGAGGCTTGCCTGGCTGAGTATCTTTATAGAATTGCGGGTTTCCAAACATCATCGCATGTTCTTGCTCTGCTACTACTTTGGTTTTGATCTTATTCATGAAAAGATCTTTTGTATTACTTACTAAGAGGATATTGGAATTGTCCAACACATACTTACCGTCAGGCGTTGGTATGGCTTCTAAGTTGATCTGATTATAAACTCCATCGGGTGATAGATATAGTGTTGAAATTACACCCATTTCGTTTTCAATTGGCTGCCAGTATTTTTCATATGAATACTTATCCTCAACCTTGTACTTAATACTATTTCTATAAATTTTTAGAGACCTTCCTTCCAGCTCTTTACCATTATCAAGTAAAATCATCTTAGGCTCAGATTTCTTATCACCTTTCACGTACAATAGCGCATACATTACTGAATCAGTGAAAGCATGATCAAATACTCTAAAGCGTACCATTTCTATAGCAACTTCATTCTCTCCGAGTGAATTTTTTACGTCTTCCCAAACTACTTGTCGGCTATCTGCACTTTGTGAAAAGAGCTCGGATTTTAAGCTGATATTCTTTTCTAGAAGCTCTACGCTGTTTGAGAGAGTTGCAACATCAATTCCACCATCTTGAAGGTCTTGAAGACTCATAGATAAGGCTGCTGTAAGTAATTCTTTATCTTCTATCCACTTGGAGTACATGTCAATTAGTTCCTGATCATTGCTACTCATAATTCTTTGACGAACTTTGATTGAGGAGTTTAGCAATAGCGCTTTAGTAAGTAGCGCATTGTTGTAGAGTTCTCCAATATACTTAGCACTTCTATTTCTGCTTACAATGAGTGTGTTGTAAAATTCATAGTCACCCTTGATCGTATTCCAGAACTTTGCTTTTTCTCTTTCACTAAGTGCTGGGAAATAATCTTTGATGAAGTTTTTGTAGTTGCCAAGAACAGCCTCCATCTGATCCTGTGAGTCTTTGTATCGGGCTTGCATGAAGTATGTCTTGCTAAGCTTTGACTGAACTTTTACGAACTCAGGGTGAGTATCACTGAATACACGCTCATACTGTTTCTTAGCGTTCTCATAGTAACCTTCAGCATCTGAATATTTCTTTTGCTTATAGTAGATATCGCCCTTTAATACTTGTGCGATAGCGGCATTTATATTGTTACGTTTTCCAATTTTACTTTTCCAGATACTCTCCGCTTGATTCAAATAGGTAAAGGCTAAAGAGTAATTTCCTGAAGCAATGTTGGCTATCGCCATGTTTTTAAGGATCTCGGCATATGTAGGGTTATTTGAGCCAAGCTTTTTGCCAATGATCTTTTCAGCCTCTTGGAACAAAGACTGAATTTGAGTTAATGGCTTATCCTGGTAGAAATACACTAACGCTAATTTTGATGTTGACTTCCCAACATCAACATGGTCAGATCCAAATTTTTCTTTTTGAATTCGAATAGCATTCTTTAGTAATGATTCAGCTTTTTCGTAGTCTCCAATCGTAGTATATACATCCGCTAATTGAAGTATAGAAGGGACTACTTTGGATGAATTTTCTCCGAATGTGCTTATTGCTATGGTATTTGCTCTTCTAGCTTGTTGCTCGGCCTGCGTATAGTCACCTTTAATAAGATTTAATCTACCATTTAAGACCAATGTTCTGTTTAGGTGTCTGCTGGAATTACCAAACTGATCAGTTTTTTCCTCCAACGATTCTGAGAGAAGCTCAGTCGCATCTGAATATCTGCCAATGCTTGTAAATAACCCCCCAAGGTCATCTTGGTAGCTCAATCCTGTTACGTCAATAATAAGTGCTCCATCTTCTTTTAAGTCTTCGGAATCATAAATATGATCTTCTGCGTCATCGTATTCACCTTTAATAGATAGTAGCTTAGCTTTTGTGATATAAGCGGATGCCAAATAGCTTTTTGATTCATCTGTTTTTACCGCTTTCATAATACGCTCAGACTCTTTCAGGTTGTCTGTAGCCTTCTCGTACTCACCGATGTTAATTTGAAGACCAGCTATTTTTTCCAGTTCTTTTCCGTATTCAATGTCTTCATTATCGTATTTAACTCGAGCTGCCAATAGTGCATCGTCTAAAATTTCAGAAGCTTTTTCGTAGTTATCTGTTTCCTCATAAAACTTTGCTAGATGATTCATGATGTCCAAATAATCCACATGTCCCTTGGTTATTTCAGGCTCGACCAAGGCATGAAAACTTTCATCGTAGATTGTTTTTGCTTCAGCAAACTTGTCCGTAAAGTCAACATAGTAATTCGCGAGTTTCACCTTTGTTAAATGGAATTCTGGTGCATCAGTTCCAAGCAAATACTCTTTGATTTTAAGAATCTCCGTGTCATAAGATTCGGTGTTTTTATGACGGCCCGCATAAAGAGCAACTCTTTTTGCTAGTTCGAGCAACTCCATACGCTCAATATGATATTCTGGAATGCTAGGGCTAGTAAGCATCTTGTTGATTTTATCTTCGATCTTTTTGATATTTTGATCATCCAAATCAAATGTCAAGTCCATTTTATCTTCTGCAAGATTGAAAATACTCGTTTTCTTAAATTCATTAAGTGATTTTTTGAAATCTGCATTCACGATTTTAAATCGAGCATTTTGATTATTTCTATAAAGTGCTCGCATGAGACTTGCCTGCATTGTCATTACTGTATTGTGAGACAAATCATATTTTCGAATTGCTTGTATGTAGGCATCTTCGTAAAGCTTGGCTTGTGCTTCAACCGCTAATCCATTTTCCTCAAGAAGTCGAGCGTTTAGGTATGCATTTGCAGCCCATAGTAAGTGTGTTTTTTTAAGATTTTGCTGGACCCACCCCAGATTAGAGATAAATGCAGAATCAGCAGATTGGTAATCTCCCATCTTTCTCAGAGAATTTGCCTTTACGATCATCATTTTGGCAAACTCCTCCTTCCTATCTTCTTGGTCGTTTTTGTCGCCTTCTGTTGAGAAAGCTCTTCCTAAATAATATTCTGTCTGCTCGTCAACGAGTTTTATTGCTCCACTATAAAATCCTTTTCCAGATAGTACTTGCGCTCTTTGCACATCTAATGCAGATTTGATGTCCTCAATTAATGCACCAGATGCTTCAAATGCTTTGGTAGCTTCATCAATGTATTGTCCGGCTAAACGAAAATTTCCGTATGAAATCAATACTTCTGAAGCCTCAAGTAGAATGAACCCATGCTCAGCAGTTTGCTCACCATTTACTTCTGTGCTCATGGCGATAGCTTCTTCTAATGGCTTCATTACATCAACAAGCTCCCCTAAGCCAACATTGATCTTTGCTTCTTTAACTAGTGCAATTGCATTATAAGGATTGTTGTAGCTTAAGTCTTTTGTGGCTTTTTTCTTTAAACCAGCAATCTGATTTCTTGCTGATGAATAATCTCCAGATTCGTACTTTTCATCGGCTTTCTCAATGGTTTTCTGGTACTGGGCATTAGCAACACCAACGCATAGCGTTAGAATTACTACCACGGCGGATTGGAAGTATTTCATATACAATTGGATTTTCTGACGAATAAAGTTATCGAAATGTCAGAACTATTAGGCCATCAGTTTGTTAAGAATTTTAATTGCTGCCTTAGAAATGATTGTTCCAGGTCCAAAAATGTCAGCTACTCCCTTTGAAAACAGCTCTTGGTGGTCATTTTCAGGGATTATTCCTCCAGCAACAACCAAAATGTCACCTCTACCTTGTTTTTTTAATTCTTCAATTAATTCAGGAATTAATGTTTTGTGACCTCCAGCTAATGAAGATGCTCCGATTAAATGTGCATCATTCTCAATAGCTTGTTTAGCTACTTCTTGAGGAGTTTGAAATAATGGCCCAATGTCAACATCGAATCCAAGGTCAGCAAAAGACGTTGCTATTACTTTAGCACCACGATCATGCCCATCTTGTCCCATCTTGGCTATCATGATTCTCGGACGTCTCCCATCAAACTCTTCGAATTTGTCCGATAGTTCCAAAGCTTTTTTGAAATCTTCATTGTTTTTGATCGCAGATGAGTACACTCCTGAAATGATTCTGTTCGTAGCCTGAAATCTACCAAAAACTTGTTCCATAGCAAGAGATATCTCTCCTAAAGTAGCTCTTTTTCTAGCTGCTTCAATGGCTAATTCAAGTAAGTTGCCATCAAACCTTGCTCCTTCTTCTAAATTCTGCAAAGCTTTTTGGACTGCAGCTTCATCTCTTGTTGATTTGATATTATTGATGCGCTCTATTTGCTTCTTCCGTACCTCATTATTGTCTACTTCTAGCAACTCAATGTCTGTTTTTTCATCGGTGATAAATTTGTTTACCCCAATAATTGATTCGACTCCAGAATCGATACGAGCTTGTTTTTGCGCTGCAGCTTCTTCGATTTTCATCTTTGGATACCCATCTTCAATTGCTTTAGACATACCACCCATTTCCTCAACTTCTTGGATGATTTCCCAACTCTTTTCAATGAGGTCATTTGTGAGTTTTTCTATATGCCTTGAACCTCCCATTGGATCGACCACTTTAGTAATATTGGTCTCTTTCTGAAGGTAGATTTGCGTGTTTCTAGCAATTTTCGCAGAAAAATCCGTAGGAAGTGCGATTGCTTCATCTAATGCATTGGTATGTAGCGATTGCGTATGCCCGAGTGTAGCTGCTAGTGCTTCTATTGTTGTTCTAGCTACATTATTGAAAGGATCTTGCGCTGTGAGACTGTAGCCAGAAGTCTGACTGTGCGTGCGCAAAGCCATTGACTTCTCATTCTTTGGGTCAAAACCTTTAATGATGCGAGCCCACAAAACTCTGGCAGCTCTCATTTTGGCTATTTCAGTGAGGAAATTCATACCGATTCCCCAAAAGAATGAAAGACGAGGGGCAAAGGAGTCTATATTTATTCCTGCTTCTATTCCTGTTCTCACGTATTCTAAGCCGTCGGCCAATGTAAACGCCATTTCAAGTTCAGCTGTGGCCCCAGCTTCGTGCATGTGGTAGCCGCTGATGCTTATGGAATTAAATTTTGGCATTTTCTCCGAGGTGAACTTGAAGATATCAGCAATGATTCGCATAGACTGAGAAGGTGGATAGATGTAGGTATTCCTAACCATAAATTCCTTCAAAATGTCATTTTGGATGGTTCCTGTTAACAAATCCGCGGAAACTCCTTGCTCTTCTGCAGCAACTATATAAAATGCCATCACTGGAATAACAGCGCCATTCATTGTCATGGAAACTGACATTTTATCAAGCGGAATTTGGTCAAAAAGGATTTTCATATCCTCAACAGAATCGATAGCAACACCTGCTTTACCGACATCTCCTTTTACTCTAGGGTTATCACTGTCATATCCTCTATGTGTAGCTAAGTCAAAAGCTACAGAAAGACCTTTTTGTCCAGCGGCAAGATTTCTTCTATAAAAAGCATTAGACTCTTCAGCTGTACTGAATCCAGCATACTGTCTAATAGTCCACGGGCGGGAAGTGTACATCGTAGCATAAGGCCCACGAAGGAAAGGAGGAGCTCCAGCTGAAAATCCATCTTGTAAATACTTCTTACTACTCATTATTTCAGCCTTTCTGATACTTGATTAATTATTTTATCTGTCAAAAATTCAATGTAGTACGAACCACCGCATTGATCTCCATATTCTTCAATACCACTTTCTTCTCTTATTAGATTCCCGGTGTTTCGACTTATTCTAGAATCACCCGAAGCTGTTGTCAGGTCTATGGAATGACTTCCCCCAAGAATACTTGCCAGTCCTGAGGTAGTATTTAGAAACCACTGATGATCATCCTCTTCATGTTGCGGAATTTGCGAATGAATATGTACACCTTTAAAACCTCGATTATCTAATAAGTATCGAAGAGCTCTAACACTAGCTATCTCTAGGAAAAAATCTGAAACTGCAATTCTATGAACGTATGTATGGTTCTTCAATTTTTGAAATAACTCGCATAGCTGATCGATGGGATTCTTTGTGACATCTGATGAAGCACAGTTCCCATTTTCAAATAATTGAAATCCGGTAAAGCTTGCGACGGATATTGGTGAAGCCGAAGAATCAAAGCTAATTTCACATATTTCTGAATTTATGTCTTTCAGCAAAACCTCCATATTACTCGAACTGCTCAAGATTATCCCGTCGCATCCTCCCATCAATGCTTTCAGCGCTTGCTCATTGGCAACTTCAGGGTTGCTAGAAATAATCCTCTCATATAATTTCCACTTATGTGGTTGAACATTTGAGAAAAAATCTTCTAAATATTTTAGATGAAGAATATCTGAGTGATCGTAGTAGCCGTTAAGATTAATGTTGGCATCATTTTCCCATGCTAATTCAGTGGCTGGATTAGCTCCTTTTAGTTGATTTTCAGCAAGTTGGAGCCATTCGTCTTTGCTAGTTTGGGGGAAGATATTGAGGTTTAAATTTTTCAAAATTTTAATGTTGTTCAGTGAACTTTTCACGAAATTAGGTCAGAATCAGCATGTTAAGAAAAATTGTATTTTTCAAAGATTTTTTTCTCAAAATGTGGCTTTCAATAACATATGTATCTTTTTGAATTAATCAAGAGTAAAAACCATTTTTTTTAGAAAAAAAAATAAAACATATTTGATGCCCTTTTAGAAATTTAAGGGATCACCTAAGCCAATTTAAACCACTACAAACTCTAATCGGAGATGCATGAATTAATCTGGAAAAACTGCCTTGAATACATAAGAGAGCGTATTCCTAACCAAAGTTTTAGTACTTGGTTTGATCCGATAAACCCCTTAAAAACTGAGGGAAACGTTCTTACTATTCAAGTCCCAAGCCAGTTTTTCTACGAGTGGTTGGAAGAACATTACGTTCACATACTAAAAGAAGCCATTGCTAAGGAAATGGGGGATGATGCAAGATTGGAATATTCTGTTGTAGTTGAAAATGAAGATTCTAATAAATCTGGAGCCACTTCCCTGAAAATCAACAACCTAACTGATCGCAATGGAAGTTTAGGTAAGGTAGTGAATACTGCATTTATCAATGATTTGAACAGTGAGAATAATTTAAATCCCACATACACCTTTGATAACTTCATAGAAGGAGATTGTAACAGACTTGGAAGATCTGCTGGATACGCAGTGGCCAAGAAACCTGGAGTTACTTCTTTTAACCCTCTCATGATTTATGGTGGTGTTGGTCTTGGAAAAACTCACTTGGTACAAGGAATAGGAAACTACATTAAAAGAGAAGATCCATCTAAAAAGATCATTTATGTAGCTTCAGAAAAATTCACGAATCAATTCATTGACTCTTTAAAAAATAATAATGTACAAAGTTTCATCTCTTATTACAGAGAGGTTGATATTTTGATACTGGATGATGTTCAGTTTTTAAGAGATAAAGAAAAGACTCAAGAAATATTCTTCCACATTTTCAATCATTTACATCAAGCTGGAAAGCAAATTGTGATGACGAGTGATTGTGCGCCTAAGGATTTGAAAGGTTTGCAAGAGCGTTTGGTATCTAGATTTAAATGGGGACTTACTGCTGACCTGCAGCAACCTGCATTTGAAACTAGGATGGCAATAATTCAACGTAAGATTCAGGAAGATGGAATACACATCCCTGAAGAAGTAATTGAATATATAGCTTATACTGTAGATACAAACATTCGTGAGCTGGAAGGAGTAATCGTATCGCTAATCGCACATGCCTCGCTAATGCGAGTTGAAGTAGATTTAGAACTTGCAAAGAAGGTACTTAAGAACATCGTAAAAGAGATTGACTCTGAAGTTGGAATCGATTATATCCAAAAAACGGTGTCTGATTACTTCCACGTAGGGCAGGATGATCTTAAAGCGAAAACCAGAAAAAAGGAGATTGTAATTGCACGTCAGGTAGCGATGTATTTCTCTAAAGACTATACCAACCACTCATTGAAATCAATTGGGTATCATTTTGGAGGAAGAGATCATAGTACTGTTATTCATGCGCTTCAATCAGTAAATGATATGATGGATACGGATGCTAAATTTCGCTACTCAGTAGATGAGTTGAAGAAGAAGTTGAAAATGCGTACTGCCTAACGTCTGAAAGGGTAGTAAACTTTTCTTCCTCTTTTATCTATTCCAATTACATCAAATCTTCCTCTTACATTCAAAAGCGCATTTTCAAGTTCTTTTGGTCTATTGATGGGTTTGCTATTAATCTGTGTGATAATAAATCCCTTCGGTATTCCCAAGTTGGAAAAAAAGCCGTTATTCTTGAAATCAATGACTTTCACACCACTGGATACTCCCAAAGCATCTCTCTCGACTTTAGAGACACTTTCGAAACTTGCCTCTAGATCGTCTGCATAATAGATGTCTCTTTTAATGATGCTTGTAGTCCCTTCTCTATTGGTAAGCGTGAGTTCTTTGCTAATCATTTCGCTGTCACGCTCAATCAGGATGGTGAGTTTATCTCCAGGATAGCTCTTTGCGATTAATTCCTCTAACGTGGCTTTGCTCTCGATTCTGTAATCATTGATTTTTCTAATGACATCTCTTTTTTGCAATCCAGCTTTTTCAGCAGGGCCATCGTATTTTACTTCAGCGACAATTACTCCATCCAAATCTTCAACGCCCATTCTATCAGCCAATTCGCTATCTATTTCAATGTATTCAGCTCCTGTAAATGCTTTTTGCACTTCTCCATATTGAACTAGATCGTTAAATACTTTTTTTACGATGTTTACTGGAATAGCAAAACCGTATCCTGCATAAGTTCCGGTACGCGATAAGATGGCTGTATTTATTCCAATCAGCTCACCGTTCGAGTTAACTAATGCTCCTCCACTATTACCTGGGTTAATTGCTGCATCTGTCTGTATAAAACTCTCAATTGGGAATTTGTCTCGCAAAATATTGATGTTCCTTCCTTTAGCACTTACAATGCCAGCAGTAACAGTAGAGGTGAGATTAAAGGGATTACCAACAGCTAGCACCCATTCTCCCACATTTACTTGTTCAGAATCGCCTTTTTCTATTGCGGGTAAATTGCCATCGGTTATTTTAATAACCGCCAGATCTGTACTCGGATCTCGTCCAACTAACTCAGCCTCGTAGCTTCTTTTTCCGGCAACTACGGTTATTTCGTCCGCGTCCATAATTACATGGTTGTTTGTAACGATATACCCATCGTTTGAAAATACTACCCCAGAACCGCTTCCAATTTGTTGTGAAGACCTAGGTTCGAAAAACCAGTCCATCCACCCGCCACTTCGATAGTCCACTTCACTAAGCGTCTGAATAAAAACTACACTGCCCGTACTTCTATTAGCAGCTTCAACAAAGTTTTCGTTTGGTACTAGATTTGACAGCCCGACCTGACTTATCGGAGCTTTGATGGTTTCTTGGACAACTATGTTTGGAGTTTTTTCCTCAGAAAGTTTTGAAAATAAAAATGCGCCAGCAAATCCTGAAGCGAGGGCAAGTAAAATTGTGAGTACTTTATTCATGATCTGAACTTTAATTCTTCGATAAAGAAACTATTTCATTTCAAAAATGAATCCATTCAATTGTTAAAAAAAGCAAACTCTTACCTTTGCCGACTGTTCTTTTTAATGAGATGGCTTAAGCGACCTAAATGAAGAAAAGAAATATTGCCATTCTAGGCTCAACAGGTTCTATTGGAACCCAGGCGCTTGATGTAATCAAGCGCCATCCAGACAATTTTGAAGTTGAAGTACTTACCGCGCAAAACAATGCGGAGTTATTGATAAATCAAGCTAAGGAATTCAATCCCAATAGTGTCGTTATTGTTAATGAAGATTTGTATCAAACAGTGTTTGATGCGCTCGATTCACTTGATATCAAAGTTTATGCTGGAGAAAATGCATTGGCTTCAGTGGTTGAGATGGAATCTATAGATATGGTTCTAACCGCATTGGTAGGGTATTCTGGATTATTACCGACCATTCGAGCTATTAATGCAGGAAAGACTATCGCACTGGCAAACAAGGAAACATTAGTTGTGGCAGGTGAATTAATCACTCAACTGGCCCAGAGTAAAGGTGTTAACATTCTACCTGTTGATTCTGAACATTCAGCGATTTTCCAATGTATTGTAGGGGAGTTCCATAATCCGATTGAAAAATTGATTCTAACTGCTTCCGGAGGACCATTTAGAGGTAAAAACCGTGAGCTACTGGCATCAGTAACTAAAGATCAAGCGTTAAAGCATCCAAATTGGGATATGGGAGCCAAAATAACGATTGATTCGGCCACAATGATGAATAAGGGGTTGGAAGTGATTGAGGCAAAGTGGCTTTTTGGAGTTAGTCTCGAACAAATTGAAGTCATTGTACATCCACAGTCTATCATTCATTCGTTAGTTCAATTTGAGGATGGATCTATGAAAGCTCAAATGGGACTTCCAGATATGCGTGTACCAATACAATTTGCGATGACTTATCCAGAAAGATTAAAGGCTGATTATCCAAGATTTGATTTTATGGATTATCCACAATTGACATTCGAAAAGCCCGATATTGAAACATTTCGAAACCTTGGATTAGCTTTTGAGGTTGCAAAAGAAGGAGGAAATCAACCATGTATATTGAACGCAGCGAATGAAATTGCTGTTCAAGCATTCCTAGAGGATAAGGTAGGTTTTCTCGAGATTTCGGATGTTATTGAAAATTGCCTGCAAAAGGTGAGCTATATTCGCAATCCTGAAATAGAAGATTTTATACAGACAGATAAAGAAACAAGAGCCAAAGCGCTCGAATTGATAAGATAGATGGAGACTTTAATTATGGTAGGACAGCTCCTTTTAGGGCTGTCAATTTTGGTAGGAGTACATGAGTGGGGGCATTTAATTGCCGCTAAATCATTCGGAATGAGAGTTGAAAAATTTTCTATCGGCTTTCCTCCAAAAATTTGGGGTAAGCAGTTCGGGGAAACTGAGTATTCAATTGGAGCCATTCCGCTAGGGGGATTTGTTAAGATCTCTGGAATGATTGATGAATCATTGGATACCGAATCTTTAAGTGAAGAGCCAGAACCATGGGAATTTAGAGCAAAGCCGGCGTGGCAAAGATTGATTGTGATGATGGGTGGAATAATCGTGAATGTCGTTACTGGAATCATCATTTTTATTTGTTTGGCTTGGGTAAATGGAGAAAGCTATGTCACTAAAGATGAGCTAAACAAATACGGAATTGTTGCCTACGATCTTGGAGAGCAACTTGGTTTTCAAACCGGAGACCGCGTTATTGCCATTAATGGACAAGAATATGAGCGTTTCTCAGATATTTTAAGTCCTGATTTACTTCTTGGCTCAGATAACTATTATACTGTCCTTAGAGATGGTAAAGAAGTCAGAGTGGATATGGCGAATGATTTCATTGACAAATTCGCTGACAAGAAAAATCGTGTAAATATTATTTCTCCTAGGAGACCATACATCATAGATGTTGTCACACCGGGTTCTAGTGCAGCTGATGCTGGCATCCGTAGCGGCGATCAGTTCTTAAAGGTCAATGGTCAGGAAGTCCTGTACTTTGATCAGTTGGTTACTGTTTTAGACGCAAATGTTGAACAAACGGTATCTATAGAAATTGATCGTGGTGGCGAATTGATAAAGACAGAAGCATTTGTTGCAGTAGATGGCACGCTTGGATTAAAAATCGAAGACAAACTCGAATTCGTCACAAGGGAATTCACATTCGGAGAGTCACTTAGTGAAGGGACCTACAATGCATTTGCGGTAGTTTGGCTCAATATTAAGGGATTCAAGAAGATGTTTGCTGGAGAAGTTGATGTGAGAAAATCTCTATCAGGTCCTATTAAGATTGCTACTTTTTTTGGTCCAGAATGGGATTGGAACAACTTCTGGAGAATTGTTGGGCTTCTTTCAATGGTTCTTGCGTTTATGAACTTTTTACCTATCCCAGCTCTTGATGGAGGTCATGTTGTATTCCTAACATGGGAAATTGTGACTGGCAGAAAACCTTCGGATAGATTCTTGGAAAACTCTCAGAAAGTAGGAATGGTAATTCTTTTATCGTTGATGGCTTTTGTAATCATCAACGACACCATAAGCTTATTCTAAAAATCGCTGATAGAGTCTTCTGAGTCTTCTCTTGGAGGAACCTCTCTGTAGATTTCAAATTCTACTCGTCTGTTTAGCTTTCGATCTGATTCGGTTACTTCTTCCGGAATAATTGGTTGTGTATCGCCAAAACCGTCCGCTTGGACCCGCTCTTTAATGATGCCGGCAAAAATGACAATGTAGTCCCGAATATTTTGTGCGCGTTCCTTAGACAGTTGAAGGTTTTTTTCTGGATCGCCCACTGAATCAGTGTGACCGGAAATTCGGAGTTTGAAATCTATGTTGTCATAAAGAAAGTTTACGACCTTATTTAAATCGGCATACATTTCAGTTTTAAGCTCAGCTTTTCCAACATCAAATTCAATGGATTCAAACTTCATTTTCGAGGCGAGAGGTTGAGTTACCGTGTTTATCTCCAATGGTCCGTCTAAGTAGAATACCTCTTCTATTCTAAAGAAATCATCACCTTGAAGAATTAGCAGATAATTTCTATTGTTTATGAGATCAAATTCGAACGAACCATCAGACTTTAAGAATTTTGGAGCTACTTCATTGCCCCGATCTAGATCAATTATTGATACAATTCCCTGAAAAGGGGCGCCTGTCAATGAATCGGTAAGTGTTCCTGTAACTGGAGTCGTAGCTTCTGGTTGTGCTTCCATTGGTAAAGGGAATGAATAAATGTCTTGTTTATTCAAATCTCTAGTCGAGGATCTAGCATAAAATAGAAGTTCAGATTCTGAATCTATTGTAAAATAAAATTCACTACCTCGTCCATTCACTAATGGGCCAATGTTTTGAGGTTCTGTCCAAAATCCATCCTTATGGTATGCTTTATAGATATCAAATTCTCCAAAGTTGTAAAGTTGACCTTGAGAACTGAAGTATAGGACTTCATGTATTGGATGATAAAAAGGACTTACGTCGTTTTGTCTCGTGTTTATTACTGGTCCTACATTTAGGGCAGCAGACCATCTCCCTTTTTCATCTCTTGTTGTATAATAAATGTCAGAAAGTCCAAAACCGCCCAATCTATCTGAAGCAAAATACAACGTATCACCTTGATGTGATAAAGCTGGGTGTGAATCCCAAGCAAGGCTATTGACACTTACCCCTAAATTTTCAGGACGTGTCCATGTACTGTCCGCCTGTAAGGTTGCGATAAATAAGTCACAATCTCCATATGAATCAGGGGAATCGCATCGAGAAAAAACTAATGTCTTTCCATCTCCGCTTAAGCATGGAGAACCTTCGTTATAATGCGAGTTTAGCTTGTCAATCGGTTTAGCTTTTGACCATGTGCCATAAGGATCCTTATGGCTGAAGAAAAGGTCCTCATCTTCTCGAAAGCGTATTGTCTCATCTACTTGCTTCCTTTTAGAAGTGAATACAAGAATATCATTATGAATATTTAGAGAGGGTCCATAATCTGCGCTTGCACTATTTACAAGCATGCCCATATTCAAAAGGACACCACGAGGAGGTTGTAGCGTATCTATGAGTTTTCGATGTTCTACTAGTTCATAGTAGTAATCTATTGGCACAAATTGCTCTGCGGCCTGACGATTGAGCGAATCGTAATACAATTCAATTTCTTTAATGTTTATTCCTTGGTAGTGATGCCGCAGAACCATCCGATAGAGTGTTTTTGCTTCATCCGGATCACCAAACAATTCCGTCATTTTGGCAAGTTTCCAAATGAGGCGTGTATCCTTATAAAAATTCCGGATACCAAATTTGCTAACATAGTCTTTGAGGTTGATATATAAGTCCTCCCACTTTTCCTCTCTATCTAACTCTATTATCCGCTGTAGCTTTTGCTTGTTGAAATATTCAGGATACTTATTTATGCCTTTGAATTCATATGCGTTGAAAACAACATCTTTAGGTATTGAATCGCCAATGATTTGTACTTCCTTCCTTCCTCTTTGCGCAGATGCATAAAGAGTAAGTAGAAGTAAAAAAAAGCCTAAGTAGCGATGATGATTTCGGCTCATGCTGTCGATTCGTCAGTATTATTTAAAATTAAATTAAAGTTAGCACTATTTGCCATGTACATATACTTTGGCACAACGATTGACAATTATGTACCTTTCCCATTCACGTGGGGTTGTGCACAATTTATATGACATATTGGCATTTATGAGTGAAGCTAATTTGAAATCATTTTTCATACCAGAATTTGTAGACGAAGATTCGGAAGAATTTATCCAGATCATTTCTCCTGAAGATAGCCAGATGGAGGAATCGGACCTTCCTGAAGATCTTCCAATTCTTCCAATTCGAAATACAGTATTATTTCCAGGCGTGGTTCTTCCAATCACTGTTGGCAGGACCAAGTCAATTAGGCTTGTGAAAAAAGCATATCGAGGGGATCGAATAATCGGGGTAATTGCTCAGAAAAATGTGAATACTGAGGATCCGAAATTTAAGGATCTATATGAAATTGGAACTATAGCTAAGATCTTGAAGATGATAGTTCTGCCTGATGGCAATACTACAATTATCATTCAGGGACAAAATCGCTTTAAGATCACTGAGAGGCTGCAGGAAGATCCACATCAAATGATCAAGTATGAAACCATACCTGATAAATCTAATTCACTTCCTAAAAAGGAGCAGAAGGCAATTATCCAGTCTTTGAAGGATACTGCAACTAAGATAATGGGATTGAGTCCTGAGATTCCAAAAGAAGCTAGGGTGGCCATTGATAATATTGATAGCTTCAATTTTCTTACTCACTTCTTATCTTCAAATATTAATGCTGAAGTTGGAGATAAGCAATCGCTATTAGAAATTGATGATCCTAAAATCAGATCAGAGAAGCTTCTACAATTCATGTTGAAGGACCTTCAAATGTTAGAGCTCAAGCAAGAGATTCAAGACAAGGTTCATACAGATATAGATCAACAGCAAAGAGATTACTTCCTACGTCAACAGATTCGGATCTTACAGGATGAGCTTGGTCAGGATGGTCCAGATCAAGAAGTGGAGGCCTTGCGTAAGCGTGGAGATAAGAAAGATTGGCCAGAGGAGGTTCATGAGCATTTCAACAAGGAGCTTGATAAGATTTTGAGAATGAATCCTGCAGCTGCAGAGTTTCCAGTCGCAATGAGCTATGCTGAGCTCCTTGTAGATCTGCCTTGGAATGAAGTCACTGAGGATAATTTTGATCTACAAAATGCTCGAAAAATACTTGATAGAGATCATTTTGGTTTAGACAAAGTAAAAGATCGAATCATCGAGTATCTGGCTGTAAGGAAGTTGAAAAGAGACTTGAAAGGGCCTATACTTTGTCTTTACGGACCTCCAGGAGTTGGGAAAACTTCTTTAGGTAAGTCAATCGCAGATGCATTAAATAGAAAATATGTTAGGATGTCTCTAGGGGGGGTGCATGATGAGGCTGAGGTTAGAGGACATCGTAAAACATATATCGGTGCTATGCCTGGAAAGATTATACAAAATCTTAATAGAGCTAAATCTTCGAATCCTGTTTTCATTTTGGATGAGATAGATAAGGTTAGTTCTGATCTTCGAGGAGATCCATCTTCGGCATTGCTTGAGGTGCTGGATCCAGAGCAGAATTCAACATTCAAAGACAATTATTTAGAGGTAGACTACGATCTTTCTAAGATACTTTTTATCGCTACTGCAAATTCATTAGATACCATTCAACCAGCATTGCGAGATCGAATGGAAATCATCGATGTGAGTGGGTATACCTTGGAAGAAAAGGTGGAGATTGCGAAGAAGCATTTAATTCCAAAGCAGAAGAAAGAGCATGGATTAAAGGCGTCGGACGTAGCCTTCGATAAATCGGCAATTACCAAATTGGTAAATGACTATACACGTGAATCTGGCGTTAGAACGCTTGAAAGAAAAGCTGCTTCGGTAGTGAGGTCTATAGCTAAATCAGTAGCTATGGAGGAGGAGTACGATTCCAAAATAACCGATAAAAGAGTTAGAGAAATATTAGGTCCAGAGATCTTTGATAAAGATAACTATGAAGATAACTCAGTTCCTGGCGTAGTAACAGGACTCGCCTGGACACCTTCAGGTGGAGATATTTTGTTTATTGAATCGTCATTGAGTAGGGGGAAAGGTAAGCTTACTCTTTCTGGTCAGCTGGGTGATGTTATGAAGGAGTCTGCTGTTGCAGCACTTTCGTATTTAAGATCTCATTCTGAAATATTGGGGATTGACTATCGAGTATTTGATAATTACGATTTACATGTTCACGTGCCAGCTGGAGCAATACCAAAGGATGGACCATCCGCAGGAATAACTATGCTAACATCGCTAGCTTCAGTTTTTACACAGCGAAAGGTGAAGAAGCAATTGGCAATGACTGGAGAGATTACGCTTAGAGGGAAAGTATTACCAGTAGGCGGCATCAAGGAAAAGATTCTTGCGGCACGTAGAGCGGGGATCAAAGAGATTATCATGTGCAATAGAAATGAAAAAGACCTAGAAGAAATCAATGCGAAATATCTGAAAGGACTAAAAATTCATTTTGTTGAATATGTACCTGAAGTTTTGGAAATAGCGTTAACTAATCAAAAAGCAGTTAATCCTATCGAATTTATTCTTCCAGAAGAAAAGAAAGATTGAGAATAATAATCCTCATAGCATGTTTTGTCCCACTAATTGGGTGGGCGCAAGTTGGTGGTCAGTTAGGGTATCAATCGCTGAACCTCACCTCCAATGCCCGAGCAGCGGCTCTTGGAGGCACAGCAATATCGCTTGCTGATGGAGACATTTCTCAGTTTTTTGAAAATCCGGCAATCTTGGACTCGGTTGGAGCCAAGAATATTTTCATTCAAATAAATCCATATTTCGCGGATATTTCCGTCTATTCCGGAGCGTATTCATTTGAAGTTGGTTCTTTGGGTGTCTTTGCTGCTGGTTTGAATTACGTAAACTATGGGTCATTTGAAATGACAGACGAGTTTGGCAATGACTTAGGTACTTTCCAAGCACAAGATTATACCTTTCAAATAGGGAAGGCTCATACTGTGGGGCCATTTACTCTAGGTGCCAGCTTAAAAGTTGCTCACTCTTCGATAGATACATACGGATCCACTGCTATCCTAATGGATATTGGAGGTGTTTTCAGAATAAGAAATAATTGGAGTGTTTCGATGGTTTTCGAGAACATGGGTGCAACAATTTCTGATTTTACAACTTTAGAATCTCCGTCAATCCCATTTGATGTGAAATTAGGTACATCGTTCAAACCGCAGTATATGCCGCTTAGATTCACAATCACAACAACCAATCTTGTTAATGAGAATTTTGCATTGGAAGAGGGTGATGGAGGAAGATCTAATAAATCGGTGGACAAAGTGCTGAAACGTTTAAATTTTGGAACCGAGGTTCTTTTAAGTAAGAACTTCCAATTATTGGTTGGATATAATCACAAAAGAAAGCAGGAATTGAGACTGGAGAATATAGGTGGAGGAGCAGGGTTTTCCTATGGAATAATGGTGCAAATAAAAAGAATAGAGTTGCGATTTTCCAGAGCAACTTTCCATTCTGCGGGCGGAACCAGCTTTATTAGCCTACGCACCGATTTTAACGATTTTAAGAAAATTTTATGAGTAGTATAAAAAACGACTTGACGCCAAAGCAAATTGTTGAAGAGCTAGATAAGTATATAATCGGGCAAAAAGACGCAAAAAGAAATGTGGCAATTGCATTAAGGAATAGGTGGAGGCGTATGAATGTGCGTGAAGAAATTCAAGGAGAAATTGTACCTAACAATATTCTTCTAATTGGCTCTACCGGTGTTGGTAAGACTGAGATAGCCAGAAGATTGGCCAAAATTGCAGATGCACCTTTCACCAAAGTTGAAGCTTCAAAATTCACGGAAGTTGGATACGTCGGGCGCGACGTTGAAAGTATGGTTAGAGATCTGGTTGAGCAAGCTGTCAACATGGTTAAAGTCTCTAAAAAGGAGGAAGTAAAAGAAAAAGCTGCTGAAGTAGTTGAGGGGATCATCTTGGACGCATTAATCCCACCTCTTAGAGGAACATCCAATGCATATGCAACTAAAATTGGAAGTGATGAGCCCGAAAATGAAGTTGAACTGAACGAACAAACAAGGGCTCGTTTCAGAGAAAAAATTCAAAACGGCGAGCTTGATGATAGAAAAATAGAGATAGATGTAACTGCAAATTCATCTGGAAATGTAGGTATGATCGGTGGAGGTATGGATGAGGCTTCAATGATCAATATTCAAGAAATGATCGGCAATATGATGCCGAAGAAGAAAAAGAAAAGAAAGGTTTCCATTGCGGAAGCTCGTAAAATTCTCCTTGAAGAAGAAGCATCCAAATTGATCGATATGGATGAGGTAAAAGATGAGGCAATATACAAGGCTGAAAACACCGGAATCATTTTCATTGATGAGGTAGACAAGATTGCCAAAGGAGGTGATAGTGGCAAAGGTCCTGATGTCAGCAGAGAAGGGGTACAAAGAGATTTGCTTCCAATAGTAGAAGGTAGTGCGGTCAATACTAAGTATGGTATTATCAATACAGACCATGTTTTGTTTGTTGCTGCTGGTGCATTCCATTTTAGCAAGCCATCTGACTTGATACCTGAGCTACAGGGACGTTTTCCAATCCGAGTTGAACTGGATAATCTCACTCAAGCAGATTTTCTCCGAATTCTTACGGAACCTAAAAATGCGCTGACAAAGCAATATGAAGCGCTGGTAGCGTCAGAGGATGTTAAGCTATCTTTTCAAGACGATGCATTAGAAGAAATCGCTGGCATGGCATTCAAGATAAATGAAGAAGTTGAAAATATTGGAGCCAGAAGACTTCACACTGTGATGAGTAAACTTCTGAATGAAATCTTGTTTGATATTCCAGATACTATAGGGCCAAATGCTCAAATAGTTATAGACAAAGCGATCGTTGAGGAAAAATTAGCAGGGCTTGTGAAAGACAAAGATCTCAGCAGATATATTCTCTAAGATTCTAAAAGCTGGATAAGCTCAATAGTATTCTTGTCTGGATCTTTGATTCCCACTCGAATGGAGGAACCATCATTTTGGACATCACCCATGATTTCACCATCTAGGGTTGCTATCTCTTTGCTGATATCCTCAAGATTATTAATTGTGAAATTCAGTTGATGTCGGTTTTGAGTGGAGGTATTTTGAGCTAGCTCCGCAGGACAAAATAGAATATCGAGATCACCAAGAGAGGTTTTATATAGTTTGGAATCAAACATGCTCAGCTCTTCAAATTGTATTTGAAAAACTTGAGAATAGAATTTGACCATTTCTTGCATTTTGAATACTGCCAAGGTCATTCCAGTGATCTTGACTGAATTAGAATTATCCATAAGATTGAATCTTGGTTGCTTAAATTCTTTCTAAGCTACTAAATCTCCTTTGGGAAGTAGAAAAATGTAAGCATGCCTTTCCCAAATTCAACATCTTTCCAATATTTAACATTAAAATTTATCCCAACCATCCCACAGGTAGGGATATTGTCAAAATTTAAATTGGCGAGTGAGTTAGCCGCGCTAGTAAATCCTGGGTTGTGTCCAAAAAAGGCTAATCTTTCACAATTTGGAGCCTCCTTAATTACGCTTAATATTTCGGATGATCCGGCATGATAAAGATTTTTTTCAAGTCGTATGTGACCTTCATCAATTCCCATTTGATCACAAATGTGCAATGCAGTATAAAATGCTCTGCTAGCTGTGCTTGAGATTAATATTTCAGGAGGAGGCTGATTTTCCAACAAATGCTTTCCCATTTTGAATACATCCTTTCTTCCTCTTTTACCTAAAGGTCGATCATGATCATTTAGGTCAAATGCCCATGATGATTTTGCATGACGAATGAGGTATAGTGTTTTCATTAGTCTGGTAAATAGAAATCAAAATTTAAATCATTCATACATTTAAAATGTCCTTTTGGACAATTAGTAAATCCAGAACCTGAACAAGGCCTGCATGGTAATCCATTGTTTTCAAATACTGTAAACTGTGTGCGATATGGATATGTTCCGAAAAATGGAGTTGAACTTCCCCATATGGTGTAAAGACGCTTTTTGAATGCCGCTGCTACATGCATCATTAAATTATCGTAAGTAAACACCCACTGAGCATTTTTGACGATTGATGCTGACTGATTAAAGCTAAACTTCCCACAAGCATTGAATATGGTTGTTTTTTTATTCAATCCTTCAATTGCCTCTTCTTCTTCTTCGGTTCCCCTTTTGAAAAATGTCTCAATCTCATTAGCCAAATCATTGTCTTTCTCCTCACCAATTAGGATAATGGGCTTATTGATGCGGTCGCAAAGCTCTATTAATCTATTTACCGGAAGTTTTTTTGTATTGTGCGTGGCGCTCAAAGCAATCGTGGCATATCCAGATTGATGAGATTTAGGTAACCAGTCATTTTCAACAACATCTTTTTCGTCTAAAAAGAAATCCAACCCCAAACTATCGCCTTTTACATTTAAGTTTTTCAATAGTTCGAAATACTGATCAATTAAATGGGATTTCGGAAGACGATTTATCTTGGTTTTAATGAAAAACCACTTGTAAAATCTTTTTGGTTTAAATACCAGATATTTCTTCGCCATATCGATTCTAACAATTTTTGACTTCCAGCTATTTTGAAGATCTACTATATAGTCAAAACCCTCTTTTTTTAATGCCTTCCTTAGTTTTATAAGAGTTGTTTGTGAGTTATGGATGCCATCTATGTAAGGAGAGTTTCTAAATAAAGTAGCGATGTTTGTATTCACAGCAAGGTGTACTTCAGCATCTAATTCTGACTTTAGAGCTCTTAAGACTGGGCCTACAAATAATGCCTCATCTCTGGATACCGTATGAATAATGAGTATTTTCATATGGGTTTTAATTGACTTAAAAGTAAATTGTTTGGTGTTGACGCTATCAAATTTTAACTGTTAAAATTCTGTCGTCATATTATTAGATGATTGTTAAGTATTATGAACTATTGGCTGATAAAAAGTGAGCCTAATACCTATTCTTGGGATGATCTGGTGAAGTTGGGGAGAGATCATTGGGATGGTGTTAGAAATTTTAAAGCGAGAAATAACATAAAGCAGATGAAGGTTGGCGACCTATGTCTTTTCTATCATAGTGTTAATGAAAAATCAATTATAGGTATCGCGGAAGTTGTGAAAGAATATTATCAAGATCCTACTACAGATGATCATCGATGGTACGTGATGGATGTTATTCCTAAACAGAAATTGAAAAGAGCAGTTACACTAGCAGAAGTAAAGGCTGATGATAGACTGAGCGAAATGCAGCTCGTGAAGTATTCTAGACTATCTGTACAGTCCGTAAGAAGGGAGGAGTATGATATCATTCTTGAACTCAGTGAACGATAGGGAAATTAATGACGTAAGTGTTTAAATAGCATGAATAAGATTTTACTTGTAATCACCCTTCTTCCACTTATTGCCTTTGGTCAAAGAAAAAAAGACAGAGACACCAGTGCGGTCATCCTTCAGCCGAATCGCATTGAATTTGAGAAGAATGCATCTCAATCTAATTTTTATGTAGTGCCTGGCTCGCAAGACGGAATATTGGTGGCTGAAGAGACAACTGATGATGTAAAAGGAGGAGGATACTTATGGAAGGTGCATTTAATTGATACAGCACTTCAAGTAGTGTGGTCTCAGAATTTAGTTATTCCGGCCGGAGGTGACATTTTGGGTTACGAGTATTTTGACGGAAGATTTTATTTATTGTTTAGTACGAATCGATATAGGAATCAGGATTTGGTTGTCTATCAGTTTACAGTGAGTTCAAAAGAATATGTTGCGTATGAAATCACCACCGTTTTTCCCGTTCAAATCTTACATTTTGAGTCTGTTGGTGAAACACTCTTAATTGCAGGTTATGCCAATTTTAGACCTGTTGTCATTACATATAACATCATTGATCGGATACCTAGAGTGGTACCAGGATTCTACGACAATAAAAATGATATCCTAGACCTAGTGGTCGATGAGCAATCCAAGTTATTTACTGTGATTCTCGCGGAGAAGATGAGAAATAAGAAGTATACAATCCGGGTTCGGACATTCACGGATCGGGGAGACATCATACAAGACAACTTGGTAAATCCTGGTGATAGGATGAGTTTGCTGGATGCCGCCAGCACAACCTTTGCCGGAGGACTTCAGTATCTAGCGGGTACTCATTCAAGAAAATCCAATCAGTACAGTCAGGGATTTTATCTCAGCAAATTCATAAATGGCCAACAGCAATTCAATAAATACTTTCCTTTTGCAGATTTGAATAATTTTTTCGGCCACCTAAAGCCTAGAAGGGAGGAGCGGATAAAGAACCGTATTGAAAAGAAAAAGGAAAAAGGTAAGGTTAAGAGATTCAATTATCGTTTGCTTGTTCATGAAATTCTAGAACGGGATGGAGAATATATAATGATTGCAGAGGCTTACTATCCAAGGTATAACTATTCCTCGAATGGAAGCTCTTATGGAACATTTGGCACTCCTTCTGGATTTGGTAGAAATCCATATTTCTTAGGATATAATTATACCCATGCAGTTGTTTTAGGCTTCGATCAAAATTGTAATATTCTTTGGGATCAGACCTTCAAAATAGAGGATATTCAAACCTACTCATTGGATGAAAATGTAATAGTAAGTGGATCTGGTGATCAAGTTATCTTGATGTATTTGGAGGAAAATGAGATAAGATCAAAAGTTGTTTCAGGTAATGAAGTAGTGGAGGGGCGGACATTCAATCCTGTAAAACTTTCTTTCGAGACGGACAAAGTGAAATCTAAGGATCCAAGTGTAGAAGGACTTAGTAGATGGTATAAGAATACATTGTTTGCATATGGTGAACAGACAATTCATAACCCAAATGGTGTTGCCGGAAGAACGCAAAGAAAAGTTTTTTACATCAATAAGATTCAATACGACTTGAACAGGCAGCCTAATTAATTGTTAAATACTATTTTTGTGGGAACAATTACTCATGCAAAAGCGACTGCTTTTCGATAGCCCACTACTCAAAGTCACAATCAGCAGATTGTGCCAAGAACTCATTGAAGTTCATGGAGATTTTTCTCAAACAGTCATTATTGGTATGCAGCCTCGAGGTATTTACTTGGCTGAGAGAGTAAAAGATGAGCTTCAAAGCTTAATCAATAAAGAGATTGATCTAGGATATCTGGATACAACATTCCACAGAGATGACTTTAGAAGGAGAGAAGAGCCAATCACACCGAGTCAAACCAAAATCCAATTTTTGATAGAAAATAAGAATGTCATTTTGGTTGATGATGTATTATTTACTGGTAGGTCTGTGAGAGCGGCCCTAGATGCCATGAATTCTTTTGGGAGACCTGCAAAGGTTGAGTTATTAGTGCTAATTGACAGACTGTATAGTAGACATATCCCAGTAGAGGCAAACTATGTTGGTCGGAAGGTGAATACAATTCAGTCGCAGAAAGTACTCGTCGAATTGGATGAGGAGCAAAAGGAAGATCATATTTGGTTAATTACGAAGAAAGAATGAGTCAGCTGAAAACTAAACATCTCTTAGGTATCAAAAACCTCGACAGAGAGGATATAGAACTCATTTTTCAAACAGCAAATAATTTTAAAGAGGTAATTAATCGACCTATAAAAAAAGTGCCTTCTCTGAGAGACGTTACTGTTGCTAATGTCTTTTTTGAAAATTCTACACGCACCAAGCTGTCTTTCGAGCTTGCTGAAAAAAGACTTTCAGCAGATGTGGTTAATTTCTCTGCATCTGGAAGTTCTGTAAAGAAGGGAGAAACATTGCTAGATACTGTCAACAACATTCTAGCCATGAAAGTGGATATGGTTGTAATGAGACATTCAAGTCCGGGAGCACCTCACTTTCTTGCTAAGCATATAGATGCTAACATAATTAATGCTGGTGACGGCACTCATGAACACCCAACTCAAGCGTTACTAGATACATTTTCAATACAAGAAAAGTGTGGTGCCGTTGAAGGTAAGAAAGTTGTTATAGTTGGGGATATCTTGCATTCGCGTGTAGCGCTGTCCAATATTTTCGCATTACAGACTTTAGGTGCTGATGTGATGGTTTGTGGGCCAGCAACATTACTTCCTAAGCACATTGAGGAGCTAGGAGTAAAGGTTGAAACCAGTATTCGAAAAGCTTTGGAATGGTGCGATGTTGCCAACATTTTAAGAATCCAGCTTGAAAGGCAGCAAATGAAGTACTTCCCCTCATTACGCGAATATTCTCAATTCTTTGGTGTCAACAAGGAGTTGTTGGATTCGCTGAATAAGGAAATCACTATTATGCACCCGGGACCTATCAATCGAGGTGTAGAGATTACGAGTGATGTTGCAGATTCAGACCATTCGATCATTCTTCAACAAGTCGAAAATGGTGTAGCCATTAGAATGGCGGTTCTATACCTTCTAGCTGGGGTGGCGTAATTATTTTCCAGTATAACTATAAGGTGTGATTTTCTTCAATTCTGCTTTTATTTCCTCCGATACGTTTAGACTTTCTATAAATGTTTGAATAGAAGATTCTGTAATCGCCTCATTTGTTCTGGTCAGCGCTTTCAAAGCCTCATAAGGTTTAGGATATCCCTCTCTTCTTAAAATAGTCTGAATAGCTTCAGCTACAACAGCCCAGTTATCTTCTAGATCCGCACGAATGGCATTTTCGTTCGCGTTAATCTTGGACAATCCCTTTTCTAATGAGAGCAAAGAGATAAATGTGTGAGCAATTGGAACTCCAATATTTCTAAGAACAGTAGAGTCGGTAAGATCTCTCTGCAGTCTTGAAATGGGAAGTTTAGCACTCAAATGTTCAAATAATGCATTTGCGATTCCAAGATTTCCTTCTGCATTCTCAAAATCAATAGGGTTGACCTTGTGAGGCATTGCAGAAGACCCAACTTCATTCTTAGCGATGGTTTGGGTGAAGTAATTCATCGAAATGTATTGCCACACATCCCTGCTAAAATCTATGAGAATCGTATTTATCCGCTTTAATCCATCAAAAAGAGCTGCTAAATGATCATAATGCTCAATTTGAGTGGTTGGATGACTTCTTTTCAAACCTAACTTGTCAGATACAAAAGCGTTACCAAACGAATGCCAATCATGTGAAGGATAGGCAACATTGTGAGCATTAAAATTTCCAGTAGCCCCACCAAACTTAGCTGCAAATGGAATCTGTTTTAAAAGATCAACTTGTTCATTCAACCTTGTCACAAATACCATTAGTTCTTTACCAAGCTTGGTAGGAGAGGCAGGCTGTCCATGCGTTTTAGCTAACATTGGGATAGATTCCCAAAGTTTGGCTTTCATTGTCAATTCTTCAATTAACTCTTCAAGCTTTGGTAAGAAAGAGTGTTCCAAAGCATCTTTCAGCGAAAGTGGAATTGAAGTATTGTTAATATCCTGAGACGTGAGTCCAAAATGGATAAACTCCTTGAATTCCTGTAGCTCCAGTTGATCAAATTTTTCTTTGATAAAATACTCAACTGCCTTTACATCGTGATTGGTCGTTTTCTCTATTTCTTTGATAGCATTTGCATCTTCCAAAGAGAATGACTCATAAATGTCTTTTAGTGCATCGTTGCTTTTGGGATCATAATTTTTGAGTTGCGGAATACCACTTTCATAAAGGGCGATGAAATATAGTATTTCTACTTTAACTCTATATTGAATAAGAGCTTTCTCCGAAAAGTAGTCTGCAAGTTGTGATACTTTTGATCTGTATCTTCCGTCAATGGGTGAGATGCCCTCAAGTGGATTGAAATTCATGTGTATATAATTAGTTTTTTAACGTCTCACATGGAATTCGCACAAGTTGATATCTCTGTGATTAGCATTTTCGATAATCATGCTCATTTCATGAAATTATATTCGATAAAAAGGAACACAAAAGTACCTCAACATGTTTACTTGCCTGACCTCTAAAGGAGAATTATCTTTGCGCCCTTAAAATTGACAACATGGCATTTTCATTATTCAAGAAAAACAAGAAAAAGAAAGACGATAGATATCAAACTCTTACTATCAAAGAAGTAGTTAATGTAGCAAAGGATGCGGTGAACCTTGTTTTTGAAAAACCTGAGTCTCTGGAATACGAGCCTGGTCAATTTATTACAATTATCAAGGAAGTCGAGGGTAAGAAAATAAGAAGGGCGTATTCCTTATGTACCACACCGTTTGAAGACGAAAATCCTGCAGTCACTGTTAAACGAGTTGAAGGTGGGGCGATGTCCAATGATTTGAATGATAATGCTCAAGCGGGAGATCAATTGGAGATCATGGAGCCAATGGGGATGTTTACAACGTCTTATGATGGCTCTAACAAGCGTAATGCAGTATTTTTTGGAGGGGGCAGCGGTATTACACCACTAATGTCAATAATCCGATCTATCCTTTTGAAAGAACCGGAAAGTACCACAACACTTGTTTATGGGAACAGAACTCAAGAGTTTGTCATTTTTAATGATTTGATAAATGATCTAGAGAAACAATATGCGGGCAGATTTAAAGCTATTCATATTCTTGAAGAGGGAGATGCAGATTTCAACGGCAGACCAACTCCTGAGATGATTGGTGAGATCTGTACTCAAGTGTCAGCTGGAGGAGAAACCGAATTTTACATTTGCGGACCTCAACCAATGATGGATGTAGTCTCAACCGGTCTTGAAAAGTTTGGAATTAAGAAGGCCGCGATTCGTATGGAGAGCTTTGAGGCTGGGAAAACTTCTCCTGCAGAGATTATAGACAAAGGAGCCGGCGCGGAAAGTGAAGTAGCCATTCTTCTGGATGGTGAAGAGTATTCAATCACAGTAAAGAAAAGCGCTTCTATTCTGGATACTGCATTGGACAATGATCTTGATATGCCTTATTCATGTCAAAGCGGTCTGTGTACTGCCTGCAGAGGTAAATGTGTAGAAGGTCAGATAAGTATTGACGAAGCTGAAGGACTTTCACAAGATGAATTGGATGAGGGATACGTCTTAACTTGTGTAGGAAAACCGCTTACTGATAAAGTAAGAGTTGAGATGGGTTAACTAAGCCTTCTCAAAAATTAAGTTGAAAGAAGTTCCCTGTCCAGGTTTACTGTGGCATTCAATCTTGCCACCCATCGCCTCGATAAATTTATGCGCAATTGATAATCCAAGCCCAGTTGATTTTTCCTGTTCTGTTGGCTTAGAACTAAGTGTTGTATACGCCTGAAATATACTTTTCTGTTCTTCATCGCTTATTCCAGGTCCTTCATCTTTCACAATGATTTCATGATGATTGTTGTCAGAAAGAAGCGAGATTTCAATCTTTTTACCTCGCTCTGAAAACTTGATTGCATTGGAAAGAAGATTGTCAATTACTTGCACTAAGTAACTGGGATCTACCTCAGAAAAACATTCTTTGGACTTATCTATGCCGTCTATTATTTCTATTTCTTTCTGTGCGGCGATAATATCAAAATTGTGAATGGATTCATATGTCAATGAAGATAGGTTAGTTCTTTCCAACTTTAGGTTGACCTTCATATTCTCAATAGCACTGATGTCAAGTACTCGATCAATCATATTCCGCATTCGCTCAGAAGATGCACTAAGCAACTCTGTGTATTTTTCTAGATTTTTATCACCATGATTTTTAGCGGAATCTTTAAATAGGGTAATAAGACCAATGATCATATTCAGAGGATTTCTAAGGTCATGGGCCACAATCCCCATCAACTTGTTCTTTTCGTCATTCAACCACTTTAGCTTCTTATTATGTCTTTGAATAAGATAATAAGAACGTGCCATTGTTATACCCAGCAAGATAAAAAGCACCAAAGCCAAGAGAACGAGTTTGTTTTCAAAAGACTTGGCTTCAATTTCTTCAGTAAATCTTCGTTCAGATTCTTCTCGTTCTTGTTCCATTTCAGCAACCTGCTTTCGGAATTCATATTCAGCAGCTAACTGAGTAGCCTTTTCAATGTTGTTTTCTTTATTAATGGAATCTGTAAGCACCTGATATTCCTCCAAATATTTCATTGCTTGGAGTGTATTTCCATATTTCTTGTGGAATTTATAATACTCAAATAGTGCTTCTTTAAAATCCGATCTAAGGTTAGATTCCTTACTTATTTTCAAAGACTGATCAAATGATTTAATTGCTCGCCTTGGCTGACCTTTACTTGAATAAAGCTGTCCAAAATCCTTATGAATGGATGCCAAAGCTGCAATATCTTCACATTCTGACGATGTTTTAAGTGCTCGATTTAATAATTGTTCTGCAGAATCAAGTTTGTTAATGGAAACGTAAATGGAGCCTAATCCTTCCAGCGGATAACTTTCAAAACAGGGGTATATTTCAGTAAGATCAATAGACAGGGATTGCTTCAATAGATCAATTGCTTTAAGCGTGTCTCCATTTCTAAGATGTATGTAAGAAAGATTGTTTAGGAGTGTCGCCTCACTATCCTTCATGTCATGCATTCTAGTCTTCTCGAGAGCGTTGCTATAGTACTGCAAAGCCATTTCAGAATTATTCATGTTATCATAAATGACACCTAGATTATTACTGATGAGAATTTCTCCGGCAATATCCTCAGTCTTTACTGCTATATCTCGAGCTTCTAAATAGTTGTCAAGTGCCTCAGAGAATAGGCCTTTTTGGTCGTATATAATCCCAATTTGGTTGAGAGCTTGACCCATTTGAAGTTCTAATCCACCTAATTCATACGCAGACCTTGCTTTATTAGCCCAGCTGAGAGCTTCTGCATTTTTTCCTCGATTATTTAAAATGTTCGCCAAGGCATAAGCAGAATTGCCGAATTCAGGATGTGCTTTACTTTTTTCGGCAAGCTCATAGGCTTTTGTGTATGAAGATATCGCAGAATCTAGCTGATTTTCTATCTCAAAGGTTACTCCTGTAATGAAGTATGCATTCGCAGCATATTTAATCATATCGTTTGCGATGTACCTTTCGCCACCACTCCGCATAAGAGAGGTGGCCGAGTCTAGGTCAGTTGTAGCGTAGAAAATTCCTGTTATTAGTTCCGATCTGCTTTTATGTTTGATCGATTCTACATTCAGTCCAATTTGGAATGCTTGTCTGGCGTATGCTAGTTGTTGTTCTGGCTTATCAGCTGCATAGGCTAATTCTATAAGTATGTTAATTTTTGATGTATCAACTTCAGCATCTTCTAGCGCATTTTGCAGGCTATCAAGACTATTCTCTTGACCAAATAGGCTATTCAGGCCAAGTAGGAATACAAGGGGCAATAGGTGGTTGATTTTAATCATGGGTTTAAGCCATTATATCAAATATACGCTTTAGAAGTGGTGATTTGAAGTGCCGTCCAACACTTTTCGGTTTGTTGATCGACTTTATCGATGTAATTTGGCCATTCAAATGATGAATGAATGAAATTACTGTATAGCCTTTTACTGACAATTCCGACCCTAATATTTGCTCAAGTTGAAAGTCCAAAAAGTTTTCTGGGATATGAGCTTGGCGATAAGTTTTCACGACATTATCAAGTCGTTGATTATTATGAACATTTATCTGAAAATTCAGAAAATGTCAAACTCATTGAATATGGTAAAACTTACGAAGGCAGACCTTTGCTACTTGCAATTGTGTCCTCTAAGCAGAATCTAGAGAATCTGGAAGAGCTCCGATTGGATAACTTAAGGCGCGCTGGTATAGAAGAAGGCACCCCGAAAACCAACGTTCCAATTGTTTGGCTTAGCTATAACGTGCATGGTAATGAGGCATCAGCAACTGAAGCAGCAATTGCAACCACTTATGAGCTTATAAAACCTGGATCTAATAAAAGCGAGTGGCTTGAAAATGTCATAGTGATAATAGATCCATGTTTAAATCCTGATGGAAGGGACAGGTATGCTAACTTTTTCTGGCAAAATGCAAGCCAACCGTACAATCCTGACCCAAATGCAATAGAGCATAACGAGCCATGGCCTGGTGGCCGACCAAATCACTATCTATTCGATTTGAATAGAGACTGGGCTTGGCAGACCCAAATTGAGACGAAAAGTAGGATAAAGGTCTATAATCAATGGTTGCCTCAAATACATGTAGATTTCCATGAGCAAGGCATTAATTCTCCATACTATTTTGCTCCTGCTGCTCAACCTTTTCATGAACTAATCACACAATTTCAACGAGATTTTCAAACGGAGATTGGGAAAAATCATGCAAAGTATTTTGATGAAAACAATTGGTTTTACTTCACAAAGCAATTTTTTGATCTTCTATATCCAAGCTACGGAGATACATACCCAACCTATAATGGAGCTATCGGGATGACCTATGAACAAGCTGGTCATGGAAGAGCAGGTCTTGGAATTATCAAACAGGAAGGTGATACGCTAACACTAAAAGATCGAATTGCTCATCACCATACTTCTGGATTATCGACAATTGAAGTTTCAGTAAATAACGCCCAAAAACTACTTGATCAGTTTAGTAGCTTTTTTGGAGATAAGCCTTCATTGAAGTACAAATCTTTCGTATTAAAATTTGATGGAAATAAGGATAAGTTTAATGCGCTTAAAAGTTGGCTCGATGATCAAGGCATTTCGTATGGAAGCGCTTCTGGAATCAAAGGATTAAAGGGGTATGATTATCGAACTGGGCGAGAATCCAGTTTTTCTGTAGGTAAAGATGACCTTGTTATAACCATGAATCAACCTAAAGCTACATTGGCTCATATCCTAATGGAACCAAAGACGAAACTGGTAGATTCAGTGACTTATGATATTACAGCATGGGGCGTTCCATATGCATATGGAATTCAAGCATATGCAACAAAGCAGATGGTATCGGTGAGTGCAGTAGAAAAAACAAGCAAACCGATTATTAAACCTCCAAATAAAGCATATGCGTTTATTGGAAAATGGAACAGTATGGATGATGCTAGATTTCTTGCGGCTCTGTTAAAGGCGGATATCAAAGTTAGATTTAGTGAGAAACCAATTACATATAAAGGTGAATCGTTTGAAAGAGGAAGTTTGATTATTGCGAAAAGAGACAATAAGTCAATTACGAATTTTGAACGCGTGATAATCAAGCTTGCCAATGAATATGAAAGATCATTGACTACCATCCAAACTGGATTTATGGATGCCGGCCCTGATATTGGATCATCAGATATACGCTACCTGAAAAAACCTAAGATTGCGCTTCTTGGCGGAGAAGGAACATCATCACTTGCGTTTGGAGCTACTTGGCACTTTATGGAGCAAGACTTAGGTTATCCAGTAAGTATTTTGGGCACTGATTACTTTAACAGAGTAGATCTTTCAGAGTATAATGTTCTAATTATGCAAAGTGGAAGATATGGAGATTTTGGAGAGGCTGAGATGACCAAATTGATGCAATGGGTTTCGTCTGGTGGTAAACTTATTGCAGTGGAAGGTGCACTAAACAAACTAAAAGATACGGACTATTCCTCCTTGTCCTCATACAAAGATGATGCAGCCGAGAAGGTACATAAAGAGCTTAGAGAAAAAAGGAGTGAGGATGCTAGAATGGTGTCTTATGAAGATAGGGAGAGAGAATTCATCAAAGGGTTTGCGCCAGGAGCTATTTATAAAGTAAAAATGGATAGATCACACCCTTTAGGGTTTGGCTATGGAGATATCTACTATACACTCAAAACTGGGTCTAGCAAGGTTGCATATTTGGATGGTAATAATGTTGGAGTCGTAGTTAGAAAAGATGATCTATTGAGTGGATTTGCAGGTCAATATGCGAAAGAAGATATGTCAGAGACCTTAGTTTTTGGAGTTGAGAATAGAGGTAGGGGACAAATCGTACATATAGTTGACAATCCTTTGTTTAGATCTTTCTGGCAAAATGGAAAGCTACTCATGGTCAACGCCATGTTCTTTGTAGGACAATAAAAATCTAAAAAAGCCAATCAGATGATTGGCTTTTTTTAATCTTTTAATCGACCATTTTCTTTGAGAGCCTTATGGATGATCCATTCTATTTGACCGTTAGTCGATCGGAATTCATCTGCAGCCCATTTTTCAAGGGCTTTCATAGTGTCCTCATTTAAACGCAGTGCAAATGGTTTTTTCTTAGCCATCTATTCCCCAATTTTCTTTCAATCTCCTCACAGCTTCTCTCATTGCTTCAGGCTTTTGTGTGCCTATTAATAATCTTTTATCATTCTTGAATACCAATTGCACACCAACATCTCCTGAGACATTCATTGCTCTTCCTGAACGAAATCTAAACCTATAACCCCACCCACCATACTCGCCAATTGGCTTGTACTTGCGAACATATATTTCCTTAATATCATCACTTGTTACTTTTTTTTCAGCGCTAACAAATGGAGGATAGCGATAGTATAAACTGTCTTGATCCATCGATACCTGGAGTTTAGAGGTATAGAAAAGCACGATAATTCCTCCGGTAGTTATGGCTGCTATAATTAAGCCTATGATTCCTTCAGCATCATTCGTAAAAAATAGTCCTACTCCGGTACCTCCAACAGACAAAACTGCAATTCCAATTACAAGATACCATGTCCATGTACCCACGAAACTTTGCTCTTCTTTAAAAAATATTTTCCCTTTCATGATCTTGTATTTTATCGTTCTCGCTCCAGTAGTACCGTGATTGATCCATGATCACTAGTGAATCCATGAATCTTCCAACCTTGTCCTGTAGCTTCATTAACTCGTTTTTCGAACTTGTCAATCTTTTCAAAAGCCTTTTGCTTTAAAAACCTATAGTTATTCATTTTTAATGATTTAAGGTTCCAGAATTTACAACTGGTGATACATCCTTGTCAGCACATAATACAACCATTAGGTTGCTTACCATTGCCGCCTTGCGTTCTTCGTCAAGTTCAATGACTTCTTTCTCTTTTAACTGCTCAAGTGCTGCTTCAACCATGCTTACCGCGCCTTCAACAATTTTATGACGTGCCGCCACAATAGCAGTAGCTTGCTGTCTTCTCAACATAGCACTTGCTATTTCTTGAGCATATGCGAGATAACCGATTCTTGCTTCTAATATTTCAATTCCAGCTATGGCTAATCTCTCATCTAGCTCTTTTTCAAGATCTTCATTGACTTGCTTAATCCCTGAGCGCAAAGTGACGTCTGCTTGTTCATCGTCGAAGTTGTCGTAAGGATAGCTTCCTGCTAATTTTCTGACGGCAGCATCTGTTTGAACTCTCACAAAGTTTTCATAATCATCAACCTCAAATGCAGCTGAAAAAGTATCTTTTACGCGCCATACTAGTATTACTGATATCATAATAGGGTTACCAATGCTATCATTTACTTTGATGCGTTCACTGTCGAAGTTTCGGGCTCTCAGACTTATTTTTTTCTTTACATAAAAAGGATTTACCCAGTAAAATCCGTTTTCGCGTACTGTCCCGATGTATTTACCGAAAAGAACTAACACCCTAGACCCATTTGGGTTTACGTAAAAGAAGCCTGGCATCATGATCAACCATGGAAGTAACAATAACAGCCATATTGGTTGTTGAGTGATTGAAACCATGGCGATAAAAGTCCCTAGAAGAGCAAAGTTTACAAACAGTGCTAGGTAACCAGAGGCAGGAGTATGATTTTTTTCTTGTGATTGCATAGTCGTATTATTTAAGTTTTTTAATGAACTGAACCATCCCAGAAATCAGGCCATCGCTTAATGGCAGATCAGGATTATTATATGTGGCTGCATTGGCTGCTACATCATTTGCAGGTGCATCTTTTAAGACATGATTCATTCCCTCGATGATCAAAAGCTCACTTTCTGGATAAGCCTCTTTCAAACTATTAGCTTGTGGCATATCAATCTGCAAATCCGTTGTGCCATTTACAATTAACACCGGGATGTCTAGTTTTTTTATTTCTTCGGTGGGTGTATATGCGATATATGATTTTAAAAATGGTTGAATTTGAGGACCAAATATTGACGCTAAAAAAGGGTTGTATTCTTTTACAGTATAGCCTTCTTTGAGTGAATCAATGTTTACTCTAGCGTCTTCTTCCAAAACCGGTGATTGAGCAGCTAGTTGTCTCACTATTGCTTCACCAGCATCTTCTGCAAGTCCAGAGAGCGAAACAAATGCTTTTACATTTGGATTATTTTGAGCTGCTAGCATCCCAACCAGAGATCCTTGGCTATGCCCAACAATGACAATTTCGTTGTATCCTTTTTCTGAAAGAAAGGTTAGCCAACTTTTAGCGTCATCAATAAAGTGATCAAACCTGACACTTAGTGGATCCGTTACAGCTGCCTGACTTCCTGCTATGCCGCGTTTGTCATATCTCAGCACTGCAAAACCATTTTCAGAAAATTGTTCGGCGACCATCTTTAATGAATTGTTATTTAAACCTAAAGCACTATTTCCATCTTTATCAGTAGGGCCAGAGCCAGAGATCATTAATATGGCTGTTTTTATTTTTCCTTTAGTAGGAGTAGTTAATGCTCCATTTAGCGACCCATTTGATACAGATTCTTCCTTGAAAGACTGTGCACTCGCAGTAATAGACGTGAGTATTATTATAAGTGAAGTAAACGTTTTCATAATCAAATAATTGAATGATATTAAAATGATATCATTGTAATATACGATGTTATTTTCAAAATGGTTGTGTTCCGGAAATTTTGGTTCCTTTACAAAATGGAATTAAAACCTAATGAGTGGAAGGATTTTCATCACATGATGTATCAGATTTATCATGGGAT
Source organism: Ekhidna sp. (assembly GCF_963691765.1). Taxonomy (GTDB): domain Bacteria; phylum Bacteroidota; class Bacteroidia; order Cytophagales; family Cyclobacteriaceae; genus Ekhidna. The sequence continues at coordinate 2,765,217 of NZ_OY829375.1, forward strand.
AATAGCGCTAACATTGGTGCCATTTGCACTTCTTTTCCTGGAGTGGGATTCTAGTGCTAATAAGGTTGAGGGGTTTTCTAGTAGTCCGTCGTTTATAATTCTAGCGCAATTGATTTGGATTATTGCATATGCTAGCTGGTATGTTTGGAAAGGAGAAAAGGTGATGTATCGAATAGACGACAACTCCTCGATTTCAGAGAAAATGCGTGAGTTCAAAAAACGTAGCCTATTGAAATATGGAATTCTAGCTGTGGCTGGACTCCTAGCCGCTGGAGCAATGTGGATAAAACCTTCTTTTGTATTTGTTATTTCCTATTTCGCTATTCTAATACAATATTCGTTTCTAAGACCCTCTGAAGATAAGTTCGTAAGGGAGTTGAGAGTAACCAAAGAAGAGCGAGAAATGATGCATAGCAATTAATTAAAAAAGGCGTCTGCTTGTGCAGACGCCTTAGGTGATAGTAGTGATTAGAATTTATAAGGTTATCCCAAAGCTTATGGCACTAAGATTTGCATTTTCTCCATCGGCATTTATTGGGCCTCTATTTGCAGAGAAAACATCATTTAAGTCATAGTTAGCAAACAATTCTACGCCTTTCCATCCAATCTGAGCTCTAATTCCATATCTAAAGTTTTCAAGAAAGAAATTATCTCTTTCCTTGTCTTTTTCACGATCTCCATCTTCCTTGTACTTGAATTTAGTGTGACTTCCAATTCTATAACCTGCATATCCACCAACACCGAATCTAAATCCTTTACGAGAATATTTTTTAATTCGAATGCCGCCCGATTCAATGCTAGTAATTTTTCTTCTCCCCTTTGAGAAGTCAAACATTGGAACTACCGTCACATTGATGTAAGATGCAGTTAGCTTACTTTTCTTACCATTTTGACCTGCTGGTGCTAGGTTAAATTCTATTTCATTTGCGCCTTCTTCAATGATGTAGTCTGGATCTTGAAGTTTCCAATTATACCAGCTGATTCCAACTCCCCACTCGAGGAAGAGAGGTCCTCCAACCCACGTTCTATTCGTGCTATTTAGCCCAACATACCATGATCCGAAGGATTTAACGGTATATGGTGAATTTCCTTCAGGGAAACTTCCATCCTCTAGCCAGTTATTTAGTCCAATATCAATATTAAAGTGATGCGTGGTTTTGTCTACTCTTTCAGCTTCATATGTTACTTTTTTTCGATCTCCCCAATCATCCTCATCCCAATCATCCATTTCATCCGGATCAACATCAACTTCTACTCCTCCAAGTTTAATTCTAACTTCATCATCACTGATTTTCCAATCTTTCATTTCTACTTCATCCTCATTTACATACGCCTTACCATCCTGGATTTCCATGTATTCGACGCTGTCAGAAAGCTGATCATTTAAATCCCTTACCATCTGATTGATATCGTAGTTCTCTAATGAAGCAAGATCTTCTCTGCTTTTGGTTATGATCACGATCTTACTATTATTATTCAACTCTATGATCACTGTGTCCTGCTTACCTCTAACGAGATCAGTACTTGAGGCAGTTGCTGGGAATATCAGTATGAGTGCCAATAGTGTAAACAGTGGTTTCATTCTTCTATATTTTTTATCTATCGTTTTCATTTCCTTAGTCTTTTATAATGAGCTTCGTTCCTTTTTATTCTTCAATCCACCATTTAGCAGATTGTCCTTTGCTGTTTTAATGTCAGCTAACATATCTCCCGGAGCTAACTTTCCTGTAAGAGCAATGAATTTCTTCAAAACTCCAGTTGAGTCATTCTTTTGAGTTTCTTCAATCTTCTTTTCTGAAGATGCGATATATGTGATTTTTACTGTCCTAAAAGACGGTTCATCAACTGCTTCTTTTACTTCGTCCAAGATCACGGGTTTTTCAACTTCAGCTTCAGCCACTGCTGATTTGGTTTCAATATCCATTATCTCAGGTGCTACATCTTTTTCGATTTCTGGTTCAATAATTTCAATGTCATTGGCAACAGCAACCTGTGTATAAGTTTGAGGTTTTGGTTGAACCTTGTAAACCTTATTTTTAGATGAATTTTTCATTGGATTCTCATCCGCTTTTGGTTTTATCACCGGCAATTCGAAATTGATTACCTGCTGATTCACTGGATAATTAGCTTCTAAGGCTATTGGAGAAAAATTATCTTCTGAATTCACGGGCCAAACAAACCATGAAATGAATAATAAACTCACTGAGGCAGCTACCCAGTATACAACAGGGGTATTCTTTGGTCGAATTTGTTTTTCAACCTGAGACCAGGCTTTTGATGAAGGTGCTGCCTCCATGTGGCCTAGTTTTTCTCTAAATAACCGATCAATTTTTTGTTGATCCATTTGTAATCTTATTTTCTAGTTCGTTTTCCATTTCTGCCAGTCTGGTTTGCAACCATTTTCTGGCTCTGCTCAGTTGAGATTTAGAAGTATTTTCACTGATATCCAGTTGCTTCGAAATCTCTGCGTGACTATATCCCTCTATCGCATAGAGGTTAAAAACTGTTCTATACCCAACAGGTAGTTCTCCAATCAGCTTAAGTAAATCCTCTTGATCTAGTGCATCTTCCATTACACTTAAGTTTGGGCTGTCTGTGGCATTTTCTATGTCCGTTTGAAGTGACATATTCCGATTTTTCCGGATATACATCAAACAATCATTCACAAGAATGCGTCTTACCCAACCTTCAAAGCTTCCCTCACTTTTAAACTGATCCAACTTTTCAAAAACCTTTACTATGCCTCCAATCATTACATGCTCTGCTTCTTCGCGATCTTTAATGTATCTGAGGCATACTCCTAACATTTTAGGAGCTAGGCGATCATATAAACCACGCTGCGAAGAGGCCTTGCCTTTACGGCAGCCTTCGAGTAATTCTTCTTCGGTTAGTGACTTATTAATTCTCAGCATGGTTTTGACCTTCATGGGGTAGATGCAGCTAAAATGCTAATGGTTGCACGGGTGAAATTATTTAAAACAAAAAAAGTCGGCAAAAAGCCGACTTCTTATTTATTTCCTATTCGATTTGTTACTCATGGTCATGGTGGACATGATGTCGATGAAATCTATTTTGTCTCTTCAAAAGAAATTGCCACATGCTCCTCCACATATCATCAAAAGCATAGTGGATAATGTTTTTGAAATTGAGCCAGTTGTCTCTTTTCTTCTGTTCCATGTGTTTTAACTATAGCTGATGGTCTCTCAAATGTACACTTTTCAACGATAAAAAAGTATTTCTGTTGATTCAACCTTAAATAACTAGGAATTGTTAAATAGTATTCTTTGAATAATCTAATCTGATTTGCAACCACACAAAAAAAAGAGGGGTCAGGTAATAAACCTAAGCCCCTCTGTTAAGTATGAAGAGGAATACAAGGATATAGGCAGTCCGATTTTGATAATTGTAAAAAAGGTTGAAACTGGCTAACTGTAAAAAAGAAGATTTTTCTCACGAATGAGGGTTGTTAGCTTTAAAGCTTGTTTTAATAACAACTACGACCGACTGAAAGTGAATTGGATAATGATTGCAATAGGTTTAACCTTAGTATGTATTGCTTTAATATGGTATTCGAAATATCGCCCAAATAAAACGCAAGAACAAACCACTTTCAAGGAGGATGAGGATGAACTAAGTGAGATTTTTAATCGAGCAATTGAGGTCGTTTCAAGAGAAAAATATTTTCTCAATAAAAGTTTAAAGCTTTCGGATCTAGCCAAAGAGATTTCATCAAATGAAAGACTTTTATCACGCTCAATAAATAGATTCAGTAATGGCAACTTTAATAAGTTCATCAATTCATTTCGAATAGAGCATTCTAAAGAGTTACTCACAGGAGGTCAATTTGATCATTATACCATAGAGGCTATAGCCGATGAATGTGGGTTTTCTAATAAGGTTTCATTTTATAATGCCTTTAAAAGTGAGACAGGTATGTCTCCTACGCAATTTCGCGCTGTAAAACAGTCTAATTAGGCCATCCCCTATACTATTTTTTTAAATAAGTAAAAAAGCGTGATCCTTTATATAAAGAATCATGATTGTTTACATATGTAGCTGAAAATCAATAAGTAGGAGTGCTGTGAAATACGTTTTGGTTGAAACAAATCTCACCAATATGTATACTCAAATAGGACTAACAGAAAAAATTGCTATTGTGGAGGGAATGACCCACATGACTGGCAACATTGAGAATCAGCAATTACTTGTGCCAAATAATATGGCAGAAATATATATCCCGTTTAAAAACGTGGAATTCAAATGCATTGGAAGTGTTAGATCGATTACCTTGAAAGAAGGAGATGGATATTTCTTTATGCCAAGAAGAAGAGGTGCTTCCATATCATTATGCAATAATGCTTCTTGTTTAATTGTAAGAATTAATCCTTTGTATGCCAACAAGATTGCATATGGATTGAATGAAATTTCGAACGGAATCTCATTAGTTAATTTCTCAATTAGTCAGAAAAAGAGCTTAATACAAGCATGGGAAAATGAAGATACCTACATGGCAAGCGATGTCTTAGAGGAGATACTTCATCAAACCATTGATTTGTTCGAATACAATGACACCATACTAAACTCAATTGAACAAATCCAAGAATCTTTTGGTCGAACTTCAATAAAAGAAATCTATTCAAACTTGAATGTGAGCAAATCCAAGCTCGAGCAGCACTTTAATAGAGAAGTAGGTCTGACACCAAAAGAGTTCTGCAAGATTGAGAAGATTAACTATTTCATTAATTCCTATTTAGAAGACCCTGGACAGAGCTTAACAGAACTTACATATTTATGTGGGTATTATGATCAATCGCATCTTATTAAGGACTTTAAATACTTTCTAGACACTAGTCCCAAGAAGTTTTTTGCCCAGATGAAATAATAATGACTATTGACTGAGGTTAATGGAATCAAGTAGTACAAGAAGTTTCTTATGAAGCTTACTTTCTGAATCAATGAATATTTTCTTTTCATTGTGTATAAGAACAAAGGTTGGATGATCAATTGCTTGAATTTTTAACTGATCTTCAATGACAGAAGATTTAAGTATGGAAGCTAATTCTTCATTGATTTTCTCATTATAAATACTTTGATCTAAAGTATCTAGCGCTTGTACATGTATCTCATTTGCTTTTTCGCTAAACATTAAGGATTTGGTACCTAATGGAATTTGACCTGGGTAAACCTCAATCAAATAGTCATAGGAATGCTTCGAACATGAGATCAATATGAACCAAGCTATTAATATTAACCTATTCATCAAGTAGTTTAAAAATTGCGTTATAGTCTGATTCATCATTGATATTAAGCCCTTTTGCTTTTAACTCTTTTTTTATCGCCTTTTCTGGTTTATTGAAGATTTTAGAGAGCCCGCTAATTTTCATTTTGAATGCTTTAGTTTCATCAAAGTTATAAGCCCATATTGTGGACTTATATTTAAATTCATCTTGTGTTTGTCCACTGGAATAGGCACCTGTGTAATCGGCTTTTTCCAATATTTTTTCATGAGACATCAAAATCTGAATATTAGGAGACCGATAAATTTGAGTCATAACATAGCTCTTACCTTTTACGGTATGTTCTTGCCATCTATTGTTATCTATTAAGAAATAGGAGACTTGTTTTAGGGGTATGACGCCCTTCACTTTTTCTCCACGAATCATTATTAGCTCCTTAGCATATAAATTAATATTTCCGCTAATCAATAGTGAGTCTGATTTTTTGGTTATTAACCACATTTTTTTCGCGTCCTCAAACATATATGGGTGGCCCTTTATCCCACTATATCTATCATCGAACGTTCTTAGCGAATTACCAGATTCAATATTGTCAGCAGTTTGGCTCGTATTTACAAACCCTTTTTTTTCTTGCGCCAAAGTCATATTTATTAATAAAAGGTTGATAATAAGTGCTATCGTGAGTTTCATTTCTTAATGATCTTTTTAGTGTCAATGATTTCACCATTGCTATCGATGAATTCTGCGATATAGATACCTGGAAACAGTTTGCTAGTAGAGTAGACTTGTTTCTTAGCTAAATTGATTTGATCAATAGTTCTTCCCGATAATTCTCGGATATTCATTCGAAGCTTCCTCTCATCCAGCATACGGATATTTAATGTTTCAAATACCGGATTAGGATATAGCGCAATTGAACTTTCTTCTGCTACTGAGGAAACGATAGGTTCTCCGATACGAATGTTATCAATACTAATTCCCCATCCATTGAATTCCCCATCAACAATAAAGGAGAATCTGATAAGTAGGTTGTCATTTATGGCGAATGGTAGATTATCGTCAATTAATATAATTTCTCGATTGCGATATAGAGACGGATCAGCTACTGCTAAAGAGCCATCCTGATTATCTGTAGAGTTAAATCTTTCCAACCATGATGCATTGCTGCTGGCATCTGCTATTTCTCCTATTTGAGTCCATGACGCTCCGTTATCTTGAGATCCTTCAATTAGTAAGAAGTCACTGGTTGGTTGAGAAAGAAGAATTTCTTCGAATGAGAGCATTGTCGATTCTTGCAGATTAATTGGATGTTTTAGCATGAATGAAGCAAGACCTTCAGCATCGTTACTATAAGGATGCTCGGTTCCAATTGAATTCGAGTTAAAACCTTCTCGGTTATCTATTTTGAGATTAATAAGTTCCAGTGAATCGCTGGCTTGGGGTGTGTCAAAGCTCAATTCGTAATAATCTACAGGATCACCTATTTCGATCACTTTAGCAAATGAAAATCCTTCGGAAGGAAACGTGATGGTATTTTCATTAATAGATTTATCCTGTACATGTATTTGGTAAAATAAGGTGTCGCTTAAGCTTAAACCAAGATCTTGTTGACTCTTGCTAAATGCAAAGCCATTTTCGATATTTTCTAGCATGCTAAGACCCGCAAATTGACTATTATTTGAATTTGAAGTTTTGTACTCTATATATGCTGTATCAATGCCAAAATTGTCGCTTGCTTGCAATTGAATGTTGACATCACTTTCTGTGATAAAGCTGATAGGAATATGTGCGATAGATGGAGCTTCAAGGTCTTGGGATTTTGCAACAGAGAGAGCATTCAGGGAGCCGCCATTAGGGAATTGATATAGACGGCCGTCTGGACTTGTATACTCAAAATAGTATTGAGTTTCTGCTGGTAAGTCGTCATATGGTACGTTTACTTCAAACGTTATTTCGCTAAGCAAACTTTCATTTAGTGGGTAGGATGTAGTTGTTGAAAATTCATCTCCTGACACTATGAGTATGATGTTTTCGCTAATAATTGATGAATCACTTTCAATATCGAGCAAAAATCTTATTGGTTCATCCGGAGATTCGGCGAATAGAATCTCTTGATGATTCAAAAATGTGTGTACCCATCCCATTTCGGCGAATATTGCCTGTGTTACTTCTCCCGGTAAATGGATTGCTTCGCCAAGACCAAATTGTGGACTCATAAGAGAATTTTCGTTTCCAGCTGGAAATACCGCTTCATCCAGATGAGAAATGCTAGATCCTCCATTCCATGGATTGGGAGCATAAATAGGAGGGAATGTTCCATATGTATTTCTGGCAAGATTACTGCCGAATGCTACACTGTTATTGGTGACTGCATCTAGTAGCTCCTCTGAATTATTTGGATAGATACTCTCATTAATAAGTTGATTTTCTAGTTGATCAAATAGGTATAGATCATAAATGATAGGCATGTTTGTTTGGCCAGTATTATCTAGCCCCCAAACTGCCAACTGCGCATTGGCCCCAAAAGAAGCTGAAAAACCCAAACCATGACCAATCTCATGCAATACGACCGATACTAAATCAAATTGATTCGAGGGTGGATTTGCATCGGTCCCATAATACCAATCAATTTGGCTATTGAAATTTGCTGAAATTTCGGATTGTGCCTCAAAATTCAATTGTTTTCGAGCAAGTTTCTCAGCCAAAGCAAGAGGGTATCTGACATCTTTTTCAGGAGCATTTTCAAAGTTGCTTACCGTGCTTGTAGCACTTGCAGATCCTAGTACCCCTGAACCTAATTGAGACCAGTTGGCAGTAATTCGAATTGGAACTTCAGAAGTGATAGTTCGTGCCCAGATATCTACTGCATATTGAAAGGCTGCTTGAGCTTCTTCTGTAAAGCCATTATATGCTACAGATATATGTGATGTTGGTTCTGTCATCCTGATAAGTCTGGCTGAAAACAACTTAGCTGGTACATGAGTGTTTTCAACTTTGTTTGATGCATAACAAATTGTTTCTTCTCCTGGATGAAATTGAATTTGTTGAGCAATTAATGTGTAGGGAATAAGGAAAAATATGAAATGCCATTTTTTCATTGATGAAAGCGGTTAAAAAAAGGGCCAAAAAGGCCCTTTTAGTTAAGAATCTGAGTTTGTTTAATAAGAATCGTTCTGCTCTAAAGCAGCGTTTGTATCTACTTCAGTTTGAGGGATAGGCAGTATTAACCTATCGTCTGTAGTGATACTTGGTTTAAGAGTTCTAACATTACCTAGTCTAATAGCATCAAACCATGCATGACTTCCCTCAAAAGCCATTTCTTTGACTTTTTCTTCTTGAAGTTCATCTAAGAAATCAGCAATGGAAGTGGCAGTTGACCTTGGTAATCCAACGCGATCGCTAACTAGAAATAGTTCATCCTTAGCAGCCTCTAAATCAGGTGATGCCTGTCTAGCAAGAGCTTCTGCTTTAATGAAATGAAGTTCCGCTAAACGCATAATGTACGTAGGATCATCTTGAGTATTCACATTTGGATACTTAAGTACTTCAGGAATTGCATTCACAACTGAAGCTTCTCGAGGGTCTCCCGATATAAGATTCAAGAAAGCTGTAGTTGGAGCATAATCTTGACGACCGCCGTTTGCCTGACTTATGAAAAAGAATGAATGACCAGATTGTTCCACTGTTGCATTAGCAAACATTCCAAAAATCAATTCACTAGAAGCGAGCCTGTTAACGAAAATGTCTCCATAGTTAGCCTCTAGTTCGAAATTAGGAACTACATCATCCACAAGATCAATTGCAGTCGAATAATCCTCCATGTAGAGTGCTACTCTTGCTCTCAATGCTCTTGCTGCATCAGCAGATACAAGATAGCTCAATGAAAAATCGGGAGCATTATTTATTGCAAAGTCAAGATCTGAAACAATAGATGCATATGATTCAGCCACTGTAGATCTTGGAAGGTCCTTGTTTGTAGTGTTACCAGGAACCAGCCTAAGTGGAATTCCGTCAGGTGAACCCTGTTCCCAAAATCTTCCAAAGAATCTCAACGCATCAAAATGAGCAAGAGCTCTCAAGAAGTGAGCTTCAGCCAAAAGTTCATTTTTCCTTCCTTCAGCAAAAGTTGACGCATCTAAAAGCTCTACAGCAGTAATAACATTTGAAGTCCTATCTGCCATTTCATAAATATCATCCCACGTGTTCAAAAGTGTATTGTCTACTGGGTTGACATTATTATTTTCCGAATCAAACGTTGAATTTCTAGTGGTTGAAGCATTTGATCCTAAATAGATGAATTGATTTTCACCCCAGATCACATGCATTCTACCATAATAACCATCCTGGTTCATTGCAGCATATGCACCTGTAAGTGCAGACTCTGCATCATTAGGATTGGTAATAGCGGTCGCATCCGACAAACTTTGAGCCGGAACTGTGTCTAAATTATCATAGAGGTCACACGAAGTAACCATAACTAATAAAACGACTATGTATGTGAATTTTATTAATATATTTTTCATAATATTCTTCGAGTTTAAAATCCTAGCTTAACACCGAAAGTGTAAGTCTTACCGCCTGGATAAGTACTATTATCTACACCAAGTGCAGTACTGTTATTTTGACCAAAAGTGTTGATTTCAGGATCTACTCCTGAATAATCTGTAATAGTCAAAAGGTTAGTACCCTGAGCGAATACAATCACATTGGATAGGAATGTATTTGAAAGAAGCGATTCTGGAAGAGAATATCCTAGACGTAATGTTTTCAGTCTAATGAATGATCCATCTTCTACAAATAGGCTTGAGTTTCTTGCGTTATCATTTGGATCTCCTTGCACCACTCTTGGTAGTGAAGCATCTGTGTTATCTGGAGTCCATCTGTCAAGAACACGAGTAGATACATTATCAGCATCCTCAAAAATCAATGATTCTGTGTTAGTCAAATTGATAATGTCATTTCCTTGTGAGAATTGGAAGAACGCAGTCAGGCTTAGACCTTTGTACGTAGTAGTACTCGTAATACCACCTATAAAGTCCGGCTGCGCAGATCCAGTGATCACTCTATCATCAGCAGTAATTACACCATCTCCATTCGTGTCCTGAAATCTTAAATCACCTGGTGATGTACCAGCTGCTTGATATAAACCTGTAGGAGAAGCAGCATTTAGCTCATCAATTTCATCCTGTGTTTGGAATATACCTTCTACCTGATGTCCATAAAATGCTCCAATTGATTCACCAACTCTTACAATACTTTGATTGAATCCAGTTGCTAGAATATCATTTTCATCTACAAGCGAAACGATTTTATTTCTGTTGAAAGCAATGTTACCTGCAATGTTCCATTGGAAATTGTCGGTATAAACTACGTCACCAGAAAGTTCAATTTCTATTCCTTTGTTTTCAATTTCACCTATATTTTGGTTTACATTATTGAAGCCAGTTGTTCTTGGAAGTGGAGCAATTAGTAATACATCAGTTGTTGTTTTTACGTAATAATCAATGGAACCACTAATTCTAGATCCCCAAAGACCAAAGTCTAAGCCAACATCCAATTGTGCTGTTTCTTCCCATTTCAACTCAGGATTTGCAATTTGATTCGGAGCTGTCCCAGGGTTTCCTCCATATGAAAAACCTCCACCAAATAAACCTCGAGAAGCAAAGTCCCCAACTCTATGGTTACCAGTGATACCCCAACTAGCTCTAACCTTTAGGTTGTTAAGCGTTTCAACATTAAAGAAGGCTTCGTTCATTACATTCCAACCAACTGCTACAGAAGGGAAGAACCCAAATCTATTATCTTCACCAAATCTTGAGCTACCATCAGTTCTAACTGTCACTGTAGCTAGATAACGATCGTTGTAAGCATAGTTAACTCTACCAAAATATGACTGAAGACCCCACTCGGTCTTTAATCCATCAACGTTATTAGGAGTCGATGCTGAGTTTAGTGTTCTTAATATGTCGTTTGGTAATCCAGCTGCTGAAGCTGAAAACTGGTCCCTATCAACCAATTGCCACTCCGCACCAGCAAGAACATTAAATCTGTGACTTTCATTTAAGTCAAATTGATAATTGGCTGTGAATGTATTGTTGAAAGTTCTTTGCTCATCAAAACCTCTTTCAATAAACACATTTCCAAAAATTGTACCACCGAGGGTAGTGCTTGGCCAGTATAGTTCACGATTAACAGCTACTCGATCTAAGGAGATCGTTCCCTTAAGAATTAAGTTATCGATCACTTCGTATTGTGCGTAAAATGAACCTAAGAATCGATTGCTGACAAATACATTTTCATAAGTTGTAGCTGCTACAGCATTGTCGAATTGGTTAGTAGCGGCAAACGTTCCGTCATCATTATAAATTGGAAGATCAGGCCTAGTTCTAAGCGCACTGAAATATGGACCAATTATGAAGTTGTCATTTGATTGGATTTCGTCTTTTGTATTACCAAACAATAAGGAAGTACCAAATGTAACTTTATCTGAAAGCTGAGCATCAAGATTCACACGTGCTGTAGTCCTTCTAAACTCAGTGCCAAGCATCGTACCTTCTTGATTGTCATTCTGAAGTGATACGAAATAATTTAGATTGTTATTTCCTCCAGAAGCAGATACATTGAACTGACTGATTGCAGCTGTTCTAAAAATAGCATCCAGCCAATCAGTATTAGTTTCATCGCCTGCCTGACGATAGAAAGCATCATTCGGAGTACCTCCTGCATTAGTTACTGATTCTCTATGCAGTTCTTCATATTGATCCGCATTTAGAAGACTTGGTAGCTCAAAGACTTCAGATACACCCCTCGTATAGGAAACATTAATCTTCGCTTGTCCTCCGCTACCTCTTTTTGTGGTTATTAAAACCACTCCATTTGCAGCTCTACTACCGTAGATTGCAGTGGCGGAAGCATCTTTTAGTACTTCAATAGAGGCAACATCGTTGAAATTAATCTGGTTGAGAGAGTTACCAGTTTGACCTCCAAAACCTCCAAAAGTACCTTGATTGGTAGACTGGGTGTCAAAACTTTCAACTGGAACACCATCAATCACATAAAGTGGCTGATTGTTAGAGTTAATCGATGATGCTCCTCTAACTCTTACCGAAATACCACCACCAGGTTGACCGTTTGCTGATATTACATTTACACCAGCTACTCTACCTTGAAGCGCTTGGTCAACGCCAGGTACCGGCAGATCTTGTAGGTCATCACCTTTTACTTGTCCAATAGCACCTGTTAAATCAGATTTTTGTTGGACTCCATAACCAGTGACAACAACTTCTTGGAGTTCAGTAACCCCTCCCATAGTTACATCAACTATGGATCGTGTTCCTACATTAACTTCTTGTGTTTCAAAACCCACGTAAGAAAATGTAAGAGTCACATCACCATCATTGATCTGTAGCCGATAGTTACCATCAATATCTGTCGTAACACCTGTGGTAGATCCCTTGATCACCACATTCACTCCGGGTAAACCTTCACCGAGATCATCGGTGACTTTACCGGATACCGTCCTCTGAGCGTAGACTTGAACTACTGCAAAGAGGCACACAATCAATGAAAAGAAAAACTTTTTCATAAGCATGATTTGTTTGTTAAAAATGATTTTAAACCTGTAAGAGTAGCTGTGAAAAAGTCGAAATAATTGTAAAAAAAAAGCCCACAAATCGTAAGGGATTTGAGGGCTAGAAGCGTCTTTAAGGCTATTTTACAATTTTTGGAAAAAAGTTCTAGTTAAAGAAATCGAAGAAGCTTCTTCGTTTTTCAAGCTTTAAATCTTGTAGTATCGAGGACTTTACCCTTATAGAGAGAAAGTAGGATTGGAACCTTCCGAATGGTACCCAGTCGAAGTTCATCGTCCAACAGTGCAAATCACGAGAAACACCTACCCGCGTTGTTGTAAAGTCTTTTGCTTCAAAATCGTAACCAGAATTAAATGTGATTTGAGTATTGTCAGTAAGGCCTAGTGTGCCGCTAAGTTGAAAACTCTGCCTGATAGTAGGATCTTGGAAGCCGACCTTTGTTCTATTTATGGAATACTGCATACGCAATGTCCATGGAACGCTGAAGTCAACATACAAATTAGGATTGTTTTGAATGTGGTCAAGTTGTTGTCGCTCCAGTTGGGTTAAACCATCAAACCCAACATCTTCATCAGGTGGAGCCAGGTCATCACCTACTTGTCCCAAACTAGTTATAGGGCTGGTGCTGTTAGCATTACTTCTACCTGAAGATCGACCAGGTGCAAGATTTAAGCTAATAGCAGTATTTAAGCTAGTCAGCCTTCCTAATCCATTCCCGTTGTTCCATGTAAATCTATCCAATCTTCTCTGAGTTACTATTCTATCTCCACTTGAACTAGTTGACTCGGATAGAAGTAAATATTCATATGGATCTAGTGTTCCAGTAACGTTCAAACTTAATTTACCATCGAAAAAACTGGTTCTTGCATTGAAGTTAATATTGCTAAGCTTGAATGAGTCGGCAGCAAGATTGTAACCACTACTGACACCTAAATTGTCGAAAATTGAGACTTTCTTAAATCCATTTACAGTATCCTTTTTACTTGAAACTTTCATCTCGAGATTATTTGAGAGCGCAAAACCTAATGTCTTACTCTCGCCTCCAGGTGGTGATCCGTAAGCAAAGCCTTCGAATTTACTTACCCTGGTAGTGTTGCCTTCTTCATCGATTCTTAAGTCGCTATAAACTCCAAATCTTGGGTCTGAAAAATCAGGACTATAATTGAATGATACACTCGGTGTCATAACATGCCGTATCGCCTGTATTTTTCCTTTTGGGAAAAATACGGTTCCGTAAACTCGGGTATTTAATGAAGCTCCCGTGGACCAACTACCTGCTCTACTAAAACCGCTTACTGTATCAATTCGAACTCCATTTTCTGCTTCAATATATTCATACTGAAGTTCTTTGGTATACCATAATTCTTCATAGTTAAAGCTAGGGTTTATGGTAAAATATTTAAGAATACTTAGAGAGGTGGAGATCGGAATGGTATGCTTAGCACCCAGCTGTGACCTTCTAAATATTTCATTGAAGTTGTTGCTATTAAACGATATAACTGAGTCAGATCTCGCATCTCTATTAATTACTTCAAAACTTGTACTTCTTACTCTATCGTTTGTGAGGTCATTTCTAGCAACCAAATTATGGCTGAAGTTTAGTTTAGATAATGGCGATTTACTTGACTTAACTACGTTTTTAAAAGGATAAATCCTATTCATATTAACCGTCAAATCTGGTAGCGTCAGATTAACAATGCCTGATTGTAAATTCTGACTATGCCTTAAATTGGTAGACATATTGAAAGGTGTCCCAACAAATGTTTTTCTGTAGCTTATACTAGATGCAAGTTGCGAGTTAATACTCCTGTTAAAATCTTGAACTACAAGGTTATTATTTTGAGTGAATGTTCTCGTAGCGGCATTTACCGAAGCAGAAAAAGATGAATTCCCTCGTGATTCTGGGCTGTGATTCCATCTGATACTATAATCATTGGTTTCAAGAGGATTTTCAATATCATCAGAAACAGAGTTGGTATATGAGAAATTAAATGTCCCTCTGAAAGAATATCTCTTAAAGTAGTTTGATACTGCGTTAACACCACTACCTCCTTTTGAATAAATATCACCGGTAAGTCTCAGGTCAACATAATCACTTATAGCGAAATAATATCCGCCATTTCTTAGGAAGAAACCCCTTCTTTGTTCTTCGCCATAAGAAGGTACAATGATGCCTGAAGATTTTTCTTTCGGCTGTGGAAACATTCCGAAAGGAAAAAATATAGGTGTTGGCGCATCTCTAAACCTCATGTTGAATGGACCTGAAACAACTTTATTGTTGGGTATTACTTTTAATCTCGAAGATTTTATGGAAAAGTGAGGGTGTTCAAGATTACAAGTCGTGTAAGCAGCCCCTTTTATAAATAATTCATCTTCAGCATTCTTCTTTACATCTTCACCGTGCATGAAGCCACCTTGTTTCTCAGTAATTACTCCTTTGATTAATGCCCTTTCAGATTTGAAATTGTAAACTATATCGTCCGTAACATATACATCAGGACCTTCAGTGAAAACAGGTTTGCCTATTTTCTTACCGGTTGAATCTGTTACATATTTAGCTTTCAAGGTTCGTTTATTCCAATCGACATCTGTACGCTCTGCATCTAAAGAAACTCTACCATAGTCAATATGAGTTTCGCCGTATAGGAAGAGCTCACGACTCTTAACATTGAAGAAAAGTGAGTCTTTCGCGTTGTAATTAATAGTAGTTTGTATGTCACTTTTGTTTTCCTTAGCCGAATTTATCGAAGTAGTGTCAGTGATTGTTGAATCTAGAGCACTGCTCATAAGTAAACTATCGGCCAGAGGAATATCAACATCTGCAAGTACAGATGTTGAGTCATTTTCCTGCGATTTTGCAGAAAATGAAAGAATCAAACAGAAAAGTATAATGAGACACCTCAATCCAACTCGCTTTTTTGAAAATGAACTATGACCAAACTATCTTTGAGATGTTTAAATGTTGGCACATTTGGCAAATTTTTTGCACTTAATAGTGTAGGAAAATTACTACCATGGCCGATTTTTCTAACTTTTGCGTAAAAGTATTTCATTTTAGACAATAAAGGAGTGAGAAATCTAGTACTACCCATCGGATTGACATTATTTTTTGTTTTAGCGGCATTTAATCCCGTTGGTAAAAAAAGTTTTGAGGTTACCAAAATCGTTATCGATCCTGGACATGGGGGTAAGGATCCTGGGACCCAAGGATCTTACACGAAAGAAAAAGATGTAGCTCTTCAAGTAGCGCTTAAAGTAGGTGAATATGTAAAAAAATATATTCCCGATGTTGAGATCATCTACACGCGCAAGGACGACACTTTTATAGAGCTTGAAAAAAGATCGGAAATGGCTAATAATCATAATGCTGATTTGTTTGTCTCGATCCATGCAAACTCCTTACCAAAAAAGACTCCTTTTACTAGAAAGCAATCGATAAAGGGATCAGAGGTTTACGTTATGGGAGCTCAAAATACCGACAGAGCCCTTGATGTAGCGAAAAGAGAAAACTCTGTAATACTTCTTGAGGAAGATTATGAAAAGAATTATGATTTTGATCCTCAGTCCGAAGAATCATACATTCTTTATAATCTCACACAATCCGCATATCAGGATAATAGTCTTATGCTTGCAAGCCTAATTGATGATCAACTTAAAAATCGGGCTGGAAGAAGAAGCTATGGAGTTAAGCAATCTAGTCTGTATGTGATGTGGAGTACTGCAATGCCTAGTGTGTTAGTTGAAATTGGCTACCTTTCCAATCCGGAGGAGGAGAAGGAGTTGAATAACTCTGAAGTTCAATCATATATTGCTTCAGGAATATACAGAGCTATAAAGGAATACAAGGAAGCATTTGATGCTCAGAACTAAAAATTACGAACTGTGTCAAAAGAATTTAAGATTGGTTTAATAACAGTAATCGCTGGAGGTCTACTTTATTACGGATTCAACTTCCTTAGAGGGTCTGATCTTTTCTCACCTTCTAATAGATATTATGCAACTTATGCAAATGTTTCGGGCCTAAACGTTTCTAATCCTATCTATTTCAATGGGTTACCTGTTGGAAGAGTAAGTGGTTTTGAATTAGTGCAAAATAAGGGATATATAGTTGTTGCGCTTGATATTGATGAAGGGCTTATGATTGGGAAAGATGCTTCCGCGACTTTGGCTAATGATGGTTTATTTGGAGGAAAGGCGATAGTCTTGAATGTTGGAGTTGCGCAAGAAAAAGCACAACCTGGTGATACATTAGCATCTGATATGGACAAAGGGATGCAGGATGAAATTGGAACTGTTACTGATAACCTCAATAGTACAATTGTCAAGATAAACACACTCTTGGATTCGCTTAATCAGACGGACGTGAAAGGCACGGTAGGAGCTGTAAAAGAAACTGTGGAATCAATGAACAGAAAGATAGCTGATCTGGACCTTAAGGGGCCTATCGAGAATGTTGATCAACTTGTTATTTCTTTTAGAGCGAGATCTGAAGAACTCGAGGGTGTCATTGCTAGTTCACAGACATTAATGGATTCGTTAAATCAATTACCAGTTTCGGCCTCTTTAGAGAAACTTAACGAATCAATGGATCATATTAATAATTTACTAGAGGCAGTTCAGTCAGATGAAGGAACTGTCGGTAAGTTGCTCAACAGTGATTCTATCTACAATAATTTGAATAAGCTTCTAGTAGACATGGATGAACTAATTATCCATTTCAACAATTATCCAAAAGACTTTATGAAGCCACTTGGGAGAAAGCATCATAAGTTAAAAGGAGTTTCACAGGAAGAAGGTAGCGAAGATTAATGGACATTCAATTCAACAAAAATGAAGATGCCAACAAGCAGTTGGTATACAAACTAGACGAGCGTCTAAAGAAGGTTAAGTTAGGAGGAGGCGAAAAAAAAATAGCCTCACATCATAAAAAGGGGAAACTCACAGCTAGAGAGCGTATTGAGTATCTTTTAGATGATCCAAATGATTTCTTAGAAGTGGGAGCTTTTGCGGCTGAAGGGATGTATCAGGAAGTTGGAGGCTGTCCTTCTGCTGGTGTAGTTACTGGTATTGGGAAGGTTTCAGGTAAACAGTGCATGATTGTAGCAAATGACGCTACAGTAAAAGCTGGAGCTTGGTTTCCTATGACAGCTAAGAAGAACTTAAGAGCTCAGGAGATCTCCATTGAGAATAACCTACCAATTATCTATTTGGTAGATAGTGCTGGTGTATTCCTACCAATGCAGGATGAAATTTTTCCTGACAAAGAACACTTTGGTAGACAATTCCGAAATAATGCTATAATGTCTTCTAAAGGCATTATTCAGATTGCAGCAATTATGGGAAGTTGTGTGGCAGGAGGAGCTTATTTGCCAATCATGGCTGATGAGGCCTTAATTGTAGATGGCACAGGCTCAGTTTTCCTAGCGGGAAGTTACCTCGTGAAATCAGCTGTCGGAGAAGATATTGATAACGAAACCTTAGGTGGTGCCACTACTCACTGTGAGATCTCTGGCGTAACTGATAATAAGTTTGCTGATGATAAAGCAGCACTTGATGCGATTAAGAAAATCTTTGATAAAGTCGGAAATCCAGAATCAGCGGGTTTTAATCGAGCAGAAAGTAAGCTGCCTAAGAAAAAATTAGAAGATATCTACGGAGAATTCCCTGCAAATCGTGGCATTCAATATGATATGGTTGAGGTGATTAAATGCCTGGTAGATGACTCTGATTTTGACCAGTACAAAGAATTATATGGCAAATCTATAGTATGTGGTTATGGGCGAATTGATGGGTGGAGTGTAGGCATTGTAGCCAATCAACGGAAGGTTGTAAAAACTAAAAAAGGCGAGATGCAGATGGGAGGAGTTATTTACTCTGATTCTGCCGATAAGGCTGCGCGTTTTATCATGAATTGCAATCAAAGAAAAATTCCTTTGGTTTTTCTCCATGATGTCAATGGATTCATGGTTGGTTCCAGATCTGAACACGGAGGTATTATTAAAGATGGCGCCAAAATGGTGAATGCTGTTTCTAACTCAGTTGTGCCAAAATTTAGTATTGTGCTTGGGAGTTCTTATGGAGCTGGCAACTACGCCATGTGCGGAAAGGCTTATGATCCAAGGTTGATTTATGCATGGCCAACTGCTGAAATTGCCGTAATGAGCGGTGGTTCTGCAGCTAAAACGCTACTTCAAATAGAGATTGCTTCGGCTAAGGCGAAGGGGAAAGAATTGACTGATGAGGAAAAACAGGCGCAGCTTAAGAAAATTGAAGATTCCTATAACGAAAAGTTAAGCCCATACTACGCAGCATCACGACTTTGGGTAGATGGTATTATTGACCCCAAAGAGACGCGAAATGTAATTTCTAAAGGGATAGAAATGGCTGATCACGCTCCAATTGAGGAGCGAATGAATGTAGGTGTCATCCAAACTTGATATCTTTAATACTTGCTCAAAGAATCAGAAATAAAGGCATTAGTCGTTCTGCTCGACGATGAAGATGATGAGGTGGTTTCTCATGTCGAAGAAAAGATAATGTCGCTAGGAACGAGTATAATTCCACTGCTAGAACAGGAGTGGGAAAGTACGTTCAATCCTATTGTTCAGGGGAAAATTGAAGACCTTGTTCACGAACTTCAATTCGAACTATTGAAAGAGCGATTTCTTGAATGGAAAGACCAAGAAGATAGTGATCTTTTAGAAGGATTATGGATTGTTGCCACTTATCTCTATCCTGATTTAGAGATCAATGAACTCAACCAAGAGCTAGATCAGCTATACCATGAATTGTGGAGACATATGGAGGATCAGATGGCACCATATGATCGGGTGAAAGTGTTCAATGAAGTGTTCTTTAATCAGTTCAAGTTCAGAGCAAACACGAAGAATTTTCATTCACCCGCTAACTCAATGATCAATGCGGTGTTGGAGACTAAAAAAGGGAATCCAATCTCTCTCTGCGCTGTTTATTTGCTCCTTGCACAAAAAATGGACTTGCCGATTTACGGTGTTAATCTCCCGAATTTATTCATCTTGACATACCAAGTTGGGGATGAGTCCTTTTACATTAATGTGTTTAATCGCGGCCTAGTATTTACCAGAGATGATATTGATAATTATCTGGAAAGTCTTCAACTGGAAAAGCAAGATATTTTTTATGATCCATGCTCCAATCTGGATATCATTTTACGAGCATTAAGGAATCTAATTGTATCCTTTGAAAAGCTTGGGGATTATCATAAAGCAGATGAAATAAAGCTCATCCTTCAAAAAATGGATGATCAGTACTTTAGTTTATGAGCAAAGTTAAAAAGGTAGTTAGTGATCCAGCAGATAATTGGATCATTCCTTTGGGTGTAGGGGGAGGAATGTTAATTGCCGTAGGCGCATTCTTAGCTTACATTGTAGCAAAAGATGAGACAGGTCAAACTAGTATCTTGATGTTCATTTTAGGAAATGTTATGATACTTTCAAGTTTGATTATCGTTTTCATGTATGTCAAAAGCGCTCCTGAAGTCATGGTGAATGAAAATGAGGTCGTTTTAAGACGCCTTTTTTGGGTTCATAAAATCCCTAGAAGTAAGATTAAGAATGTACATGTTGAGCAAAAATCGTTATTCAGGTTTCTCTTTAATTGGTCGTATACTGAATCAACAATTATTGAGTTAAAGAATGGGAATGAGATTGTATTGTATGACTTTCTTTATGAAGGATTTGGCAGAACCAAGAAAGCATTGAAATTCTTATTGATAGATAGTTGGCCAGCTACACAGCCGAAACCGACAATTCAACCAATTGGTAAGCATGAAGGCCTTGGTGATAATTTCATATCAGTAAAAGGTAGGCCTATTGGCTTTAATTTAATAATGTTGGTTGGTTTTAATATGCTCTTTTTATACGATTATATCGTTGAAAATGACAATGTAGATCTTGCGGGTATCCTAATACATTTGGTTGGCAATATTTTCTTCATATGGCTATTTGGGTCAAGGAGCTTCTTCCTAGTATTTGATGAAAGAATTATTCAAATCAGAAATAGGTATTGGTTTTGGATCAAGAAAAGTTATCGAGTTGGTGATATTGAAAAAGTAGTTTATCAAGATCTGATTCATAGAGAACCTCCATCAATCTTGTTTAAACTTAAAAATGGAAAAATTACATCCAGATTTCCAATGGAGACTTTTAAAAATAAAGATTGGGAATTCTTTTTTTCAAAGCTTGAACAACTTGGTATTATTTATAGGAAATAGTTAATATCAAGGGTTGAAAATCGATAAAGTACTTTGTTCATAGCCTGTTACTGGATCAATTTCAATATGAAAAGCATTGATGAAATAGTCTCAGATCTGCATAGCATGGCAGATCCCTCATATATTTCCAAAATGGAATATTTCGGGATTAAAGACGCTCCAGAGTCCTTGGGGATTAAGAATGCGTATTTGAAGCCATATGCTAAGGAAATAGGTAGAAATCAAAGCCTTGCAAACGAGCTTTGGAAAAAACCCATTCATGAATGCAAGTTGTTAGCAATTCATATTTCGGAACCTAAATTATTTACTGAGGAACTCGCTGAAAAATGGACTTCTGAATGCTATTCTTGGGATTTAGTGGATGGAATCGGAATGAAAATTCTACCGAAAACACCATTTGCTTTTCAGAAAATAGATGAATGGAGCAAACGCGAACCCGAGTTTGAAAAGCGAATGGCTTTTGCATTAATGGTTGGGATTACAATCCATGATAAAAAATTACCTAACGATCGTTTAGTAAGTTTTTTCCCGATTATCGAGCGTGAATCTTGGGATGAAAGAAACTTTGTCAAGAAGGCTGTTAATTGGGCTCTGAGACAATTAGGAAAGAAAAATCTTGAGTTAAATAAACTGGCTGTCGAATATGCAGAGCGCATTAAAAGTCAAAATTCGAAACCTGCAAGGTGGATAGCCTCAGATGCCTTGAGAGAGCTTCAAAGCGAAAAAATCCAAGATCGACTTAGCGCTAAATCAAAATGAATTTCTAGTGTAGTGTAACCTTAATTTCTCTTTGGAGTATTAAGATTACAATTAAGACTTAAATATTTTGACTACTTTTAGGACTTAAACTAAAAATCTTATGAATAAGTATTCAATTGGAGAATTTGAGGAGGTTGTGATGCTAACCGTCGCTGTTCTATTCGAAAATGCATATGGAATATCGATCAAGGAGGAAATTGAAAAAAGACTTGAACGAAAAGTGAGCGTGGGAGCGATGCGAACTGCATTGAATCGACTAGAGAAAAAAGGGTATCTGGAGTCAGAGTTTGGAGAAGCCACGGCTGTTAGAGGAGGTAAAAGAAAAAGATTCTTTAAAGTCACCCCTCTCGGTAAAAAGGTTCTCGATCAGGTGATGGATACAAGAAAGCAGCTTTGGGATTCAATTCCATCAGTGGCATTCGATTTCAAATTTGGATGAAATAGGTGAAGGACAACATTCAAATATCGCCACCTCGATTGCCATTAAAATTCTTGAAATGGTTTTGTCATCCAATGCTTATTGAGGATGTCGAAGGTGATTTATCTGAGCTTTTTGCAGAAAGAGCATCAAAAAACCGGATCATAGCTAAGGTCAAATATTTAATCGATGTAATCCTTCTTTTTCGACCTGGGATTGTCAGAAATTTTGAAATAAAAAACGGACTAATTAATACTGCAATGCTTAAAAACTACTTTAAATCGGCAATGAGAAACCTCTTGAAGTACAAGAGTTTTTCATCTATCAACATTTTCAGTCTGACCATAGGGATGGCTGCATGCATGGTTATTTTTCTCTTCATCAAAGATGAAAAATCTTTTGATGCGATACATCAAAATAATATTTATCGACTCTGCGAGGTACAGAGCTTTCCGGGGACTAATACGCAGAAAGTAGCACTATCAATGCCAGGAATGGGTCCTACCATGACGGATCAATTTCCTGAGATAGAAAAGTATACGCGATTTTGGGGTTGGGGTAGTCAGCTTGTTGAAGTGGAAGAAAAAAATATGCTGGTTGAACGAGTTGTAGGAGTGGATAGCACCTTTTTCGAAATTTTCAATTTTAACCTTTTAGAAGGTAATCCAGAGGAGGCAATTACAGGACCCACCGATGCCGTGATTTCCAAAGAAATAGCCATTAGATTTTTCGGAGATACTGATGTTGTTGGTAAAACTTTTACAATAAGAGATGGAAGCTTGGAAGTAAAAGCAGTCGTTGATGTGCCAGAAAATTCACATTTGCAATTTGATATTGCACTTTCAGTATTTGCCGCAGTAAACGAAGCAGATGAATTCAATAATCAATTTGGATCCAACTATCTGAATACCTACTTCATTCTAAATGAGAAAGCAGATATTGCTGCGCTCACTGAGAAATTTCCAGAGTATCTGGCTTCAGCTATGGATAATCCAGATATCAACGAGCGCTATAAGCTATTCCTACAGCCACTTCCTGAAGTTCATTTAGCATCAATGGATATAGAACATGACTACAATAACCATAGAAAATTTAATGGCCAGTATCTGGATGTCTTTGTACTCGTTGGCATTTTTATTTTGATCATTGCTTCAGTCAATTTCACAAATCTGACTACAGCGAGAGCTACATACAGAAGTAAGGAAGTTGGTGTGAGAAAGGCTATAGGTGCAATGCGTCAGCAACTGCTCTCTCAATTCATTTTTGAGTCTGTTATATTGTCGCTTTTTGCACTTGTTTTTGCATTTATCTTAGTGCTGGTAGCATTACCATTTCTAAACAATGTTATCGACAGGCAACTGGCAATTATTCCGTTTATTCAGGATGTACAATTTTTGCCTGCAGTTCTATCTATCACAATCCTTTTAGGAATAATAGCCGGTTTATACCCATCATTATATCTATCATCTTTTAAGCCAGTGATTGTATTGAAAGGACTTAAGAATAAAGAGAAAAAATCCATTTTTAGAAGTTCTCTTATAGTTCTTCAGTTTAGCCTGGCGCTGGGTATGATTGTATGTACGCTAATTGTAGTAGAGCAACTTTTCTTCATCAAGAATAAGGACATTGGTTTCACAAAAGACCATATTGTACTCATCGAGATGAATGGTGAAATGCAAGAGAAGTACGCTGAAATGAAAGAAGAACTCTTGAGCCAATCCAATATTCTAGGCGTTACTGCATCAGGTCAAAGACTTGGTAACAATTTCCATCAATGGGGATTTAAAGCACGAGTTGATACAGGAATTGTGAATTTCACACCGTCCAATGTTCACGTGGATTACGACTATCTGGAAGTCTATGGTATAGAGATAAAAGAGGGTAGAAGCTTTTCAAAAGACTTTGCTACCGATGACGGTTTGGCATTTGTCGTCAATGAAGCCTTTGTTAAAGAGCTAGGTTTTGATGATCCTATTGGGCAAAGTGTGGGTCACAGCTGGTATCCTAACGATTCGCTAGGAACGATCATTGGAGTCACTGAGGATTTTAATTTTAACTCACTTCATTTTGAAGTAAATACCTTGTCGATGGTTATTCATTCTGACTGGGGTTTTAGTGAAATGTCGGTAAAGATCAATGGACAGAATCTTGATGCAGCACTTGATGAAATTGAAAATGTATATGCCGAATTTGTATCTGATTTTCCACTGCAATATGAATTTTTAGACGATCATTTTGATGAGATGTACAAGTCTGATCAGCAGATGGGATCTGTAATAACCATAATAGCTGTACTCTCAATTTTTATCGGATGCATGGGATTGTTCGGCCTTGCTTCTATTTCAATACAGCGCAGAATTAAGGAGATCGGAATAAGAAAGGTAATGGGTGCTTCTGTTAAGGAGTTAATGTTTCTATTATCAAAAGGCTTTGCCACGATGATATTTATCTCATTTGTTATCGCTTCACCAATCACATTCGTATTCATGTCTGGATGGCTGGAAAACTTTGCATATCGAGTTGATATTAATCCACTTCTATTCATCATTGGTGGTGCTGTGGCATTAATCATAGCATTATCAACAATAAGTTACCATGTGATCAAAGCTGTACGAGCAAATCCTGTAAGCTCATTGAGATATGAATAAAAAGGATGCTATAGTGCCTCCGAAGCTAGCTAGTCGATTTTTGAGATGGTTTTGTGATCCACTGCTCCTAGAAGATGTGGAAGGAGATCTTTCAGAACTCTATGCTGAACGACTTATCAAAAATGCATTCATAGCTAAGCTCAAATATTCATTGGACGTATTGATGCTCTTTCGTCCAGGTATTATCAGAAATCTTGAAATAAAAAACGGACTAATAAATACTGCTATGATCAAAAACTTTTTAAAAATAGCGCTCAGAAATGCGCTTAGATATAAAGGATTCACTGCCTTAAATCTCATGGGATTGGTTGTTGGACTCGTGTCAAGTATACTAATTCTCATTTGGGTAAATGAACAAGTGTCTGTAGATAAATTTCATTCAAATGGGGATAAAATCTATCAGGTATTTAGAAATATGAAACAATCTGGTGGGATGGTTAATACAACATGGACCGTTCCAAAACCTGCAGCAGACTTGTTTCGAGAGGAATATCCTGAAATGAATGAAGTTGCTCAGCTAAGCTGGCAGATTGACATGGAATTTTTCAAGGATGATGATAGCTCAGAGGAGGAGGGATTCTTTGCTACACCTAATTTCTTGACTCTTTTTTCATTCGAATTACTCGAGGGAGATCCAAATACTGCGCTTGACGATTTGGGGTCAATTGTAATCTCTAGATCAATTGCTGAAAAGCAATTTGGTTCTACTTGGAAGGAAAAAGCAGTTGGGTCACCTGTGATCATTGATGATGGAAGAGAAGCTATTGTAACCGGTGTTTTTGAAAATACAGGCACAAATTCCAGCCTGCAGTTCGATTGGTTACTGCCTGCGCAGTACTTCTTTAATAATAATGAATGGGTTGATGATTGGGGAAATGGAAGCTTTAGGATCTATTTTACTTTGGGGGATGAAGCAAATCTTGCTGTCGTAGAGGAGCGGATGTATGATGAAATAATCACACATGCTGCTGGTCAAAGCAACTCAGGAGAGGAGTATTTGATTGTACATAAATTTCAAGACTATTTTCTCTATTCCAATTTTGAAAATGGGGTCGTAGATGGTGGTAGAATAGATTATGTAAGGATATTAACAATAATTGCGGTATTCATTCTTGTCATTGCATGCATCAATTTCATGAATCTTGCTACCGCTCGCTCAGGAAGAAGATCCAAGGAAATAGGACTTAGAAAAGTAATGGGTGCGCAAAGATCTTCGATAAGTGTCCAGTTTTTCATTGAGTCAATACTACTCTCCTTATTAGCTGTTGTAGTTTCTGTATTTGTGGTGTGGATGTTATTACCATCATTTAATGCGTTGGTAGATGCACAGCTTTCTATTGATTTTAAGAATCCATTTACCTGGTATTTTTTGGGTGGCACTACGCTAGCCGTAGGTTTTCTTTCAGGATTATATCCTGCAGTATTACTACCTACTTTTAATATCATCAGATCGTTAAAAGGGAATGTGAAGCAATCTTCTGGAGCTGCATATTTTAGAAAAGGGTTAGTCGTATTTCAATTTTCGATATCTACACTTTTGATTGTTGGAACAGCTGTTATTTATAGTCAACTTGAATACGCGCTAAATAAGAATCTAGGATTAGATAAAGATAATCTGGTTGCCATTCGGATGAGCGATAGATTTGGAGATAGACTAGACACCTATCGAAACGAAATAAAGAAAATACCTGAGGTCAGCGCCATGACTGCCGCTTCTGGCAACCCAATTTCATATGGTAGATCCACAAGTTCTGCACGCTGGGATGGAATGAGTGAAGAAGGTTATGAAATCAATATATTAATAACCGATGAGCACTTTATTGGAGCCATGGGAATGGAGATTCAAGAAGGGCGAGCTTTTGATGAGCAGCTGACTGACTCTAGCAATTTCATAATCAATGAGGTGATGGCTGAACTAATGGGATTTGAAGACCCCATTAATCAAGACCTATCTTTTTGGGGGATTGATGGAAAAGTGGTTGGTGTGGTGAAAAATTTCCACATGGAAAACCTTCATGAACCAATTGCTCCATTAATAATTACCTGCATAGCTCCATCGAGTACTCATGTTGCACTGGTGAGAGTCCAAGGAGATCCGAATAAGGCACTTGAGTCAATAGCTAAAGTAAATCAAGCACTGGAGCCCGATCAGCCCTTTGAATACGAATTCCTTGATGATACTTATGCCGAAAGCTATAATGCAGAGATGACGGTAAGTACGCTGGTTAAAATTTTCGCAGGGATTTCTGTTTTCATTTCTTGCTTGGGCTTATTTGGTCTTTCTGCGTTTAGCGCAGAACAAAGGTCGAAAGAGATAGGAGTAAGAAAAGTGCATGGAGCAAGTATTAATCAATTGATCTTATTGCTATCAAAAGATTATTCCATTCTTATGATTTTTGCCTTCATTGTAGCTACACCATTCGGTTACTATTTTGGGAACGCATGGTTGGAAGGATTTGAGTTTAGAATAAGCCTCAATCCACTTCTCTTTATACTTGCAGGACTTGGAACCTTTGTTATTGGAGCCTTAACTGTAGGTATTAAATCACTTCAAGCAGCTAAAGCAAATCCAGTAAACATTTTGAAAGACGAATAAACTATTCAAGTACCAAATGCCAGAAGATACTCCTTCACCCACTCGTAATGGATTTGATGAGTGTCTTCATGGCCTTTTTTTAGAATTTCGCCTTTAATCTTACTGTCGGTTTCAAAGGTGACCTTTATTTCGTCTTTTAAACTCAAAAATTTCCTTCCAAAAATCTTATATATCACTTCTTTTGCGCACCAGATGGTGCAAAGCTTTTGAAGATCATCCTTGTACTCCATTTCAGACGAGTGTAGGTATTTCATTTTCACATAATCGTGCTTATCTCTCGGACGCTCCATATCAATGCCACATGGTTTCTGAAGATGAATCATTGCCGCAGCTATTGGGAATGAGTGAGAAATAGAAATGTGCACATCAAGCCCCTCTAAATACGGTTTGCCATTATCTTCTTTGCTAATCCCATTGAATGGGATATTAAACTTTTCACACAAAGTTTTAACTAAAATTCTACCGACGATCCACTCAGCTTGCCTCACAGGATTTAGGTCTGCTGGAAATGGCTCTGGAGATAAATAAGGAAGCTCTAAGAAAGTTTCCTGAATGTTCCACACCGCATATGCAGACTGATCATCAATCTGTTTATTTAATAGTAGAGGCATAAAGCAATTGTAATACTTTTGCATTCCAAATGGGTAAGATCGAAGCAAAAAAACTCCACACTTTTCTTGGACATAATGATAGCATTTATTCTTTAGAAGCTATTGATGATCATAGATTCATCTCCGCAGGTGGCGACGGGATGATCGTTCTCTGGGATTTGCGCGCTCCTGATGAAGGTGAGGTTATTAGCAAGATTGATGGGTCTGTCTACGCAATGACTTACGATCAAGGCGAAGGATTCCTTTATGTTGGAAAGAATAATGATGGTATTCACAAGATAGACTTGAATGAAAAGGTTGAAATTGGTTCTATTCATCTAGGCGATCATCAATTATTCGACCTTTCCATCATTAACGATAAAATATGGGTTGCTCAATCAAATGGTGAAGTAGTAGTCTTATCTAAGGATTTGATAATTGAAAAAAGAATAAAATACACCAATGACCGTGTTAGAGCATTTGATGTATTTGGACCTAATGTAGCGACTTCATTTAGTGACAACGTTATACGAATAATTGACTCGGATTCTATGGGAGTCCTTAAGGAGTTGAAGGGGCATAAAAACTCTGTTTTTGCTTCAAAATACCACCCTTCAGGCAAGTATGTAATTTCTGGAAGTCGCGATGCTCAGCTAAAAGTTTGGGATAGCCAAGCAGATTATATTTTGAGAGAATCAATTGCCGCACATCTATATACCATAAATGACGTAATCTTTAGGGAAGATGGGAGGTATTTTGTGACTGCAAGCATGGATAAGTCGATCAAACTTTGGGATGCACATAATTTTCGTTTACTCAAAGTATTAGACAAACATAGGCACGCAGGACATGGAAATAGCGTTAATAAGCTGCTATGGATGAATTATCGTGACTTGTTAGTAACTTGTAGCGATGATCGTTCGATCTCCGTTTGGGAAATTAAATTTGCAGAATGAAGATAACACCGCTGGAAATTCGTCAAAAGGACTTTGAGAAGAAGCTTAGGGGGTATGATAAGGATGAAGTCAACGCTTTTTTGCAGTCATTATCCAATGAGTGGGAACGAATGCTTGAAGAAAATAAGGAGCTGGTCCTTAAGTTGAAGCAAGCTGAGAAAGAAGTTGCCAAATTGCGCGAGGTAGAGACATCGCTTTATAAAACTCTCAAGACAGCTGAGGATACTGGAGCGAATGTGATAGATCAAGCGAATAAAGCTGCCGAACTTCACATGAAGGAGACTAAGATGAATGCAGAAGCATTGCTTAGCGAATCCAAGAATAAGTCAAGAGCTATGATTGAACAAGCTGAAATGGAGGCGCGTCAAATCATAGAGGAGTTGCAAGATGCTGTTAAAGGTATTGAGCAAAATCATCGAGACATTGAGAATCATCGTCAAAATGCACTTCAAGAGCTTAAAAATCTGTCCATAACACTCATAGAAAAAGTAGAGCGAAATACTGGAGAGACTAAGGAGTTTAAGTTTGATGATTATGTTCAACGTGTAAAGAAGCTAGCACGTGAAAGCGAAGAGAGAATCAAGTCGGAAAAGACCGAGGTTCAAGTAGAAGCGAAACATTTAGAACAGCCACCAAAAGAGCCCGCGAAGCAAGAAATAGCGGAAGAGCCAAAAGTAAAGAATGAAGTTGAACCTCCGAAGACCGAAGAATTGCGGGAGCGTATAGTTAAACAGCCCGTTCAACAGGAGTCAGTCGCTCAGCCTGCCGAAGATGAGCCTGTTCAGGAAAAACCTGAGCCTAAGCCGGAGAAAGTAGTTGAAAAGCCAATTGAGCCTGTTGTTGATGAGAAAGAGCCTGAACCTGAAGTTTCTGAAAAGCCAGCTGCTCAAAAGGAAGATTTGAAAAAAGAAGGAGATGAGGAAGTAGAAGAGAAGAAAGGGCCACTTATTTCTAAAACAGTTTCGTTTTTTGACGAACTAGATACAGATTAAGCAAATTATGGGAAAAGTTTCCTTGGAGGGGATGGAGTTTTATGCTCGTCACGGCTACTATGAAGAAGAGCGTGTGATTGGTAATAAATACAGCGTAGATGTAACGCTCGATGTAGACGTTAGAGATGCTGCACTTGAAGATAAATTAGATGGGACGGTGAACTATGAAAAAGTTTACGAGATAGTTCAGGAGGTGATGAGTATTGATGCAAACCTGTTGGAACATCTAGCTGGTAAGATGATCAAAGCATTAAAAGAGAATTTCCCACAAATCAACAATGTAAAGGTTCGAGTCAGCAAATACAATCCCCCGATTAAGGGGTTGTGCCATAAGGCTACTGTGGAATTAGAAGGTTAAATAAAAACAAAACCTCTGCCATCTGATTCATCATAGAATTCGATTTTCTTACCGACTAAAAACATCATCTCTCGCTTTTGAACCAAGACTTGTACGCCATCCACATAGTACTCTTCGTCGGTTTCTTTTTTCTTATCAAAGCCGAGTTTGAACCCCACACCACAGCCCATTCCTTTCGTAGCAATACGCAATCCATAGCCTTCAGGTATTCCTTTGTTTTTCAGAATATTCTTCACTTCACTTAATGCTCTTTCTGTAATCTCAACTGGTATATCCATGCTACTTTTCGCTCTTCATTGTACAAACCTATCGATGAAAGCGTAATCTTTTAATTTCAATCTTCGTTTCAACAAAGTAATACTAATTCACATTCAATAATTCCCGAATTTTTCGAGTTATTTTTGACGATTAACAACATAAACATTCTCGTACATGGAAATGGTTTACGACCTTCTAAAAATTACAATTCCAGCTGGTCTGGTGCTTTATCTTGCCTATCTGTTAGTAAGATCCTTTTTGCAAAAACAGCTAGATGAAATCGCATTTAGTGTGAGGCAAAAAAATCAGGAAATTGTTGTGCCTATCCGCCTTCAGGCTTATGAGCGTGTTATTCTACTGCTAGAACGTATAACCCCATCAAACTTAATTTCAAGACTTAGTAGCCCCGACTATACCGCAGAAGAATTTCAACAAATTTTAATACACGAGATTCGAAACGAATTCAACCATAATCTATCTCAGCAGGTTTACATGTCAGATAGTGCCTGGACATATGTTACCACTGCCGTTGAGCAAACGATATCTATCATAAATTCATCTACAAATGCACTAGATAAAGATGCTAAAGGATTCGACCTGGCACGTGCTATTATTGAAAATTCTGCGGGTGAAGAAATGGATACTCCTAAGCAGGCAATAAAATATATTAAAGAAGAGATACAGGACGTTTTTTAATGAATGGATAAGACAAAAAAAATATGGGAAAAGGCTAAGGAAACTGCCTCAAGTAGCGATCAAATTAGAACTACACTCACTGCAGCTGGAAAAAAAATAAGACGTGTTGCAGAAAATTCAGAAGAGCTTAAAGATTTGAAATCAAAGCTTCAAATTTTAATTAAAATGGCTCAATCGCATATTTCTGGTGCTTATCGTGCATTTCCCGTTTCGAGTATCATATTAATTGTTTTTGCACTACTATATTTTGTTACTCCAATAGATCTCATTCCTGATTTTATCCCGGCTTTAGGCTTTGCTGATGATGCTTCCGTGGTTTACTTGATAGTAAAGAAACTAAATAAGGATATTGTTCATTTCCAGGAATGGGAAAGAAATCAAGCCAATCCGACTGATTAATTTCCAAGCGCGAGAAAATGCCTAATAGAAAAGCCGTAATTATTGGAGCTACAGGATTAGTTGGATACCAACTAGTGAGACTTATGGTTAAAGATGATAGGTATGATTCAATCATTTTGGTGTCACGTAGATCACATGAAATCAAAGACCCGAAGGTGATTGAGGTTCTTGTTGAGGACTTCGATAACTTGGAAAATCATGCCTCTAGTTTCAATGGAGATGATTATTACTGCGCTTTAGGAACTACGCGTAAAGTGGCAGGCTCAAAGGAAGCATTTCTTAAAGTGGATGTTGAATATCCAATAGCTTTTGCGAAAATAGCTATGGCTCAGCCTGATTTTAAGCAATTATTGGTGGTTACAGCCGTAGGAGCCAATAGCTCTTCTCCTTTGTTTTACAACATGGCTAAAGGCCAGCTTGAAGATCAACTTCAGGCGTTAAATATTAAGGCATTGAAGATTTTCCAGCCGTCGTTACTGCTAGGAAAAAGAAAAGAACATCGTTTCTTGGAGGAGGTTGCTAAGTTTTTCAGTGCGATTGCCTCTTTCTTTATGATTGCATCTAAAAAGCAGGTAGGGGCAATAAGAGATGTGGAGGTAGCTAAGGCGATGATAGAAGTTGCTCACCAAAATAAAATGGAATTCAAAAGATATAGACCAGCAAAAATGGTAGAAATCGCATATTCTGAATGAGAGCAGTCGTACAAAGAGTTCGCCAAGCCTCAGTTAGCATTGAGGGAAAATTAGTGTCAGAAATAGCAACTGGAGTGCTTGTATTGCTTGGAATTGAAGATTCCGATAGTAAGGAGGATATTGAATGGCTCTGTCGTAAAATTTGTAATATGCGAATCTTTCCAGATGATGATGGAATTATGAATCGAAGTTTGGTAGAAGTAGGAGGCGAAGCTTTAATAGTAAGTCAATTTACACTTCATGCAAGTACGAAAAAAGGCAATCGTCCTTCATACATACAAGCAGCCAAACCTGAAGTGGCAATACCTCTTTATCAAGCATTTATTGCAGAATTCGATAGTCAAATAGATAGCAAAGTGAAGACTGGTGAATTTGGTGCAGATATGCAAGTCTCTCTAATCAATGATGGTCCAGTTACCATTTTAATTGACACTAAAAACAAACAATAGTTTTTTTGATTGAATAGGTGAAAGGATTGCTACCTTTGCGCCTAATTTTCAAGGGGTTGGGGTGTTAGCGCTAATCCAATGACTTTTTTATATGGATAATATTCGAAATTTCTGCATTATCGCTCATATTGATCATGGTAAGAGCACCTTGGCTGATAGACTATTAGAGTTCACTCAGACGGTAGCTGAACGAGACATGCAGGCTCAGCTTTTGGATAACATGGACTTGGAACGTGAGAGAGGAATTACGATTAAAAGTCATGCCATTCAGATGGATTATGAGCTAAATGGTGAGAAGTATATTCTGAACTTGATAGATACCCCAGGACACGTGGATTTTTCATATGAAGTGTCCAGGTCAATTGCTGCCTGTGAAGGTGCTTTATTAGTAGTAGATGCAGCCCAAGGCATTGAAGCTCAGACCATTTCTAACTTATACCTGGCACTTGAACATGACTTGGAGATTATTCCAGTTCTAAATAAAATTGATTTGCCTGGCGCCATGCCAGAGGAAGTATCAGACCAAATCATCGACCTCATCGGGTGCGAAAAAGAATCAATCATTCATGCAAGTGCGAAAGAGGGTATTGGTGTCACAGATATCCTTGAAGCAATTGTTGATCGAGTACCATCCCCTAAAGGTGATCCAAATGAGCCTTTGCAGGCTATGATTTTTGACTCTGTCTTCAATCCTTACAGAGGAATAGAGGTGTTTTTCAGGGTTTTTAATGGCTCATTCAATAAGGGAGATAAAGTAAAATTTGTCAACACTGGGAAAACATATGAGGCAGATGAGATAGGTGTTTTGCGTCTAGATCATGAACCGAAAAAGACAATTTCTGCTGGAAACGTAGGCTATCTAATCTCAGGAATCAAAGTTGCTAAAGAAGTAAAAGTTGGAGATACCATTACCCATGTGGACCGCCCAACTCAGCTTCAAGTCAAAGGTTTTGAGGATGTAAAGCCAATGGTTTTTGCAGGAATTTACCCAGTAGAAACAAGCGAATTTGAAGAGCTTAGAGCTTCAATGGAAAAGCTGCAATTAAACGATGCTTCTTTGATTTGGGAGCCTGAAACTTCAGCTGCTTTAGGCTTTGGTTTTAGATGCGGATTTTTGGGAATGTTGCACATGGAAATTGTACAAGAAAGACTCGAAAGAGAGTTCGATATGACCGTGATTACAACGGTCCCTTCGGTACGTTTTCATGCCATTGAAAACGATGGTAATATCCTGAAAGTAAGCGCTCCATCTGAGCTACCTGAATCTAATCTCATAAGTCATATCGAAGAGCCATTTATCCGAGCTCAAATAATATCAAAGTCTGAATTCATTGGACCAATCATAGCCCTTTGTATGGATAAGAGAGGCGAGATCAAAAATCAAGTTTATCTCACTTCAGATCGTGTAGAGCTAACTTTTGAGATCCCACTTGCGGAAATTGTATTTGATTTCTTTGATAAATTAAAGACCATCTCAAGAGGGTATGCTTCGTTAGATTATGAGCTAATTGGTTATAAAAGATCAGACATGGTGAAGCTGGATATTATGCTAAATGGTGACAAGGTAGATGCACTATCTGCCATTGTCCATAGAGACAAAGCATACGAATGGGGAAAACGTCTTTGCGAAAAACTGAAAGAGTTAATTCCAAGACAAATGTTTGAGATAGCTGTTCAAGCCGCCATAGGTACTAAAATAATTGCGCGTGAGTCCGTAAAAGCCATGCGAAAAAATGTACTCGCAAAATGTTACGGCGGTGATATTTCCAGAAAGCGAAAATTGCTTGAAAAACAGAAGAAAGGTAAGAAGAGAATGCGCCAGGTGGGTAATGTTGAAATTCCACAGGAAGCATTCATGGCCGTTCTAAAACTTGACTAAAAAACTGAAGTAAAATGCCTACAATAATTGACGGACGTAAAGTCTCAAAAGACATTAAGAATGAAATAGCTGAGAAGGTTGAGAAAATCAAAGCAGATGGCAATCGCGCACCTCACCTTGCTATTATTATTGTCGGCGAAGATGGTGCAAGTCATACTTACGTAAATGGAAAGATCAATGCCTGCAAGGCCGTAGGATTTGATTTTACATTAATGCATTTTGCAAGTACAATTTCTGAGGAAAAGTTGATCAAACACATTGAGCAACTGAATGATGATTCAGATATTGACGGTTTCATCGTGCAAATTCCATTGCCAGATCACATTTCTGTAGATCGCATTACTGAATGCATATCGCCTCTGAAAGATGTTGATGGGTTTACGAATCAAAATTTCGGCAGCATTGTTTCTGATCATCAATTGCTTCTTCCAGCAACTCCTTATGGTGTAATGGAATTGATAAGACGTTATGATATCCCTACAACAGGTAAAAATTGCGTCGTTGTTGGGGCTAGTAGAATTGCAGGCGCCCCATTAAGTTTACTGATGTTGCAAGAAGGCGAAGCGACGGTAACAGTATGTCACAAGGCCACGGTCGATCTGAAATCTCATACCAAAGAAGCAGATATTTTAATTGTAGCTGTTGGAAAGCCAGGTTTGATAACAAAAGACATGGTAAAAGAAGGCGCTGTAGTAATTGATGTAGGAACAACCAGGGTTGAGGATGCGTCAAGAAAATCTGGGTTTAGATTATCAGGAGATGTGGTTTATGATGAAGTAGCGCCAATTGCAAGCTATATAACTCCAGTGCCTGGTGGAGTAGGGCCAATGACTATTGCGTCATTATTGATGAACACCCTTAAAGCATATGAGCTCAATCACTGACCCAGCGTTTTTGCCGGTGATGGAATCTTTTTACACCATCCAAGGTGAAGGCTTTCATTCAGGAACACCAGCTTACTTTGTTCGATTGGGTGGTTGTGATGTGGGATGCACGTGGTGCGATGTAAAAGAATCATGGGATGCTTCTCAATTTGACTGGGTTAGCATCGGAGATATTGTGAAGGAAGCTAAAGAGTCAAAGGCGGAATTGATCGTTGTAACAGGAGGTGAACCTTTGATGTATGATCTATCACAACTTACCAATGAATTGAAGTCTGAAGGCTTTAAAACCAATATTGAAACATCTGGTGCTTATCCTTTATCTGGTACCTGGGACTGGATTTGCTTTTCGCCAAAAAAATTCAAAGCTCCGTTGGAAGAGTTTTACATCAATTCTGATGAACTTAAGGTTATAGCGTATAACAAAAGTGACTTTAAATGGGCGGATCAGCATGGATCTAAGATGCAAGACAAAGCACAGTTGTTTTTACAACCTGAATGGTCAAAAGAAAAAGAAATGACACCTTTGGTCGTTGATTTTGTCAAGCAGAACCCAAGATGGAAAATATCCTTACAGACACACAAATACATGGACATTCCTTGAAAAGGATCTTTTTTGTTGCGCTATTGCTGATAAGTGCTGGATGCCTGTTTGGACAAGGTACACTCTCCACGGATAGCAAAAAAGCGAAAAAATTGTATGAAAAGGCTGATAAAAAATACAGAGAAAGGGATTTTACAACTTCCATTTCATTTTTAGAACAAGCTGTAAAAGAAGATTCAAATTTTTTCGAGGCATATATCCGCATGGGGAGTATGTACAATGCCATGGGGCAATTGGATTCAGTCTATTCTAAGTTTTCCTCTTATGTTAAGACTGCTCCAGACCCAATCGCATCAGTTCTTGAAAGACTTTCTTCGATGGCCTTCGATAGAGGACACTATGAAAGCGCACAATTATATCTAGATCAATTTCTTGCGAAAGTGCCAGAGAGAGCGTCTAGTCCAGAAATTAACTTATTAAATGAGAGCCTTAGATTTTCAAGAAGTCAATTATCTACTTCTAACGATAGCTTGGAAATATCCTATTTACCAGAACAGATAAATAGATTCAAACTACAGTACCTGCCATCTGTTACTATTGATAATTCAAGCATGTATTTTACGAAGCGAGACTTTGTTCAAAGCGATGAGGACATTGTTGTTAGTTATTTCAAGGATGGACAGTGGACTGAGGCCGAATCTGTTTCATCAAGAATCAACTCTTCATTGAATGAAGGTGCTTGCTCGGTTTCGGCAGATGGCAGAACCATGATCTTCACCTCATGCGATGGTCGAAATTCTATAGGTAGCTGTGATCTGTATATATCCAAGAAATCAGGAAATTCATGGTCTAAACCAAAAAACCTGGGGAAAAGGGTCAATTCGATTTATTGGGAATCGCAACCTTCATTATCGGCAGATGGTAAAACGCTGTATTTTGCTTCAAACCGTACGGGTGGATTTGGTGGCAGAGATATTTGGGTTTCCTATGATGTAGAAGGTCAATGGAGCACCCCACAAAATTTGGGAAGTAAAATCAATACACCAAAAGATGAAACAACACCATTTATTCATCCAAATGGAGTTTCATTATATATATCTGCAAATGGATTTCCGGGCATGGGTGGCTACGATTTGTATGTCACGAATAAGGAAGACTCAGTTTGGACAAAACCGAAAAACCTTGGTTACCCCATCAATACTTACAAAGATGAGGTAGCGATTGTAATTGGTGCTGATGGTGAGACCGCGTATTTTGCCAAAGAGGAACAAAAGAATTATCAAATCTTAGATAGCAGGCTGGTTAGTATTCAATTGCCAAATCGCGTAAGGTCAAAAGCTACCTCCTATATCATTGGAGGAGTTTATGATGAAAATACCTCTCAACCACTAAGGGCAGATATTGAAGTGGTTGATTTGGAATCGAACAAAGTTATTTACAATAGTCAATCGGATTCCATTAATGGAAAGTATTACATGATTTTGCCAGTCGGTTTAGATTTAGCTGCATATGTGAAGAAAAAGGGATACTTATACTATGATTTTCATTTTCAAACTACTCAAAGCACTTCACTAAAGCCTGATACCATTGATATCAGTTTAATCCCAATATCTGAGGGTAGGACTTTAGTGCTGAAGAACATATACTTCGAAACAGATTCATATGTAATTGATGAAAAATCCTTTTCAGAGATTGAAAATGCATTTGAGCTCCTTAAGGAGAATCCAAACATTACTGTAGAAATTTCAGGACATACAGACAATGTTGGTTCATTTGAATACAACCAGAACTTATCCGAATTACGAGCGAAAGCCGTCTACGAGAACCTATTAGAAAAAGGTATTCAAAGGAATCGACTCACCTATAAAGGCTACGCGGATACTCTCCCCCTAACAGGTAATGATTCAGAAATTGGTCGCAAATCCAACCGTAGGATAGAATTTCGTGTCCTACGGACGAAGCAATGAAAGAGTTGCAAAAATTCGAAAATTTAACATTTGACATGTTTCAGAATATTATTAAAGCTTTACTTTAAGTGGTAGTTGAATATTTGGTAATTTCTATTATATCCATTTTTTCGTTCAATTTTCCTTAAAAAGCAGTGATCTGCGTTTTTTTACTATTCTGAATGGAGTCTTTTATTTTGTTAAATAATCCTAAAAAGGCATATCTTTCGGGCTTCAAATAATTAATGTTTAACGATTAACTAGTTAGTATGAAGAGGAATTTACTACTAAGTTTTGCGTTCTTCATTGCTGTTGCATTCGTTGCAATGGCACAGAGAACGGTTTCTGGAAAGGTCACCGACGACACAGGTGAGGCTTTACCAGGAGTGAACGTTGTGATTAAAGGCACAACGACTGGTGTCACCACTGATCTAGACGGAAACTTCCGTATTTCAGTTGATGATGGTGCTACACTAATCTTTTCTTATGTGGGTTTCGAAACTCAAGAAATTGAGGTTGGAGCTCGCACAACTATTGATGTGACACTAGGAGGTTTAACTGAGCTTCAAGAGGTTGTTGTAACTGGATACAGTAGCATCACCGAAGAGAAGTCAAGTATTTCTGCTGCCACAGTCTCTAGTCAAACTATTCAAAACCGACCTAACCCTTCTTTCGTTCAGACGCTGTCTGGTCAGGTAGCAGGTTTGGCAATTACCACTACAAGTGGTCAGCCGGGTGCAGGTTCTGATATTCGACTAAGAGGTACAAACTCTATTAATGGTGATAACGAGCCATTATTTATCATTGACGGTGCTCCTGTAAACCAGGATAACTTTAGAAGTTTAAATCCAAATGATATTGAGAGCGTTTCAGTACTTAAAGATGCTGGAGCAACTGCAATCTATGGTAACAGAGGTGCAAACGGAGTAATTGTTGTAACTACTAAGAAAGGTTCTTACAACAGTCCGCTTGAAATCGCTTACACGTATAGAGTTGCATCTTCAAGTCTTCAGAAAGAAAGATATGACTTGATGGGTACTGCTGAGCAGCTTACTCTTGAAAGAGACGCATACTTATTAGGCGTAGGTGCAAGACCAATTTATCACCAAGATAGAACTGGTCAAGGTATACCGGGCCTTAATATTCAGTCTGATGGAAGCTACATTCCACTTTCAGATGCACAAATTGATTCTTTCAGAATTAATAAAAATGCTGACTATGTTGATTTCTTCTTCGATCAAGGAATTGCGCATCAGCACAACCTTTCATTATCTCGAGGTGGTGAGAATACTAGAGTATCTCTAAACTTCGGATACTTAAACCAAGAAGGTGTGCTTCAGAGCTCAAGCTTGGAAAGAGGGAACATCCGTGTGAATCTTTCTGGTAAGAATAACAACGGTAAATTGAATTACGGCATCAATACATCAATCAACTATTCTGATAGTGAAGAGCCTAACTCAATTGGTAGTGGTGCAATTAACAGAAACTATATCCTTGGTGCTTATCAGTCAGTTACTTATGTAACTCCAGATGAGTATACCAATGGAGCTGCAATTTTATCTCCACTAGCATTTGCTAATACTCCTCTATTCTTAATTGATAGATTGAATACTTACACGCGTAAGGAGAACGAGATGAAGATGATTGGAACGATCAATCTGAATTATGAAATTATAGACGGACTTCAAGTTGGATACCAAATCTCTGGAGACTTCCAGGAAGAAGTACTAACAAGAGCTGAAGGACCAACTTCATTTAATGCATTACTATTTGCTCAGACTGGTAATACTACTGCAGGATTCCAGCAACAAGCATTTACTAGAGAATTCAGATATAATCAACTATTAAGCTTGAATTATACGAAGTCTTTTGATGTACATACTATCAATGCAGGTTTATACTCTGAGGAATTCAGAGCTCGTTACGATCACTTCAGATTCTTCTCAGAAGGTCTAGATCCTAAGACGTTCTCTCCTGGAGACGGTAGTGCTTTCGTACCGGATAACGCGCAAAATGATTTCTTTGTGGATCCAGTTGCTGCTAATATCCTAAAAGCTGGATTGTATTCTTATTTCGGAACTTTAGGTTACGATTACGATGCTAAATACGGTCTTGATTTCACAGTAAGAAGAGATGCTTCATTCAGATTTGCTGAAAGTAACAGATGGGGTACTTTCTGGTCGACTGCAGCTCGTTGGAATGTTCATAACGAATCATTCGCTTCTAACCTTCCATTCGACATCTTAAAAGTGAGAGCTTCTTATGGTGTGACTGGTAACCAAGTGATCAACATCTTTGATATTGAGTTCAACGAATCACAAGTATTCTCTTCTCCAGATTTGACAAGAGACCTTTTTGCTACTGGAGCAGGATATGGTGGTGCTAACTCATTAGTACTTGGACAAATTGGTAACTCAAGCTTAAGATGGGAAGAAGTTGAGCAGATCAACATCGGTTTAGATGCTGAACTATTCCAGAGTAGATTAAGAGCTAAGTTCGATTACTATCAGAAAACTACTGATGGTCTATTCCAAGGTGTACCTGTATCAGCTGTTACTTCTGTAACTAACATTGATGCAAACTTTGGTAGCATGAGAAACACTGGTTTCGACTTTGAACTTTCTTATGACATCCTTAGAAATGCTAATGGTCCTAACTTAACTATTAGAACTGTTGGTAACTACAACAAAAACGAAATTCTTGAATTCCCTGGTGGACTTGAAGAGCAAGTTGGTGTTGGACGTGTAGGAGGTCCTATTAGAGAATTCTTCGCAGTTCGATACGCTGGTGTTAACCCTGCAAATGGTAACCTATTATTCTTGACTGCTGACGGAGAAGTAACTGAAAATCCTGACGTAGATAATGACAGAGTATGGTTAGGTAAAAATGACCTTCCTGATTACCAAGGAAGTATCAATATTGACTTTGATTACAAAGGAATCTTTGTTCAACTTCAAGCTAACTACGCTATCGGAGTATTTAGATTCGATAACGATTACGCGAGTTTTGTAAGCCCAGATAACATTGGTCAGTTCAGACATTCAAGAGATATTCACAGATCTTGGACTCCTAACAACCGAGTTACTGATATGCCAAGATTGAATGCTCCTAACAGAAGTATTGCAAGTGATAGATTCTTGAGAAATGCAGATTACTTAAGACTAAGATTTGCAACTATCGGTTACGATTTCCCTCAGTCAATGGTTGATAAGACTCAATTCCTTACTAGAGCAAGAGTATTCGTAAATGGTGAAAACCTTATTACGTTCACTGATTGGAGAGGATTTGACGTTGAAGGATTTGGCGGTTCACGACTTTACCCAACACCTAGAACAGTGTCTTTAGGTATTGAGTTAGGTTTTTAATCAACTGTTAATTTGATATAAATTATGAAAATGAATAAATATATTTTTCTAGGTTTCATTGCGCTTACTTTAAGCTGTAATGAGGCTATAGATATAGACCAAGTTGGAAGACTGAGCGCTGACGCTGCCTTCCAAGATGTCACAGATTTGGAGTCTGGTATATTAGGTACGTACAATCAGTTTGATTACACACCTTCAATCCAATGGGCTTCTAACTTCACAGATGAAATCGCAATCGGTCCTGACAATGGAGGACAAGGTGTTGCGGTATATTCTGGAATCGTAAATACAGGTTCTGCTGTTACTTCTTCGTTATGGCAGACATATTATGATGCATTAAACTCTGCTAATAGAGTTATTGCTGCTGCTGAATTGATCACTCCAGATGAAGCTGATCAAGATGCATACAATAATGTTATTGGTGAAGCTTATGCACTTCGTGCTTGGGCGTTATTCGAATTGTGGTCATACTATACTACTGATTACACTGACGGATCTGCGCTTTCTGCATTACTACTAAACTTTGTGCCAGAAACTTCTACGCAATTGCCTCGTGCAACTAGCGCGGAGTTCTTGACTCAAATTGATGCGGATTTGACTACTGCTGCTGGTTTACTAACAGTTGACGCAAGTGCGACTAGAGTAAGTCAGGATTTCGTTACTGCACTAACTGCAAAGGTTGCTGTTTATACGGAGGATTATGCTGCTGCTGACGCTGCTGCTGCTAGCTTGCTAGCTGACTATCCGATAGCAGATGCTGACCAGTTCGAAGCAATGTGGGATGATGCAGATAACACTGAGGTTATCTTTAAGCTTGAAAGAGCTGTTGGTGATCCTTACGATGGTCAAGGTGCTACTGGAAGTGCTTTCGCAGGAGGATGGGCTGGTGCAAACTACGCTTTCGTAAATCCTACTGTTGATGGTTCTCCTTATTTCGTAGCTAGTTCAGATCTATTTGCTTTAATGGCAGAGGGAGATGTTAGAAGAGAGGTTTACATTGATGAGTCAGCTGCTCCAGATTATGCTGTACTTCCTGTAGGAAAGTACCCTGGTTCTGGTGGACAGCCACTACTTAATGACCTTAAAATCTTTAGATCAGCTGATATGCTTCTAATTAGAGCTGAAGCTGCTGCTTCTAACAATCAATTCGGTCAGGTAAATACATTCATTAACGAACTAAGAGGTGCTAGAGGTGCTTCTACAGATGTCAATGTTTCTACAAGAGCCAACGCATTTGCAGCGATCCTTCAAGAAAGAAGAATCGAATTTGCATTTGAAGGTCACAGATACAGAGATATGAAAAGGTTAGGCCCAAAAGCGGGTGTTAATGTTGTAAGACCTAATAGCGAGTGTGCAAACTTTGGACTTTGCGAAATCAATAATGATGACTTTAGGTTCACGTTACCTATTCCATTATTTGAATTAGATGCAAACCCTGCTATCACAACGCAGAATCCTGGTTACGAATAATAAATATGACTAGATATGAAAGAATATAATTTTTTAAATAAAATATTCCTTGTTCTCATTCTTGCAGTCGCTGTTATTGCTTGTGAGGAAAAGGATGCTGGTGAGTTGGTGAATGCTGAGTTGACAGGTGCAACTAGGGTTTACCTAGATCCTGCCAACGCTTCACAAGTAAGTGAAACATCGAATGTTGTTTCTTCTGGTGATGGAACAACTTCGGTAACAGGTGAAAATACTGTTGAGATTGCTGTTATTAGAACAGGAACGGACTTCAGTTCTGAAGCAACAGTTGGATTTACTGCAACTACTACTTACGCTGTAACTTCTGACTTCTTTGATGAAGGAGATGATGCTTCAGGTACAGTTACTTTCAGTAATGAAGGTACTATTACAATACCTGCAGGTCAATCAAGAGGTTTCGTTGTTGTAGCAATTGCGGATGACGTTGTAGCTACTGGTGACAGAGTTATAAATGTAACCTTGACTGACACCAGTGCTGGTGAGTTAGGATTAAATGATGCTACTCCATTCACTACTTTAGCATTAACAATTATCGATGATGATTGTCCGATTGCTATTGCTGATTGGGTAGGTGTATACGATGTAGATGAAAACTTTACAGATGGTGTGAATGCTCCATTTGGACTTGCAGATTTCTTCGGTGAGTCTTATCAAGTTGAAATCGCATTAGATCCTACAGATAACACAGGTACTAAGGTTGTTATTACTAACTCTGCCGGGTTCAATCAGTATTTCAATGATGGTCTTGTAATGACTTTCTTGACATGCCCTGGACAAGTATCTTTCAGTGAGCCTGCACCTAATGTTGCACTTTTCAGAGATTACGCTTTCGAAACTTCGAGTTATAACGAAGGTAATTTCTCCATTAAGTGTGAAGGTCCTTTGGCAACATTTGGGCCATACCAATTCACTTTAACAAAGCAAGCAGAATAATATGAAGAAGTTAAAATATATTGTCGCAGTTGCACTCCTTGTAGTATTGAGTGCGTGCGGAGATGATAAAAGTAGCCCAAGTGCTATTCAGTATGCTGGAAATGCAGAGGGACTTTTTACTGAAGGTAGAATTTCTGATGTAGATCTTTTTTATGCTGCACTTGTGAAGACTGGTCTTGATTCAAGACTATCTGATGAGTCAACAGAAAGAACTTATCTAGCATTAGATAATTCTGCAATGCAAGCAGCCCTTCAAAATGGAGGTTTCTTGACTGTAGAAGCTGCAGATGTAGATTTCCTTACAACACTGATCGATAATCATACCTTCAGTGGTATGATGACAGAAGATCAATTGACTAAGCAAAATCTGACAA
This sequence comes from Ekhidna sp., assembly GCF_963691765.1. Classification (GTDB taxonomy): domain Bacteria; phylum Bacteroidota; class Bacteroidia; order Cytophagales; family Cyclobacteriaceae; genus Ekhidna. Next base: position 2,809,515 of record NZ_OY829375.1, read on the forward strand.
CTGAAGGTGGTGAACTTGTATATGTTTCTGAAGGTGGATTCTTCAACGCACAAGGAGCTATTTCTGTAGGTACTAATTGGAGTACAAACGGAATCGTTCACGTGTTGAGCTTCCCGATTCTAGATTTCCCTCAGGATAACATTGCTACAATAGTTGCAAATGCTGCTGCTGATGCGACTACTCCTGAGTTTACTATACTAAATGCAGCACTACAGGCTACAGGTCTTGATGCTACATTAAGTGGAACTACTGAGTTTACAGTATTTGCTCCAACCGATGCAGCTTTCGCTGCTGCTGGTTTCGCTGATTTTGCGACATTAGATGCCGCTACTACTGATGAAGAACTTACTGAGATTCTTCAAAATCATGTGGTTGCTGGTAGATTCTTAACGCTTGATCTTGCAGACAGCAGAGTATATACTGCTAATGGTGGTGCAGGAACTGCTAGAGGTTTTGATTTAGATGTTGAGCCTGGTACTGCTTCTGTAGAGATTCCTGGTGGATCTACTTCTGATTCAGAAACTGTTAACTCTTTAGCTACGAACGGTACTATTCATATCGTTGATAATGTACTTTTCCCTGAAGCTTATGTTTATGAAGCATTAGGAAATACAGTAGCTGTTGATGATCCTAATGGTGTACAAGGCTTCTTTGGAGCTTTCTTCACTGCTATGGATGCATCTACATTCGATTATGCTACATTATTAAGTGGTGATGCAGATGGCGAGACAGCTTACTCTGTAATCGCACCATTCGGATATGCTGGTGGTTCTACTCAAGCAGAGTTGGATCAATACATCTTTGAAGGTGATGTGGATTTTTCAGGTTCAACAGGAACTAGAGTTACTGCTATTGGAGGTGGTTCTTATTTCATCGCTTCAACTGAAGCTATTGATTCTGATGCAATCTCTGTTTACGGTGAAACTGGAAACGTAACTATCGCTGCTACTTGTGGTGGTGATGCATGTATTCAGGATGCTGAAACGTATGCTGGTAGCGTGACAATGTTAGGTGGAACAGGCTTGATTCCTCTTCCTGAAATGGATATTGTTAGCGTATACGATGCAGACGTTGCTGCGACACCTGCAAATGATACATTATCTCTATTTATGGCTTCTTTGACATTCTTAGAGCTTGATAGTCTTGATGGTGTTACATATTTAGCTGTTCAGGATAGTGACTTAGAAGCTGACTTTAGAACTGCACTAACGAACGGTGGAACAGTTGATGAAAGTACAATAGCAGCTGGTGATTTTGCTGATTTAATTGCAAATATTGATGCTGTTGATGTTGCTACTTTGCAAGCAGTAATTGATCGTCACATCATTACTTCGTTGTTATTCGGACTGGATTTAGAGGAAGGTCTTGAATTATCAACTAGAGATGGTGGTACATTACGATTAGTAACTGTAACAGCTGATGATGGTACAAATGTGACTAGTCAGTTTGGATTTTTAACTGATGATGGTGATGATGTAGCTGCAATTTCTCCAGCAAATGCTGATGTTACAGCTATAAATGGAGTGTTGCATACGTTAACTACTCCTCTACCGGAACAATAGATAATAAATAATTGTTAAAAAGGGCCATAGTAGATTATGGCCCTTTTTTTGATTTTAGACTTTAGTATTATGATGAGGTTAGGTTTTAAAGTTTTATTATTAGTTACTTGTTTCAGTTTGATCGGACAAACTTCCCCTGATCTGGGGTGTGGTACCGAAGCAACGCAAGAGCAGATTGATTTCATGAATTCTTTTAGTAGAGTTCGTACTTCTCCCTCAAATAGAGCTGTAAATAATTTCGCACCTGTTAGAGTGCCCGTACAGTTCTTTTTATTAAGAAATTCAGATAATAGCGGTGGTTTAGAGACATCTAGAACTGCTAGTCTTATCGACGAAGTTAACGATATCTATGCTGCAGCAGGGATGACATTTTTTGAGGTAAGTGATCCGATTATCGTTGCAAATGATAACTTTTATAACTTGGATAGCTCTCAAGAAAATGAACTTGCTGCCTCAAGAGATAAGCCAGGTGTTATTAACATTTATGTATCAAACAATTTAACAAGTGGTGGATCTCAACTCTGTGGATACACAAGATTCCCTCCAAGTGCTGATCGTGTTTTCTTAGCTACGGCTTGTGCAGATAATGAATTCGGCACAACTGCCCATGAATTAGGTCATTACTTCACGCTATATCATACACATGGTAAGACCAATAATGGAACCACAGATGAATTAGTAACTCGTGGTGCTGGTGCAAATTGTACAGTGGCTGGAGATGATCTTTGCGATACAGCAGCAGATCCTAATTTATCAGGACAAGTAAGCGGTTGTTCTTATACCGGCTCTGCAGTAGATGCAAATGGACAGGCTTTTGGCCCTGATCCAAGTAACATAATGTCATATGCACCAAACAGTTGTAGGACTTCAATGTCTGCCGGTCAATTCGAAAGAATTAGAGACGGCATGGAGCAAGGAAGAAATTACTTAAATCTTATTTATGAAAATTTCACCGCTGCATTTGTATCAGATGTAAGAGTGGGATGCGCTCCTTTGATAGTAAAATTTACAGATGAGACATCAACTGGCTCTTCGAGAAATTGGAGTTTCCCTGGAAGCGATAAAGAATCTTCAACTGCAAGAAACGTATTTGTTACATATGATGAACCTGGATTTTATGACGTCACATTGACTGTAACGAATGATTCTGGTGAGGAGTCAATTATTACTCGTGAAAATTACATCCTCGTAAAAGATCCTTTTGAGAATCTTATTCAAGATACTACTTTGAATACCTTCAATGTTGAGGATATCCCGAGCAAATGGACTATTGATAATGACGATTCGGGTACTTCGTGGGAATACAATAGCAGTTCTGTAGATGAAGGTAGTGGTTCTTATTTTGTGAATAATTACAATTATGGTGCTGAATTGCTCCCTCAGTATGATGACTTAAATCTTAGTTCAATTGATCTTAACGATATAAATTCTTTGACCATTGAGTTCTCATATGCTTATACACATAGCATTTTTGAAGATGGCGTTAGCGTACTAGCTTATGATACACTACTCATAGGCTATAAGTTAGATTGTGATCAGGAAATAAATCAGCTTGAAAAAATTGGTGGTGAGGAACTTAGGACGACTTCTGCCGGTAGCAATATTTTCTTTATTCCCACAGACGATGAGTGGTCAACAATATCTACCACAATTGTAAAAACTGATATTTCCGGATATAAGGATTTGTCGTCGATTACACCTGTAATACAAAGTCAGAGTGGTAATGGAAATAATCTATACATAGACCGTGTTCACGTAATACCTGATTTCTCACTGGATTCATTAGAATTTTTTAGAGGGAAATTCGAAAATGAAGGTGTTCTTCTTCGTTGGGCCAATTCTGCTGTGAATAGTAGAAGTGTAATTATCGAAAGAAGCATAGATAATGGAGCGTTTGAAGAACTCGTTACACTGGATCCATCACAAACAGAATACACTGATACGGACTTTACAATTGAAGAAGTAGAGTCAATTCGGTATAGAGGAAGAAATGTAAATAGTGTAGGCGAATCTTCTTTATCTGAAATAGCTGAAGTAACTCCAGTTCTTACAAGTACAGTTGAAAAAAATAATTTTAAAGTTTATCCAAACCCTACCAAGGGGAATATTTCTGTTGTAACTGAAATTAATTCAGTTTATAGTATTGAGATAATGGATTTAAGCGGAAGAGTTGTTAAGAAGGTAGAAACAAACCAAAATGAGACGCAGGTTGACTTATCTTCTTTAGAAGGTGGCCTGTTTTTTGTTAGAGTTAATGACGGTAGAAGTACTACCTTAAGAAAAATTGTTAAACTGGACTGAAGAGGAATAAAATGATAAAAACCAGAATATTCACTATTGCACTTTTATTGATATCAATCATTTCAAATGCCCAAGATGGCAGAATAGGTGATATACTTGATCCTAACCGTAACAATCGCGGTTTGTGGGAGTCTGGAAGCGCCGAAGATATTAAAGGCAGCCCGTACTTTTTTGATGACTGGTATGTCGGAGAGATTAAAACCAAATTGGGTAGTGTATATCCAAATGTAAAAATCAAATATGCTCCATATACAGATCAATTATTCTTTTTAACCGAAGATGGTGATGAAAGAGCAATTGCCAGAGAAAAAGTGCACTATTTTCAATTTAATGATGAGCTTGGAAAAAGCTACTTGTTTGAACATATTCCTTATCAGGGCTATCTTCTTAGAATAACTAAATCTGAGAATATTACGCTGTATAAGAAAATTGAGAAAACAATTAAGGAAGCTCCTGAAAATAATGGCTACAATGCTTCTTCAGGTAAAGCGGAATTTATCGAGTCAAGAGTGTATTACATTCAGACGAATTCAATTGTAGAACCTATTCCGAGTAAAAATGATTATGTTGAGCTTTTCCCTGATAAGAAGAGTGAAATCATGAATTTCATCAAGAAAAACAAAGTGAAATTTAAAAAGGACGAGAAGATGATTGATCTAGTTAAGTTCACTCAATCACTGATTTAAGAATTATAAGATTTAGAAATATTTATAACTAAGCCCTTCTAAGAAGGGCTTTTTTATTTCTTATCGCGCATATCTTTGTAACATGTTAGTTGTCTATAGGAAAGAGCATTTTAATGCAGCACATAAGCTATATAACCCAAATTGGTCTGAAGAGAAAAATATAGAAGTATTTGGGCCATGTGCGAATGAAAATTGGCATGGGCATAACTTTGAATTAATTGTAGGAGTAAAAGGTCTGCCAGATTCAGAAACCGGCTTCGTTATCGATCTTAAGCAACTTAGCAACTTAATTAAGACTGAGATTATTGATAAGGTCGATCACAAAAATCTTAATCTTGATGTGCCGTTTATGAAAGATAAGATGGCAAGCTGTGAAAATTTAATTTTGGAGTTTTGGAAAATATTAGAACCTGGAATTTCGCGAATTGCTCCAAAAGCAAAGCTCTATCACTTAAGACTTTATGAAACACCAAGAAACTTCGTCGACTATTACGGAGATCAATGAGATATCTTGTCAATATTACTTCTGAGGTTGCTGTCGAGTATGCATCATTACTTCTTTCTGAAATATTAAGATTTGATGTCAGGGCAGAAATAGATTTGAACCAATCAGGTCAGGTTATTTCCTACGAAGAAGCCGATCTAAAGTGCTCGAAAAAACCTATTAAGAAAAGCAAATTGAAAAGAAGCTATGATCTTATTCTAGTGATAGGGGATGATTTTAATAATGCTTTTCTTTCGGATTGTAAAAAGTGTTTTATTCAAGTCACTACTAATTTTAAAGAAGGAAAGAAGATTAACATTAAGGCATTGAATTCATTTGATCGAGTATATACTGATCTTCCTTCGTATTCTAAGAAAAATATTCATATTGGTCATTTTTTTAATGACGTTATTCGAAAACACAACTTCGAGGAACAAACATCTGATCTTCCAGTAATTGGAATATCATTGACTAGTAAGAGAAACTTAGACAAAGTAGCCAAACTTGTTAGGGAAGCTTCCCGAAAAGTAGATTGCACTTGGTCCATTTATAGAAATGGAATAGATATAAATAAACTTCAAAATCTTGAAAAGGTAGATTTTGTATCCAGTCAATTGGATCAATTGAAAAATTCTGCTATTTGTATAGTGGATTCTGAATTGAATTCCATTGCATCAACCCTTTTAAATTGTCCTCAAATAACAATCTCCAGCAATATTGGTTTTTTAGGATTAAGAAAATCAAAGGCATTAATTATTAACGAGCTGCTTGATGAGGGCTTGCTGAGAAGCTTTTCTTCAAACCAAATTGAAGATATTATTGATGAAATACAATTGATTTTAAACGATCATGAATATTGCGCATCAATGCTTACGGCATATCAACGTTTCAAAGAAAAAGTGGGAACAGGACCAGTAATTAGAGAAACTGCGCGTGATATTGTAGAATGGATAGAAGAAGATGTGGCTTAAGCTGCTCTAAGCTTATTGAACTTAGATTTTTCAAACTTCTCCGCAGCATAAGCTCTATCAATCACCATTTCTTTAATCTCTTTATTAGATGGTAATTCAAACATCGCATCAGTTACGATAGCCTCACAGATAGATCTTAATCCACGAGCACCCAGTTTGAATTCCATGGCTTTCTCTACAATGTAATCCAAAGCATCGTCCTGAAGTTCTAACTTCACATCTTCCATGTCGAATAACTTCGTGTATTGTTTTACTAGTGCATTCTTAGGAGCTGTAAGGATTTGTTTCAGAGCCTCATTGTTTAATGGATCAAGGTGTGTTAAAACAGGAAGACGTCCTATCAATTCAGGAATCAGACCAAAACTCTTAATGTCTTGCGCAGTGATATATTGAAGCAAGTTTTCCTTGTCAATAACACCAGAGTTGAATTCATTATCGTTAGCAAATCCAATTGGTCGGGTGTTTAATCTATTAGCAATATGTCTTTCTATTCCATCGAAGGCACCACCACATATAAATAGGATGTTTTCAGTATTTACGTTGATCATTTTTTGATCTGGATGCTTTCTACCACCTTGAGGTGGGACATTTACTGTCGTTCCTTCTAACAATTTCAGTAGTGCTTGTTGAACTCCTTCGCCACTTACATCTCGAGTTATAGATGGGTTGTCAGACTTTCGCGCAATCTTATCAATTTCGTCTATGTAAACGATGCCTCTTTCTGCAGCTTCTACATCATAATTAGCAGACTGAAGTAATCGAGTTAGAATACTTTCTACATCTTCACCTACATACCCCGCCTCAGTCAATACAGTAGCGTCTGCAATACAAAAAGGAACTTGAAGGATTTTGGCGAGCGTTCTTGCAAGATAAGTTTTACCTGTACCAGTTTGCCCTACCATAATGATGTTAGATTTTTCAATCACCACATCATCTTTATCATCCTTTTGCATCAATCGTTTGTAGTGATTGTAAACTGCAACCGAGATGAATTTCTTTGCTTCATCTTGACCTATAACAAACTCATCAAGATGCGATTTCATATCCGCAGGCTTGATGAGCTTAAAGTTTGGACTTTCATTCTCAGACGTAGTTTTTAGTTCTTCATTCAATATCTGCTGAGCCTGAGCAATACACTTATCACAGATGTGTGCATGTATTCCAGAGATCATTAGATCTACATCTTTCTTATTTCTACCGCAAAAACTACAAGTAACCTGAGCCATGATTTTTAATTTTTCACTAACACCTCATCAATGAGGCCATATTCTTTTGCTTCAGACGCACGCATCCAATAGTCACGATCTGAATCTTGTTCAATATCCTTAAGAGATTTTCCTGAATGTTTTGACAAGATATTATAAAGATCCTTTCTAAGCTCTTGCATTTGCTTTAGCGTAATCTCCATATCTCTTGATTGACCCTGCATTCCTCCACTTGGTTGGTGTATCATAACTCTTGCGTGTGGTAGAGCTGATCTTTTTCCTGGAGCACCACCTGATAATAATACCGCACCCATCGAAGCAGCCATACCGGTACAAATAGTAGCAACATCTGGATTTACGTACTGCATAGTGTCGTACATCCCAAGTCCTGCATAAACAGAACCCCCAGGGCTATTTACATATAGGAGTATATCTTTTTTAGAATCAACAGATTCGAGGAATAACAGTTGTGCAGTGATAATGTTTGCAATGTTTTCCTCTACCTGCATTCCGAGAAATATGATTCGATCCATTATGAGTCTAGAAAACACATCAATTTCTCTGAAATTTGTTGGTCTTTCTTCGATTACTGCTCGCGTCATGTTTTCAACATGTTGAACGTAACTGTCGACGGTTGAACCGCTTATATTTTGCCCTTTAACGGCGAATTTTCTGAATTCCTCAGTATTTATCATTTCAATAAGTTAAAGTATAAGGTGTAAAAATAAAAAAGTCCTAGTTACAGGACTCTTTCAAAACTCAAAATGATATCATTTGGTTCAAAATCACAGTTTTCTAAATTCATCAAGAGATACTGTCTTCTCTTTAACTGTCACTTCGTTTTTCACATGATCAAGTACTTTGTTAGACTGTACTTGATTGAAAACCTTCATGTAATTCTCACCATTCTCACCTTGCAGGTAATTGTCAGCGAATGTATCTAATTGATCATCCATCTGATTTCCCATTCCAGAACCAGCAAATTGTTTCTTTATTAGTTCTTTCGCCTCATTTGTCACGTCCTCGTGCTCAACCTTTATTTCCTGGCTCTTAACTATTTGATTTCGAATCAATGACCACTTTAACTCTTTCGAGTATGCTTCATATTCTAACTCCATAAGTTCTGGAGTGATATTCTCATTGGTTCTTATCAACCATTTCTTCAAGAATTCGTCAGGTAAGCTGATTTTAGCAGATTCTGTTAATTTCTCTCTTACTTGATGATCGAAAAATTTATCTGATTCAGCTGTATAATTCTGTGTTACAATTTCTTTCACACGATCACGAAATCCTGCTTCATCCTTTATAGTATCCTTACCAAAGGTTTTATCGAAGAGCTCTTGATTAACTGGAGCAAGTTTGTGATGATTGATTGCTTTGAGGGTAAATGACAACTTCTTCAATTTCTTGAATTCCTCGTCATTTAATCTTAATTGATTTTTAAGCGCATTTTCATGCTTAAAGCTTTTCTTTGGATCTATTTCCACTTCAGCACCATTCTTGATCCCTACCATTTTCTTTAAAGCGCTTTTTTCTAAATCTCTGAGGTCTATGCTGATTTCCTGATCCAGTTCGCCATCTTTTGATTTAACCTGTCCGTAAAGTGTATCTTTCTCAGACGAAACCTCAGGATTCTCCGTCTCACCAAATTGACGCTGTAAGTTTTCAATTGTTTCATCGATCACTTTATCGTCTACATTAATGAAGTATTTGTCAAGCTTTACCTTCTTGTCAACTTTTACATCGAAATCATCGGCAAATCCTATTTCATATTGAAATTCAAAAGATTCTTGATTTTCCCAATCAAACTCCTGATCAGTTTCTACCGGAAGCGGTTCGCCAAGAAATTGAGTTTCGCCTTCTCTTAAGTAAGCATTTAACTTTTCAGATACCAACTTGTTGATTTCATCAACTATTAGTGCATTGCCATACATCTTTTTGATCATGCCAGTAGGTACTTTACCTTGACGAAATCCTTTAATGTTAGCAGTCTTGCTGTACTCTTTGATTTTTTGATCTACACCAGGTTGAAAATCAGATCTGTTTACGCTAATTTTAATTACACCTTGTGTTTTTTCTATTTTGTCAAAAGTTATATCCAACGTACTATTGTTTGGTGTTTATAAAATAAAAACCCTCTTACTCGTCCCGTTTATCGGGTCTCGGAAAGAGGGTTGTTTTTCAGTGCGGATGGAGGGACTCGAACCCCCATGCCTCGCGGCGCTAGATCCTAAGTCTAGTGCGTCTACCAATTTCGCCACATCCGCAGTTTTCGTTGCCAGAACTTTTTCTTGCTCTGAAAATCGGATTGCAAAAGTAGGTAATATTTTTGATTCAACAAGGGATTAATTTTGTAAAATTATTATGGTCGTAGAGGAAGATTTAGAATCAGAAAAAAAAGAGATAATAAGACGCTATAGGCGATTGCTTAGAAAAGCCAAACCTATTCTTAAGGAAGGCGACGCTAAACTTATTAAAAAAGCCTTTTACACATCCATGGAAGCTCATAGTGGAATGCGTAGAAGATCAGGAGAGCCTTATATTTTTCATCCACTGGAGGTAGCAGAGATTTGTATTTCAGAAATAGGTCTTGGAACTACATCAATAATAGCAGCACTTCTACATGACGTTGTTGAAGATACCGATTATGAATTAGAGGATATAGAAAGGCTATTTGGAAAAAAAGTGGCAGTCATCATTGATGGACTGACTAAAATTTCCGGAGTATTTGATCAGGGGAGTTCTCAACAAGCGGAAAATTTCAGAAAAATGCTGCTCACTCTTTCTGATGATGTAAGGGTGATACTTATAAAACTTGCTGATCGTCTCCATAATATGAGAACCTTGGAAAGTATGCCGAGGAATAAGCAGTTGAAAATTGCGAATGAAACCATTTACTTATATGCACCACTCGCACATAGGCTAGGGCTTTATGCTTTTAAGTCCGAGTTGGAGGATTTATACCTTAAATACTCAGAGCCTGAAGTTTACAATGACATTTCTGGTAAAATCAATGAGACTAAGGATTCAAGAAATAAGTTTATTAGGAATTTCATTCGTCCAATAAAGGATAAACTTAATTCCCTCAATGTTGAATATGAAATAAAGGGAAGGCCTAAATCTATTCATTCAATATGGAATAAGATGAAAAAGCAGAATGTACCCTTCAGCGAGGTGTACGATCTCTTTGCAATTAGAATTATACTTAATGTTCCCTATAAGGATGAAAAGGCGCTTTGTTGGCAAGTTTATTCTTTAGTAACAGACTATTATCAACCAAATCCAGATAGATTAAGAGATTGGATCAGTATTCCAAAGGCAAATGGGTATGAATCTCTTCATACTACAGTAATGAGTGACAAGGGACAGTGGGTAGAAGTTCAGGTCAGAACAACAAGAATGGATGAGATTGCTGAAAAGGGCTACGCAGCTCATTGGAAATATAAAGACGGTAAGTCTTCTGATGAGACTGGTTTGGAAATGTGGATTACCAAAGTTCGAGAGATCTTAGAGCAGAATAATGCCAATGCGATTGAATTTGTTGATGACTTCAGATCGAATTTATATAGCGATGAGGTTTTTGTTTTCACACCTAAAGGAGATTTAAAAACGCTACCACAAGGTGCAACGGCTCTTGATTTCGCATTCGATATCCATACTGAAATTGGAGAACATTGCCTCGGAGCCAAGGTAAATCAGAAGTTAGTTCCTTTAAACTTTGAATTAAAAAATGGAGATCAAGTAGAGATCTTAACTTCAAGTAAGCAGAAGCCTAATGAAAGTTGGCTTCAATATGTTGTAAGCTCAAAAGCCAAATCCAAAATAAAAGATGCACTCAAGGAAGAGCGTAAAGTATTTATAGATGAGGGGCGTGAGATTGTAAAACGCAAACTGAAACAACTGAAAATTGATTATCAGCAAACCGTTCTTGAAGAGATCGCTCACTACTTTAACGTAAAATCCCCATCAGATCTTCTTTATCTTGTTGGTGTTGGGAAAATTGACCACTCCTTAATAAAGTCATTTGTAAAGTCAGAAAGCAAAATCTCAAAAACAGAATCATCTGTTCAGGGAGCCAAGGATGTAGAAGAAAAACTAAGTAGGGTTCGCAAAACTGATAGTGATTTACTGTTGCTGGGAGAGGATCTAGATATTATAGATTACAAATTTGCCAAATGCTGCAATCCGATAGCTGGAGATGATGTGTTTGGATTCGTTACAGTTAGTGATGGAATTAAAATCCACAGGACAACATGTCCTAATGCCGCAGAGCTCCTTTCTAACTATGGCTATCGAATTATAAAGGCTAAATGGGCATCATCAAGAAAGCATTCCTTTGAAGCCACACTTTCTATCATAGGTACAGATCGCTTAGGCTTGGTTAGTGATGTATCCAATATCATATCTGAAGAGTTGAAAGTAAATATGCGATCACTTTCAATTAATACAGAAGGTGGAATTTTTGAAGGGAATATTCGCTTATATGTTGAGGACACCTCACATCTTGATACTTTAGTTAAGAAGTTAGAGAAAGTGAATGGTGTAGTAAAGGTTAGTAGATCCAATTGATTCCAACCTTTTAATAATACCTTAAATTATATTTGCGCTATGCAGGGACAGAACATCATGGATGAGGTAAAGAAAATATTTCAAGCTCATCTTGAGAATAAGAATTTACGTAAGACGCCAGAACGATTTGCAATACTCGAAGAGATTTATGACAGAGAAGGGCACTTTGATGTCGAATCCTTATATGTAAGTATGAAGGATAAGAATTATAGAGTAAGTAGAGCTACTGTATATAATACATTAGATCTACTGGTAGATTGTGATTTGGTGACTAAACATCAGTTTGGTAAAAATTTAGCTCAATTTGAGAGAGCATATGGATTTCGTCAGCATGATCACCTAATTTGCACAGATTGCAATAAAGTTCACGAATTTTGTGATCCAAGAATTCACAACATCCAAACTACCGTTGGTCAACTTTTACAATTCAAAGTAATGCATCACTCGTTGATTCTTTATGCAAGCTGTCAAAAAGAAAATTGCCAAAATAAAATAGCATCTTAAGTTTAATGAAGTATACTCAGGAGATAAACAATAATATTCTCAAGCTAAATTTTGAAGGAGACCTAATAGGAGAAAATAATGGGCCGGAAGTAGTCGAACTAGCAAATGATGCTATAGCTACTGGGGTTACTCATTGTTTATTAAATATTGGTGAGGTTCGATATATAAATAGTAGTGGTATTGGTGTATTAATTACGCTATTAACCAAATTCAGAAATAAGAATGGTGACCTTTATGTAATAAAGCCATCTGACCATGTCAATAAACTCCTTATTATGACTAAACTCCAAGCAATATTTAATATTGTGGAATCAGAAGAAGAAGCACTCCAAAAAATCAAATAATATAAATGTCAAAAGTAGATGTACTCTTAGGTCTTCAGTGGGGAGACGAGGGTAAGGGGAAAGTAGTTGATTTTCTTGCACCAAAATATGATATAGTTGCTCGCTTCCAGGGCGGGCCAAATGCAGGGCATACTTTAGAGTTTGATGGTAAAAAGCATGTGCTTCATCAAATCCCTTCAGGTATCTTTCATCAAGGCATATTAAATATTATTGGAAATGGAGTAGTACTTGATCCGATTGTATTTGAAAGAGAGATTAATGACCTAGAGCCTTTCGGAGTTGATGCTACTAAGACTTTAGTGCTATCGAACAAAGCACAACTAATACTTCCCACGCATAAGCTTATAGATAAAGCACTAG